>CAUWKC010000010.1:0-44518 GCA_963559365.1 uncultured Clostridia bacterium | reverse complement strand
TAGGTTTAAATTTCCTCCTACTGTTAAGTTATCTGGTAACTCTTTTATGTTTGTGCCACTTAGGTCTAAAAATTCTCCTACTGTTAAGTTATCTGGTAACTCTTTTATGTTTGTGCCACTTAGGTCTAAAAATTCTCCTACTGTTAAGTTATCTGATAACTCTGTTATGTTTGTGTAACTTAGGTTTAAAAATCCTCCTACTGTTAAGTTATCTGGTAACTCTGTTATGTTTGTGTAACTTAAGTATAAACTTCCTCCTACTGTTAAGTTATCTGGTAACTCTTTTATGTTTGTGTTTCTTAGGTCTAAAAATCCTCCTACTGTTAAGTTGTCTGGTAACTCTTTTATGTTTGTGTTTCTTAGGTTTAAATTTCCTTCTACTGTTAAGTTATCTGGTAACTCTGTTATGTTTGTGTTTCTTAGGTTTAAATTTCCTTCTACTGTTAAGTTATCTGGTAACTCTGTTATGTTTGTGCAACTTAAGTATAAACTTCCTCCTACTGTTAAGTTATCTCCTTCATTTTTTACATTATTTGAGAATTTATTTTCCTTTAAAAATATTATAAATTTTTCTATATTGTCTTTCATTTTTAATCCTCCTTTTTTTAATCTATCTTTGGAATATGATTCATATTTTCTACTACTATATCCGCTAAATAATATCTTTTATAATCTATTTTATCTCCGTATCTGTTCTTTCCACTTTCCCATTCTGTCTTAAAGGTATATCCTTCTTTTTTAAGACTATCTATTCTTGCTCCTAATTGCGTTATTCCTAAATCTTTATAGGCTTCTAAGCTTGTTATACTTCCAAATTCTCGTATATAATTTATTATTCTTTGTTTTTGATTTGTCTTCATTTGTTATCACTCCTTTACTAATTCACACCATTCCAGATTTTTGTATAAATAAGCGTATGGGTCATCAGTATAGTAGTCATTTGGATTTATTGCTATTCGTGACCTAACATCTGCTATCTTAGGTGTGAATATAACTTTTTTTATTGTTTTGTCTACTGCTTTTTGAAATTCTTTAATGTCTGTATTCATAAATTCTTTAAACCATAGTTGTAATTCTTCTTGTGTGAATTTCTTGTTATATGCAGTTTGTATTTTTAGTATTTCTTTTTTAAACTCTTCTTTTTGCATTTAGAAATCCTCCAATTTACTAAAATCCTGTTTTTCTTTTTTTATGCTTTTATTTTTGAAATTAATTTCTTCTGTTCGGACTTTTTCAAGTGTATTTATCCCTTTTTTGTAGTAATCCTCTAAAATTGTATCTGCATAATTCCAATTTGGATTTGATATTCCTGATGTCTTCTTTAAAACATATTCTATTACCTCAAATGGTAATTTTTCTAAATATCCTATGCATTCACTAATTGCATTTTCATTAAAGGAATTTAAACACTCTATAAATCGTTGTTGCAATTTTTCTTCTTTTTCTTCTTTTAATAATAAGTCATTATCAATATCATCTTCATTTTCATTATCATTATCATCTTCATTATCATTATCGGGTTTTTTGGCTTTTTCAAAATTCCATTCGGTTTTTTCAAAACCGTTCGGTTTTTTCAAAACCGTTCGGTTTTTTCAATATCCTTTTGTTTCTTAGGTCTCCCACCTTTTTTAGCATTCTCTTTATTTTTCTCACATTTTTTGTTATATTTTTCTCTGTCTCTATCTAATTGTGTTTTAATAAAAGAGAAAGCCATTTTAGTGATTCCATCTAATTCTGTTATTTTACCTGTTTTTTCGTATCTGATTATTGCTTTTATTAATTGTCCTGCTTGTTCATCTGTTAATAATTCAAACTGTTCTTGATAATCTAAGTATATTAGAAAGCTATTTTTGTCCATTCTGCTTTCTCCTTTCGTAAAGTTAAAGGCTAAAACTTTATTCTGTCTTAGCCTTTGGTGTTTTAATCTTATCTATTTTCCTTTTTCCAATAATCACTGAAAGATGTTTTATATTTATCTGGAACCCCTTTTATCGTTTCCTTATATTTTTCATACGCTCTTTTTCTTTTTATTTTTCTTTCTATTGACATCTCTTTTTTCCCTCCATTTATAAATAATTTCTGCCATATCTGGCTATAAAGTCTTCTTTTGTTTTGTTGTAATAACTTGTCCATGCTTTTTCTGCTAATCTTTTTAGTTTTCTATTTAATTTATCTCCATTCTTTCCATGTACCCCATTCGTACCACGATGGTTTTTCCTTGTTAAAAATACTATAAGCCCATCATCTATACTCTTTTGCCTATAAGCCTTTGAAAAGTAAACCTCGTGTCTTTCACAATATACTTCTGTTCTTACCGTGCTATAGGAATTGTTTATTGGCATTATACAGAAGTCTTTTTTCTTTTTATTTTCTTGTTTGGTTTTATTCTTTTCAGACTTTGGTACTGGATTAAATGAATTTCTTAAATCTTTTACTATCATTTCTTTTCCCAGCTTTCTAATAAGCTATCTATTTCTTTTTGTGGCTTTGTTTCTATTTCATAACTCTTTGCTAAATCTACTAATAACTCAATTAATAAACTCATTTCCTTTGTGTCATATGTAGAACTGCCGTAATAGCAATGTACTTTTACACATTTATTCTTTCTGCTTACTTCTTGCACTAAAAAACCTAAACCCTGTTTTTCCCATATTCGCTTAAATCTTTCAAAAGTTTTTTCTTGTACAAGAAACGGCTCGAATGTTCCTATTTGTAAAATGCTATCTTGGTAAATTTTTTCTTTTGTTACTAATGTTCCGTCTTTGCATAATTCTTTTGCTATTTTGTCACATAATACCCAGCAATAAGCATTTGCGTCTAACGACCTTCTTTTAAAGAATTTTTTTACACTTATTATTAGTCTATCTAGTTTTGATAATCTTTCTATTTCTTCAACTTCCTTAATGTCTAGTAGCAATGTTATAATTGCTTTTCCTGTTTTCCAATCTTTGCTAAACGATGTTATTATTCCAGTAGTTTGCATATTAGCCTCCTAATATTTACATTTCCATTTTTCTGTATATAAATCATATAAGTTATAAGCTTTTAGCCATTCAATAAATTTGTGTAATACGCTTTCTATTGTTTCTGGAAATAAATCTTTTGTATATTCTTCTTTAAAAATATCTCCTACTTCATATTCAACTTTTGCAATATCTTTAAAGTTAATATCTGGATGCTCTATTTTTTTAAATTTATTTGTTATTAAGTAGACCATTTTTTTTGCTTCTGGTACCATTTCAAGATACATAAGAGTTTGATGATTATTAAAGAATTTGCCTACATCATAGTTTTTAGTGTATTTGTAATCGTAGATTATTCCACCTTTTAAGCAGTCTATAATCCCATAAAGTAAATAGTCTTCATATTCTTTACTAACCTTTACTTGATATGAACCATTTTTAGTTTCTTCGTAATTTTCTTGCATATATTTTTCATATTCAAAACCATTTAATATGCTTTCAGTTGGTTCAAATTGTTCTTTGTTTAATACTTTTATAAAATCTTCTAAAGTTCCATTTTTAATGTTATATTGCCAACTATTTAAAAGTGTAGGAGTTATATAATATTTAGCCATATTACCCCTCCTGCTTAACTTCGTATTGTTGTTTTTCTTTGTTCCATTGCATATTTAAGTCTTTTAGTTTCTCTAAAAATCTTGCTGTTAATTCCTTTTTGCTTGTTAGTTTGTGTTCTATTGTTCTCATTAAATCTGATACTTCTTGCACACTTTCTATTGTCATACTTTCAATAATTGGTATATACTTGTCCATTACTTCTTGATATTCTTTTCTTTCAGCCTCAAATACTTTACTTTCTTCTTGTATATTTTTATTGGCTTGTTCAAATAGTTTTGTTAAAAAGTCATTTGGTATATTTCCATCTAATTCTGGTATTATATAATTTCCCTTGATTCCAAAACTTGATTTAGCGAAATATCTTTCACAGTTATCAAATCCTATTGTTTTTTTATTTCCTCTCATTTCAATAAATCCGCCTAGTTCAACATTTTGCCATACTGTATTTTTTGTACTTCCTTCAACTAAAATTCTTAATTTTGTTTCTTCATCTTGTTTTTCTTCTACTGCGTGAAATATAATTACACAGTGTTTTCTTAAATCAAAATATATGTAGTTCATAAATCTTGTAAATTCTCTACCTACTGCTCCATATCCTTGTAAACTTAATGTTCCATCTTTTTTAGCGTTTTTAATATCATTCTTAATTACATATGCTTTCATTAATTCAAGTAATTTCCCTCCAGTATCTATAACTATTGTTTCATAATCACTTAAATCTCCTTTTAAATCATTTAGTAATTCATCATATGTATTTGGTTGTATATAATCTTTTCTTGCACTTGCCATTACTCTATTTATTCCAAAGTCTACATCTATTAATAATGGTTTTGGTGCTGATAGTCCTAATGTTGTTTTTCCTATTCCAGGATATCCTGCTATAAGTACCCTAAACTTGTTTGTTTCATTTATCATTTCTGCTGGTTTTTTAATCATTTTTATTCCTCCCTTAAATCATCGTAATAGCATTCTTCTGCTATTAATTCGAATATATTTCCTTTGTCATTTTCTATATAATCTTCCATAATTCTCCTTTGACAATCTACTTTTTTTGTGTTAATATAAAGTAAATATGAATTTATATATGTTCTTATTTTTGAGTTATCTAAAACTTTGGTCAGTGCTAGATAGCTCATTTATTTTGTCTAAGCAATTTTCTACTAAAGCATTTATAATGATGTTTCTATGCTTGTTTTTATCTTCTTCTGATAGTCCTAAGCTGTTTATGTCTTGTAAATTTAGTAAATCTCTTACTGTATTATTTAAAAAGTTGATTTCTTCTTGCTCTGTATCTTGTAATTTTTTATCTAGTTCAATTATTTTTTCGCCTTGTCTTTTTACTGTTTTTATGAACATTCTCTTTCACTCCTTTCCTTGTAAAATTTGGTAATTTGTTGTATAATTTCACTTAAGCGAGGTGTTTATTTTGAATATTTATAATATTTTAAGCAATGTGATTGCTGGATTAATAACCACTATCACAATTTCTTTTTTTAGTTATTTATGCAAAGTATTAAAATCTAATTATAAAAAAGATAAATTTCTGTTTGCAATTAATTTTGTTTTTTATTTTAATGTAGCAATTTTAACTTTTACCTCTATACTTTTTGGCATGTCGTATTCTCTTATCCTTAAAATTATTTATGGACTTGATATTACTATTAATGTTCTTACTCTGCATTCTATTTACAAAACAGCAAAGGGATATATTCACTACAGCAGTAAAAATAGTTAAAAAAGTGAGTATCCACATTTGATATTCAGATAATATTCCCCATATTATTTGAATATTTTTTATTATCCAAAAAAGTAAATTCATGTTTCCCTCCTATCTATAAACTGTTGTACATTCTAAAAATGCCCACACACTTCCTAAAACTGTTGCTACATATACACTGCTATATACTACTGCTCGTCCAATAAATGCGTATATTTTGTTTTTATCTAGTTTTATTTTTGCTTTTTTCATTTGTTTCCACCTTCTTTCGTTTATTTTGAAGTTCTTAAAATCTCACATGCTGTTCTATTAAATTCTTCATAAATTCTTTCGTTTTCTTCTTTTGTTTCTGGAAAATATGTATTGTCTACTTCTATTGTTGTATTTCCTAATTTAAATTCTTTTACTATCATCTTGTAACCACCTCTTTAAATGTCTATTCATATTGCTTGTCTTTATTTCTTTGTACCGTGTCGCATTTCGTTTTGTACGGTTTTACCGTTTATTAGTTTTAAAAAAAATTTATATTATCATATTTAGTTTCATAAACTTCTTCAATTTTTTTTAATGTTGGTATATCTGGATAAGTCAATCCTTTTTCATAATTAGCCAATGTTTCCTCACTTATACCTATTAAACTACTTGCTTTCTTTTGACTATACCCTTTATTAATCCTTAATGCTTTTAATGTTAATTTCAAATTTTCCACCTTCTTTCTTAACGGTATTTCCGTTTTTCTGTTTGTATTATATCTTACGGTTTTTCCGTTGTCAATACTTTTTCCGTAATTTTTTAAATTTTTTCTTGACTTTTTTACGGTAAAATCGTATAATGCTTGTAGGAGGTATATATGAGCGATTTAGGGAATAAAGAAATTTTTGCAAAAAATTTAAATTATTATATGACTATTAATAAAAAAACTAGAGTTGATGTATGTCGTGATTTAGATATACCCTATTCAACTTTTACTGATTGGTGTAATGCAAATATTTATCCTAGAATTGACAAAATAGAATTACTTGCAAATTATTTTGATATAAAAAAATCAGATTTAGTAGAAAGTAAAGAAAAATTAGATAAACTGGGCAATCCTGTTGCAGAAATTCCGCTTCTTGGTACAGTAAAAGCAGGATACGACTATATGGCACAAGAAAACTGGGATGGAATGATAGAAGTAGATAAAAATATAATAAAAGATGGTTCTGATTATTTTGCGTTAAAAATCAAAGGAGATAGTATGTCTCCTATCTTAATAGAAGATGATATAGTAATTATAAAAAAACAAGATGATTTTGAAAATGGCGATTTAGTGGTAGCTATTATAAATGGAGATGAAGCCACAATAAAAAAAGGCAAAAAAAGTGATAACAGTATTTTATTACAACCGCTGAACACCAACTATGAGCCACTTATATTTACATATGACGAAATGAAAACTATACCAGTTACAATAGTTGGAATAGTAAAACAATTAAAAAGGGAGTTTTAGGAGAAAATAAAATGAGTAAAAATGAATTAAAAGAAAATAAAGAATTATACAGAGAAACTCTAACTGTTAATAATATAGAAATTTCAGTATTATCAAATGATAATATAAATGATTTTATATCTCTAACAGATTTGGCAAGATATAAAAACTCAGAATTTCCAAAAGATGTCATAAAAAACTGGATGCGCAATAGGTCAACAATTGAATTTTTAGGACTATGGGAAATGATGCATAACAATAATTTTAAAGGGGTCGATTTCGACACCTTTGTGAACGAAGCTGGTTCTAACAGTTTCGTAATGACCCCTCAAAAATGGATTGGAAGTACTAATGCAATCGGAATCGTTTCGCGTTCAGGACACGGCGGAGGTACTTTTGCTCATAAAGATATTGCATTTGAATTTGCAAGTTGGTTAAGTCCTGAATTTAAGCTATATGTTATTACTGATTATCAAAGATTAAAAAACGACGAAAGTAATAAACTTTCTTCTGATTGGAATATAAAACGATTAATTGCAAAAACTAATTATCGAATACAAACTGATGCTATTAAACAAAATTTAATTCCAGAAAATGTTTCTTTAAAACATCAATCTATTACTTATGCAAATGAAGCTGATATGTTAAATGTCGCATTGTTTGGAATGACTTCCAAAGAGTGGAAAAAGAAAAATCCTAAGGCTAAAGGTAATATCAGAGATAATGCAACAATATCTCAATTAATAGTATTAGCAAATTTAGAAAATTTAAACGCTACCTTTATAAAGGAAGGTTTGCCTCAATCCGAAAGGTTGTTAAAATTAAATAATGAAGCTATATATCAGCTAACTACATTTGAAAATAATACAAATATTAAAAAAATTGAAAAGTTAGATAAAAAATTATTAAATAAATAAGAGAATTATGTTCCAAAGTTTGCGACACGGTACATAATTCTCACACATAAACACTATTGAAAGTGAATGTATTTTTATTATATATGAAAGTGCCTTCATTTTCAATAGTTTATTATAAATTTATTGAAAATGGAGGTATTTTTTTTATGAATACAAATATTAATAATACTATGGAATATTATGCAGCATACCTCAGGAAGTCACGTAAAGACATGGAAGCAGAATCTCATGGTCAAGGCGAAACATTAGCTAGGCATGAAAAGAGACTAAAAGACTATGCTAATTCTGTTGGGATTAAAATAAGTAAATTTTATAGAGAAGTTGTAAGTGGAGAAACTATCTCTGCTAGACCTGTTATGCAACAATTGTTGACAGATGTTGAAAATGGAATGTGGACAGGTGTGTTAGTTGTAGAAGTAGAACGTTTAGCAAGAGGAAACACATTAGACCAAGGAATTGTTTCTAATGCTTTTCAATATTCAAACACTAAAATAATAACTCCTTTAAAGACATATGACCCTAATAATGATTATGACGAAGAATACTTTGAATTTGGTTTGTTTATGTCTAGGAGAGAATATAAAAAAATAAATCAAAGGTTACATGAAGGAATAATAGCAAGTGTAAAAGAAGGTAAACATGTTGGTACTTCTGCCCCTTATGGCTATGATAAATACAAACTTCCTAAACAGAAAGGATACTCTCTAAAAATCAATGAATATGAAGCAAATATGATAAAATTAATTTACAATCTATATTGTAGTGGCAATGGATTAGAATTTATATGTAATGAACTTAATAGATTGGGATTTAAACCTCGCAGAAGTAATGAATTTACAAAGTCTAGCATTACTCATATACTTACAAACCCTGTTTATATTGGTAAAATAAAATACACTGATAAAGCTACAACTAAAAAGGTTATAAACGGAAACATTGTAAGAGTAAAAAACGAAAATAAAAATATAATATATGTTGATGGACTTCACGAACCAATCATAGATTTAAATACATGGAATAAGGTTCAGCATATACGAAATAGCAATTTAATTAGTCGAACCAAGGTAGATTATAGCTTGAAAAATCCAATGGCTTCTATTTTGAAATGTGGGCTTTGTGGAAAGTCTTTATCAAGAATAACTAATCCAAATAGAAATGATGTAAGGATTTGTTGTAGAAAATGTAAAGATAATGTTGGAAGTAATATCAATTTTGTAGAAGATAAATTATTACAATCATTAAAATTATTATTAGAAGACTACAAAATAAAATTAATCAATAATGACAATAGTGATATAGAAACTCTATTACAGATAAACGCAGATAATATATCAAACTATAAAAACGAAGTAGAAAAATTAAAATTGCAATTAAATAAAACTTACGATTTGTTAGAACAAGAAGTTTATACTAAAGATATATTTATAGAACGTTCAAATCTGTTGAAAAAACAAATAAAAGAAACTAATAATAAAATTACAGAGTTGGAAAACGAGAAAATTCATATTATGTCTCAAAAAAACAACAAAGAAATATTAGTTCCTAAAATTGAAAACGTTATAGACAGTTATTACGAAACTGATAATATAAAGATGAAAAACAATTTACTAAAAAACGTACTTGAAAAAGTAGAATATACAAAAACGAATCCTTCCAATAAAGATGATTTTAAATTAAAACTATTTCCAAAAATACAAGCATAGATTATTTTTTTAATCTATGCTTGTAACATTAACATCTTCATTTGTCAAAATGTACCCATGTTGGGGTTAAATTAATTGGCTCTACATAATACCATACTCCTGAATTTTTAGCACTATTCCACAGTGTTCTCCTTCTGCTAGGTGTTAATGTTTGCCCTACATCAAAAGCAACACCTGCATAATGTTGACTTTGATTTCCATGACCACCTTCATAAGGTCTTTTAAATGCAAAACCTACTGGAATTGGACCTCCAAATATATATCTTTGGCTATTCCAACTTTGCATCGTTCTTTTTGTTGTCCACAAAATATTACTCTTACTAGAACCTCTAAATTCTCTTACCCTCAATGTTCCATTTGTATTGTATGGCATTGGTTCTGATTCTCCCCTATAATATGTTTCCATACGATCTGTATCATTATTAAACACTAATATTTTTGCCAAATAAAAAATCCCCTTTCATCGCTTTTATAATATTATATGCGATAGGAGATTTTTAGTTCTTCAAAAATTTTTATTTAATTTCTCTTGCTTTAACAACAACTCTATATTTGCTGTCATCTGTACAAGTAATTAATGTTATTTCTTTTTTACCATTTGTCAACTGTGATGTACAATTAACATCTGTTGGCTCTACTTCATATTTATCATAAACTTTATAAGTAATAACTTTTCCATTTAAATCAGTTATATCAATTGTATCCCCATTTTGTAATGTAGGTACTTTACTAAAAAATCTAGTATTTCTATAGTTATGTCCTACAATACAAAAATTTCCTTCTTCATTTGGATTTGGTCCCCAGAACTTAGTTGGCGAAATTTTTAATAAATCTTCTGTTTCTTCTGTTGTATCTGTTGGACCATCAATAATAGGATAAGTTACATTGATTTTTGGAATATTTATAGCTGCTATAGTTGTGTATTTATAACCACTTTTTGTTGTTTGCATTTCTGGATTATTTGTCTTTACTACTTCTTCTTCCTGTTGTTCTTCATCTAATACTACGACTAGGACATTGTTTTTAGCAACTGTGGTATCTTGTTGTGGTATTTCCATATTGGCTAAAATTTCTTGTGATACTTCTTCACTTTTATTTCTATCATATTCAGCATAAATATAGGCAGAAACTAAAATACACACTAAAAAAACAGATAAAAAGAATTCTATTTTATAAATTTTCTTTTTTCTCTTTAATTCAGGTGTGATATATAATTTTTTTGTCACTAAAATTTGATTCATATAATTCTCCCTATTTTATACTTCTTTTCTATTATACCATAAAAATAAACA
This sequence comes from uncultured Clostridia bacterium, assembly GCA_963559365.1. Classification (GTDB taxonomy): domain Bacteria; phylum Bacillota; class Clostridia; order TANB77; family CAG-508; genus CAG-269. Next base: position 33,843 of record CAUWKC010000010.1, on the reverse strand, counting down.
AATGAAAATACTTTTCTACCTTTTTTTAATTATTAATTTTGTTATTTTGGCATAATCTTCCAATCTTAATTTTTCTGCTCTAACATCTTGTTTTAATCCTATTTCCTCTAATATTTTTACTCCTTCCTCTTTATTCAGAAAAACTTTTGCATTAACCAAAGCATTAAGCAAAGTCTTTCTCCTTTGTAAAAACGCACACTTTATAATACGAAATAAAACTTCCTCTTCTTCTATTTTTACTGCTGGTTCCTTACGAATATTTAATTTAATAACTTTTGAAGTCACTTCTGGTTCAGGTATAAAAGATTCCTTAGGAACTTCCATAATAGCTTCTGCTTCTGCATAATAATAAACACGATAAGTAATAGCACCTGTTTCTTTCTCTCCTGGAATAGCAATCAACCTATCTGCAACTTCCTTTTGAATCATAACTGTAATACTTTCTAAAGGCAACTTATCTTCCAATAATTTCATAATAATAGGAGTTGTTATGTAATATGGCAAATTAGCTACAATTTTAACATTTTTAATCTTTCTTTTTGCTTTTTCCTCTTCTATTATCTTTTTCAAATCCACCTTCAAAATATCTTGATTTAATAAAGAAAAATTATCACAATTAGCAAAACGGTTTTCCAAAATAGAAATCATTTTTCTATCTAATTCAACAGCTAATACCTTTCCTGCTTTTTGAATCAAAAACTTAGTCAATGTACCTAATCCAGGTCCAATCTCTATAACAAAATCTTGCTTTCCTACACAACTACTATCAACAATTGCCTCTACAACTTGTTCACTAACCAAAAAATTTTGTCCCAAAGACTTATTTGCCCTAATATTAAATTGCTTCATAATATTTCTCGTTTCATCTAAAATCGTACTCATTTTTCCTCCTTAATGGGGTATCATGCATTAACACTTTTTTACTCCGTCCCCAAAATTACTATAATACATTTTTCTTAATTTTTCAACTTTTATTGATTTTTATTTGTTTTTAAGATACAATAAGGCTATAAAATTTTAACAAAAGAGGGGTTCTATTATGAATCAAAATGTGAATCGAAAAAAGAAAAAAACTTCTCAACAAAAGGTTATTAAATTAAAAACTAAGTTTGATTCTAAAAATTTAATGAATACTAGTAAATTAAAAACACTTCTTGCTACTACTTTAATTATATTTGTTTTTTTGATTGGTAGAATTGGTTTTCTTCAATTTGTACAAGGTAATTTTCTTAGAGAAAAGGCTTATCAACAACAAACTATTAATCAAATTATTAGTCCAAAACGTGGTAATATCTATGATTCTACTGGAAAGGCTTTGGCGATTGGAGCTCAAGTGGATACTATCACTATTAATCCCAATAAACTTGTAAAAAAGGATGAAGTAGATACTAAAGATTATAAGGAAAAAATAGCAAAGGCTTTTTCTGAAATTTTTTCTCTTAATTATGAAGAAGTGTTAGAAAAAGTAAATAGTAAAGCACAGGTAGAAACTATTATAAAAAAAGTGGAACAAGAAAAAGTAGATCAATTAAAAAAATGGATGGATGAAAATAAAGTTACTTCTGGTATTAATATTGATGAAGATACTAAACGTTATTATCCATATGGTACTGTTGCTTCTAATGTTATCGGATTTTGCGGAAGTGATAATCAAGGATTAAGTGGTATTGAGGCAAAGTGGGAATCTGTTTTAACTGGTACACCCGGCAAAATTGTAAGTTCAAAAGGAAGTGACCAAAAAGAAATTCCAAATGCAGAAGAAACTTATATTTCAGCTGAAAATGGTAGTGACTTAATTCTTACTTTAGATTTAAATATCCAAACTATTGTGGAAAAATACTTAAAACAAGCTGTTGAGGATAATGAATGTACACGAGGTGGTAATGTAATTGCTATGAATCCAAAAACAGGAGATATTTTAGCTATGGCATCTTACCCAGATTATGATTTAAATTCACCATATACACCAAATGCAGTATTAGCACAAACATATAATTCTCTTACAGAAGAACAAAAAAGTGAATCATTATTTAAGATGTGGGCTAATAAATCAGTAGCAGAAACCTATGAACCTGGTTCTACTTTTAAAATTATAACTTCTGCTATTGCTTTAGAAGAGAATATAACAACTACTGATAAATCCGGAGACTTTTACTGCAAAGGCTATGAAGAATTTGACGATATTTCAAACTCAAAAATAAAAATTAATTGTTGGCGTTCTCAACCACATGGTGTACAAACTTTAAGACAAGCTTTATGTAATTCTTGTAACCCTGCTTTTATGCAATTAGGAAAAAGAATAACAGCACCAACTTTATATAAATATTATGATGCATTTGGTTTATTTGAATCAACAAATTCTGGCCTATATGGTGAACAATCTAGTATATTCCAAAGCTTAGATAAAGTAGGTCCTGTTGAATTAGCTACTATGTCATTTGGACAAAGATTTAATGTAACACCTCTTCAAATGATTACAGCTGTTTCTTGTATTGCAAATGATGGTATTTTAATGAAACCTCGTATCGTAAAACAAATAACTAATACAGATACTGATACTACAACAGATGTTCCTACAACACAAGTAAGACAAGTTATTTCTAAAAAAACTGCAAATGATGTAACATCTATGATGGAATCAGTTGTTACACAAGGGACGGGTAGAAATGCTGCTGTAAAAGGATATTCTATCGGAGGAAAAACTGGTACTTCTGAACCAACAGAGGCAAATGCACATGAAGGATATGTTGCATCTTATGTAGCCATTTCGCCAATTGAAGATACTCAAATTGTTCTACTTCTTACATTATATGACCCACAAGGAAAAAATGGACATCAAGGTGGTCAAGTTGCAGGACCTGTTGTATCTCAAATGTTAGCTGAAATTTTACCTTATTTAGGTGTTCCTTCTGATGAAAGTTCTTCTAGCGACACCAATACTAGCAATTATATTGTGGTTCCTGATGTTAGAAATAAAACTGTAGCAGAAGCAGAAAAACTGCTAAAACAAGCTGGTTTTACGACAAAAACTTATGTTAATGGAGATGCTAATTCAATTCTTGTTGAAGACCAAACTCCAAAACCTGGTAGCTCTTTACCAAAAAATTCTTTGATTGTTTTATATGGTCAAGGAAATAGTATTGCAACATCAGTAACAGTTCCTGATTTAAAAGGTATGAATGCTTCTCAAGCAGCTAGTACTTTAAAATCTAAAAATCTAAATATTCAAATAGAAGGTTCTGGTATTGTTACTACACAAGATTATGCTAAAGACGAACAAGTACCTGAAGGAACTATTATCAAAGTTACTTTAAAACAATCTTTAACTGATGCTCACTAGTTAATAGAAAACGATACATATTACTGTATCGTTTTCTATTCCATTTTTTCTTGTTGCCAGTACTGTTCTAATAATTCATCTAATTTTCGAATTTTTTCAAATTTTTTCAGTATATCTTCTACATTTCCTTGTTTTTCACCACATAAGTAAGTCATCCATGCTTCTTTTTTGTTATTTAATTTTTGTTTGTCCACTTTAAATTTAGGCAATTCTATCACATATAAATTCATTGATTTTCCATTTTTTGATGGAATTTGAATTTTACTAAAATAAGAGTCTGTTTTTAGGTAAATGAAGTCTAATAAATTTATTGTAATTGTATCTGTAATTTTTCTATTATCATTATATTCTAATTGATTTGAATGAATTTGAGCATAATATAATAACATTTTGTTTTGTGCATAATATCCGTCAATAAATTGAATTCCTATATTATATTCTTCTGTATTTTCTAATTGGATTCTGACATCGGCAATACCAAAATTTTCTTCTGATGGTAAATAATTTGATTTAACTTCTAAATAAGGATTTAAAATAATTTTTGTAATCTTTACGTTTAAAAAACTTTCGATAAAATCTTGTATAATATCTATATTTTCTTCTGTATTTAAAACTTTTCGCAATACTCTATTGCTTTTTGATACAAATTTTCTGTTCATATTTTTTTCGTGTTTATAACTACTTTTACCTCCTTTTGTCATATTTAAATGATATCATCTAATAAAAGTATAAATTCTATTATCTAAGTTTGTCAATATATTTTACCTAATTTTTTCCACTTTTCATCGCATTTTTCGACAAAAAAACTTATCATAAAATGATAAGTTTTAGTTTTATTTTGATGCTATATAATAACCTACTCCTCTTTTTGTAATTAGTATTTTTGGAACAGATGTGTCTTTTTCTATTTTTTCTCTGATTCTTCTAACTGTTACATCTACAGTTCGAATATCCCCAAAATATTCATATCCCCATACTTTTTCTAATAGTGTTTCTCTTGTTACTACCTGTTCTGGCTGAGAAGCTAAGAATTTTAATACTTCAAATTCTCTAAGGGTTAAATCTATAATTTCTCCTCTTACTTTTACTTCGAATTTATCTAAGTCTAATTGTAAATCACCTACTATGATTTTACTATCTCTTTTCTTTTCTTCTAATTGTTGTTCTATTCTATTACTAGAAACAGCTTCTACTTTTCTTAAATTTGCTTTCACTCTAGCTACTAATTCTCTTACACTAAAAGGTTTTGTAATATAATCGTCAGCTCCTAATTCTAAGCCTAAAATTTTATCAATTTCTCCATCTTTAGCTGTTAGCATAAGAATTGGTACATTTAAAGAGTTTTTTATTCTTTTACATACAGATAATCCATCTAATTTTGGAAGCATAATATCTAACAAAATCAAATCTGGCTTTTTCTCTAATGCTATATTTACAGCTGTTATACCATCTGATGCTTCGATGGTTTGATATCCTTCTTTTTTTAAGTTATATACCAATATATCTACAATTGGTTGTTCATCATCAACAATTAAAATTGTTTTAACGTCTTTCTTTATTTCTTCTTCCACAAAAATTCCGCCTTTCTAGCTTTATTTTGATAAGTTATTTATATCACACTTAAATTTATTATACAAGGCTTTTTTTAAATTATTTTTCCGCCTCCTAATACAACTCCAGTATCATCATATAAAACCACAGATTGCCCTGGAGTAATAGCTCTCTGCTCAATATCAAAAACTATTCTTACTTGTTCACCTTCTGTGTAAACTACGCAAGATTCTTCTTTAGCACGATAGCGTACTTTTGCTTTACAAACAATTGGTTCTTTATTTACAGGAACAATCCAATTCATTTCTTTTGCTTTCAATTCTTTTTTATATAAATCTTCTTCTTCCCCTACTATTACTTCATTTTTATTTTTGTCTAGCCCTATTACATATAATGGTTTTTTATATGAAATACCTAATCCTTTTCTTTGACCAACTGTATAATTAATATAGCCTTGATGTTCTCCTAATATTGTTCCATCTTTAAAAACAATATTTCCTTTTTGACTTTTATATCCGTTTTCCTGCAAAAAATTTTGATAATCATCATTTGGCACAAAACATATTTCTTGTGATTCTTTTTTTTGGGCTACTGGTAATTTATATTCATCTGCTATTTTTCTAATTTTCTCTTTATCTACATATTCTTGTAAAGGAAAAAGGATATTTTCTAATTTTTCTTTTGAAATTGTATATAAAAAATAGCTTTGATCTTTTTTTTCTGCTTTTGCTTTTTTTAATACATGTTGCTTATAAACATCTGAATAACTAATACTAGCATAATGTCCTGTTGCAATAAAATCACAGTCAAATTCCTTAGCTTTTTCATAAAATATACCAAATTTTAAATATTGATTACATTCTACACAAGGATTTGGTGTTCTTGCTTGTTTATATTCTTTAATAAAATTGTCTACCACTTTTTCTTTAAATATATCTGTGCTTTCTATAATATTATGCTCAATTCCTAATTGATTACACACTTTTTTAGCATCTTCTATCATTTGAGTATCACTTTTACCACATGGTTTCCACAATTTCATAGTACAACCAATTACCTCATATCCTTGCTTTTGTAATAATACAGCAGCAACAGAACTATCTACTCCTCCACTCATACCTAATAAAACTCTTTTATTTTTCATTTATTATTCCTCTTCTCGTAACTTAATATGTACATCTTTTAATTGTTGTTCTGTTACAACTGAAGGTGCTCTCATTAATAAATCTCTTGCTTTTTTATTTTTTGGAAAAGCAATAATTTCTCTAATATTTTGTGAATTTGCTATCAACATAACCATTCTATCCACCCCTGGTGCTGCTCCTGCATGTGGAGGTGTACCATATTGGAAAGCATTGTATAAAGCTCCAAATCTATCTTTAACATCATCTTCTGTATAACCAGCAATTTCGAATGCCTTTACCATGATTTCTGGATTATGATTACGAACAGCCCCTGATGCCATTTCATATCCATTGCATACTAAGTCATATTGGTATGCTAAAATATCAAGTGGATTTTTAGATATTAAAGCTTCTAATCCTCCCTGTGGCATAGAAAATGGATTATGACTAAAGTCAATATTTCCTTCATCTGATAATTCATACATAGGAAAATCTACAATGAAACAGAATTTATAAACTCCCTGTTCAATTAAGTCTAATCTTTTTCCTAATTCAATACGCACTAATCCTGCAATTTTTTGTGCTTTTGTTAATTCGTCTGCAATAAAGAAAATAGCACAATTATTTTTTGCTTGATAGGTAGTTTCTAATTCTTTTTTCATATTTTCAGTAATAAATTTAGCAATACCTCCAGCTAGTTCTCCACTTTCTTCCCATTTTACCCAAGCCAGTCCTTTAGCTCCTACTTCTTCTGTGGTTGCAAATTCCACCATCTTATCAAAGAATTTTCTTCCTTGTGTTCCTACTTCTGGTACAACAATGGCTTTTACTGTTTTACCTTTAAATGCATTAAAATCAGAATTTTCAAATACTTTGGTAACATCTTGAATAATTAATGGATTTCTTAAATCTGGTTTATCAATTCCGTATTTTTCCATTGCTTCCTTATAAGGAATTCTAATAAATGGTCCTTCATCTACCTTCCAGTTAGTGAATTTTTTAAAAGTATAAGGCACAACTTCTTCAATTACTTTAAAAACATCTTCTTGAGTTGCAAAACTCATTTCAAAATCTAATTGATAAAATTCTCCTGGTGCTCTATCTGCACGAGGATCCTCATCTCTAAAACATGGTGCTATTTGATAGTATTTGTTAAATCCACCTACCATCAATAATTGTTTGAATTGTTGTGGTGCTTGTGGAAGTGCGTAAAATTCTCCTGGATTAATTCTACTTGGTACTAAATAGTCTCTTGCACCTTCTGGTGAAGAATTAGCTAGGATAGGTGTTTGAATTTCAGTAAATCCTAACTCATCCATTTTGTCTCTTAATGTTTTTAATATCTTAGAACGAAGTAAAATATTATTGTGCAAAACTTCATTTCTTAAATCTAAAAAACGATATTCTAAACGTAAGTCTTCTCTTACTTCTTGTTCTGTATTAACACCAAAAGGAAGTACATTTTTACATTTTCCTAATATCTCTATTGTATCTGCAATTACTTCTATTTCTCCTGTTGGAATTTTTGAATTTTTATTGCTTCTTTCCACAACTTTTCCGCTTTATGTGGATGCAACTTTCTGATGTTAGCTGTTTGGCTTGTTCTTGTAAAGCTTCTTCTTGTATTACAATTTGAGTAATGCCAAATTCATCTCTTAAATCTATAAAAATCATTCCACCTAAATCTCTAATTTTTTGTATCCAGCCAGCCAGTTCTACAGTTTCTTCACTATTTTTTATATTTAATTCTCCACATGTTTTTGTTCGATACATTTTTTTGACTCCCCTTTACTTTCTTTTTCTCATAATAAATGTGCTATTATATAATAGCACATTTTCATTGATTTTTCAATTGTTTTTATTGAAATGTTATCTTCACATCTTTTAAACATATTCCCACAGAATCGTTATTAATTGCTTTTGGATGTTTTTCAGATACTTTTATCTTAAAAGGTAATGCAAATGAATCATATTTATCATTTTCAATAATAAAACCTGTTGTAGCCTCTTCTCCTAATAAAAATCCACCATTTTGTACAACAGAAACTCTAGCAGATATCGCAATTTCTTTTACAGTTTTATCAATTGGTTTATCTAAAAAAATAGTGGATCTATAAGTTTCCCCTCTCAATGTCAAATAACCTCCTATCCTTAATTCACTAATATTACATATATCTCCTGGTTTATAAGTTGAATTTTTATAAATAAGTTCTTGTATTTGACTTGCAGTTAAATATTCATTTTCTTCTGCTACTTTTGCATATTCATCTTCCATATTCTGTTCGTTTATTTCATATGCTTTGCTAATTTCTTTTAATTCTTTTTCTTGACTTGTTTTTTGGTTAATTAACCCTATGTTTACCAGTAACAATACTATTATAAAAAACAGACAGGCTACTAAAGTAAACATGGTTATTGAAGCCTTTTCCTCCTTTATTTTATTTGGTAAACATAAGGTGTGTGTGTGTGTGTGTGTACTCCTGCAAGGGTTTCAAGTTTTTCCTTTTTCATATCTTTTTTCCTCTTTCTTTTCTTACTTTTTCTATACCAGAATATAATTTTAGACATTTTTTGTCAACATTTAAACAATAAAAACTTGCATTTTTTCATTCATAAAAAAATTTTTTTATATTTCTCACAAAATTATTTAACTCATATTATTGAAATGTTATTTTCACATCTTCTAAAACTATTCCCACAGCATCATTATTAATTGCTTTTGAATGTTTGGAAGATACATTTATTACAGTTTGCAATGCAAACAAATCAAATTTACCAATTTTCATCAAAAAACCCGTTGTAGCACCATTATATGGTTCTCCTAATAAATAATTGTCATTTTGAATACAAGTAACTTTACCAGATATCATAATTTCTTTTACAGTTTCATCAACTGGTTTATCAATAAAAATAGTCGTTCCAAAAGATCTACCTGAATCTGTCAAATAACCTCCTAAGGATAATTTTTTAAAATTGCATATATCTCCTGGTTTATAAGTTGAATTTTTATAAATAAGTTCTTGTATTTGACTTGCAGTTAAATATTCATTTTCTTCTGCTACTTTTGCATATTCATCTTCCATATTCTGTTCGTTTATTTCATATGCTTTGCTAATTTCTTTTAATTCTTTTTCTTGACTTGTTTTTTTGTTAACTAAGCCTATATTTACTAGTAGTAATACTATTATAAAAAATAGACAGGCTACTAAGGTAAACATGGTTATCGAAGCCTTTTCCTCCTTTATTTTATTTGGCAAACATAAGGTGTGTGTGTGTGTGTGTGTACTCCCGCAAGGGTTTTAAGCTTTTCTTTTTTCATATGTATCTCCTTTCTCTTTTCAATCATATTTTAATTATTAATATTTAATAATTTTTACATTACTTGTATTTTTTAATGAAATTGTAATGTCGTATCTCTTATAATAATTCCTACAGCATCATTATTAATAGTTTTAGTATTTGCACTATTCACTATAATCTTAAAAGAAATACTATTAAAGTTTATCATAAACTTACCAATTTCAACTCCTGTTACTTTTCCTTCTTCAGAAGTTCCTAATATATAATTTCCATTTTGACGAATCGCTATCCCTCCTGGTACAGTAGCAGTTATTGATTTAACATCTTCGCTTATTGGTTTATCTAAATATATTGTTGTAGCAAATTCTTTTCTTGCAGATGTTACATATCCTCCTTGTTGTATACAGTTAATATGATAAATATCTCCTGGTTTATATATTTGTTCTTTATCCCATTCTTTTTTCTTATTTTGCAATAACTTCTCTATCTCATCTCTTGTCATATAACCATTTTCTTCTGCTACTTTTGCATATTCATCTTCCATATTTTGCTCATTTATTTCATATGCTTTGCTAATTTCTTTTATTTCTTTTTCTTGACTTGTTTTTTTGTTAATTAACCCTATATTTACTAGTAGTAATACTATTATAAAAAATAGACAGGCTACTAAGGTAAACATGGTTATCGAAGCCTTTTCCTCCTTTATTTTATTTAGTAAACATAAGGTGTGTGTGTGTGTGTGTGTACTCCCGCAAGGGTTCCAAGCTTCTCTTTTTTCATATCTTTTTTCCTCTCTCTTTTCTTACTTTTTCTATACCATCATACAATTTTAAACATTTTTTGTCAACATTTAGACAAAAAAAAACTTGCAGTTTTTTTTTATTCATGCTATCATAAAAAAAAAGATAAGGAAGGATTTTTTATGAACTATCAATTTGATTTTTATGATAAAACAAACCTAAAATCTTACAATTTAAGTGAAACCATGAGATATCAGTTAAATATATTAGACAAGCTAGATGTTTTTACTAGGAAACACTGTGAAAATGTAGCTAATCTAACTTGTAGACTTTGCGAATACTTGCACTGCAAAAAAAGTTTCACAGAATATTGTACAATATGTGCATATCTACATGATATTGGCAAAATTTTTATTCCACCTGAAGTACTTCAAAAGCCCGGCAAATTAACAGAAGAAGAATACGAAATAATAAAAACTCATACAACTTTAGGCTATAATTTATGCATGAAAGATTTAAAATTAAGGCCATATTCTGCTGGACCATTATACCATCATGAAGCATTAAACGGCAGTGGATATCCTCAAGGACTACAAAAAAAAGATATTCCTTATGAAGGGCAAATCATTCGTGTTGCTGATGAATATGATGCCATTGTTAGTAAAAGGCAATATAAATCTCACATTGGGATATCAGACACTCTAAAAATATTAATCGAAAATGCAAAACCTACAGAAAAAAATACTTATGGAAAAAATAATCCTATCATTGTCAAAACTTTGTTTAAAGTTGTTATTGATGATATTGAATACGAAATTTCCTGTACACAAAATTATGTAGATGAATTAAAAAATAATTTAAAACGATTTGAACAAATCGAAAAATACAGAGAAAAAATGGAAAATTCTAAAAAAGAAAAAGACAAAAATTATTATTTAGAAGGTATGAAAATGTTATTAGAAAGTAACGAAACTTTAGAAAATTATAAAACTATTTATGAAGAATATAAACATGCCTATGAAACTAGACAAGCTATAATTGACAATCTTTATAAAGAAATTAAAATTATTAAAAAATTAAAAGTATGACCAGAAGTTTCCCTTCTGGTCATCTTATATTCTATTAGTTTACAAACCAAAGCTAACTCCTAAGGCATTATTCACTTTATTTATTATTTCCTCATCATCAATATGACCTATTCTTTCTTTTAACCTACTTTTATCAATAGTTCTTATTTGCTCTGCCAATACCACCGAATTACTTTTCAAACCACAAGAATCTGAATCAATTTCTATATGAGTTGGTAATTTATTTTTTCCTGTCTGAGAAGTTATTGCTGCTGCTATAACAGTAGGACTATACTTGTTACCTAAATCATTTTGTATAATAAGAACTGGACGAATCCCACCTTGTTCTGAGCCAACTACTGGACTTAAATCTGCATAAAACATATCTCCTCTTTTGATTTGCATATCTTTCACTCCTACCATTAGTATATTGTCAAGTATATTTCATGCTATTTTAAATATTAGTGAAAGTAAATATCTGCTTTATATTAAGTATTTATATTTACCTCATTATATACTATGTAAACCTTTGTATTTTTGTTAGTATCTTTTATCTCCATTTTTATTGGTTTTCCTGTAGTCTTATCTATCCATAAACATTTTTCTTCTTGGTTTTGATTAGTTATCATTTTAATTTGATTATCTTCTTCTTTCCAATTTGATTTTTCATTTTCCTTATACTGTTTAATAAAGCAACTTAAATCCAATCTATTATCTGATACATATTCATAATTTTCAAAAAAGGAGTTCAAACTTAATTTGCTATTTTCCAATGTTAATTTATTACCTTCTTTTATGATTTTAACACCTGCTATATTACTAGGCTCTAGCACTTCTTGTACTAATTTTTCATCTTTTTTATAAATTTGTTTCAGAATATATAAATTTTTATTTTTATTACTTTCAATTTCTACTTTTATTTCTGTTTGATATGAATTTATATTTAAAATATAATCTACAATTTCTTGACTACTACTATTATTCCCAATTTTCATATTTTTAGCCGTATTTAAATTAAAAAAAGTAAAAAAAATAATAATCCCCAATGTAAAAATTCCAACTAGTAAAAAAATCATATGCTTTTTTTTCAAAATATTCCTCTCCTTCCTATAATCACAAAAAATGATAGTGGTTATATTTATTCCACTATCATTTTATTTTAAAGTGTTTTGAAATATTCTTCTATTTTTTCTACCAATTCATTTTGAGTTTCTATTTTATTTATAGTATTTCTAAACTCACTTGAGTTTTTTAAATTTTTCGTATACCATGAAATATGTTTTCTTAATTCTTTAACTGCAATTTCACCTTTTTCTTGCACTGCTAATTCAATATGTCTTTTAATAATTTTTAATTTTTCTTCTTTAGATGGTTCTGGTAATTTTTCTCCTGTTTCTAAAAAATAAGCAATTTTTTTAAAAATCCATGGATTTCCAAAACTCCCTCTTCCTATCATAATGCCGTCTACTCCTGTTTTTTGAAACATTTGCAAAGCTGTTTCTTCATCTACCACATCACCATTTCCGATTACTGGAATTGATACAGCTTGTTTTACTTGTCTAATTATTTCTAAATCTGCTACTCCAGAATAAAATTCTGTCCTTGTTCTTCCATGTACTGTAATAGCTGAAATACCAGCTTTTTCTGCTATTTTTGCTATTTCTACTGCTACAATATTTTCTTTGTCCCAACCTTTTCTAAATTTTAGTGTTACAGGCACTTCAGAATTTTCAACAACAGCTTTCATAATTTTTTCTGCTTGTTCTAAATCTAGTAATAATTTACTCCCATCTCCATTTTTAACGACTTTTGGTGCAGGGCATCCCATATTAATATCTATAATATCAGCTTTTTTACTTACATATTTCGCTGCATACCCCATAGTTTCTTCGTCACTACCAAAAATTTGAAAACTAATTGGTCTTTCTTCCCCTTCAACATTTAGCAATCTATTCGTTTTTTTGTCATCATGAAAAATTGCCCTAGAGCTAGCCATTTCTGTACATACCATTCCTGGTCCAAATTCCTTACAAATCATTCTAAAAGGCTGGTTTGTAACACCAGCCATAGGAGCTAATATTAAATTATTTTTTAAAGTCACATTTCCTATTTTTAATTTTTTTAAATACATATTTTCTCCTTAATCATTTTTTTCTCCGTCCCAAAAACTACTTTACAAAAATGGTTTTTTGTCTTTTGCTACTGATGTTTAATAAAATAGCTATGCAAATAAAGTTTGTTATTAAAGAGCTTCCTCCATAACTTATGAATGGAAGTGGTACTCCTGTTATTGGTAATAACCCCATTACCATTCCTATGTTTTCTATCATATGAAATACAAATATTCCTGTTATTCCAGAGGCTATCAAAGACCCCATTTCATCTTTTGCTGTTTTGGCTACATACAAACACTTAGTTATGAGCAGTACATAAAGTATTATTATGCCTCCTGCAATAATAAATCCCATTTCTTCTCCTATAACAGCAAAGATAAAGTCTGTTGTTTTGGGATATAAAAATCCTAATTGTGTTTGATTTCCTTTTAGGATTCCCATTCCTGTTAATCCTCCTGCTCCGATTGCTAATTTGGATTGGATTATATTATATCCTGAACCTCTAGGATCTGATTCTGGATTTAAAAATATGTCAATTCTTTTTTTTGCATGGTCTGGCAAAATAAAATTATATATAAGCGGTACTGATATAACAACTAATAGAATTCCTCCTATTATATATTTTTTATCAATTCCTGCTGTTATTAGCATAAATATCATTGATACAATAAAGGCTGCTGCTGTTCCATAATCAGGTTGTTTAATTATCAATAAAACAGGCAATCCTAAAATAGCTAATAATATTAACAATTTTAATGGTTTATTGATATTTCTTTTATCTCGTGCTTGTATTTTTGTTATAGCATATGTAAGAAATAAGACGACAAATATTTTAGCAAATTCTCCTGGTTGTAAAGAAAAAAATCCAATGTCAAACCAACTAGTTGCTCCATTAACTGGTTTTGTAAATAACACTGCAAACAATAGTATTATAAATGCTCCATAAAAAATTGGAGATGTTTTTACCAGTACTTCATAGTCTATCATTAAAATAATAATTCCAATTATTAGGCTAATAACCAACCATATACATTGTTTATTAAATTCATCGTATTCTGCTTCTTTGGTAGCAGAAAATAAAGCAACTAGCCCTATTATACAAAGGATAATTGCAATAATTCCGATACTCCATTCTATATTTTTTAATTCTCTTTTTCTCATTAAATCACTCTTTTTCTTATTTATTTTTCTGATTTAAGTTCTTCTTTGGTATCTTCTTTATTGACTTTTTCTTCTTTATTTTTTTGTGTTTGTTGTTTTTTTTCTTCTTTCTTTTCTTCTTCTTTTTCTATAGTTTTTTCTTTCTGTTTTTTTATTTCTTCTTTTTTGTCATCTTTTTCTTTATTTTCTTTTTGTTCTTTCTTTTTTTCTTCTTTATTTTCTTTTGCTTTTTCTTCTTTTTTTGTGCTATCTTCTACTTTTTCTTTCTTTTCTTCTTGTTTTGTTTCTATCTTTCTTGCTTCATTTTTGATATTTAAAATAGGAATGTTTGCATATAATGCCGGTGCTCCATTTGTTCCATCTTCATTTTCTTTATTAGTAAGTCTTACATCAATAGCATTTTCGTCAACTTCAATATATTTTTTTATTACATCAATTATTTCTTGTTTCATTAGTTCTAAGAAATCTGCTGATACATTTGCTCTATCTTGCATTAAAACTAAATGCAATCTTTCTTTTGCAGCATCTCTTGAATTTGTTATATTTTTTTCATTTTTGTTGTTTAATTTTTTAAAAAATTTCGTTAAGTTTTCAAACATTGTCTTTATTTACCCCCACTTGGTTTATTGTTTTTTAAACATTCGTTTTAGTCTAGCAAAAAATCCTTTTTCTCTACCTGGTATTGTTACTTCAATTTTTTCTCCTAATATTCTTTTTGCAATTTCTATATAAGCTTTTCCTGATGGTGCTTTTTTGTTTTGGATAACAGGTTCTCCTTTGTTGGTTTGTGTAATAATGTATTCATCATCTGGTACAACTCCAACTAAGTCAATAGATAATAAGTCTACAATGTCATCTACATCCATCATTTCGCCCTTCTTTACCATATTTGGTCTGATTCGATTTATTACTAATTCTGGATTTTTTATTTCTGAAGATTCTAATAGTCCTATAATTCTATCTGCATCACGAATAGCAGATATTTCTGCTGTAGTTACAACAATGGCACGGTCTGCTCCTGCAATTGCATTTTTGAACCCTTGCTCAATTCCAGCAGGACAATCTATTAATATATAGTCAAATTCTTCTTTTAATTTTTCTACTAAGTTTCTCATTTGTTCTTCATTAACAGCACTTTTATCTCTGGTCTGTGCTGCTGGTAATAAATACAATTCTTTGAATCTTTTATCTTTTATTAAGGCTTGTCTTAATTTACATTTTTCTTCCACTACGTCAACAATGTCATATACGATTCTATTTTCTAATCCCATAACAACGTCTAAGTTACGTAGCCCTATGTCTGTATCAACTAATGCTACTTTTTTTCCTTCTACTGCTAAACTAGAACCTAAATTCGCTGTTGTTGTTGTCTTTCCTACTCCACCTTTTCCTGATGTGATTACTATTACTTCTCCCATAATTCTCCTCCTTAGGATTTTAAACACATTTTTAACAGTTCTATGATATAACGAAAATGAGAAAAAGTCAACGGATTATAACAAATTTATTGCTAAATTATTACAATTTCATTACAAAAAGTGCAGATTTTTATCTGCACTTTTCTTTTTTTATTAACTTTTCTATTTCTTCCTTTTCTAGTTCACTTATTTCTGCCACCTCTTCAATTGTCATTCCTCTTTTTAATAATTTTTTCACTACTTCTATTTGTTTTCTTTTTTCCCCTTCTGCTCTACCTTCTTTTATTCCTTCTTCCCTTGCTCCTAGTATTGCACTTTTTTCATCTTTTATTGCTTTTTCTCTTAAAAATGCTATTCTTCTTTCTGCTTCTTCTCCTGTTAAATATTCATACTCCTCGTTTGCTTTCTTAATTTCAGGATTTTCCTTCATTACCCTTTTTACCTCCCCCTCTTCTTTTTGTGTTATAAAATTTTTGTTTTTATTTCCCATTTGCTTCCTTTCTATTTTACCAAAAAGGCATGATAAAAACAACCCTTTGGGTAAAATTTTATTATATTATTTTAGTTCGGATTTTGTTTTTTGATTAAAATTTTTGATTAAAATTTTTTAAGAGCTCTTTTGATAAAAAATATTATACAAAAAACTGTGATTTCAATATATCACAGTTCTTTATACTTTTCAATTATTTTATTCCATTTTCTTCCACTTTTCGTCGCATTTTTCGACATTTTACACTCTCTTTTTGGTTTTCACAGCATTTATTTCTACATTATGTAAAGTACGGGGCGGAAAGTAGAGTTGCTGTAGGCACCGCCATTGGCGCTGTTACGTCTGCTAGCTTTGTAGATGCTGCCCTTGCCGTAATTGCCTCCACGACCAACAAACGGATCGCTAGGATGGATATTGTTTTTTTCTGCTACATATTCCCCAAAATTACCTTCTAAATCATATATGTTTTGCACTTTATCATTATTATTTTTCCCTGATTCTACTTTACTTCCTGTATGTCTTGTTTCATCATACTCTTTTACATTAAATAATTTTTTTCCTGTTCCATCTTTTTTTCCGTCAACAAAGTGCATTACCATATCCCATTGGATTCCTGAACTCATTGCACTTTTTACTATATTATTATTATACATTTTTGTCTTTGCTATTTCTTTAAACTCTGTTTGAGTTTTGTATATATATACCATTGCATGTTGTTTACTTACTACTGTTGTTCCTTCTTTTCCTGCTTCATATCTTCCTATATAAAATCCATTATATTTTAACACACTTTCTCTTTCTGCATTTTCATTATTTTCTGCATTATCTTCTCCTTGATTTATTCCTTCTGGTAAATATCCTGTATCTGTAAAAGTATTTTTTGCAGTAGCTCTATAATCACTTGGATAACTTAAATCCCTTTGATAACTAGCTTCATCTTTTACTGGTATCCACACAAATTGATTATATTTTGTCTGTATATCTGGTACTCCATCACTATTTGTATCTTCTGTCCAATTTGGTGTTTCTCCTTCTGGTATATCATATATTACTAATCCATTATCTATGGTTCTTTCATTTAAAATTGCTGATACTGTAAATCCTTCTGGTATTGTTGCTTTATCACCGTTCTTATCTTTATAAATACCATTTTTGTCATATATTGGTGAAGACTTTAGTGCAATAGGTAAATATATTGTTGTGTTATCTGTATTGCTTTTGTAGTAACCATTATTAATATTTACACTTTCTAAAAATTTTACTTCATTATCTGTTGTTACATTAGTTGGCTTTGATGTTAATTCACTTTCTACCACAACCCATGTATATGTTTTTGTTTCATCTGTTTTATTTTTAATAACAATTCCTGTTTCTTTTGTTCCACTTACATAATTATATCCATCTGGAATTTTTATGTTGTCAACATATCTTAGTTCTACTGCTACTTCATCTCTTACATCTTCATAAGTATAGTCTGTATAAAATGTTTTACCATCTATTATAACTCCTTTTACAAAAAAGATATTATGACTTTCTTCATTTATAATATATAAATCTTGATATTGGTTTACTGCTCCTGGATTCATTTTTACTTTTTCATAGTCTTTTCCATAATTCAATGTCAAATTGTCCATAGCCGATAAGTCAATAACTAAGAACTTTCCTGTATCTGTTGCTGAATTAATAACACCTGCATTTCTTATATTTTCTATGTTAGTATACTCTATACTAGCTGGAATTTTTCCATTTTCTGAATAATAAGAAGAAACTTTGTCTCTTAAATTACTTATATCATTTTGCATTTCTTTTAAATTTCCAACTTTTAGATTATCTCTTACATTATAAATAATTACATTTGCTAAAATTACTATTACAATTGTTGCTATCACTAATGAAACCAACGTAATTCCATTTTCCTTTTTTAATTTTTCTTTTATCATTAGCATAATCTCCTATCTTTTCATCTTTAGTATAGTTTACTATTTATTTTAGTTTATTTCAATAGTTTTTTCTAGTAAATTATAAATTTTATTTCTTTTTTGGTAAATTCTATCTTCTTGTAGCCACATACACCAAATAACTAAAATAATAAAAAATATAGCTATATTTTCAGCAATATAAATCCCTATACTAGCAATAAAAGTAACTATAATTAAGGTAAAAAAAGATATGAGATTTACGTATTTTTCTGCTTTCCTCTTTCCACACCATATATGTAAAATGCCTTTTATAATCCTTCCTCCATCTAATGGATATATTGGTAATAAATTAAATAAAACTAATACTAAATTAGAATATATTATCATAAGGTCTGTAAATACATTCATGTTCATCTGAAATATAATGAGCATTATTATTATATTTGTAATTGGTCCTGCTAAAGCTACTAAGATTTTCTTTACTTCTAATAAATTACCATTTTTTATTTTTTTATTATAATCTTTTGGTGTTAAGTGAAAGGAAACTGCTACTCCATAAGGCATTATTTCTAATTTCTCTGGTTTCATTCCTAATAATAACCCTGCTAATAGATGTCCAAATTCATGTAATAGAGCAAAAAACATTATCATTGCATAAATTTCAATTTGTTTTGTACAGTAAAATAAAAAAATGCATAAGAATATTTTTAAATCAATTCGAAATCGCATTTCTTTCCTCCTTTATATTTCTAAAAGTAATTGTGGATTTACAGTCCTTTCTGAAACTCGAACCTCAAAATGTAAATGTGGTCCTGTTGAATTCCCTGTTGTTCCTACTTCTGCGATTTCTTGCCCTTGTGAAATTTTTTCTCCTTGTTTTACATACAAGTTGTTACAATGAGCATAAATAACACTAACTTCTCCTATTTGAATTTTTAAATGTTTTCCGATAATCTCCTTCTTCTGAAGCTAATACAACTTCTCCATCTGTTGCAGATTTTATTTTAGTTCCTATATTTGCTGCTATATCAACTCCTGTATGATTTTTAGGAACATTACCTGTTGCTGTCTCTCTCCTTCCATAAATAGAACTAACTACTCCTTCCACTGGTTTAACAAAAGTTGTTGTGTTTTTTATAGCTTGTATATCAATCTCTTCTTGTGATAAGTCTTCCGCTTCTTGTTCAGCCCCACCTATTGCCTCTACATTATTTTCTTCTGTTTTTTGCTCTGCTTCCACCTCTTGCTTATTAAAACTCATCACTTGATTTTTTAGTTTTTCATATATCTCCATAAAATTTGTATCATAAGACAAAATTTCATTTGCTTTATTAATAAAATCTTCTGAAAAAACATACTGATTATTTTGAACAGTGTAAACTATTAAATAAATAGCAACACAAATTAAAATTTGTATAATCATCTTTTTTAATAACTTAACATCTTTTTTATTATTAACCGTTACTTTAGTAACAGGCCTTACCTCTCCTTGTCTTCTTCTTTGGTAAATTTCTTCAGCTCGTCTAATTTTTTCTTCTACACTTAAAACTCTTTCCATAAAAACACCTCTTCCTTTGTTCTCATAAACCTAATACAGCATATGAGAAGGAAAGAGGTTTTATTACTCATTTTATTATTAATAATAAAGCTTGTACAAAAATAATAATACTAGATATATACGCATAACGTTTCAAACGCATATATTTTTTACGATTTTTCATTATAATATTTTGTTTTTTTTCATGTTTAACTTCTATCTTATTAATATAACTATTTACTAACATCTCTGCTTCTTTTAAAATATAATCTTTCTCTTTTTTTATTGGTTCTCCGTTAAATAAATTATTCTTTTCTAACTTATCCAACTTTTCCAAATTCTTTAACTCCTTTACCCTTTTACTTGACTTCAAAATAACAATTGCCTCCTCAACCAAATTAGACGGCAAATTCTTTAATACCACCATATTTTTCATATAACTAGTCTCCATACTAACCTCCTCATGGAAAATACATATTCCTATTTATTTAAAGTTTTTCCAATTTTTTGCAGGTTATACATTTTCTTAGGGATTTTAGGGACGTTCCTTGAAATCCCTTTCAAAGGGATTTTTAAGGAACGTCCCTCAATTCTTTCGTAACTTCATCATTATACACATATTTCCCATTAATTTTTTCATAGACTTCGCCAACTTTTACATTTGTTGGTAAATTTATTTCAGATAAGAAATATGGTCCACCATCTCCATGTTCTGATATGCATACAGAATTTTCATCTGTAATCCATGCAAAATCATTGCCTTTTCTACTTTTATTATCTAAAAATATCTTCTTTCTTTCAAATAGATTATAGTCCTCTAATACATTGTCTTCGTGAATATTGTTTTGGTTTTTATTTTCAAATTTTTTTAATGCATTTTTTAATTCTTCTAAAAATTTATCTATAAAACTGTTATTGTCTTTTTCTTTGTTTTCAAATAAATTTAAGTCCAAATTTTTACCTCCTTTTTTATTTAATTGATTCACTTTTTCCTGTGGCATAATCGATATTTATCCCATTTTGGACATTATATATATACACATTAAATTTAAATTTGCCATTATCTTCAATAGAATATGCTTCGATATTTACACCATTTGCCAATTCATTATTTCCTTCAAAATATGGCGTCACTCTATATAATACATTATTCTTTTTATTTTCTTTCAAATAATTAAAAACTTGATCTTCAAATGTTTTCATTCCTTCTACATTAAAATCTCGTGTTCCTGTCATTAAATTCCTTTTATCTACATCAATTCCACCTATATTCCAACCTATTAAATGACATCTATGATACAAGTATTTGCTTGGAACAATATTTTTATCATATTGTTTTTGTATAAATCCTGATGGTGTTATTGAGGTATAATTATTTTTTTCATCATCTGCATTTGCTTTTTCCCAATTGGTTTTTATCATTGCCATTCCGTACTTTTCCATTTTTTAGTTCAGAATAATAATCTTTATCAATATTAAAATCTTCATCACTAAATTTTGGAATATTATTATTTATTTCAATGTATATCTTTCCATTGTATTCTGGTATATCTGATATTTCATATGAAATCTTATTTTCTAAATTTTCATAATTGGAATAATAATACAGTCCTATAATTGAAATTATAATTAATAATAATGTACTTATACTTTTTACTAATTTATTTGTTTTTTTCTTCATACGTTTTCACCCATATATTTAATATCACAATATTATTGTTTTTTCAATGTTTATTTTGCGTTAAGTTTCGGTTTTTTGTTTTGAGATTTTACCTGCTATTTATGAGGTTATAAGATATAATATAAATTGAATATATTTTATTTTAAAAGCTTTAAAGAAAATTATATGACAAAATTAAAATATGTTTATTAGTATATTACATTTTTACTTACTTGTCTAGCAAAACACGAAAATTTCACATTTTTTTCAAAAAAACTTCCTTTATTTATCAATTAACATTTTAAAATATTAACCAATAAATCTTGGAAGTTCTTTCTTTTATGAATTTTTTATTTGTTGCATTGGAGTGTCCCTTGCGTCCCTGCTTTAAGGATTTCAAGGAACGTCCCTAAAATCCCTAAGCCGATTTTAATTCGAGCCTTAACTTATCTGCAATCATTGCGATGAATTCACTATTTGTTGGTTTTCCTTTTGCTGCTGATATGGTATAGCCAAATATGCTTTCTACTGCTTCTTGTTGCCCTCTTCCCCATGCTACTTCTATGGCATGACGAATTGCTCGTTCTACACGTGATGGCGTTGTTGCAAATTTGAAAGCTATTTTTGGATATAGACTTTTTGTGATTTGGTTTATTACGTCTATGTCATTTACTACCATCATTATGGCTTCTCGTAAATATTGATATCCTTTTATATGGGCTGGTACTCCTACTTCATGTATAATGTTTGTTACTAATGCTTCTAAGTTTTCTTCTTTTTTTCCTCCTTGTTCTGATAATTCAATGAATTTTTGTTTTGTTTCTTTTGATGTGAAATTGTTTCCTGTTTGGTTTGGTCGGTAGAATTTGATTTCACGTATTCTTTTTATTAATACTTCTATGTCAAATGGCTTAACTACATAGTAGTCTGCACCTGCTAAAATTGCTTTTTGTGTTATTTTGTCTTGGCCTACTGCTGATAGCATAATACATGTTGGTTTTTTATCTGCTTTTATTTCGTTTATTTTTTCTAATACTCCTAATCCATCTAAGTGTGGCATAATTACATCTAATAATACAACATCTGGCATGGTATTTGACACCATATCTACTGCCTCTTTTCCATCTTTGGCAACAGCAATTACTTCCATATCTTCTTGTGCATTAATGTAAGAAGATAATGTATGACTGAAATCCTGATTGTCATCAGCGATTACAATACTAATTTTTTCTTTCATTTTTCCCCTCCTAAATTTTATCGCTGTAATTTTTTTACATTGGTTATTATAATGGTTTATTCGAGGAAAAGCAATAGTTTCTGGAAAATTCTTCCATAAACTTTATAAAACTACTCTTTTAGTATACTTTTCGTTACATATTTTTTATCTATTTCTCTTATATCTTTTAATATGATTGATTTTGTTGTAAAATCTTGGCATAATTTTTCTTTTTTTTCTTCTTCCAATTCTATTTTACAGCTAATTTCTTCCCCATATTCTACATTTGTAATAAAAATATTGTTGTTTTTACTATAATATTGAAAATTATCAAAATTAGCGTAATCTACTTTTACTAACATCTCAATTCCTTTTACTTTTTTTAATAATACACTTTCTTTTATTGCTTTTAATAATGCATCAGAATATGCTCTTACTAATCCTCCTGTTCCCAATAAGATGCCACCAAAGTAACGAGTAACTACAATTAACACATTTGCTAATTGATTTTTTTGTAAAATATTTAGCATTGGCGCTCCTGCTGTACCAGATGGTTCTCCATCATCACTAGATTTCTCTATAATTTGGTTTTCTTCTAATATACGATAAGCAATACAATGATGTCTTGCATCATGATACTTTTTTCTTATTTCTTTTATTATATCTTCTGCTTCTTGCACTGTTTCTATTGGAATTAAATTAGCAATAAATTTTGACTTTTTTTCAACAATTTCTGTTTCAATATCCCTTTGAATTGTTACAAACTCCATAATTTTTAGTATCCCTTTCTATTAAGCTTTTACTCCTTTAATAATCCTGCTGTATATCCTGTTGAATATGCAATTTGTAAGTTGAAACCTCCTGTATAACTGTCAACATCTATAATTTCTCCTGCAAAATATAGACCTTTTACTTTTTTTGATTCCATTGTCTTTGGATTAATTTCCTTTATCGAAATACCCCCACTTGTAATAATTGCTTCTTCAATTGGTCTAAAACATTTAATCTCTACTATAAAATTTTTCAATAATGTAACTAATTTTTTTCTTTCTTCTTTTGTAATCTCATTTACATGTTTATTTACTGGTATTTTGCTTTTTTCTATTATAACTGGTATTAATTTTTGTGGCAACAATTGATTTAAACTGTTTTTAAATTGTTTATTTTGGTTTTCTTTAAAATCTCTACATATTCTTTCATCCAACTTTTCTAATGTCAGAGCTGGTTTTAAATCAATTTTTAATAAAATACTATGATTCAAAAATTTTTTCTCAATTGATGGATATCTTACTAAATGCGCTGATGAACTTAATATAGTTGGACCAGAAACTCCAAAATGTGTAAACAACATTTCTCCAAAATCTTGATAAATAATTTTTTTCTTTTCTACATCCTCTAATTTTATTGATATATTTCTTAGGCTCAATCCTTGCAATTGTTTACAAAAATTCTTGTCATATACTTCTAAAGGAACTAAAGAAGGCTTAATCGGCGTAATTGTGTGTCCTAATGGCTTCACTAATTCATAACCATCACCGGTTGAACCTGTTAATGGATAACTTTTTCCGCCTGTTGCTAAAATAATTCTATCTGCCATAATATTACCATGATTTGTTACAACACCTATTATTTTTTTTATCCCTTCTTTTTCTTCAGTTAAAATTTGTTTTACTACTGTTTCATATTGTATTTCAACTTTCAATTCTTTTAATTTTTGAGTAAAACATTTCAAAACATCAATAGATTTATCTGTTACAGGGAAAATGCGATTTCCTCTCTCTTCCTTTACTTCTAAGCCTTGCTCTTTTAAAAAATTAATAATATCTTGATTGGTATAATTTTGGTAACAACTAAAAAGAAACCTACCATTTCCTGGTGTATTTTCAATAAATTCTTCCATACCTAAAGAAGATGTAATATTACATCTTCCTTTTCCTGTGATTAATAATTTTTTCCCTAAAGATTTCATTTTTTCTAATAAAATCACTTGATTTCCATTTTGTTTGGCTTGGATTGCTGACATCATGCCACTAGGTCCTCCACCAATTACAATTACTTTCATTTATTTATTTTCCTTCTTCTTTGTAGTTGTTTTTTTAGTAGTTGTTTTTTTAGTTCCTGTTTTTGATTTTGATTTTGTACTAGTAGTAGTTTTTTTAGTCCCTGTTGTTTTTTTAGTAGTTGTTTTCTTTTTTGGTTTTTCTTCTTTCTTCTCTTCTTCTTTTTTTTCTTCTTTTTCTTCTTCTGGGTCGTCTCCATTTAAATAACCAATATCATTAGCTTGAGCCTCTTTCATGTAACGATCTAATTTTTCGTTTGGATCTTCCTCGTCTTCAAAGAAAAATTCGATATCTTCACCATCTTCATTTTCTTCTACTACTTCTTCTACTTCGCCTTTTTCATCATTTGCTTCTTCCTCTTGTTTTTCATCTTCTTCATCTTCTTCGTCAGCATCAAATAAAAATTGGATGTCTTCTTTTTGTTCTATTTTTTCTGGTCCTTGTGGTTTTTCTTCTTCTTTGTCTTCTATCTCTTTAAAAATATCTACATATTCTTTTGATTCTTTAATTTCTTTTTCTTTATTTTTCATTTCTTTTTTAGCCATTTTTATAGCTTCTTTTCTTTCTTTTTCTATCTTTCGATTTAATTTTCTTTGAGAACTTCCTCCTAAAATTAAGATAATGGTTATTATTAAAATTAAAATTGTTAAAATACTTACAACTAACATTTTTTTCTCCCTTCTTTTTATTTTTTCATATGTTCAATTGCTTTTAAGATACCAAATTTGCCATATTCATAAGTAAGTCCTCCTTGCATATATGCAATATATGGTTTTCTAATTGGTCCATCACAACTAAGTTCTATTGTTGACCCTTGTGTAAAAGTTCCTGCTGCCATAATTACTTTATCTTCATATCCTCCCATCTCTCCAGGATAAGGAATTACATCTGCATCTATTGGTGAACCCATTTGAATTCCTTGACAGAATTTTATAAGATTTTCCTCTGTATCTAGGTGAATTGTTTGTACAATATCTGCTCTTGTTTCATCAAATTTTGGTTCTACTTTATATCCTAGTTTTTCTAATAATCTACTAGCAAATACCGCTGTTTTTAAACTGCTATTTACTACACTAGGAGCAAAAAATAATCCTTTTATAAATAATGTATTTTGATTTAATGATGGTCCTATTTCCTTTCCTATTCCTGGTGATGTTAGTCTTTCTGCACATAGTTCTATCAAATCTTTTTTCCCTACAATATAAGCTCCTGAAGTTGCAATTCCTGCTCCTAAGTTTTTCATTAATGAACCAACAGCAATATCTGCTCCTACTTCAATTGGTTCTCTATCTTGAACAAATTCTCCATAACAATTATCTACCATAATAATAACATTAGTATTTACTTCTCTAATTGCTTTTATTACTTTTTCAATTTGTTCAATTGTCAAACTCTTTCTAGTAGAATAACCTCTTGACCTTTGAATTTCTACTAACTTAACATTTTGCTTTTTTAGTCTTTCTTGAATTTCTGGAATTGCAAAATCATTTTCTTTTAAATCAATTTGCTCATAATTAATTCCAAAAGATTTTAAAGAACTTTTACTTTGTTCTTTTCCTATTCCTATTACTGTTTGAAGAGTATCATATGGTTCCCCTGTAATACTAATCATTGTATCTCCTGGACGCAACAAAGCAAATAATGTAATTGCTAATGCATGAGTACCTGATATTAATTGTGCTCTTACTAAACTATCTTCTGCTTTAAAAATATGACTATAAATTTCTTCGATTTTGTTTCTTCCTGGTTCATCTATTCCATAACCAGTAGATGTATTTAAGTGTGTTTCTTGTAGTCTACATTCTTGAAATGCTTTTAATACTTTTTCACTATTTTTTTCACATATTTTATTTAAGTTTTTAAAAATTGGTTGTATTTCTTTTTCCACTTGTTCTGATAATTCTTTTATATTTTGTTCCATTTTTTCTACCTCTGCTCATATTTTACTATATTTTAATTAATTTGCCAATAGAAACAATCCTTTTTGGTAACTTTTTTAATTTAGTTTCCAAAAAGGACCGTATTTCTTATCTTTTACTTAAATAGATTTTACTATAATACAAATTTCTTAATTAAAATAAGTCCTCCAGCTATAGTTATTAAAATAGTAAATCCTAATGTAAAGTAAATTCTCATTTGTCCTGTACTAACTGTTAGCATAACTGGTGCATCATCAATATCGTCTTCTCCTTCTTTCTTGTTGTCTGGTGTTGAATCTTTGTCTGGTACATCATATTCGTTATAATCTTCAGAAATTTCTGCTATATTTGTTTTAACCCCCATGTTATCTTGGCTATTAATCCATGTTAATACAACTTCTACATCTGCATATTCTCCTGGTTTTAATAATGTATTTTCTAATAATCTTGTAGAAATTACATTATTTCCTTCATCTATCCATCCAGGATTATCTTCTGCAACAAATTTTAATCCTTCTGGTACGTAATCTGTAATTTCTTTAGCATATCCTTCGATATCTCCTTCATTAATAATTCTAATTGAATATCTGAATTTTACAGTTACTTGATCTAATTTCTTTCTGTGTAATTCTACTTTTACTACTTGTTCTGGGTCATCATATGGTTGATGTCCTGTATTAGTTATGGTTTCTTTTCCATTTTCAATAACAATAGCTTGTGTTACCCATTTTCTTAAAGCTAAATCAAATTCTTTTACAATTACTTTTTCAAAGTCGTCATCATCTTCTTGTCCTGGAATATATTTTCCAGTTTCATTATCTTTATATCCTGGTAACTCTTTATCTGCTGGAAGTTTTACATTGTCTTGTACAGAGTCTCTATCATTTACTGTTTCTTTACTTTCATCTAAGTATTTTGTAATATCTGCTATATTGGTTATTTTTTCATTTGGTTGTGCATTTTCTTTTACTTTACACATGATTGGTACTTCTTTATATGATAATACATATTTACCATTTTCGTCTTTTTTTGCACTTTCTATAATATTATCTTCTAAGTAATTGGTTGTAACAGTTCTACCATCTTCTGCTACTTTCCATCCATATTGAGTATTAAATTCTCCATCTACAAATTCTAAATATGGTGGTAAGTGATCTTTAATTTCTGCTGCATAACCATCTATTTCTCCTTCATTATATACTCTTAGCATATATACTATTAGGTCGTTTGTTGCTACTAATATTGGTTCTTTAGTATGGTTATATTCAGATGTTGTAATTAATTTTCCATTTTCATCTACAGTATTTAATTTTGCTGTATCTACGATTGGTGCTCTTTTGTAAGAACCATCTTCATTTTTAAGATATTCTTCATTTTCAATTTTTTCATCTTTACTTACTGCTACAATAAATTTTCTTAATGATAAATCAAAAGATTGTAAAATTACGTTATCATAATCTTCATCATCTTCATATTTTTTCCAGATTTCTGTATCAGAGTCTCTATCATCTATTGGATTACCATTTTTGTCTACATCTTCAGTTATGGCTGCTTCGTTTCTAATGATTGTTCCTGTTGTATCATTAGAAGTTACTTTGAATTTTACTGCTATTTCTTTATAAGATAAATCTGCTTCTGTTTTTGTTCCGTCATTTTTACCAAAAGCATTAATTAAATTAGCATTTGGTGTTAACTCTTGCTCTTTTGATAAATAATCTGATGAAATTTGGATAATTCTTTCTTTTGCTTCGTCATAAACGAATTTACCCCATAAATATTTTTGGTTAAATTCAACTGCTTCTTTTTCTTCTGCTGTTAATGTTGTATCTGCTTGTAATTCTTCTCCTTCTTTTTCAGACCAAATGAATTCTAAGCCTTCTGGAACATCTTCTGTCAATTCTTGTGCATATCCATCAACTGTTCCTTCATTATAGATACGGAAAGTATATGTTACAATATCTCCTTTTTTTACACCTACTGGTTGTTTGTTTACTTGGTAATCTGCAGTAGTTGCCATATTTCCGTTTTCATCTAATCTGTTTAATTTACTTACATCGATTTTTTCAATTCTTTCTGGTACGTTTTTGTCATTTACAGCTGTAATTCTTTTGATTAATTTTAAGTCAAAAGATTCTGGTAACATTACTAGTTTTTCAAAGTCATCATCATCTTGTTGTCCTTTATAATAGTAATTTGAATCTGATAAATCTTCTTTGTTTTCTTTTCCTTTATAGTTTTCCATATTGTCTTTATTTACTTCTGGTTTAGTAACTGGTTCTGAATCTCTGTCTTTTACTTCTTTTGTATTATCTTCTGCGTCAAATGCTTCTGATATCCATGCTACATTTGTTAAGATTTTGTTTGTTGCTTTATCTGCTTGTGCTACTACTTCACATTCAATTTCAACTGTTTCACTGTCTAAGTTTCCTTTAGTATAAGAATTTAAGTTTTCTGTATTATCTACTTTTCTTACTAAATTTAATGAATTAGTTTCTTCATTATAATTTTCTAATTCGAAATTTCCACTTATTACTTTGCTAAATTTTAATCCTGTTGGTAATTGATCTACTAATTTTGTAGCTCGTCCTGCTTTTTCTCCTTCATTGTAAATTGTTAGTTTATAAGTTATTTTATCTCCTGTTACTACTGTTACTGGGTCTTTTCTGTGTTTATATGTTGCTGTTGTTTCAGATTCTAATGTGCTTTCATCTATATTTGGTACTCGTGTATTAGCTTGTGGTATTTCTACTCCATTTACTTTTGTTATGTATTTTCTTAAAGCCAAGTCAAATACTTTTCCTGGATTTAATTTTAATTCTACCTCATCTACTTTTGGTTCTTTTTTTACTTCTACAACTGGTTGTTCTTTGTTGTTTGTGGTAGATGCCCATAAAGTCATTTTTGTATTATTATATTTTATTGCAATATTAACACTTAAAGCTGTTGATTGTGCTTTTGGAACTGAAATATAAAAATCTTTACCTACTAAGTCTTTTACTGTTGTTCCTTCTGCTACAGCTTCTTTATTTTCATCTAATAATTTATAATCAGAAATTTCTGCTCCATTATTTTTAACTTTAAAATCTATTGTGTATGGTATAGAACTAGCTGGATTTTCTGTTATATTAATTGGTCCTACTATATAGTTGTCTCCATTTTCTGTGCTATTTAATGTTGTTGTGTTTAATTTTGCTGGTGCTCCTAATGTTGTACTTGAATCTGTATATTGGTTAGCATTTGCTTTTGCTTTTTTTATCATATAGTTATATAAAATTTCTGCTTGGTAACTTCTTGCTTGCCCAGCGTCATATTGTGGTTGTAAATTGTTTGGTGTATAGTTTGCTAAATTATCATAAGCAGTTCCATCTAAAGTATAGTTAAGCCATGCATTTGCTTTGGTTTTATCATATTTTCCATTTTCTTCTCCATAGTTGGTAAAATACCATATAACAGCTTGTTGAACAGCATTTATATCACTATCAGTTAATGGATATGATTGCATTAATTCTACATAACTTGTGTATCCACTTTCTGGTTTTTTTGCATAGTCAATTATTTCTTTTAATAGCTCTTGTTTTTCAGCTTCTGTAGATTCTTTTGGCAAGTATAGCATGTCCATAACAGCTAAAAGTGCATCATAACGATTAAAAGTAACTCCATCTTCTGTTATTTGTTTTTCTACTAATTCTTTTAATGTGTCGTTTTGTGCTTTTATAGCTTCTCTTTCTGTTTTCATGTCAAAGAAAACATTATATGCCGCTCTTTTTATATTTCCGTTTTCTATTTGTGTAAAACCAAGTCCAGCTTTTACACAGTATAGATTAAGATCGTCAAATTTATCTGATGTAGCAGATTTATATTTTACGATATTCCATATTTTTGCTGCATTTGCATCTCCTGGTTTATTAATTGCATACCCCATATTGGGCTCGTCATCAGTCATTAGTTCGATTATGCCATAATATATTTCTTGCCCTTGGTCTAATGTTGTTGCATAAACGTTTTGTGTGAAAATAATTACTAAAAACATTGCTATTAATGCAATACTAAGTCCTATTTTTTTCAAGTTCATTTTTTTCTCTCCTTTTATTAAAATATCCTCTTGTATCATATTTTACACTTTTTTTTATTTTAGTCAATAGCTTTTTTTACTAGTTTTTTCATTTGATTTCCTGTGTTTGTTTTTCTTTTACGGATATATTATTTGTGCATTATATCTTTTATTTCTTTCGTACATTACAATTATATTACATTTTTGCAATAAAATCAATGTTTTACGTAAATTAATTTATGTTTCTTGCTTTTCCGTAAGTTTGCACATAACTATAAAAAATCAATGTCTATTTTTTATAATTATATCATATGCTTTTATAGGTGATAAAACAATGTCTAAGATAAATAAAATATTATCAGTTTTTTCTTTTTTTCTAATAATCTTAACACTTTTTACTTTTTATCCAATTTATGCTGATGATTTAAACTTAAATTCACGTTCATGTGTGGTTTTTGATAGATTGAGTAAACATATTTTATATGGAAAAAATGAGAAAAATAAAGTGAAAATGGCATCAACTACCAAGATTATGACTGCAATTGTGGTTATTGAAAATACATCTTTAGATAAAACTGTAGAAGTTTCTAAAAAGTCTGCTGGAACTGGTGGCTCCAGACTTGGTTTGAAAACTGGAGATAAAATTACAATTCGTGATTTATTATATGGCTTACTTTTATCTTCTGGCAATGATTCTGCTATTTGTTTGGCAGAAAGTGTATCTGGAAATGTGGCAAATTTTGTTAACCAAATGAACCAAAAAGCAAAAGAATTAGGTCTGACAAATACACATTTCGAGTCTCCCCATGGCCTAGATTCTCCTGAACATTATACTTCTGCTTATGAATTAGCTATTTTGACTGATTATGCTTTAAAAAATTCTACTTTTTTAAATATGGTTAATACAAAACATTATACTGTTACAATTAATGGGGCTCCAAAAAATTTAACTAATACAAATGAATTGCTTGGTAATTTAGATGGCGTATATGGCGTTAAAACTGGTTTTACTAATGGTGCTAATCGTTGTTTGGTTACTGCTTGTAAAAGAGGCAAAATGGACATTATATGTGTTGTACTAGGAGCTGATACAAAAAATTTTAGGACTAAGGATAGTATGAAATTAATTGAATATAGTTTTAAAACTTATGAATATTTCCCTATTAAAGATTTTATTACTTCTTATTTAGCTGAATGGGAAAAAGAAAATTTGAATTTTTTTCATATTGAAAAAGGAAATAATCCTTCATTAAAAATTAGAATAGATTCTTCTTTAGAACAATTACCTATCATTCCTATTAAAAAAGATCTTATTCCTACAATAGAAGCTAATTTGTCAATGAAAAAGTATTTAAAAGCTCCTATTTTGCAAGAAAATAGAATTGGTAATTTGCAATTAATGTCACAAGGAATAACTATTGCTAATTTTGATATATTTCCAGATAAAAATGTTGAAAAAATGAATATGTTTAATTATTTAATTGATTTTTTAAAATTTTATCCTTCGTATTTACAAATAGAAATGTAAATTATTTTAAATGTTAAAAAGCCAAAAGTGAATTCTTTTGGCTTTTTTTATTGTCTATTATTTAGACAACTTATTTTTTATTTTACGTTTTCTTTTATGTATTCAACTACATCTCCTACTGTTACTACTTTTTCTGCATCACTATCAGGAATTTCGATATCAAATTCTTCTTCTAATGCCATTACTAATTCTACGATGTCTAATGAATCTGCACCTAAGTCATCAATAAAAGATGCTTCCATGTTTACTGCTGTATCTGCTACTCCTAATTGTTCAACTATAATTCCTTTTACTTTTTCTAAAACTTCTTCTGAACTCATGCCTTGGAGTTCACCTCCTCTCAAGTTTTCAAATAATTGATTCATATTTCATTTATATTATATGTTATATCATTTGTCAAGTATATTGTCAAAATATTTTTATTTTGTACTACTAGGTCAAAAATTGTTTAGTTTTCTTCTTTTTTACGTTGCTTTTCAAATTCTTCTATCATATGGTCTACTGCTTTATTTTCTACGAATTTTTCTGCTTGTATTATAGTATATTCAAATAATAATGCATCACTACTTCCATGGGCTTTAACTACTGGTTTTTTTACTCCTAAAAATAAGGCTCCTCCATAAGATTTATAGTCCATTGTTTTACTAAATCTTTTAATTGCTGGTAATGCTGGTATTGAACAAATTTTAGCAAATATATTTTTAGTAAAACTTTCTGTTAATGTTCTTTTTACAAATTTTCCTAATCCTTCTGTTGTTTTTAAAAATACATTTCCTGTGAATCCATCTGCTACAATGGCATCAATTTTTCCTGAAAAGGCATCTCTTCCTTCTACATTTCCAACAAAGTTGATATCTAATTCTTCTGCTTTTTCTTTTAGTAATTGATAACTTTCTCTTACTAGTTCATTTCCTTTTGTTTCTTCTGTTCCAATGTTTAGTAATCCAATGGCTGGTTTTTCAATTCCATATGTGTTTTTTAAGTAGATACTTGACATTTGTGCAAATTGCAATAAATTTATTGGCTTACAATTGGTATTTGAACCTGCATCAATTAATAATAACTGACTGTTATATGCTGGTAATATTCCTGCTAATGCTGGTCTATCAATTCCTTTAATTCTTCCTACTATTAATGTTGCTCCTGTTAGTAAAGCTCCTGAATTTCCTGCAGAAATAAATACATCTCCTTCGTTTTCTTTTAACATTTTGAAGCCTACTACCATTGATGAGTCCTTTTTATGTTTAATGGCTACAGTTGGTGTATCTTCCATTTCGATAGTTTCTGTTGCATTTTTAATTTTTAGTCTGTTTGATATTTCTTCTACTTCTTTTCCATAAAATTCTTTTATTTTATTTCGAATTATTTCTTCTTTTCCTACTAATACCACTTCTGCTTTTACTTTGTTGATGGCATTAACAGCTCCTTTGATGTTTGCGTCTGGTGCGTTGTCTCCTCCCATAGCATCTAGTACAATTTTCATTGATTTTTCCCCCTAAGTTTTGTTGCTATTTTATTATATTTTCAATAGTTACATTTTATTATTCTTTTTGAAAAAAAGCAAGTCCTTTTACAAAAAAGCATCAAAAAATGGTTACTATATAATGGTTTAAAAAAGGTGGTTGGTGTATCACTTGGGAAATAAGGG
>CAUWKC010000009.1:0-44681 GCA_963559365.1 uncultured Clostridia bacterium | reverse complement strand
CGAGGTACGAGCAATTTAGTACTATTGTTATTACTAGTGCTATTAATGTTATTCCACTGTTATTTGTTTTTCTCATTTTCATTTAATATTTCCCTTCTCTTCATTTGTTATTACAGTATTTCCATTTTGCATAACTTTAATTCGTTATTATTATTTTATATATATTTATGTATTAAGTCAACATGTTGTCTAAATTTATTTCAGTTACTTGTTGACATAATTTTTGCTTAATTTTATTATTTGAATAATTCCTAAATAACCAAAAATAGGATACAATCCATTTACTAAATTGGAAAATCCAATATTTGAAACTAACACAGAAGTTATACACATTATAATAGCAATTTGTGTATAACTTTTTTTATTTTTTGTTGTATTTTGCAAAAAACTCGTTCCAAGAGAAATTGCTGTTGTGAAAATAGAACCTAAAATAACAAAACCATATATATATCTTAAAATTTTAAAACTATTAGATACTACATATATTGCCGGCATTTCTAGTTTTGTAATATCTACATCAACTCTTACTAACAATAAAAAAATAATAATTGATAAAAATATTATAATTATAGTACTAATTATTGCTATCTTTATAATTTGTTTTTTATTTTTAATATAATCTTTTAATGTAATCAATACAGGAATTAATAAAATACTATTATAACTTCCGTAAAGAATTGCACTTAGTATGAAATTAGATGAATTAGTTTTTGTAATATAGTTTCCTAATTCTTTAAAAGGCAACCCTTTCAAATTTAAAATTCCAATAAAAACTAAAAATCCAATTAAAAATGGAACTAACAATTCATTTGCCTTTACTACTCCTTTTACATTTGTCATAAAAATTAGAAATGTTATAAAAGCTAATAATGTACTTCCTAAGAAATTTGATATTCCTAATTCTTGTTCAAAATAAGCACCAAATCCTGCAATCATAATAAAAAATGTAATTAAAATAAAACTATTTATAATTAAATTTATAATTGGCTTTAGTTTTGAATTCTTTTTTAGTATAATACTTAAAAAATCTTTATAATTATTTATTCCAAATTTATTTACAATTTGAAAAGTTTTATATATAACTACTCCCATTATTATGCTAGAAATAATTAGTCCAATTATGCCTTCTAATCCATATGAAAAAAAGAACAGATATACTTCTTGCCCAGATGCAAATCCTGCTCCTATCATTGTTCCTATAATAACAAATACAATCTTACAAATTTGTTTCATACTTAAAAACCCCATATACTATAAAAAGGGACATAGCAATCGCCCTTTTTATAGTATATGGGGTTACAGGTAAATTATACCTTTATTTTTTTCTTCTTCTTACTTGCCATACGATAATTCCTATAATAATTATTAAAATTGGTACAGCAAATATAATAATACGAATAATAGTATCTTGTTGTTCAGTAGCTGTATAAGTTACTGTTCCTGTGCTTTTTCTTGCAGTAATATCTTCTTCTCTATCACATAAATATGAAATAGAATTTAATACTAAATTTTTATTATATGCTAATTGGATTGCTCCATATTGTGAATTTTGGCTTAATTGATAATCAGAAATGAAGTAGTTTTCTCCATAAATAACTAATTTAGATGTAACTTCTTTTTCTCCTGTTTCTTCATTTGCTTCTTTAATGACTTTTTCTAATTCTGCTCCTACTAAAAAAGTTCCTTTTTCTTCTCCTTCTGCTATTGCATCTGTTTGAGTGTTGAAATTTGTTCTAAAGTAAGAATTTTCACTTGCTACTAACAAGTCTGTTTCTTTTACTCTTAGTTCGTCTAATTTATCAACATCTATATTAATTTTAGTAGCATTGATAAAAATTACTCCTGTTGTATTTGCTAAGTTTTTTGTTATTGTTGTATTTTCTATATCTGGCATAATTAAGTCTGGTGAACCAGTTGCCATTTTACTTGTGTCTGTTTCTCTAATAATTCCTGTTTCAAATGGTTTTACGCCATAATTAGCTAAAATTTGATTTACATTTGGCATATCTTGTTTTGTTGTTACTGCGGAATTTAACCATAATATGTTTCTTCCTGATTGAATATAATCATTTATTGCTTTTGTTGCTATATCATCAAAGTCTTTATTTGGTGTTGGTATTACAAGTGTGTCACAGTCATCTGGTATTTTTCCTGTAGATAATACGTCTAATGTGCTTGTTTCATTTATTTCATTTCCTAAATACATATTTAAGAAATTCATATTAACACTTAATGAAAATTCGCTATATCCTTCTAAAAAGTATACTTTTGGAACTTTTTGGCTTGTAACAGATACAATACTGCTTGTTAATTTTTCTTCTGCTATACTTATTGTTTCATATGTGCTAGTATCATATGTCACTAAATCGTTTGCTGTTAATACTTTTGATTTTTCTCCACATTCTACAATTATTCCTTGTGTTCCACTTTCAATTCCATATTTATTGACTAAATCTGGTCTATTATTAATGTCAATTGCTTCTGCATTAATTCTTTCATTTGCTTTTTTATATTGTTTTGCTAAATCTACAGTAGAATCTTCATCTGTGTAACCAATAAAATATATATTAACATCTTTTTCTATGTTTTTAACTCTTTCTTTGCTCTCATCTGTTAAGGTGTATAGTTTTTCTTGTGTAAAATCAATTGGTGCTAATTCTAATTTTTGCATAATTATATTTACGCCAATTACAATTGCTATGATAATAGCTACTAAAAGAAATGTTTTACTTCCATTTACTAACCATTTCTTTTTTATTATTTCAACAAATTTATTTGGTTTTTTCTCTTTTTTTTCTTTTTTTTCCTTCACTCTCATTCCCTCCTTCTATCTTACACTTTTTCTTCTTTGCATAAAGATTATTGTAAGTAATAAACATGCTATGGTAAATACGATAAATGTTACCGTATCTGCTATATCAATTTGTCCAGATGGAAATTTAGAAAACATATTGATTAGAGAAAAGTTTGTAAATATCGTACTAAATTGTGGTAAAAACCATGTTAAAATGAAAAATCCAATAGTTATAACACCTGCTATGATTTGGTTTTCTGTTATACTAGATGCTAAAATTCCAAAAGATATGTAACTAATAGCTAATAACAAAAATCCTAGCATTGTTACTAATGCTGTTGTAATATGTGGTTTTCCAAAGAAACTTAATATACCAAAATAAAAGAATGTGCATAATAATGTTATTACAACTATTGAGGTTGCTGCTATAAATTTTCCTAATACAATTTTTGTAATACTAAGTGGTGAAGTTAATAATAACTGTTCTGTTCCTGTTTTTCTTTCTTCTGCCATTGTTCTCATAGTAAGTATTGGAACAATAAAGGTTAAGATAGTTGCTCCTGAATAGAAAATGTATTCAAAATTTGTACTTTGATAATTAAATACATCTACATAGAAAAATATACTAAACATAATTAAAAATAGTCCTATAAATACATATCCAATTGGTGAATAAAAATAGGATTTGAATTCTTTTTTTATAACTGCCCACATGATTTTAATTTCCTCCTTCTATTAATTTCATAAACGCTTCTTCTAATGTTGTATCTGCTTTTTTCATTTCGAAAATTGTGATGTTTTCTTTAGCAAATTCTGCAAATATAGTTTTTCTTAAATCTACTTCGCCATTTGCTTCTATTAAATATTGTTTTGTTTTGTCTTCTTTTTCTTCTACTAATTCTATCTTTTTTATGTCTTTTATATTTTTTACGGTTTTTTCTATTTTGTTTTCTGGGTCTTCTACTGTAATATATATTACATTATTATGTGATACTTTCTTTTCTAAGTTTTCTGGTGTATCAATTGCTACTATTTTTCCCTTATTTATGATTATTACTTTATTACATATTTGACTTACTTCTGATAAAATATGAGAACTTAAAATTATGGTATGTGTTTTTCCTAATTTTTTAATTAGATTTCTTATTTCTGTGATTTGTTTTGGATCTAATCCTACTGTAGGTTCATCTAAAATTAAAATTTTAGGATCTCCTACTAAGGCTCCTGCCATGCTAACTCTTTGTTTGTATCCTCTTGATAGGTTTCTTATTAGTTTTCCTTCAACTTCTTTTAATCCTGTATCTTTTAAAATTTTATCTACTTTTTCTTTTCTGCTTTTTCTATCTACTTTTTTGATTTCTGCCATATAGGTTACAAATTCTTTTACTGTTAAATCCATGTACAATGGTACACCTTCTGGCATATAACCAATTTCTTTTTTTGCCTTTTTAGGCTTTTTTAACATATCTTGACCATCTACTATGATTTCTCCTTCTGTTTGCTCAATATACCCTGTCATCATATTCATTGTTGTACTTTTTCCTGCACCATTAGGACCTAATAACCCTACAATTTCTCCTTCTTTTATTTCGAAGCTTATATTGTCTACGGCTACTGCTTTTCCATACTTTTTTGTAACATTTTTTACTTCTATCACAAAAAATTCCTCCTTTATTTCTCTTCTAATTGTTAAATCCCTAACATATTATCATTTTATTTTTTTAATGTAAAGCAATTCACAAAAAATTTACATAGTGCTAGTTACTATATAATGGTTTTAGAAAGGCGTCGTTGGTGTATCACTTGGTAGATTAAGGGTTTGGCATCTATCTATATAAATAATAGAGGATTTTGTGCATCTAAACTTGAGTATATAAAATCTTAAGTGTAAAATGAGGGATGTTCATGGCAAACTTAATAATATTAAGTTTGAACACGAAAGAGGCTCATTTTACACTATTAGATTTTATGCGAAAGTTTAGCTTGTCCAAAATTCGAAATTATTTATATAGATAGATGCCAAACCCTTAATCTCCCAAGTGATACACCAGCGACGCCTTTCTAAAACCATTATATAGTAACTAATGTTATATTTTTTTGTTTTTTGCATAGTTATGAAACATAGATATAAATAAAGTGGGTTGGAAAATATGATAGAATGGATATATCCTTTTTTAATTACTTTTACATTAGTATTTTTTTCGGAATTAGGTGATAAAACTCAACTTTTGGTTTTATCTTTTTCTACTAAAAATAAAATGAAATCTATTTTATTTGGTGTTGCTATTGGAACTTTTCTTAGTCATGGTTTTGCTATTTTGTTTGGGAGTAAAGTAGCTTACTTTTCTAATGATAATTTTCAATTTTATTTAAAAATTTTCACATATTTTTCTTTTTTATTTTTTGGCTTTATGGGATTTTTTCCAAAAAAATCATCATCTAATCCTTCTAATTTGTCTAAATCAAGTATTTTTAAAAAATTCTCATATCTAAAATTAAATTCTGTGATGATGGTTGCACTTTGCATTTTAGTTGGTGAATTAGGTGATAAAACTTTTTTGGCTTCTTTAAGTCTTGGTTTTCAATATCCATATTCTAAATTACCTTTGATTCTTGGCTCTGTTGCTGGTATGGTTGCTAGTAATTCTATTGCTATTTTTTGTGGGAAATTGATGGGAAATTATTTAAAACAAAGTTGGATTGAATTTTTATCAAATATTACTTTTATTATTTTTGGTATTTTAGGTTTTGTTTCTTTATTTTTCCTATTCAAATAAAAAAACTCGAACTTAAAATTCGAGTTTTGGTGAGCCAGCAGGGATTCGAACCCCGGACCCCAGGCTTAGAAGGCCTGTGCTCTATCCAACTGAGCTACTGACCCATATATTGAATAACAATAATTATGATAACACAAAAATACTTGAGTGTCAAGAAAAAATTAAAAAAAATTTAGGGTGTTTTATTTTGTACACCCTTTTTATCTATTTTACGATAAATTCTACTGTTTCTTCATTAAGACTATCTACATCATATTCTAGTAATAAATTTGTGCTATTTTGAGGTACTTCAAAATAAACTACACCCTTAGCTTTTTTTCCACTAGATAGGGTTGTTGAAAAGCTACTATCTTCTACTGACCAAAAAGCTTCACAATCATATCCATCTGCATAACAATCAAATTCATAAGAAGATACATATTGATTTGTTTTTCCTACATTTTCAAATTCAAATTCTGCTCTTATAATTTTGTAACCATCCTCTACATTTGCATATTTACTATATTCTTTAAAATCCTCGTTAATAGCTACAAAATTAATAGCAATTTTGCCATTATTAAATGTTTCTCCTACTTTACATTGTTTCTTTACTGGCTTTTGTGCTTCTTCTGAAGAATTTACAATATTTTCTTGTTGCTCAATTGCTTGTTGGATTAACCCATTTTTATCACCTAAAATTACAATCATTCCTATGATATATACTATAGTAATAAGAATTCCGATAGATGATGTAACAATTCCTGCAATACTTTTACCTTTTTCTTGTTTTTTACATAATGATACAATACCAAGGATAATTCCTATAATAGCTGTGATACAAAAGAAAACTCCAATTCCTGGTATGCAACTCATAATAAGTGATATAATTCCTAATATTAAAGATGCAATTCCCATTTTATTTTCCTCCTTTTATTTTATTTGTTTTTATTA
The DNA here is from genome assembly GCA_963559365.1 of uncultured Clostridia bacterium. Taxonomy (GTDB): domain Bacteria; phylum Bacillota; class Clostridia; order TANB77; family CAG-508; genus CAG-269. The sequence continues at coordinate 38,180 of CAUWKC010000009.1, read as the reverse complement.
TACCGAATCCTTTATTATTTTGCAATTATTTTTTTTTATTATTTTCTCGTTCTTCCATTTTATCTAACTCTAACTGTGATAATTCTTTAACAGAATAATAATCTCCATAACTAATACATGCTATAATTTGTTTTAAAAACGTTTTATATTTTTCATCATCTATCATCTTTTAACATTCCTTTTTTTATTTCTTTTTTATGCCACTAGAATATATTTCATTTTTGTTGGTAACACTAATAGTGTTACTTATTTTTTGTTTATAATACCATATCAGCCTGTTTAATTCAAGTATTTTTTCAAATTTTAGTGTCGTTTAATTTCACTATTGTTGCAGTGTTAATGTGTTCAACATTTTCAGCTTGCTTGTTATACTAATATTAACACATGGGATTGTATGGAGGTACGAAATGAATTCAGTTTCAAAATCAGATATAGATAAAAATTTTGGTAAAATATTACGCGATTTTAGAGTAAAAAATAATATGACACAAGAACAGTTATCTGAAAAATTAGGAATTTCTTTAAAATATATTTCTCGTATTGAAAACGGAAATAATGGCGTAAAAACTCAAACCTTAATAAATTATATGAATATTTTAGGTATCACTCCTAATACAATTTATGCATCTTTCATCACAAATAAAGAAGCCGCTAAAAATATTGAAATTTCAGAAAAATTAATTTCTCTTACAGATGATAAAAAAGAATTTTTAAATTCTATTATAGATTTACTAATAAATTTAGATTAAAAACAATTTTAAAGATAATAAAAAACATGGTTATATTTTGAATAATAACCATGTTTTTATTTTTTATTCTTTCCAGAAAGATTTATAAGTTTCATAAGCAGAATAAATATCATATTTGCTAGTTACCTCATATGGTGCATGCATGCATAGTACTGGCACACCACAATCAATAACATCTGTTCCTTTATTTGCTAAAATGTAGGCAATTGTTCCGCCTCCACCGATATCTACTTTTCCTAATTCTGTTAATTGATATTTAATATTATTTTTTTCTAATACATTTCTTACCCATGCTACATATTCTGCATTTGCATCTGATGCTCCTGATTTTCCTCTTACTCCTGTATATTTTACTAAAGCAATTCCTTTTCCTAAAAATCCTGCATTAGTTTTATCAGATACAGAGCTATACACTGGATCAAAACCTGCATCTACATCAGATGATAACATTTTTGAAAAACAAAATACTTTATCCAATAAGTTTGGTTTGTTCACTTGTAATTTATTTAACATTTCTGAAACGAAAAAGTCAAACATATGAGATTCCATTCCTGTATTTCCCATACTTCCGATTTCCTCTTTATCAGATAAAATACAAACTGCTGTATTTTTTACATAATCTAATTCCATCATAGCAGCAAGTGATGTATAAGCACATACTTTATCATCTTGACCATAAGCAGCTACCATACTTTCATCAAATCCTAAACTTCTTGCTCTAAAAGCTGGCACTAATTCAATTTCTGAACTATTGAAATCTACTTCTGTAATTCCATATTTTTGATTTAAAATATTTAAAATATTTAATTTTACTTTTTCAGATATTTTATCATCTTGATAAGGAATACTTCCTATTAATAAGTTTAAGTCTTCTCCATTAATTGCATTTTTTAATTTCTTTTCCATTTGTTCTTGTGCTAAATGTGGTAATAAATCTGTAATTGTAAAAATTGGATCATTTTCATCTTCTCCTATTGTTATATCTATTTTTTCTCCATTTGTTTTTACAATAACACCATGAAGTGCTAAAGGAATTGTTGTCCATTGATATTTTTTAATTCCTCCATAATAATGTGTTTTAAAATAAGCAAATCCTGTATCTTCATATAGAGGATTTGGTTTTAAATCTAATCTTGGTGAGTCAACATGAGATCCTATAATATGAATTCCATTTTCTATTTTTTCTTCTCCTATAATAGCTAAATACATACTTTTATCTCTATTAATAAAATATACTTTATCCCCTGGTTTTAATGTTTCAAATTCCATAATATCTCTATATCCATTAGCATCTGCTAGTTTTCTTGCTTCTTTTATAAATTCTCTTTCTGTTTTTGCTTTATTTAAAAATGCCATATAATCATTTGCTAAGCTGAAAATTTTGTTTTTTTGTTCTTCTGTAATGGAATCCCAACCTACTTTTTTTGTATTAAAAAGCTTATTTTTCAATTCTTCTCCCATTTTTATCCTTCCTTTCTTTTTATTATCTTGCCCTATTTTATCATAACATTATTCAATTTTCTAGTTTTTTATAAATTTATTTCTAAAAATTGGATATACTAAAAAAAGTATGAAAAAATTTATATATTTTAATAGGAGGAATTTATGAAATCTTTATGGTTAGAATCTATCGAAAAAAGGATGTCTTTTTCTACTTTATCTCAAAATGAAGAAACAGATATCTGTATTGTTGGTGCTGGTATTTTTGGTCTAACCTGTGCTTATTATCTAACTCAATTAGGTTATCGTGTTATTATTTTAGAAAAAGATGAAATTGGCGAAAAAGCCACAGGTAATACAACTGCTAAAATTACCAGCCAGCATAATCTATTTTATAACTATCTAATTAATTCTTATGGAAAAAAATTTGCTTCTGATTATCTTAAAGCAAATGAACAAGCTATTCAAAATATAAAACAAATAATTGATAAAGAAAAAATCAAATGTGATTTTGAATATCAAAATAACTATGTATATACCACTAAAAAATCCGAATTACCTATGATAAAAAAAGAAGTTTCAGCTGTTGAATCGCTAGATTTTTCTTGTGAATTTGTTACAAAAACCGGACTTCCTTTTGAAATAGAAGGTGCAATTTGTTTTAAAAAACAAGCACAATTTCACCCTTTAAAATATTTATATGGTTTATGTAACAGTGTTTCTTCCCATAATGGCAAAATTTATACACATACAGTCGTTACAAATATAGAAAAAGATAATACTTCTTCCAATTATATTGTTTCCACAAATAAACATATTATTAAAAGCAAGTTTGTTATTATAGGTACTCATTATCCTTTTATTAATTTTCCTGGTTTTTATTTTACCAAAATGTATCAATCTACCTCTTATTTAATTGCTGTTGATACAAAGAAAAGTCTTTTTAAAGGTATGTATATCAATCCTTCTACTCCTACATTTTCTTTTAGAACTGCTAAATATAATGGAAAAGAATTACTTTTGATTGGTGGTGGAGATCATAAAACAGGACAACCTTCTTGTTATAAAGACACTTATGGAATATTAGAAAAAGAAGCTAAAAAGTTTTATCCTGATTGTGAAGTTTTATATCATTGGAATACTCGAGATTGTATTTCTTTAGATGAAATTCCCTATATAGGTTCATATTCTACTTTTATGCCAAATGTATTTGTCGGAACCGGATTCAAAAAATGGGGCATGACATTATCCAATATTGCTGCTAACATTATTGTTGATAATATTAATGGAAAGACAAATCAATATGAATCTATTTTTAAATCCTCACGTTTAAAACCCATAAAAAATATAAATGAACTAAAAAATGTTTTAGTTCAATCAACTAATTCTTTAATTATAGATAAATTCAAAATTGCCAATATGTCCTTTGATGAAATTCAAAACAATTCTGGTAGCATTATAGAAATCAATAAAGAAAAAATTGGTATTTACAAAGATTCAAATGGGAAAATCTTTGCAGTAAAACCAATCTGTACACATCTAGGCTGTTTACTTTCTTGGAATGATATAGACAAAACTTGGGACTGTCCTTGTCATGGTTCTCGATTTGATTACAAAGGAAAAAATTTATATGATCCTGCTTTTAAAGATTTAGAACAATATTCTTTAGAATAATATTTTAATATTTTTACTGTTTTTTATTGACTTGTAGGCTTTTTTTTGCTACAATTTCTTTAATAAATCATATATTTATATGCTTTATTTTTTGTTTATTGAACTAGATTTCTCCATATTCAGTAATCTAGTTCTATTTTTATTTTTTCACTCTATAAGCCATAGATATAAAAAATAAAAAAGCAAAAATAAGAGCAAAAATATAAAAAATAGTCATTAACACCATTCCTGCATGGAATGATATATTTAAAAAATAACATAACCATTTTGTAAACCTCATATTAATCGAACCAATCCCTTTAGAAAAGCTATTGTTTTTAGCCTCAATAAATCTACTACTTGGTTCTTTATAAATACTAGACAATTCATAAATTTCATCTAAATCCGGATATTCTAATCCCAATTCCCACTTTCTCACTTTTTTAGTCGTTATAGTTTTATTAGAAAATTGTGAAATAAGTTCTACATATGACCAGTCTTTTTCTTTCCTTAAAGAAATTAGTAAATCTTCTATTCCCTCTCCTGCGTCCTTTTTATCTTTCATTTTTCCCTCTCTTCTCAATTTAATATACTTCATAATTAATGATAAATTTTTTACATATATTTGTCAATAGTGAGACAGTAGGGACAGTCAACAGTGTCCCTTTTTTCTAGTTATAAAAAATTTAGTTGACAAAAAACCCAAATTTAAATACATGAATTTATGGAAAAAATAAAAATAATATGATATGATTTGTATATATTAAAAAGAAAGGATGATTGCTGATGAACAATAAACAATCAAAAAAAGAATTTAAGAAAAAATGCAAAAAAGAAAAGACAAAAAGTTACATTTGTAAAGTAGTTAGTAGTATCATATCAACAATATCATTAATTATTGTAATAGGCACTTTAATAATAGATGAAAATGGAAATATTTTTGATTATCCAATGCAATTTTATTTTTATGGAATTGGAGTTTTCTTAGCTCTTATTGGTATAATATTAGGATTAACAGGAGAAGTTATGATGAATAAAGAATTTAAAAAAGTAGAAAAATAAAGGAGAAATTCATGAATAAATATATGAAAAAAGCAAAAGAAAATGCAAGAATAGGAATGGAAAATAAAGAAGGCGGTCCTTTTGGAGCTGTTATTGTAGATAAAACTGGAAATATAATTGCTAATGGCAATAATCGTGTGTTAAAAGAAAAAGATCCTACACAACATGCAGAGATTGTAGCTATAAGAGAGGCTTGCCAAAAATTAGGGACACAAGATTTATCTGGATGTATCATATACAGTTCTTGTGAACCATGCCCTATGTGTTTGTCTGCAATTGTTTGGTCTAATATAAAAGAAATATATTATGGTTGTACAAAAGAAGATGCAGGTAAGATTGGATTTCGCGATGATATGATATATGAATATTTAAAAGGAAATAATACTGGATTACTTAATTTGAAACAAATTAATCGAGATGAATGCATTAAGGAAATGGAAGATTATGAAAAAAATGGTGGTATTATTTATTAATTATTTTAATGCTTTTATTTTTAAAAGCTTATTTGACAATATTATATATTGTTAAATAAGCTTTAATGGTGCGCCCAGAGGGATTTGAACCCCCGTCTTCAAGTTCGTAGCCTGATATTCTATCCAATTAGACTATGGGCGCTTATTTTAAAATAATAATTTGTACTTTATTATTATAACTGTTTATAATGCTTTTTTCAAGTAAATTTGAAAATTTTTTAATAATTTTTCTAAAATGTCTTGCAAATTGTTTTATTTTGTGCTATTATATACAAGTATTTATTAAATTGAATATCGAGGCGTAGCGCAGTTGGTAGCGCGCGTGGTTTGGGACCATGAGGTCGCAGGTTCGATCCCTGTCGCCTCGACCATATTAAAGGTTTTTTTTAAGAATTCAAGAAAATTCTAAAAAAGTCTAAAATGTGAAAAGACACATGTTTGTAAGATTACAGCATGTGTCTTTAATTTTATCAAATTCTATAAAATTCTTGAAAATACCGAAAAAATTTCAAAAATAAATTTCAAGAATTATTTTTTATCTTAAAAAATTTCAAGAAAATTTCAAGAATAGCAATCTCTTATCCCATCTGGATTAGGAGGATTTTCAATGTTAACTTTTGTACCACATAAAATTAAAGAAGATTATCGAAAAGTTGAATTTTTTCGAGTAAACAAAGAACTTTGCAATAATGAGATTTATAAAGATTTATCTCCTACAGCAATTCTACTATATTCTCTATTATGTGATAGATTATCACTTACCTATAATAATGAATTGGCAAATAATATTCCTAAAGGAAAAAAACATTACTATGATGAAGAAGAAAATATGTATGTGATTTTTACGAGAATGGATTTAGAAACAAAATTACATGTTGGTAAGTCTGCTATTAGTTCTGCATTTGAGCAACTAAATAAAGCTAATTTAATTAGAGAAAAAAGACAAGGAAATAATAGACCTAATAGAATTTATGTAGGAAAAACTATATCAGAAATAAGAGAAAAATTTATAAATGTGAAGTCTGAAAATCAAACTTCTGGAAGTCCGTTTTTCAATTGTCCAGAGGTTAGAAAATCAGATACAAATAAAAATAATAGATTTAATGTAAAGAATAAATATAACACATTCTATAATTATGAAGGTCGAAATTATTCTGATATGGATTGGTCAAAATTATATGCAAATTAAATTTAGGAGGATTTGATTATGAAAAATTTAAAATTAACTTATCGTGAAAATTGTGATTATTTTATTCCAAATTTAGTTTTAGAAAATGAGGAAGATAAAAACTATCAAATAGGAAAATATGGATATTTAAGATTAGACTATTTAAGGAATTATAAGAAAGGCGAATATGAATTAATGAAAATTAATTGTACTTTAAGAAAACATATTGTTGAAATAGATTTACAAGCTAAGGAAAAATTGAAATTATTAATAAATCAATTTAAAGAAACTGAAAATATTTCTGAAAGTTCAAAAGATATGAATCCTCTTGAATGGGTTGGATTAATGAATAATATTAAAAATAAAGCTGAAGAAATTATTTTAAAAGAATTAATTTATGTTTAATTTTAGGAGGATTTGTTATGAGTAATTTAAGAGAAGTTAATGATGATATTTTAAAGGATTGGTTGTTATTTAGAGAAGATGAAATTTCTTCTTTGACTTGTGCTGAAGATAAAAAACACTGGGTTTATTTTGATGAGATTTCAAAGAAAATTTTGAATAATATTCCTAAACAAAATAGAGCCTACATACAAAAACAACTTAATTTGCTTGATGATAATTTTATGGATTATATTGGCTATTGGAATGAGAAATATTATAGGAATGGTTTTTGTGATGGAGTGCAGTTAGTTAGTGGGTGTTTGAAAACATAAACATTCTTTTATTATAAAGCAACCCCCTATAAATTTAGGGGGTACTCTAAATTCATAAATTAATAATATCTTCTTTAATATTGTCCTCAGAATATTCATCTTCCCACATTATTTTTATTTTATAATTTCTTTTAGTTTCTAATCCAACTATGTACTTTATCCCAATGCTATTATTACTTGTTAGAAGTGAAAAATCTTTTTGTCTTGAAAAAGCTCCAAATATCGATTGATTAATTTCTTTATCATCTATGAATATTTTAATATTTTTTGCATCTGCTCTTCCTATATTTGAAATTATTAATTCTTTGTTTATTATTCGCGCTGTGACTTTAGCTTTTTTATCGTCAGTTTTTTCATTGTTTCTATTTATTACATCTTTTATTATATCTTTTAGTAACGCAACTAAAGAAATAATCAAAGCTAAAATTGCAATCCAATTGTCTACTAAATATTCTTTCATTATTTAAACACATCCTTCAGCATATTATCTATGAATCTCTGCTTTTGTTCTTCTATTGCCTGTTCTTTCTCATATTCTGTCATAGTATTCCATTCTTCTTTAGAATAAGGTAATTCGATTGTATGCTCTCCTTCGTACTCTTGTAATTTCTTTTGGGACTTTTTCAGCTTCTTTTGTAAATCATCTAAACCTTTTATATTTAGTTTCATACTCATTTCTTACCTCCTTAATTTTTCTTATACGGATATGTATCGCTTTTTTTTCTATTTTCTTCCCATTGAACGGCTTGTAAATTTCTTGGAGAATCTGTTCCTCCTTTTGATTTTGGATATTTATGGTCTATCTCCCAACCCATATCACTTTGTTTTCCATATGATGATTTATACATTAAATTTCCATAATCATCCTTTCTGTATACATCTGGATTTTTTCCTCTTACCTTGTGCGCATTTTCCCATGCTTTTTCAATTTTTTCATTCATTTTTAAATTCCTCCTATATAATTATTTTATATATAAGGATTTTCCGTTACTAAAAAGCCCTATGTTTATATTATTTCACACATTACTTGTTAATCCATAGTCGAAAAGCTTTTTTTCCATAATCGGATGCTATCATCATTTTTCCCGTTTTCGGATGTTTATAGCTTTTGACAAATATGTAATAACCCTTTGTCATATAAAAACCTCCTATATTTTTCAGATAACCATTGCAAAAGAAATTCTCATATGATATAATTTTAATACGATTAATTAAGACTATATGTAACGCATATGGTTTTTCTTTTAGCTAAATTGGAGTTTAGCTAAGCACTTGTTACCAAACTTTCAAGCCGTTTGGTAGCTTTTTTTATTAATTTTTATCTAATAATGTTAATAACTCTAAAAAGTAATATTTACGACCTCTTAATCTATCATCTCCTGACAATATTCGTGCATTCTCCAAAGTTACTAAATATTTTCTAGCCTGTGACGGACTTATATTTATAGTTTTTACTAAATATGATGAACTAATAATTGGCTGAGAAAAAATGCATTCAATTATTTCTTCATATTTTTGAGAATTAATAATTTTTTTTATTTTTTCAGAAACTCTATCATATATTGTATTTAACGAGTCAATATATTGTATATGCTTTTCAGCTTGCAGCGTACACATATTTAGAAAAAACTCAAGCCATTCTGTATAATCATTTTTTCTAGAATCTGTCAATTTATTATAATAAACAATTTTATTTTGACTTATAGCTTCGCTAATATAAAAGAAAGGAACTTTAATTACATTAAATTTATATAAGCATAAACTAATTAATAATCTACCAACACGCCCATTACCATCATCAAAAGGATGAATTGATTCAAACTGAGAATGTATAATTGCTGTTTTTATTAACGGATTTATATCCGTTTTAGTATCGTTCATAAAATCAATTAATTCATCCATATATTTTTTTGTTTCTGTATAATGGGGAGGATTAAAAACTACTGTCCCCACACTATTAACAATGCAGTTATCGCTTTCTTTGTATTTTCCTAATGTGTGTGCTTTATTTTCTGCTATAATATCACTAAGCATTATTTTATGTAATTCTTTAATAAAAGCATGATTAAAATTATTTTGGTTTAAATATGTAGCTCCAAAGTGTAACGCTTTTGTATGGTTAGTAGCCTCCCTGTATATTTTATCATTCTTTTTCTCTTTGTCTTCATTTATTACATCTTCTAACACATCGGACATAGTTGTTTGTGTACCTTCCAAATACATAGAAGAAATTGCTTCTTTTTTATTTAAAAGTGGCATTAATATGTTATCAAATTTATAAGATTTTATTTTTTCCTCTAAAATTCCTAAGCTCTTTGATGCCATAAAAAGTTCATTTATAAAAAGATTTGAATTGTAATCTTTAATTCTTTCTTTTATAAACTTTAAATTTCCCATATATTTACCTCCTTTTTCCAATTACAAAAATATTATACAGTAAATCTCCAAAAAAGTCAAGAAATAACGCTCAACTTTTCTAAAAAGTCGAGCGCTATTTCTTGATTTTTTATGATTTGTGCAATTTTTGATACAAAAATGGCGTTTTAAAAGTTATTTAAATACCTCTTTCATAATTCCGTTTTTCATATCTGCTATATTATAAATGTTGTCCATTCTATCAAATGTTTCTCTTAAGTTATTTCTTGCTGAAATCCATCCCATTCCATCTGTAAACCATACAAATTCAAAACCAACAACTTTTTCAGCTTCTTCAGCAATCATTTTATAACTTCTTGCAGTTTCATTAAGTTTTGAACCACCTGCTGCATAAAAATTCGTTTCAATTCCATATATGCAATTATCAGTTTTTACAACAAAATCAAATCTTTTAGTTGCTTGATTTTGATTGCTAATAAATGACATATCTAGTTTCCATTTTTCTTCTATTTCTTGTAAATACATTTCTTTAAAATATGTTTTATTCTTCTTAAATCCAGCTTTTTGAATAAATCTTTCTACAACATCTTCCATTAGATGTCCACCACGATTTTTTCTTGCATTTGAATTTAATCCGGATTCTACACCTAAAACATAATCATATAAGTTATTTACTAGATGGTTTTGAATTAAATCAAATAATCCTGTTTCCCTCATAAATACTTTATATTGTTCTATGCTGTAATTCATTTTTTTGAAATTGTATTCAAATTTGTTACCTTCATTATCTAAAACAATTATTTCATATTGTCTTACTGCTAATAAAATTGGAATGCATTTTAATACTTCAGGATATTTATTTATTAAATCTACAAAATCTTTTTCTATATTTTTACTGCCAATCAAAGAATTTAGTATATTTAATTCAATTTTATGTTCTTCAGCATTTCTATATATAGTTTCAAAATCTATATAATATTTATAGTCTGCTATGCTATCTGTAAAAGTTAATAGCCATTGTGCAAAGTCTCTTTTCATAACTACTTCTCCTTTATTTCTTGATATCTTCTAATAGATAAATCTAAATACTCTTTTTCATTATCTATTCCTATGTATCTTCTATTTAGCTTTACTGCTGCAATTCCTGTTGTACTACTCCCACAAAATGGGTCTAAAATTAAATCATTTTCTTTTGTTGAAGCTAATATAATTCTATCTAATATTTCTAAAGGTTTTTGTGTAGGATGTTTTCCTTGTTTCTTCTCAAATGGTTTAGTCAAAGAAGTTGTCCAAACATCTTTCATTTGCTTATTATCATTTAATTCCTTCATTAAGTTATAATTAAATGTGTATTTGTTTTTCTTTAAATCTTTTTTAGCCCATAATATTGTTTCAGTTGAATGAGTAAAGGCTTTACAAGCTAGGTTTGGTGGAGGATTCGTTTTTTGCCAAGTTATATTATTGATTATTTTAAATCCTTCTTCTTCAAGAGCCATACCTATTGAATAAATATTATGCAATGTTCCACTAATCCATATTGTTCCATTATCTTTTAAAACTCTATAACATTCTTTAATCCAATTTTTATTAAATTCATGTTTTTCTTTAATTGATAAAGCCGTGTCCCATTTTCCTTTATTAACACTTACCATTTTTCCACCACTGCAAGTTATTCCATCATTTGATAAAAAGTACGGTGGATCAGCAAAAATCATGTCAAAGGTTTTTTCTTCGAAATTTTTTAATGCATTAAAGGTATCATCATTTATTAACTTAAAGCTACCTTCTCTAAAGTAGAATTTATTTGATAATTCCATTTTAATTGCTCCTCATAATTTGTTATTAGCAATTCAGAAATTTCTCCACGACCTTTAGCATTTGAATTTATCATTCTTTTTGCTGAAACTTCATTTATGTAGAATCCTTTATATATGTCTTCAAAAAAATTATCATTTTCATTAACATTCTTTGGATTTGAATTGCTTAACATCAATTTTGCATTTTTTAAACTTAATTTATTATAATATTGGGCCAATTCCTTTTGATTGTCATCATTAAAATCTTCTTTAGTATAAGACGTAAATCCAGATGTAACTGATAAAGGTCTATAAGGTGGATCAAAGTATACAAATGTATTATCATTTACATATTGTTCACTTTTTTTGTAATCACCATATTCAAAAATAACATTTTTAATAAGTTTTGATAAATTTCTTAAATTGATAGAATCACATATTGTTGGATTTTTATATTTACCACAAGGTACATTAAATTTTCCATCTTTATTAACTCTATATAATCCATTGAAACAAGTTCTATTTAAGAAAATAAATTCAGAAGCTCGTTTTACATCTAACTCATCCTTTAGCTTGTAAGAATTATATTCTGCTCTAATGTCATAAAAATAATTTTGCCTTTTCTCATCATTTAAAGCTATAAATTTTTTTTCTTTTTTATCTAATTCATTTATTAATTCTTCAACATTATTTTTTATTACATTATAACAATTAATTAAATCTATATTTATATCAAAAGCATATGCTTCTTTTACTTCATATTTCTGTAAGATGTCTATTAAAACAGCACCACCACCCACAAAAGGTTCAATATACCTTTCAATAAAACCATTTTTTAACTCAAATGGATAATATTTTGTTATTTGTGGTATTAAACTATTTTTTCCACCAGCCCATTTTACAAAAGGTTTCACTGTCTTCATTTTTACCTCCAAAATTCCAAAATCACTATATCACATTTTTCTAAAATTTAAAAGGAAATATGACAATGTTTTTAATTTTATTTTTATTAAATATTTTCTCAAAAAATCAGATAGGGGTTTGGGATTTTATCCCATCATGCAGAAATTCGTGTGAACAAATTCAGTGCTTGCTGAGACAAGAAATTAAATTTTTTATTATTTTTATGTACTTTTAAAAGTACTAATTAATGTACTTAAAAAATGTTTATTGTGACATTTGCTTAACAATATTAAATTATAAAAGTGCATTTTATAATTTAATATTTAATTCGAAACAATTACTTATTATCATCTAAAAATAATAAATTAATTCCATATAAAGTTCTATAAAATAAATTTTTTTATTTTTATTGTCCACTTTTTGGAATTTGTAGTGCTGTTATTTATAGACAGAGAAATAAAAATTAAAAGAATTTAAATTAAATGTATCCTTTTTTTATTTTTTAGTGCTGTTCATTATAGAAGATAAAATTTTCAAGAATTTTAAAAACTTCATATTGCAATATTAAAGATTGCACAAAATTTTTGATAATTTAAATTTCAAAAAAGACTATTGACAATGCATAGATGTTATGTTAAATTTGGACTCGAAGGGTGACCAGAACATACCAAATAACTTAAACATCATGCAAAATTAAAGATTTAAGTTAGGAGGTATGACTATGGAAAAGCTTGATAATATAGTTATGTATTCACCAGAAGATGTGAGAAAGCTTCTACATTTAGGTAATACTAAATGTTTAGAATTATTCAATTCTGAAGATTTTCCAAGCATAAAAATTGGACGAGCATTTTGGGTAAAAGCAGATTGCTTAGAAAAATTTTTAAGTGAAAAGCATGTTGTTGGAAATAAAAATGAAGCTCTTTTCTAACGGACAAATAAATCTTCAAAAAATAACTATTTACAGGAACACCCTGTACTACACAGTAGTATACATTAAAAATTTTATAGGTACAAGAGTAAAGCAGGGTAGTTTCTTCCTAAAATAAGGAGGTACTAAATGCAACACTCAAAAGGAGTTACGGTTGGAACATATACAATAAAGACTAAAAAGAAGGTAAATACCTTGCCTATCTGTCCAACCTGTGAAAATTGTAAAGATAGGAAAGTTTGTAGCAATAGAAAAAAACTTTCAAAATGCTCTGTATGTAAAAATTGTTCAAATGCTGCAGAATGTGATATTTTTTATATTTCGTCTTGTTCAAAAGCAATATTGAATTTAGGAAGAAGTCCTCAAACAGGAAAAGAGATTAAGAAAACTTTTACTGGAAAGACTGAAGATGAAGCATTATATAAACTTTATCAATTTAAAGATAATGTAAAAAGAAATGGACTTCCTAAAAATATTTTGCAAAAAACAATGGTTACTATATACACTTTAGGCTGTCAAATGGAAGAAATTAAAAGGTCTAGAGGTAAAATTGGTACAAATGCATATAGAACAAATATGAGTACATTAAAAAGAATTTCCAATTACGATTTTGCTAATATTCCTATTGAAAAAGTAAAAAGAGAAAGCATTGAAGATTTCTTGGAAGATGAAAGGGATAAATCTAATTCTATAATTAAAAAGGATTATGGAATGCTTGCAAGAATTTTTGATTATGCTGAAGAAAGTGACTACATAAAAAAGAACTTTTTCAGAGGTTTTAACAAAATTGAGAAAACTCAAAGTAAAATTGCTACAAAACAAGTTAATCCAATGACATTCGAAGAAGAAAAAAGATTTAAGGAGTATTTAATTAATAATTCTCATCCATATAGAAATCTTGTCTTAATCGAATTGTACACTGGAATGAGATTAGGAGAAACTATTGCATTAAATATATCAGATATTGATATTAAAAGTAATACAATTCGTGTTAGTAAAATATTAACTCATGATGAAAATCATAAACCTTACATACATGATTCTGCCTTATCTCAAACAAAAGACGGTGCTAGGCTTGTACAGATTAATGATATATTTAGAAATAATGTTATTGAAGCAATGACTAATGCAGAAACTAATGAATATAACAAAGAAAAATTATTATTCTGTCAAGATAATGGCTCACTTATTTTAGAAAGTAGCGTAAATAGTTATTTAAAAAAAGTTGCAAAAGAAATCGGCTTAAGCTATTGGAAACAATTTAGTTCTCATAGATTAAGACATACATTTGCAACAAGATGTATTGAAGCAGGTATTTCTCTTCCTGTACTTCAAACATTAATGGGACATCATGATATTCAGACTACCATTAATGAATATGGTAAAATATTTAATTTTTACCAAAGAAAAGAGAAAGAAAAATATATTAATTATGTAACAGATGGAATAAGTGAGATGTAAAGCTAATTTGAATAGATAAAAAATAATAAAAATTTCAAGGTCAAATTTCAAGAATAGAATTAAAACTTTGAAATGCAGTAATTGTAATAGATATGTGCTTTATTGAGGTAGTCGCCTCGACCAGAAAAAGAGACTTTTTACAAGTCTCTTAATTTGTTTTTAGGCTATTTTAAGCCTTTTTTCTTTTCTCAAACTTTTTCAAAATTTAATGATGAAATTTTACAGAAACCTTCTGACAATCTAAGTATTACTTATTTTTGTTGAGCTTGTTGTAAGTCTCTAGTTTGTGTTCTTCTAATTTCAGACACAACTCTTTGTATTTCATCTTTGGTTATTTTAACATTTAATGTACTAGTAACAACACTATCATAAGAAAGAGAAATTTTATCTATCGAAGAACTAGCAGCTATTTTTTCTATTGATACATTTGGTTGTGTTTTAGGTTGTTCATCTGTAACACAATACCATCCTCTTTTTTCATCATATATAAATTTGCTTGGTATTTTTCCTGATTGTCTTGCAAGAACTCTAGTTAAACTAATTTGTTGTATTCTCTGCATTGGAATTTTATTTTTATCTTTTTCATCAGAAACTTTAATTTTATTGTTTCGAAGTAATCCTCGCCTATAACTAATTTCTTCGGAAACACTGCTTTCGCTTAAATTTCCACTAGTTAAATACTGCTGTGCTAATTTTTTATCTGTTTCAGCTAAAGTCTCTCTATAATACTTTGGATAATCTCCAGTTCTTTTTGCTTCATTAGCTTCTTCCTGCATTTCTTTTACACTTGAACTTTTCTTTAATTGAAGCAATAATTTATTTATTTCTGGTATATTAGAAAATTTTTCTAAATAATCTTCGCCACCATCTATCGTTAGATTATCTGCTTCAATTAATAATCTAGCCAATTTTCCCATTGCTTTATATTCTTGAATATGTTGAGTGTTAGCATCTACAGTTAATTCTTCTATTATATCAATTTTTCCTGCGTTAATACCATTTACGACTCTTCTGATATTTTCATTTTCTTCATTAAAACGCAACCCAGCACTATCTATAGACGAAGCCTTATAATCTTCTATGAATTGTTTTATCCATTCCTTTTTTCTTTTAGCTTGTTCTGCTGTCAGTTGTTTAGATTCACTTTTTGTTGGGTTTGTTTGTTCTTTTTTTGAAGTTTGTTTGACTTTATGTGTTGTCTTAAAAAATTGAACTAAATTAGGATTATATGTTCTTATTCCTTTTTCATCATAATATCCTAAATAACCTGCAGACTCTTTATTTTTCCTATCTAATCTTTCTCTGCTTAAATATTCATTTGCTATTCCTGATCTATTATCTTGTAAAAAATCTCTTTCGCTAAATACAACATTACTTTTTACAACATTTTGACCATTTTCTTTAATAACTTCAAAAATATGATATTTCATCACTTGCGTTCCATTAACATCTTTTCCATTATTCATTTTTTGTGCTATAAATGTACTTCCATCATCTCTTTTAAAAACTTTTGTTGGATATTGTAATTGTTGTTGTTTATCCTGTGGTTTATAAATATCTGATGGACTTTCTACTAGCTGAATACCTTTTTGTCCTTCTTTTTCATCTTTAGTTACTTTACCAATATATCCAGTTCCTCTTTTTAAAGAATCATCTATATTTTCTTTTGAAAATAGTACATTATCTATTGCTTCTTCATATCCAGGATAAATAGTTTTATTCCATTGTACATCATCTATAAAACGAGCAATATTTGTTTCACTATATAAAATTGACGGATTTGATAGAGTTCCATCCTTTGATAAATCGGCATAATAATATCTATAACAATTTTTATCTCCTACTTTTTTATCGCCTACTTGTGCGACAAGATAGCTAGAACCATCTTTTCTAGTTCCATAATAAGTTGTTGATTTATAATCTTTTTCTCTTGAAAATCTACCATTTATTCTCCTTATTAAATTTTGATCAATTTCTGATAAAACATAATCTTTACAAGGTTCTTGGTCGTTAGGAACATGAGTTTTTTCAAATTTTTTAACATCTTGTCCTAAAAAATCAAATGTTTTAGATTTTCCTCCTCTAAATTTACTATTATCCCATGTTAAATCAATTGGATAATTTTTACCATCAATCGTTACAATATTCCAAGCATGACCGTCCTCTGCCTGCTTTTCCTGAAACATAATGACATTCTATTCCTTGTCTATCTAATAGTTCTTTAAGTATTACAGAATATCCTGCACATACAGTTTGTTTTGTTATTAGTCCCCTTAAACTTCTTGTATCTCTTGATGGTTTATTTTCGAATTTTGGGTCATACATTATTCCAGACTTCAATCTTCCATATATGTATACTAATTTTTCAAGTTGATCTGCATCTTGACCCTCTAATCCTTTTTCTATTTCTTCCATTTCTGACACAATTTTAACTGCTTCATTTCTTGTATATATGACTGCTGAAGTGTAATATTCTCCTGTTTCTCCACCTTCGTATTGTATATGTCCTAATCTAGCAACTCTTTCTTTATCATATGCTCCTGCTATTCTTATAGAAATATCTTGATTGAGTTTATTTAAAAGTTGACTTGAAATTCCTTTGGTATTTGGAATTTCAATTAAGATTTTTTGTTGAGGATTTTGAGATTTTAACACATTTATTTGATTTATTGTGCTCGAATCTAGTGTTGTTAAAGAAATTTGTCTGTCGTAATTATTCATTTATTTCACTCTCCTCATTAAATTCTACCATGTTTTCATTAAGAACTATTATTCCTTTTTTTGATAAATTACTATAATACTCTCTATTTTCTATATATTGTTCTTCTGATATACTAAGTTTTTCTAATTCATGAAGTTCTGATATAATAGAAACATCATAAATATTTGTATTATCAATATGTAATTCTTTTAGATGAGGTAAGTCTATATCTTCTATATATAATATAGTTGAATATGATAATTGTAAATATTGAAGTCTTTTTAATTTATTTATTCCTGCGATAGATATAACTCCATTTACAATTGATAACGATTTCAGTTCATTCATGTTATATAAAAAACTATAATCTGCAAGAACACAATTAACAAATTCAATTTCTTTTATATTTAATTTAGTTAATACACTTATATTTTCAAAATCACATCTTTCAAAATATATACTTTCTAATGGTTTGATTGTAAATAATTTTTCTATTACTTTTTCTGGTATTTTTAAATTTATAAATAAAATTCTTTTCAAATTTGTAAAATATTTTATTATATCTAAATCTATTTCATTATACTCACCATTTATATTAACTGGATTTAATACTAACTCTTCAACTTCTCTTAATTCTTCCTCTGAAAAATTTTTTTCTTGTTTATCAAGCTTAAACAAAAGGTACTTTTCTAATTGTTCATTATCAAACTTAATCATATGTAACCCTCTCTTTTCTATTTTTTAAAGAATTTCATAATTTTTCTTATTATTTTTTTAATAAAGTTTTCTTCACGAATTTCTATAAGTGCTGTATTTTCATCTTTTTGTCCTTGCATTTGTTTATTTTTAAATATATTATCTGGGTTATACTTTTCTCTTAATTCTTCTTCTTTTTTCTTGTCGTTTTCAGCATAAGCTTGTAGCAATTTTTGTTTTTCATTTTCATCTTCACACCAGTAATTAAGATTTAGCATTGCCAAAATTGCAAATGTCTTTCTTTGAAAATTTTGCTCATCCAAAGGTATATCTACTTTTATTTCTGGTTTGTAATCTAATGTCCTTTCATTTTTAAACATTTCTCTCATTTTTTTAGGTATTTTTTCTATATATTTACTCTCCATAAGAGCTAATATTTCATCAACTTCAGCATAAGCTTTAAATAAATCATTTTCCATAGTATTTTCCTTCAACTATAAAATAATTTTATAATAATTAATCATTTTATGTCAATAGATGTGAAACTTATTTTTTTTAAATTTTTTTGAAAATACTGTACTTTTTCAAAATTTAGTGTATAATTTTATTAGTACTTTGTTATATAAATAATAGTAACACACTAATTAAAAAGCATAATTATTGTAAAATATTAAAAGTAAAAGAAAGGGGAAAATATGGTAATTAGAAAAGTAGAGGATAAAACAAACATGGACATGTTCTATTTATCTGAATTTATAAGAGGTGTGGAAGAAGCTTGTGAAGAAAAGATTTTGAATAAGGAAAGGCAATTAATAGAAGAAGGAAAATATGACAGCAAAGAATTCCAGAAATATAAAGAACAAATTCAAGAAGATAATTCACTAAAAGAACTAAGTATAATTAGTGAAAATATTTCATTAATAGAAATGTTAGAGCAAAAAAAAAATAGATGTAAAAGAACTTAAATCTATCTTAAAACCAGTAAAGAATAGAGTTATTTCTAAAACTATTGAAAAGGAATTGAAAAAAATATATACAGAAGAAGAAAAAAGAATTAAAGATAATGAAAAGATAACAGACGGAATAAAAAAGGGTCAATTTACTAAATGTGCAATATTTGAAAACGCAAATCAATATATAATTGAGGAATCTGATAATGCAATTAAAGTACCAAAAGAAACTTTAGGAAAATTATGTGAAGATGTTATTAGAAATATAAAAAATAAAAACTTAAAGCAAAAGTCAATAGAAAGTTTTGAGAATGAGCAAGATGATAATACTCGCTATGTAGAAAAAGAATTAGAAGAATTAAGCATTATAAAAGAGTTTTTTAATATGGGTATTCCAATTGAAATTTCTGAAAAAATACGAATGGAAGAACCTAATAAAATGCAAAAATATCTTAGAATCAGATCGGAAAGAAAACGCGAATTAAAAGCAATTGAAAATTTATATATGCAATTGGGAGAAAATAAATGCAGAATAGATGAAATAAAAAAAATAGCAAAACAACTAGAAAGCATGGAAGGAAAAATATCAGAAAAAAGTATAGAGAAAATTAAAAAACAGTTAGATAAACAGGTAGAAAAAGAACATAAAAAAGAAGAAAGATTACAACAAAAAATTGATAGAAGAAAGAATAGTAAAGGTATTGCAAAAAGTATTAGTAGTCTTGGCAGATATAAAAAAATAATAGAAATGAGCAAAGTTGCATCAAAACCAGTTATGAATATAGAAAGTATAAAAAAAGAACAAGATATAAGATATAAGGTAGCAAATACAAAATTAGATGAAACTATTTCGAAAGGAGAATATAAACCAGAAGAACCTATTTTTTATGGAAAAGATGGTGGAGATGTATATTCTATAAAAGATTCAAACGGAAATGAAATGGTTTCAGGAGGATATTATTCTAATCAGCAAGATATAAATAAAAGAAGAGCCGAAATTCAAAAAATAGAAGAAGATACCAAAAGACTTATAGATGATGCAGAAAAGAGAAATAATGAACATTTAACTGCAAATGTTACGATAGAAGAAATGTGGAAGCAAGAAATAGATTTCGAAATGTCTAATGAAAAAGATCAGAAATTTCTTCCTGTAAATAACATAAAAGTAAATAAACATCAAGAGTTCGCTAAAATGTTAGGCAATGACGGAGACTATTCAAAAAGTAATTTACCTAAAATAAATACAAAAGAACAAATAGTAGAAAAAGAAACAAAAGAAGATGATAGATATAGATAAGAATTTTAAGTTTCGGTGTTTTTTTGAAAAATTCCGAAACTTAAAACTAATTAATTCTTCTCCTTTTATTAATACTCCTATCTTTTTCTTGCAATAACTTCAAAAGTATGCCAGTGCTTTATTTTTCCTAAAGCTGTCGATCTATCTTTTTCGATTTCATCAAATTCTAAAATATCAAAATCTTTAAATAATTCAGTTACATCTTCTTTACTTAAAAATGTTCCTTTATTTTCATGTATATTCCATTCATCTTTTAATCCAAAAAAATTACCAACAAAAAATCCATTTGAATTTATGCTATTACTTATTTCTTTCCACATATTATAAAAATATTTTTTATTACAAAAAGGTAATGCATTATTTGATATGATTAAATCACATTTTGGCAAATGTAGTTCTTCAAATTTTTGCACTTGAAAATTAAATTTATTTTGTTTCTCATAACTTAATTTATTTCTTATTATATTTTCAACATCAGTTGAATCTATTGATAATACATTCCAATTATGTTCAATTAAGTATATTGTGTCACATCCTCCACCACAACCTAAATCAATAGCATTTCCTGTTAAATCCTTATATTTATCTATAAATTTTATGATGTTTTTTCTGGGCGGCTTATTGTTAGTAATTTTATGATATTTATCCCAATTGTTCATATTTATAAACACTCCAATTTTTAAATATTTTTATTTTTTATATAACTTCCTGAAAATTCATTTTCAAGAATATCCATGTGCAATTTATCATAATATTTACCATTTAAAAATATTTCTTCTCTACTAAATCCTGTATCCTTAAATCCACATTTTAAGTAGCATTTATGAGCTCTTTCGTTTATTGAAAGTAAATCTAATCTAATACTGTGTAAATTCAAATATTTAAAACCATATTCTAATAATAATTGAATTGCTTCTGTTCCATAACCATGACTTCTAAAATCTTTATCTCCTATAAAAATTCCAAGAACAGCACTTCTTTCAACCCAGTTAATATGTTCTAATCCAACTGTTCCCAATAGTTTATTATCTTCTAAATTTACAATATTAAATGTCCTTTTTTCAATATTTTTTTCTTCACTTTCAAGATATTCCTTTTCATTAGCATATGTTATTATTTGACTTGTTCTTCCTATATAATCTGTTACTTGAAAGTCATTCATCCATTCTGTAAATTTTTCAATTTCTTCCTCTGAAGATCCTTTTGGAGATAAATATATTCTTTCTCCTATTAACTTTTTAACATACTTCATAATTAACATCTCCTTAATAATGTGTTAACTTCATGATAAAACATTTATAATTTGTATAAAAAAAGTCTCGCAAAGAAATCCTTTAAGACTCCTTTGCAAGACTTTAAAATCTATACATAGTGTAAATAACTGTTTTATTAAAGTTATTCTATATCGCTCGAAATATATTATTTCTTAGATATACTCTTAAATATGTTTTTTATTTTAACATATTACTTTTGCTTTGTCAAATTTGTATTTTATGTAAATTTATGTTATATTAAAAAAATTACATATTATGAGGCATAATTATCCACTATTTATCATCTTTTTGCATGTTAAAACCTCAAACCCTGATTTAATTTAAATCAGGGTTTTTTATTTTTTTTGCAATATAATTTTTATCTCTTTATTAATCTTTCCTCTTGAAGCCTTAATAACCACTTCATCCTTAGGTTGTTTTGTGTAAATATATTGTCTTAAATCATTCATCGAATTAAGTGAAATATTATCAATACTTTTAATAATATCCCCTTCTTTCAATTCTGTTTTATCACAAGATCCATTTTTAATAATCTGCGCCACATAAATTCCTTTTTCAAAATTGCTTTCAATATTCTCATTTAAATACGGAATTACTTCTGTATCATAAGCATAAATTCCTATAGTAGCTTCTGTAAAATTTTCTGTATTTTTAAAACTTTCAATAATTGGTTTAATAATATTAGTTGGAATAGCAAACCCAATTCCTTCTGCTGATGATATTTTAACAGTATTTACCCCTATTACTTGTCCATTCGGATAAATCAAAGGGCCTCCACTATTACCTGGATTAATAGTAGCATCAGTTTGAATTAAATCTGTCATATATGAGGACTTTTCCGCTTCTTCTATCTTTATAGTACGATTTTTAGCACTAATAATTCCTGATGTTACTGTTCTTCTAAACTCAAAACCAATAGGATTTCCGAATAGCATAAACCGTTTCTCCTACTCGAATTTGATTAGAATCTCCTAATTCAACATAAGGTAAATTCTTAGCATTAATTTTTGTTAATGATAAGTCCAAATCAGAATCACTCCAAGCAACAGTTCCATCATAAGTTTCTCCGCTTTCTAATGTCACATAACACTTACTATATTTGGCTCCTGTCACATGTTCATTACTTAAAATATATCCATTATCTGTAACAATAATTCCAGTTCCTAATCCTAATTCGCTTTCATTACTTTTAGATAAAATACTATTTCCTGCATTTTTTAATTTTGATATTCCTACAACTTTCCTAGTTGTTTCCTCAATTATATCCGCTACATTTTTACTTTTTTTTTCTATTTTTTCCACATTTTCTTCTTCTACTGTGGATTGTATTTTATTTGCCTCATACTGTGATGGTATAATATTGATATTTTGGTATGTAGCATATAAATAAAAACCTAATAACCATATTAAGATTGCTATAATAACACTTATTAAAACTTTTCTTTGATTACTCATCTTCTTTTTTCTTTTCAAAATTATACACCTCAAAAATAGTATTTCCTAAATTTCTTTTTTTAAACCAAGTATCACTTCTAATCTGTGTAACTTTTATTACGTTCATGCTTAAAATACAAAAACTTTTTTTCGACAAAATACAACAAAAAAAATGAGACAAATTGGGACTGTCCCTACTGTCTCACTTTTTGTAATTCGACATAGCGTTTTACTTTTTGTGTTGTTGTTTTTTCTAAAGGTTCGTTTGTTATTGTAATTTGTTTAATATGTTTAAATATTGGTAATGTTTGATTGATTTTTTTGATTTCTTCCCATAAAATTTGTTGATATTCTTTTTCTGTTTTCTCTCCTAATGTTTCTATTATTTTTTCTTTGTTATATACAATTTTGGCACATAACATGGTGTCAGTTTTATTTTTTTCTCTTTGGTATACAATGCTTTCTTCTACATATGGAATTTTATTGATTAAAAATTCTATTTCTTGTGGATATACGTTTTTTCCGTTTTTTAATACGATTATGTCTTTTTTTCTTCCTGTGACATATAAGAATTCGTCTTTGTCTAAATATCCAAAATCTCCTGTCGAAAACCATCCTTCTTTTATTACTTTTTTTGTTTCTTCTTCATTGTTGTAATATCCTAACATGATGCTTGGTCCTTTTACTTCAATTTCTCCTACTCCTTCTTCGTCTGGATCTTTGATTCTGACTTCTAAATCATCAAATACTAACCCTACAGATCCTGGTCTCTTTTCTTTGTCTGTTTCTGCTGAAATAACAGGTGATGTTTCTGTTAAACCATATCCTTGTATTAATTCGATTCCTAAATTGTTATATCCAATAATGGTTTCTTTATCCATAGGAGCTGCCCCATATAAAACAATTCTTAGTTTTCCACCAAAATTGTTTAATACTTGTTTGAATATTACTTTTCTAAGGTCAATTTTGCATTTTAATAAAGTGTTGGATATTTTTGACATTATACTAATTAGTTTTGTTTTTCCTTTTTCTTCAATTCCTTTTTGAATTTTTTTATACATGGTTTCTAATACTAATGGAACTGCTACAAATACTGATATTTGATATTCTATTAAATTTTTTTGAATATATTTTAATCCATCACAAAAGGCTATTGTTGCACCACTATACATTCCATACAAAAATGTAATTGTACTTTCAAATGTATGATGGATTGGTAAAAAAGATAGTAAAGTGTCTTCTGGATATATTTTTACCCAACCAGTAAAATTCGATAGGTTAGAACAAATATTACCTTGTGATAACATAACAGCTTTGGGTAAATTGGTAGTTCCTGATGTAAATAACATGATCGACATTTTTTGACTATCAATCTTTATTTTATCATATTGTTGATTCCCTTCTTCTACTAATTTTTTTCCTTTTTCTAAAATATCTTGGTAGTTTTCAATTCCTGTTTCTTCTTTTTCTTTTTTACTTAAAATGTCCATACAAATTAATTGTTTTACTTTATTTTCTTTGCTATTTTTTATTGTTAGCATAATGTCTTGATATTTTTTATCAAATATTACAACCTCTGCTTCACTTCTTGTAATTAATGCTTGAATTTCATTGTCTGGCAATGCTTTATCTAATGGTACAATAACCATATTTCCTGTAGTAACGGCTAAATATGTTACACACCATTCATAACGATTATTTCCAATTACAACTATTTTTTTGTTTTCCAATCCTTGTGATAACAAGCTAGTAGCTAACGCTTTTACATCTCGTACTACTGTATTGTATGTTATTTCTATATATTCTGGATTTTTTAAAGTCCCTTGTTTTTTAAATTTATATGCTATTTTATTGGCATATTTTTCTTCTACTATTTTTAACAATTCTCTATAGTCTTTTACTTCTTTTATCGGATACACTTTTCTTGGTTTAGTTCCTTGCATAATCTTGTTTCCTTCTTTCTTTTTGTTTTACTTATTTTACCTCAATCTTTAAATTTTTTCAATATTATTTTTTTAGTTTCGTTTTTTGTTTTGAGATCCTACCTGCTATTCCTCTAAAAGTAAACTCTTTCTATAAAACTATTGACATTTTTGTTTAAAAAAATATATAATTTGACTAAAGATAACAAAATCAGGTGATAAAATGAAAAAGGATGTTTATGAATTAACGAACCCACAAAAAAATATTTGGGAATTAGAACAAATTAATGGAGATGGGACACCTATTAACCATATTTTATCGATTTTTAAATTGAAAGGAAATTTAAAAGAAGATTTATTTGCTAAGACAATGCAAAAAATTGTAGAAGTAAATGATTCTTTTCGTTTACGTTTCATTCGTAATAATAATACTCTTTATCAATATGTAGAAGATTATCAACCAGTTCATATTGATATTATACATTTGACAACAGAAGATATTTCTGCGATTATAGAAGAATATAAAACATTAGAAGTTTCTTTGAAAAAGCCATTTCGTTTTTGTCTTGTTTTTACTCCCTCTTATAGCTATCTCATTTATAAATCTCATCATCTTATATCAGACGCATGGAGTATGTCACAAGTAGCAGAACAAATTAAAGATTTTTATGAAAAATTATCTAAAGGAGCAGAAGAATCTGCTTTTGAAAAGCCAAGTTATCTTACTTTTATTGAACGTGAAAAAGATTATTCTAAAACTAATAAATTTCAATTAGATAAACAATTTTGGAACGATTATGTAGTTAATTTACCTTCTACTAAAATCTTTCATAATGTAAATTATTTATCAAAAACTGGAGCTCGTTTTCAACAACCAATTGAAGATTCTATTTTTGATTCAATTTCTACTTATTGTAAGGAAAATCATATTACAGAATATTCCTTCTTTTTAGCTATTTTATCACTTTATTTTAATAAAATTTATAATGTACCAAAAATTGTTTTTGGTACACCTTTCTTGAACCGTCAAAAAAGATTTCAAGAACTAGAATATACAGGTATGTTTGTATCAACCTTACCACTTATGATTACTATCCCTACTGATGATACTTTTTTAACCTTATGTCAAAAAATAGGTTCTACAAATATGTCCCTATTTAAACATTCATGTTTTCCTTATCATAAAATCCAAGAGTTTTATTGTGAAAAAATTAAAGAAAATACAGCTTTGTATGAAATTGGATTTTCTTATCAAATTAATAAACAAAAAAATTCAATTGGAGATGATGATTTAGGAGAATGCACTTGGCTATTTTCAGGAGAACAAAATAATCCTTTAAATATTCATTTAACTACTTTAAACAATGAAAAGATTTTAAATTATGATTACTTATTTTCTTGTTTTGAAGAAACTGAAATCAAAAAAATGAATGAAATTATTCTTCATTTAATTTCACAGGTATTAGGAGGAAAAGAAATTATTTCTGAAATTAATGTGATAACTCCAGCAGATAAAAAAGTTTTATTAGCTTTTAATGATACTGGCAATATTTTACCTAATCAAGAAACAGTTATTACTATTTTAGAAGATATGGTTGAAACCTATCCTAGCCATGTTGCTCTTTCTTATGATGGAATTACAGTTACTTATTCTGAATTTTATAAAAAAGTAAATCATATGGCAAAACTTTTAACTAATCTAGGAGTAACAAAAAACACACCAGTTGCTTTATTTTTTGATAAAAGCATTGAAATGATGATTGGTATGTTTGGTGTTTTAAAAGCAGGAGGTTGCTATGTTCCTATTTTACCAGATGAATCTTCTGTTAGAATTGAATATATTTTAAAAGATTGCCAACCTAAGTGTATTTTAACACATAAAAATTATGATACTAAAATCCTATCTAATTCTGTTATTCTTAATTTAGATCAATTGAATTTAAACGGATTTTGTGAACCAGTACATTGTGTAATTTCTCCAGAAGATATTGCTTATATTATTTATACTTCTGGCTCTACTGGTAATCCAAAAGGAACTATGGTTATGCACAAAAATATTGTAGGTTTGAAACATTCTATTGAAAATGATTCCATTTTAAAAGCTACTCATGAAGATGTTTCTATTTCTCTTTTGAAATATTCTTTTGATGCTTCTGGAATTGATATTTATACCTCTTTATTGTTTGGTGGAACTTTAGTTTTAGTGAAAAAAGAGGATGAATTAAATCCAGAAAAAGTAATTCACCTTATGGAAGAAGAAAAGGTAACTCGCTCTTTTTTGATTCCTAAATGGATTGAACATATTGCTTTACAAGATAAATTATTAAATGCTGATTTATCACATTTGCGAATTTTAGGAACAGGTGGTGAAACTTTAAAACCTTATATTATTGAAAATTTATTAGCTAAATATAGTAACTTAAAAGTATTAAATTTATATGGACCCACTGAAACAACCATGTTTACAACTTGTAAAGAAGTTAGTGTTTATGAAATAAAAAATAACTATACTTCTCTTGGTAGACCAATTTATGGTGCTCGTCTTTTAGTAGTAAATAATAATATGGAACCTGTTCCAGTTGATACAGTAGGAGAATTAGTAATTTATGAAGATTTATCTTCTCTTCATAATATTGCTAAAGGCTATTTAAATTTACCTGAAGCAACACAAAAACGCTTTATCAAAATAACTTGCCCTTTTTCACAAAAAACAGTTAGAGCTTATCGAACAGGTGATATAGTAAAAATCAACAAACATTATGAATTAGAATTTATTGGTAGAAATGATGATGTTGTTAAGGTAAATGGCGGATATTTAGTTGCTTTAAATGAAGTAGAAAATAGAATTCAAAAATTGTTAGGAAATAATTTTCAAATCTTTCCTGTTGCTATACCTTATAAAAATACCAAAGCAATTTTCTTATTTCTAACAAAAAAAGAAGAAAACATTTCTTTAAATCATATAAAAAATTATATTAATAGTCATATCACTTTTTATATGAAACCTAAAAAAATAATAGAATTGGAAGAATTTCCTCGTAGTTCTTCTGGTAAAATCAATAGAAAAGAATTAGAAAATTTAGCCTTGACTTATCTAGAGAAAAATAAAAATAATTTAGTTTTACCCAAAACAGAAATCGAAATAGATATCTACAATTATGTAAAAGAATTAATTGGTGCAGAAGAATTTTCAATTACTGATGATTTTATAGAAGATTTAGGAATTGATTCTTTATCTTTAACCGCTATTTTTACTTATTTAGAAAAATATAATATCTTGATTCAAGATATTTACAATAATTCCAATATAAAAGATTTAGCCAACTTTATTGAACATCATTCTTCTAACCAAATTACACCTGATTTAACCGATATCGAAAAAGTAGTAATTTTAAATAATGTAAAAAAATTTGATTTATCTACAGTTTTAATTACTGGTGTAACAGGATTTTTGGGAATTCATTTATTACACGATTTATTAATAAATGAAAAAGTAAAAAAGATTTATTGTATTATTAGAAATAAAATTAATTTAAATGGTAAAAAGCGATTAGCTAAAATGATGGAATATTATTTTAATTCTGATGAAACTTTATTATACAAAATTACTCAAAAAGTTACTATTCTTAATGGTGATACGTCAAAAGATAAATTAGGATTGAATAAAAGTACATATACAGAAATTCGTCAAGAAGTTACCACTGTTATCAATTCTGCTGCTAATGTAAGACATTTTGTAAAACCAGATCAAATTTATAAAGATAATGTGCAAAGTGTTATTAATTTAATTGATTTTTGCGAAAATTCTATTTCTTTAGCTCATATTTCTACATTATCAATAGCTGGTTTCAAAGGTGATAATACAGAAAATAAAATTTTTGATGAAAACACTTTATTTATTCATCAGGATTTTAACCATAATCCTTATTTGATAACTAAGTTTGATGCTGAAAAAAAGATACTAGAAGCTACAAAAAATGGCTTAAATGCTGTTATCTTCCGTTTAGGCAATATTATGTCAAGAATTTCAGATGGTGTTTTTCAACAAAATGCTAGACAAAATGTATTTTTGTCTTCCTTGAAAGCAATTATTGATAGTAAAGTTATTGCAAAAGATTTTTTACCAATAAAAATAGAATTTAGCCCTGTGGATGAATGTTCTCATATTATTTTAAATTTATTAGAACATAATTCTTCTCAATCTATTTATCATATTTTGAGTGATAAAGAAATTACAATTTCTGAATTAAAAACTTTATTGAAATTCTTGAATTGTGATTTGTTGGATGTTGATTTAAAAACTTTTATTAGTGAATTAAATAAAAAGGCAGATGAATATACAAAAGAATATATTTTAAGCAATAATGTTAATGCTTATTCCCAAACAGATACTCTATCTCGCTTAAATGAAATAGGTATTAAATGGTCTTCGATTGATATTCATTATTTACAAAAAATTTTAAATATTATTAAGGAGATGTGATTTTTTGAAAACGAAGCATTCTAAAGAATTAATTAAATTTAAACTAAAATTTATTACTATGATTTTACTTGTTGACTTAGTTGCAGTTGTCTTAATTTATTTTATTATGCCATTAGTACAAAACTTTCCACCACTTTCTGAAAATTTTGCTTTTCAAAGAGAAGTTCAACCAGTTACCCATGTTCAGCAGTATATGATTGCTTACCTATTTGGTATTAGCATACATTTAATTTCTTTTAGAGTATTAATGAATAGAATTTATAAATACTTAGATAAATTTTATAAAAAAGAAAAAATTTCTTATGAAGAAATAAAAAGAGTAAGAAAAGACTGTATTAACATTCCTTATAAAGTATTTTTTGTGCAAATGATATCAATTATAACTATTGGTATTATCTTTAACTTTATAATGTTAGCAGCTTATTTTGCTATTCTAAAATTTACTCTAATGATTATTGCTATTGCTTCTATCCTATCTATTATTTTGTTTATAGGATCTCAACGAGCTTTGTATAATGTTATTTTAACTACATATAAAGTTTCTAATAAATATGAAAAAAATAATGGTTATCGTATTACAAATTCACAAAACTTATTGTTCCAAATGATTCCTTTTATTGCCGTTATTTTAATTGTTGTTTCTTTAATTGGATATTCAAAAACCGTACACCAAGAAGGTTTTGCAACTGGAAACTATTATAAAGCTTACTTAGAATCTAAAGATATAAAACCAACTCAAGTAACAATGGAAAGTCTAAAAGAAATCTTATCTGGTATTCCACTACAAGATGAATCTAATTATTATTTTATTATTTCTCCAAATGATGAAGAAATTTATGTTTCTTCTCCAGAAGGAGAAATAAGTGACTTTGTTCTAAGCTATCGTAATTATTTTTATGACCAAACTGATGGATTTTTATACGAAAAATTCGGTATTGATGAACAATTATATGCCTTAGATTTAAAAGATGAAAATGGACAAACCTGGTATGTTGGTTTTAAATATCCTACTATAGATATGGAATTGTTAATTTATTACTTTACTTTAATTTTTATATTATTAATTGTATATTCTATTTTACTATATATATGGTCTCATAATATTTCAAACAATTTAATTAAGACCTCTAATAGTTTAAAAGATATTGTAGATGCTGAAAATATTGATAAAAATAAAATATTACCACTTGCTTCTAATGATGAATTCAGTGACTTAGCATATTACTATAATAAAATTCAAGAATTAACAATAAAAAATATAGAACAAATTCATGACAATCAGGAAACATTAATGGAAAAAGAACGTTTAGCTTCCTTAGGACAATTAATAGGAGGAATTGCACACAACTTAAAAACACCAATAATGTCAATTTCAGGTGCAGCAGAAGGACTAACTGATTTAATAAAAGAATATGATTCTTCTATTGAAGATCCAGAAGTAAATGCACAAGACCATCATGATATCGCTTCTGATATGTCAACTTGGGTATCAAAAATAAAAACACATACCGAATATATGTCAGATGTAATCACTGCTGTAAAAGGTCAAGCTGTTACTTTAGGAAACGAAGAAGATATCTCATTTACCGTAGGTGAATTATTAAAAAGAGTAAATATCTTAATGAAACATGAGCTAAAAAATGCTATTGTATATTTAAATGTTTCATTAAAGACAGATGAAAATACAATTATACATGGAGATGTAAATAGCTTAGTACAAGTAATCAACAATATGATATCAAACTCTATACAAGCCTACAACAAAAAACCAGAACAAAATATAGATTTAGTCGTAACTGAAGAAAATCGTAATTTAATTATTAAAATAAAAGACTATGGTTGTGGTATGCCAAAACAAGTAAAAGACAAATTATTTAAAGAAATGATAACTACAAAAGGAAAAAATGGAACTGGTTTAGGACTATACATGTCTTATTCTACTATCCGAGCTCATTTCGGTGGAAATATTACTGTAGAATCTGAAGAAGGAAAAGGAACAACATTTTCTATTATATTACCATTATAATTTTTTATAACAAATTAAACTTAATTTATAAAAAACTATTGATTTTTCCACTTTTTATTAATATAATGTGGAAAAATAAGTTATTCTTAAATGAATGAGGTTGTTAAAATGAGAAAAGGTATACAAAATTTAGAAAATAATGAAAATAGGAATTATAAAATCATTGCTGTAGATGATGAAGAAGGAATTATTGACTCCTTATCAATATTCTTAAAAAGGTCTGGTTATGAATTTACAGGTGTAACAGATCCAATGGAAGCAGTAGAAAGAGTAAGAAGAGAACATTTTGACTTAATGATTTTAGACTTCATTATGACACCAATTCATGGAGACCAAGTAGTTGAAGAAATTCGAAAATTTAATAAAGAATTATACATTTTATTATTAACAGGTCATAAAGATTTAGCACCACCATTAGAAACCATTAGAAGATTAGATATTCAAGGTTATTGTGAAAAAAGTGATAAATTTGACCAATTATTGTTATTGATTGAATCTGGAATCAAATCCATTGCACAAATGAATGAAATCAAAAAAATCAATAAAGAATTAGAAAAATCTTATTTAGAAAGTATTGAAACTTTGCGATATACAGTAGAAGCAAAAGATACTTATACAAGAGGTCATTCTGATCGTGTTTCTGCCTTTTCAGTTTTAATTGGAAAACATATCAACTTATCAGAAAATGATTTACGTACTTTAAAAATAGGTGGTTTATTCCATGACATTGGAAAAATTGGTGTACCTGATAGTATATTACTAAAAGACACAAAATTAACAGATGACGAATACTCTGAAATCAAAAATCATCCATCCATTGGAGCACATATTTTATCAACAGCAAGTATTTTTAAAGATATGATTCCAATTGTAAAACATCATCATGAAAAATACGATGGAACAGGTTATCCTGGAAGATTAAAAGGCGAAGACATTCCTTATTTAGCTAGAATAACTGCTATTGCCGATAGTTTTGATGCCATGACATCTAGGAGAACCTATCGTGACTCTTTACCATTAGAAACAGTTATTAATGAATTTGAAAGATGTAAAGGAACGCAATTTGATTCAAAACTTACCGATGTATTTTTAGACATTTTAAGAAACCACTATGATGAAATAAAAGAAATTCAAGAAAAATATCAATAAAAAAAGAAGCGACACTTTTTGGGACGGAGACAAAAAGTGTCGTTTCTTCTTATTTATTTTTTTATGTGAAACTAAGTTTCTTAACCAACGGTCGTTTTTGTCTCCGTCCCAAAAACGGCTTTCATAGAAAGTCCTACTTTTTGTCTTTCTAAATCAATTTTAATTACTTTTACTTTTACTACATCTCCTACTGATACAATTTCAGATGGATTTTTAATGAATTTATCACTCATTTCAGAAATATGCACTAATCCATCATGTTTTACACCAATATCTACAAATGCTCCAAAGTCTATAACATTTCTTACTGTTCCAGTTAATATCATTCCTTCTTTTAAATCTTCTAATTTTAAGACATCACTACGAAGAACTGGTTTTGGCATATCTTCACGAGGATCTCTTCCTGGTTTAGATAGTTCTGATATAATATCTGTTAGTGTCATTTCTCCTATTTCTAATTCTTTAGCTGTTTCTTCTATTGGAACTGTTTTCAATTTCTTAATTAGTTCATTTAGTTTTTCTTTGTCTTTTAAATCTTTTTTATCAAATCCTATTTTTTCTAATAATTTTTCAGTTGCTTCATAGCTTTCTGGGTGAACTGCTGTGATTTCTAATGGGTTGTCTCCATCTAAAATTCGTAAAAATCCTGCACATTGTTCAAAAGCTACTTTTCCTAATTTTGGTACTTTTAATAATTGTTTTCTATTTTTTAATTTTCCATTTTCGTCTCTATATTTTACAATATTTTTGGCAATTGTATTATTGATTCCAGAAACATATGATAATAATGATGGTGTTGCTGTATTTACATCAACTCCTACTTTATTAACACTATCTTCTACTACTCCTGTTAGACTTTCTGATAATTTTTTTTGATTTACATCATGTTGATATTGTCCTACTCCAATAGCTTTTGGATCAATTTTTACTAATTCTGCTAATGGGTCTTGTAGTCTTCTGGCGATTGAAATTGCTCCTCTAATAGATACATTTATATCTGGGTATTCTTCTGTTGCTAATTTAGAAGCAGAATATACTGATGCTCCCGCTTCACTAACAATTACATAATGAACTGGTCTACATGCTTCTTTTATTATATCTGCTATGAACATTTCAGACTCTCTTGAAGCTGTTCCATTTCCAATTGCAATCATGTCTACCTTATCTTTTTCTATTAATTTTAAAAGCTCCTTTTTGGCTCCTTTAACATCATTTTGTGGCTCTGTTGGGTATACAGTTGTATAATCTAATACTTTTCCTGTTTCATCAATAACAGCTATTTTACACCCAGTTCTATAGGCTGGATCAAACCCCATAACTGTTTTTCCTTTTATAGGTGCTCCTAATAATAATTGTTTTGAATTTTGTCCAAATACTTTAATTGCTTTTTCTTCTGCTTTTTCTGTTAAATCACTACGAATTTCTCTTTCAACTGATGGCTCAATTAATCTCTTGAAACTATCTAAAATTGTGTCTTTTAACATTTCAGTAAATTGTGTTTCTTCTTTTTTTAACATATCCCTTTCTATGTAAGAAATTATTTTTTCTTCTGGCTTTTCAATTTTTACTTTTAAAAATTCTTCCTTTTCTCCACGATTAATTGCTAAAATTCTGTGACTTGGCATATATTTAATAGCTTCTTTATAATCATAATACATTTCATAATTTGATTTTTCTTCTGGCTTTGTAGCTTTTGTTTCAATTAATGCTTCTCTATAACATTGTTTTTTGATTTCTTTTCTATATTTTGCATTATCTGAAATATCTTCTGCAATAATATCCAAAGCACCTTGAATTGCTTCTTCTACTGTATTTACGACTTTATCTTTATTCTTTTTATCTTCCTCTGATAATTGATCAACATTAATATATTGTTTTGCAATTTCTTCAATTGGTTTCTTTTCCTCTTGTTTTACAATAATCTTCGCTAATGGCTCTAATCCTTTCGCTTTTGCTACAGTTGCCCTTGTTTTCTTCTTTTGTTTATAAGGTCTATAAATATCTTCAACCTCTGCTAAAGTTTTAGCAATTGCAACAGCCTGTAGAATTTCATCTGTTAATTTACCTTGTTCTTCAATTGATTTAACAACCTCTTCTTTTCTTTTTTCTAAATTTCTTAAATAATTTAATCTTTCTCCTAATTCTCTTAAAATTTCATCAGATAACCCACCTGTTACTTCTTTACGATATCTTGCAATAAATGGAATTGTATTCCCCTCATCAATTAATTTTACTGTATTTTCAACTTGGCTTGCTTTAATACTTAACTCTTCTGCTATAATTTTTATAATCTTTTCCATATTTCAATTCCTTTCTTATTTTGGGACGGAGACAAAAATGACCATTTATTTTTTTAATCTTCTCATTATTCCTTCTGTTATATCTAGTTGTTTCATAATATCTACATATTTAATCTTTTTGTCCATCTTTAAATATTTAATTAACTTCTTTAGTATATCACTTTTTTCAAAAATTTCAAATACTTTAATTCTTTCTTTTTTTACAAATTCTGAAATCGCCATATTTACATTTTTATCTATATCTTTTGGTTCTATATCTATAAAATCTTCTTCATCTTCTATTCCCATATTACAAATATATTCCATTTCTTTTGTGGAAAATAGTGAAATCTGCCCATTTTTGTAACATGAATATGAAGAATATGGATAATCTATCGCATTTTTGACCATCTTTGCTTTTATGGGATTTCGGTGAATGTATTTTACACATTGAATTAATTGTCTTTTGCTCATAATCGGTTGACTTTTGTATCTGTCACGAAACACATATCCCACTCTTTCTTCGTTTTCATTATAATATTTGGCATAAACAGTGTTTGTTTTTTGCATTTGTTTTGATAATTCATTAATATCATCTACTTGCACTACTATATGGGCATGGTTGTTCATAATACAATAAGCTATTATTTCAATATTTTCTTGATTAAAATTTTTTTTCATTAATTTAATATATTGATTACAATATTTTTCATTTTTAAATATAAATTCTTTGTTAATACCTTGCACCATCACATGAAAAAAAGAGGTATCAAGATATTTTCGTGCTACTCTTGGCATATTAATCACGCTCGCTTTCATTTATCTTTTTGCCCCTTTTTTATTTTAATTCGTCATTTCTTCTTTCCCCCTGAAATGACTACATGAATATATTGGTCTTTTTTTCCTCCGTCCCAAAACTGAATAAAATTTCTTAATTTTTCTCCCCACTTCTTCAGAAGAAATTTTATTTCCTTGTTTTTCTAAAATCATTACTAAGTAAGATTCAAAAAATATTTCTAATTCCAAATCAGGAATTTTTTGATATCCTGCTTTTTCATAAAAAGAAATTCTTCTTTCTTTTATTGTTTTCTTTTCAGTATTCTTTTCTTTTTTTGGATTTTCTACTTCTAGTAAAATTCCTTTTTTATCTTGATATTTTTCTTGTATTTCATTTAGCATTCTACTACCAATTCCTTTTCCTCGGTATTCTTCATAAACTGCTAAAAATGAAATCAATATATAATCTTCTATTTCATCTACTAATATATATCCTTTGGCTATTCCTTCTTCTTGATAAAAATATGCTTTTTCTTGATGTTTTTCCATTCGTCTTCTAAAACCTCTTAATTTAGGTCTTTCATTTGCTGGAAAATCTTTTATTAATCGTTTTCTATATAACTCTTTAAATTCTTTCCATTTAGCTTTTCGAAACATACTTCCTCCAATTCTAATTCAAAAAACTTCTAAAAAAATCCCCTCTTTATTGGTCTTTTTTGTCTCCGTCCCCAAAATTGTTTTATTCGACTCCTAGATATTCGTTATATGTAATTTCTCTATCTATTACTGTTCCGTTTTCTTTTATGTCAATAATTCTATTTGCAACTGTTTGTGTTAGTTCATGGTCATGTGATGTGAATAGGATGTTTCCTATGAATTTTTTCATTCCTTCGTTTACTGATGTAATGCTTTCCATGTCTAAGTGATTTGTTGGTTCGTCAAATATTAGGAAGTTGGCTCCTGATAACATCATTTTTGATAAAACACATCTTACTTTTTCTCCTCCTGATAATACTTTTACTTGTTTTAGTGCTTCGTCTCCTGAGAATAACATTCTTCCTAAAAAGCTTCTGACATATGTTTCGTCTGGGTCTTTTGAGTATTTTCTAAGCCATTCTGTTACATTTTCGTCTGTGTTAAATAGGTAATTATTGTCTTTTGGAAAATAGCTGTTGGTAATGGTTGTCCCCCATATTAATTTGCCTTCATCTGGTTCTATTTCTCCTGCTATAATTTGGAATAATACTGTTTTTGCAATTTCATTATCTGCTAAAAATGCAATTTTGTCACCTTGTTTTACATCAAAAGATATGTTGTCTAATATTTTTACTCCTTCTACGGTTTTTGATATATTTTTTACTTGTAAGATTTCTCTTCCAGGTTCTCTGTCTGGTTTAAAGTCTACATATGGATATTTTCTATTTGATGGTTTAATTTCGTCTAATTCTATTTTTTCTAGTGTTTTCTTTCTTGAAGTTGCTTGTTTTGATTTTGAAGCATTTGCACTAAATCTGGCTATAAAGTCTTGTAATTCTTTGATTTTTTCTTCTTTCTTTTTGTTTTGCTCTTTTGCTTGTTTTAATGCAAGTTGACTAGATTCATACCAGAAATCATAGTTTCCTGGGTATACTTTTATTTTGCCAAAGTCTACATCAGCAATATGTGTACATACTTTATTTAAAAAGTATCTATCATGTGATACAACTATTACAGTATTTTCAAAGTCCATTAAAAAGTCTTGCAACCAATTAATGCTTTTTAGGTCTAAGTCATTAGTAGGCTCGTCTAATAACAGAACATCTGGATTTCCAAATAAACTTTGGGCTAATAAGATTTTTACTTTGTCTCTTGCTTCCATTTCTTTCATTAATTTATAATGATTGTCTGGTATTATTCCTAAATCGTTTAATAATATAGATGCATCAGATTCTGCATTCCATCCATCTAATTCAGCAAATCTTTCCTCTAGTTTGGCTGCTTTCATTCCATCTTCTTCCGTGAAATCTGGTTTTGCATAAATTTCGTCTTTCTTTTTCATGATGTCATATAATTCTTTATTTCCCATTATAACAGTGTCCATAACAGTCATTTCTTCATATGCAAAGTGGTCTTGTTTTAAAACTGATAATCTTTCTCCTTTTTCAATGCTTACATCCCCTTTGCTTGGTTCTAATTCTCCTGATAATACTTTTAAAAAGGTTGATTTCCCAGCTCCATTTGCTCCTATGATTCCATAACAATTTCCTTTTCCAAATCTTATATTAACATCTTCAAATAATACTCTTTTTCCAAATCTTACGGTTACTCCATTTGCACTTAGCATTTTATCTCCTCCTATATTCTTATGGTTGGTATTATATACTATTTTAGCTTTTTTTTCAAGAATTCTTTAATTTTAAGTATAAAATAAGTTACTATATAATGGTTTTAAAAAGGCGTGGCTGGTGTATCACTTGGGAGATAA
>CAUWKC010000008.1:0-51439 GCA_963559365.1 uncultured Clostridia bacterium | reverse complement strand
GAAATCCAAAATCAAAAAAATCTAAATTTAAATAATTTTCTATTTGATAAATTCTTTAGCTCCTTTTAAATAATCTACTCCAGAAAATACAGTAGCAATTATTTGAATTAACATCATACTAGTCATAACAAGATTAAAAGCAAAATCCCAACCATGTAGTATACCTGTAAAACAATCTCCAAAACGATAAACATCCATAAATGCTAAAATAATCGCTATTACTTGAGTTACAGTTTTTATTTTTCCCCATTTTGAAGCAGCAATTACTTTACCACCTTTTTCCACTGCTAATAAACGATATCCAGATACCAAAAATTCTCTAGCCAATACTACAATTGGTATCCAAGCTGGTAATTTTGTCATTTCTACAAGCATCATCATCGCTGCTAAAACTAATATTTTATCTGCCAATGGATCTAAAAATTTTCCAAAAGTTGTTACTTGATTATTTTTTCTTGCTAAATAACCATCAACTTTATCAGTAAGTGATGCTAAAATAAATATTCCATTAATTATCCAATATTCAATTGGTATTCTTAAAAAATCACCTTGGATTCCTAGAAAAGGAATCATAACCATAATTGGCACTAAAATAATTCTAAAAATCGTCAATTTGTTTGGTAAATTCATATATAATTCCTCTCCTTTTTATGATAACATCTCTATTGCTTTTTGCAATTGAGTATCATCTTTTTCTTCCACTAATAAGACATTTTCAACTGTTTTTGGTAATTCTACTTTTTCATCTGGCTCAATTCCTACTTTATTGATTTCTGTTTTATTTGGTGTTAAATATTTTTGAGAAGTTACTTTTAAACCACTTCCATCTGGTAAACTTAAAATTTGTTGAATTACACCTTTTCCATATGTTTTCGTTCCTACAATTTTTGCCTTTCCTAAGTCTTTTAAAGCTCCTGCTAAAATTTCAGAAGAACTAGCTGTATTTTCATTAGTTAATACTACAATTGGCATAGAAATAATAGGGTCATTTTCAGATTTTTTAATTTCTTCTTTATTATTTTTGTCTACTTCATATAAAATCACTTTGTCTTTTTCTACAATATAATCCGCAATTTTTAAAGCTTCATCTACAATTCCTCCACCATTATTTCGTAAATCAATTATTAAAGATTTTATTCCTTGTTTTTGTAATTCTTCATATTTTGTTTTAAATTCTTCTGCTGTTCCTTCATCAAAAGAAGAAAATTCAATATATCCTATATTTTTGTTAATTATTTTTCCTTCTACTGGATTAACTTTAATAGTTTCTCTTTTTATTTCAAATGTTTTAGTTTCTTTTCCTCTTAAAATTTCTACTTTAACTATAGAGCCTTCTTCTCCTTTAATTTTATTAGAAGCTACTGACATCTCTTCTCCTGTGTATGTTACACCATCTACAGCAATAATAAAATCTCCTGGTAATATACCAGCTTTTTCTGCTGGACTATTTTTTATTGGTGCTAATACTTGTATTTTATTTTCTTCTGTGTTTTTTACCATATATATACCAATTCCAACAAAGTTCCCCATGGTATCGTCTAAATAATCTTGCATGTCTTCTTTAGATATATATTCTGTATAAGGATCATTTAGTCCTTCTATATAACCTTTTATAGCTCCTTCTTTCATCTTTTCTTCATCAATTTCACCTAAATAGTATTTATCAATAATTGATTTATATTTATTTAGTGTACTTTCTATATTTTGAGAAGAACTTGTTGTAAATGCTTTTCCTAAAATTGGATTTTCTGAAAAGTATTGATACATTCCGATAGATGTGCATAAAAAAGTAATAAATGCTACTAAAACAACTAACATTATTATTTTATATACTTTGAACTTTTTCTTTTCTTCCATATTAATCTCCTATTATACAAAATCATTGGGCGGAATTATTCCGCCCTCTAAACATTATATGTTATTTTTTTCATTATCATACCTATAAATATTGACGAGGATCTACTCTATTATTGTAATTTCCTGGACTAACTCTTACTTCAAAATGTAAATGTGGACCACTTGAATTACCAGTATTTCCTACTCTCATAATTTGTTGTCCTTGTTTTACTCGTTGTCCTGCTGATACTGCTCGAGAACCATCTTGTCCATGAGCATATAAAGTAAATAATCCATTATCATGCATAATAATTATATAATTTCCATAACTTCCTGATAGTCTTTCTGAAATGATAACTTGTCCATCTGCTACTGCATATATTGGTTGTCCATTAATTCCTGCTGTTCCAAAATCAACAGCACCATGATATTGTCCACTTGAATAATATAAACCTGTTGTTATTTTAGCATAATTAGATGGCACTGGATAAATAAATCCTGAAGAACTACTTCCTGTTTGTCCTCCACCTGAACTACTGCCACCCCCTGCACTATTTCCTCCTGATGGTTTGTTTTGTTGCTGTTGCTGTTGTTGTTGTGCTTGTTTGATT
Source organism: uncultured Clostridia bacterium (assembly GCA_963559365.1). Classification (GTDB taxonomy): domain Bacteria; phylum Bacillota; class Clostridia; order TANB77; family CAG-508; genus CAG-269. Next base: position 48,992 of record CAUWKC010000008.1, on the reverse strand, counting down.
GCTGCTTGAATTTTTTGGTTAATAGCCTGGTTTGCTTGTTCTAAATCATCAATCTCTGCTTGAATATTTCTTTCATCTTGTGATAGTTTTTCTACTTGTTGATTTTTTTCACTTTTAGCTGTCTGTAATTGAGTTGAAACACTTTGCTTGCTAGCTTTTGATGTGTCTAATTCACGTTTGCTTTCTTCTAATGTTTTTTTAGCTTCTTCTATTTCTTGTTTTTGTTTTTGTATTTTTTCTAATAATTCAGTATCACTTGTTGCAATTTCTGTTACTAAAAAGTAATTAGAAATTAAATCTGTAATACTTTCAGAAGATAAAATAAAATCTAAATAAGAAGTTTCTCCTGCTTCATAAGTTGCTACTAATCTTGCATTTAACAATTCTTCTTGTTTTGTATAATCTTCTTGTGCTTTATCTAATTTTTTTTGTGATTCATCAATTTTTATTTTTAAATCTGAAATTTGTGTATCTAATGTATTAATTTGTGATTCATAATCTGCAATTTGATTTGTTAAATTTTCAACTTCTTTTACTGTTTCTGATTTTTCTGCTTGCACTTCTTTTAAGTTTGCTTCTGCTTCATTGATTTTTTCGTTATTTTGACTTTGTTGTTTTTTTAAGCCTGATGTACTAGCTGCCAATGCCATACTATTTGATAATATCATTCCTATAATAAATATGGCTAACATTTTAATTCCTAATTTTTTCATACGTTTCCTCCTAATTATTAATTAATTGTATTTTCTGCTGTTTCATTAGTTGTTTCTTTATTTTGTGTTTCTGGTACTAAACCATTTGTAATATATGGCATTGGGTCTGTTACAACACCATTTAATCGAACTTCAAAGTGAGCATGTGGTCCTGTTGAATATCCTGTAGAGCCAACTTTTAGAACTACAGTTTCTCCTCTCTTTACAGTGTCTCCTACTTTTACCATGATTTCTGAGCCATGTGCATATAGTGTAGAAACTCCTCCACCATGGTCAATAATAACCATATTACCATAAGCTGCATTATAACCGGCTTTTGTGACAATTCCATCATTTGCTGCTACAAAGTTTGCTCCCATTGGTGCACTTACGTCCACTCCCGTATGTAATTTATAAACACCAGTAATTGGATGTGTTCTCATACCAAATTTCGAAGTAACTCTAGTGTATCCTGGAATTGGCCACGCTAATTCTCCTCCTATATATTTGGTATCTATTCCTTGTAAAGCAATAGCTAAGATTTCACGGTTTATTTCATCAAACCTAGTATTGTATTCATCAATTTTAGTTTGGATATCTTTTTCTTGGTCTGATAATTTAGCAATGAAGTTTTCTCTTACTGTTTTTGTGTTTTCTAATATTTTCGCTGTTTTAGTTTGATTTTGTTTCATTGTTGCATATTGTTCCTGAGTTTTGTCTAATTTTTCTTTTGATAATTCTATTTCATCTTTTTGTTCTTTCATATCTTCTAATAATTCAGTATCATAACTTGCTAATTCTGTGATTAGGAAATAATTGGAAAGAAATTCAGCTATAGTTTTAGAACTTAAAATAACATCAAGGTATTGAATGTCACTAGTTTCATACATTGCTACTAATCTAACTTCTAATATTTCTTTTTGTCTTTTATATCTTTCTTCTGCTTTTTTTAGCTTCGCTTGTACTTCATCTATAGAAGTTTGTAATTCTGTAATTTTAGCGTTTAACTCGTCTAATTGGGTTTGTGAATTCGCTATTTTTTCATCTAATTTTTGAACTTGTTGCAAATTTTCACTTAATTCATCTTGTACTCCTTCTAATTCTCCTGTTGCTTGATTAATTTGATTTTGCAATTCTTCTTGTTCACTTTGTAAGTTTGTCATATCTTCTGCTCGTACATACGAGATAATACTAAAACTACTGATTAGGAAAGCTAAAACAACACATAAAATTTTACGCATGTTTTCTCCTTTATACTTTTAAATATTTTCTCATAGAAATAACACTTCCGGATTGCTCCAATTCCTATTCCTAATAACATATATACAAAAATAATAGAATTGAACATATCACCAAATGTTACTAAACTCATGTTGATTACTTGCATAAATTCAGAATTTACCATTTTTTCTGCAATAAAGCTATAGGCTGCTCCTACAATTACAATAGATATTACACTAGCAAAAACACCAATTATCATACCTTCTACAATAAATGGCCATCTTATAAATCCATTTGTTGCTCCTACATATTTCATGATTGATATTTCTTTTCTCCTAGCATGTACTGTAAGTTTTATTGTATTAGCTATAATAAATACAGATATAATAATTAGTAAAACTAAAATAACACCTGTTACTATTTTAATGCCATTAGCTAAATTAATTAATGTTGTTACGGTTTCGTCTTTACTTGTTATTTTTTTTATATTGTCAAAAGTTAAAATTTGGTCTTGAACTTCTTTGCTTCTACTTAAATCTGTTAAGGTTACTACATAAGATGCTGGAAATATATTATTTTCTTCATAACCTGCTAATAAATCCTGTTTATCTCCAAATCTTTCTTTCATTTGTTTTAATGCATCATCTTTTGAAACATATTCTGTAGTGCTAACACCATCTAAGTTTCTTAATTTTTCTCCTACTTCATCAATTTGCTCTTTTGTTGCATCATTATTTATAAATACTTGTATTCCTTGTGCAGATTCTACTTCTGCTACAAAATGGTTTATGTTTTCTGTTAAGATTAGGAAAATTCCAAAAATAATCATGGTAGCACACATAATCATTAATGATGCTCCTGTTGATTTTTTATTTTTGAATACATTTCCAAATCCTTCTCCTATTAAATATCCAAATCTGTTATATTTCACAATCATACCCACCTTTTTTATCATCTCTTATTATTTCGCCTTTACGTATATGGATAACTCTTTTTTTCATTTTGTCTACAATGTCTTTTGCATGAGTTGCTACTACTACTGTTGTTCCTCTCATGTTTATGTCATTTAATAAATTCATTATGTCCCAAGCTGTGTCTGGATCTAAGTTTCCTGTTGGCTCGTCTGCAATTAACATGGATGGATTGTTGACTAGTGCTCTTGCTAATGCTACTCTTTGTTGTTCTCCTCCAGATAGTTCATTTGGATACATTTTTGCTTTTCCACTTAGTCCTACTAAAGAAAGTACCATTGGAACTTGTCTTCTAATGTGACGTGGTGTTGCTCTTACTATATACATAGCATATGCAACATTGTCATAAACAGTTTTATCTGGTAATAATCTAAAATCTTGGAATACTACTCCCATACTTCTTCTTAAATATGGAATTCGATTTGGTTTTAAGAAAGTTGTATCTTTCCCATTTATAATTAAATTTCCTGAAGTTGGTTCTTCTTCTTTCAATATTAATTTAATTAGGGTTGATTTTCCACTTCCTGAAGACCCTACTAAAAAAGCAAATTCTCCCTTATCTATGACAAAATTAGCGTTTTTCACTGCTTTTGTCCCTGTATCATATGTTTTTGTAACATTTCTAAATTCTATCATTTTGGTTCTCCTTACCTTACATGAATCGCATAATAATCTATTCTATCTAATCATATCAATAAAGTTTTTTTTTTGCAATACTTTTTTACCAAAAAAATGATAGAAAATGTTGGTTTTTTTACATTTTCTATCATTTATCTTCTTTTTTCTCTTTTTTAAAAAATTTACACAATTTTCACATAAATTTTTCAACAATATATTTTGCTGTCAATCCAAAATAATCCATTAATTCTTCTGCCTTACCAGATTTTCCAAAAACGTCTGGTATTCCTATTCTTTCTAGTTTTACTGGATATTCTTCTGTTAAAACTTCTGCTATTGCAGATCCTAATCCACCAATAACACTATGGTCTTCAATTGAAATAAGTCTTTTAGTTTCTTTTGCACATTTTATAATCATTTCTTTATCAATCGGCTTAATTGTATGTATATCGATAACACGAATATAGATTCCTTTTTCTTTTAATTCTTTTTGAGCTTTAATAGCTTCTGAAACAGTAACACCAGTTGCAAATATAGTTGCATCAGTTCCATCTCCATTTTGAACAGCTTTTCCTATTTCAAATGTTTGATTTCTTTCATAAATAATAGGAGTTGCTAATCTAGCTAATCTTACATAAGTAGGATTCTGATTTTTGCTAATTTCTTCTATCATCCATCTGGTTTGTATATCATCTGATGGTGATAATACTACCATGTTTGGCAAAGTTCTCATCAAAGAAATATCTTCTATCATTTGATGAGTTGCTCCATCTTCACCAACTGTTACTCCTGCATGTGTAGCACAAATTTTCACATTATTATTAGGATAACATACACTATTTCTTATTTGATCATATGCTCTTCCTGCCGCAAACACAGCAAAAGTACTAGCATATGGGATTTTTCCACAAGTAGACAATCCAGCTGCTGTTCCTATCATATTAGCTTCTGCAATTCCCATATCAAAAAATCGTTCTGGAAATTCTTTAGCAAATATATTAGTTTTGGTTGCACCTGATAAATCAGCATCTAAAACTACTACATCATTATTCTTTTTTCCTAATTCTTCTAATGCTTTTCCATAACTCTCACGTGTTGCAATTTTTTTATTTTCCTCCATACTATGCTTCTCCTTTCAAGTTATTTATTGCAATTCCATATTGTTCTTCATTAGGCGCTTTTCCATGCCAACCTACTTGGTTTTCCATAAAAGAAATTCCTTTTCCTTTTACTGTTTTAGCAATAATGCATGTAGGCTTTTCTTTTACATTTTTAGCTACTTCAAAGGCTTTTTCAATTTCTTCTATATCATGACCATCAATGCAAATTACTTGAAACCCAAAACTTTTAAATTTTTCATCAATTGGATAAGAGTTCATAACATCTTCAATTTTTCCATCAATTTGTAAATTATTATTATCTACAATAACACACAAATTATCAAGATGATATTGTTTTGCTGCCATAACCGCTTCCCAAACTTGTCCTTCCTCTAACTCTCCATCTCCTAATATACAATAAACTCGATACTCTTTTTTATCCATTTTTCCTGCTATTGCCATTCCATTTGCCGCTGATAATCCTTGTCCTAAAGAACCAGTTGTCATATCAACCCCTGGTACTTTATTTTTATCCGGATGTCCTTGTAAATAACTATTTATATTCCTAAAAGTCTTCAAATCTTTCACTGGAAAAAATCCACGATTTGCTAAACAACTATACAAAGCAGGTGAGCAATGTCCCTTTGATAAAACCACCCTATCTCTGTTTTCCCAATCAGGCTCCTCTGGTTTAATTCTTAATTCCTTAAAATACAAAACAGTCAAAATATCAGCTATAGATAACGATCCTCCTGGATGTCCTGACTTTGCCTGATACACTTGTTCTATAATATCCTCTCTAATCTTTCTTGCTTTTTGTTCCAAGTCCTGTATTTCTAAATATTCCAATACATACACACCCCTCTAATTTTTACTTAATTTCTATTATATCCTTGTAACAAATAATAAAAATACCCCGCCTTAGCCGTCAGCTGCCATGAATTTTTAAGGACCTGCTCCTAAAAACAGGTGGGTACCTACCTAAATACTCCTGGGCTTCTCACTAAAATCATATGAGCATGCACGCCATACTTAGAGACTCGGTCCCTCTTATCGTGTGTTGGTTCTAAAAATTCTGCCTATACGCACTATGCAGGGAAATTTAATTACTCTATTAAGTTATATATATTTTAGCATAAAGACATTTCATTTACAAGTAGAAAAATTTGCATAATCATATAAATTTCCTTTATAAAATATCTCTATCTTACTTTTTCTTACTTAATCTCACTTAATTGAGACATTGGGGACAGTTCTAAAATGTCTCACTTTTTTGTCTTTTTTTGTCGTTTTTTCTGCAATATACTGATTATATCAAATTACTTTTTTCGACATATTTCTACTAAAATTATGAGACAAATTGGAACTGTCCCCATTGTCTCACATTACATATAATAAAATACATAAGAATTGTAAAAAGCTTCCTAATAATATAAATAAGTGGAATATTGAATGTGAATATCTATATTTTTTTCCTACTCCATATATGATAGCTCCAATTGTATAGGCTATACCTCCTGATAGTAATAAAATAAATCCGTTTGTTGTTAATAGTTCTGGTAATAGATTACCTTTTATTATGATACACCATCCCATTAATAAATAACATAGCATGGAAAATTTTTTGAATTTTTTTATGTCAATAGAGTTTAGTACAATTCCTAATATTGCTAATAACCATATTACACTAAATATAATCCAACCTGCTAGAGAGTCATATTCTCTGATGGTACATAAAGCAAATGGTGTGTATGATCCTGCAATTAATAAAAAAATGGAACAATGGTCTAATATTTGGAATACTTTTTTCGATTTTAGTTTTGGATTTAATCCATGATAAATACTAGACATTGTGTATAATATTATCATGGTTATTCCATAAATAGTTCCACTTACTATTCCATAAATGTTTTTATTTAGAGCTGCAAAAACAATACATAATACTGTTGCTACAATTCCTAATACGGCTCCTACAATATGAGATGTCATATTAAAAATTTCTTCGCCTTTAGTGTATTTTGGCAATATTCTATCTCTTAATTTTGTTCTTTTCATTTTGATTTTTCTCCTATGCTATTTTTAACAAATTTTGTCTCCATTTTTTACTTTGAAAGTTGGACTTAACAAAACAATTCCTTGTTCTGAATCACTTCCTAATACAAGTACTTCACTTTTTACGTCTGCTATTTGTCTTGGTGGGAAATTCACAACTCCTACAATTTGTTTTCCTTCTAAATCTTCTGGTTCATAACATTTTGTTATTTGGGCTGATGATGTTTTGATTCCTAGTTCTTCTCCAAAGTCTATTTTTAGTTTATAAGCTGGCTTTTTTGCATGTTTATTGACAGATACTTCTAAGATTGTTCCTACTCTTATATCTACTTTCTCAAAGTCTTCTATTGTTATCATTTTATTTCCTCCTATTCTTTTCCATTTATATTATCATAAGAAAATTCTATTTTCAAGTTTTATTCTTTGATTTCTTTTGCTAGTTTATCTATTGCTTTTGTCTCGATTCGTGATACATAAGAACGTGAAATCCCCATCATTTTAGCAATTTCGTTTTGTGTTTTTGGCTTGTGCCCTTCTAACCCAAAACGCAATTCTAAAATTGTCCTTTCTCTATCTTTTAAAATTTCCTTCATCTTCTCATACAATAACTTTATTTTCATTTTAACATCAACTTCATCTTCAATGTTTCTTTCATTATTTTCTAATACCTCTTGCAATGTAACTACATTATCATCCTTATCTTTTCCAATTGGCTCATTTAAATAGACTTCTGCACCGAAGTTTTTTAGTTGCTCGTAAATGCATCAAAATTTCATTATCTATACAACGTGACACATATGTAGAAAGTCTTGCACCCTTTTCCACATTAAAACTATTAATTCCTTTAATTAAACCAATCGTACCAATGGATATCAAATCATCTTGTTCTACTTTTGTAGTACTATACTTTTTAGCCACATGTGCTACTAATCGCAAGTTTCTTTCAATTAAAATATTTCTAGCTTCGTCATCTCCTTTTGCCATTTGCTCTAAACAATTTCTTTCTTCTTCTGCTGTCAAAGGCTCTGGAAATAAATTTCCTCCCTGAATATATCCTACAACAAATACTGCTGACTTTAGGAAAGTTAAAAATCCTCCTATACCAGCCATGCAAAGTGATGCTAACATATTGCACCTCCTAATTTACTCTCATATAAAGCCAGTATATGAAATGTAAAATTAAAAAGTGCATGACCTTTTTAAAAAGATTATTTTAGGTCATTTTTGGGACGGAGAAGAAAACTGTCATGGGGGATAACCTTATTATTTTGTAATACCGCGTAAGCGACCAAACGAACGAAGTGAGTGCGATTGGAGCAATCTACAATTTTTATTTCATGATTGCGACACACAAGGTATTACAAAATAATAAGGTTATCCCCCATGACAGTTTTCTTCTCCGTCCCAAAAAAGACCAAAAATGACCTACCTTTTAAACTCCCATAATGTTGTAACCATTGTCAGCATAAACAATTTGACCAGTAATACTATCAGACATAGAACTTAGTAAAAAAGTAGCAACATTTCCCACTTGTGTGGTTGTTACATTTTTGTGTAATGGTGCTTTTTGTTCGGTTACATCTAAAATGCTTCCAAAGTCTTTAATTCCTTTTGCTGATAAAGTTTTTATTGGTCCTGCTGATACAGCATTTATTCTAATTCCTTCTTTTCCTAAGTTTTCTGCTAAATATCTAACACTAGTTTCTAAAGCTGCTTTAGCTACTCCCATTACGTTGTAATTATCAATTACTTTAGTTGAACCATGGTAAGTTAAAGTTACTATACTAGCATTTTCATTTAACATATCAATCTCTTTTGCTATTCTCGAAGCTAATACCAAAGAATAACTGCTAACGTCACAAGCATGACTAAATCCTTCTTTACTTGTAAAAATAAAGTCATGATGTAAATCTTCTGTATTCGCATGTGCAATAGCATGGACTATTCCATCTACTTTTCCATTTTCTTCTTTTATTTTTGTAAAAGTTTCTTTTACTAATTCATCTTCTGATGCACCATTTAGAACATAAGCTTTACTTCCTTTAAATTCTGATATTAATTCTTCTATTTTTTCTTTATTGTTTTCCCCCATATAAGTAAAAATTAATTTTGCTCCATTTTCATAAGCAGATTTGGCAATACCAAATGCAATGCTCCACTTATTTCTAATTCCCATAATTACAATTTTCTTTCCTTCTAATAACATTTTTTCCTCCTTAAATTAATTAAATTATTTTATATTCTCCCATATTTCTAAATTTTTGATATCTTTCTTCTCTTATCTGGTTTGGTGTATCTTTTTTCATTTCTTCTATAGAATTTTGAATTTCTTTTTTTAATTTTTTTGCTATTTTAACAAAGCTTTCTTGATTTTCTTCTTTTGGCTCTTCAATAATTTTATCAATAATATTTAGTTCATATAGGTCTTTAGCTGTTAGTTTCATTTTCTCTGCTGCTTCTTTTACTTTTGTTGAATCTTTCCATAAGATACTAGCATAGCCTTCTGGTGATAAAATAGAATAAATAGCATTTTCTAACATAAATACTCTATTTCCTACTCCTAATGCTAAAGCCCCTCCACTTGAGCCTTCTCCAATAATAATAGCTATAACAGGAACTGTTAGATTACTAAGTGTCAACATAGAACTAGCAATCGCTTCTCCTTGTCCTCTTTCTTCTGCTTCAATACCCGGATAAGCTCCTTTGGTATCAATAAAAGTAATTACTGGTCGACGAAACTTTTCAGCTTGCTTCATAAAACGTATTCCTTTTCTATAAGCTTCTGGATTTGGCATACCAAAATTTCTTTCAATATTTTCTTTGGTAGTTCTTCCTTTTTGTTCAGCAATAATAGTATAATTTTGCTTTCCTATTTTACCTAATCCACAAACAATAGATTTATCATCTTTAAAATTTCTATCACCATGCAATTCGATAAATTCATCAAAAATTTCTTCTATATAGTCTAATGCTGTTTTTCTTTTTGGATTTCTTGCTATTTCTACTCTTTCCCAAGCTGTTATTGTTTTTGTCTTCATAAGTTCTCCTCCTTTTTATGGAATTGAATCAATTTATAAATAGTATTTTTTAATTCCTTTCTTTCTACAATTTTGTCAATAAAACCATGTTCTAATAAAAATTCTGCTGTTTGAAATCCTTCTGGTAATTCTTCACCAATGGTTTGTTTTATAACTCTTTGACCAGCAAATCCTATCATAGCTCCTGGTTCTGCTAAAACAATATCAGCAATACTAGCAAAAGAAGCTGTAACTCCTCCATAAGTTGGGTCTGTCAAAACAGATATGTACAATAAACCAGCTTCGTTTAATTTTGAAATTGCAGCTGTTGTTTTTGCCATTTGCATTAAAGAAATAATTCCTTCTTGCATTCTTGCACCACCGGAAACACAGAAAATAATAATTGGAAGTTTTAATTCTATGGCTTTTTCTATTGCATAAGTTATTTTTTCTCCTACTACAATCCCCATACTTCCCATTAAAAATCCACTATCCATAACACATATTACAGCTTTTTCTCCTTTTATTTTTCCTATTCCACAACTAACCGCTTCTTGGATTCCTGTTTTTTCACGTAAACCTTTTATTTTTTTTGTATATTCTTCTAATTGTAATGGATTTGTAGTATCTATATTAAAATCAAATTTCTGATAAGTATTTTCATCTACAATACTTTGAATTCTTCGGTTAATATGCATTCTAAAATAAGCTCCACAATTAGGACAAATACTTTCGTTATTTCTTACTGTTTCTTTATACAAAATTTCTTTACATTTATCACATTTTACCCATTTTCCAACTTGTATATCAACTTTATTTGTAGTTCTTTTTGCTGTTGGTTCTCTTTTTTTTATTTTATCTACTATCATAATTTAATTTCCCTTTCGATAAATGAGGTATCAAAATTACCTCTGATAAAATTCGGATTCTTTATAATTTGAAATAAAAATTCAATATTTGTATCCACACCTTCTATTACTATTTCTTCTAATGCACGCTTCATTTTACTAATTGCTTCATTTCGTGTATCACCATGTGTAATAATTTTAGCAATCATAGAATCATAAGAAGGTGGTATTGTATATCCTTCATAAATAGCCGTGTCTACTCTCACACCATTCCCTCCTGGTAAATTTAATCCTGTTATAGTTCCAGGGCATGGCATAAAGTTCTTACTTGGATTTTCTGCATTAATTCTACATTCAATACTATGTCCATTAAATCCAACATTTTTTTGCTTTATTTTTAATGGTTCTCCTGCTGCAATTTTAATCTGTGACTTTACAATATCAATTCCTGTTCTCTCCTCTGTAATTGGATGTTCCACTTGAATTCTAGTATTCATTTCCATAAAATAGAAATTTTTATTACAATCTACCAAAAATTCAATCGTTCCACAACTTGTATATCCAGCAACTTTAGCTGCTTTAATCGCTACTTCTCCCATCTTATTTCTAAGCTTATCATCAATTGCAGTAGATGGTGTTTCTTCAATTACTTTTTGATTTTTACGTTGAATTGAACAATCCCTTTCCCCTAGATGGATCACATTTCCATGCTCATCTGCTAAAATTTGAATTTCAACATGTCTTGGATTTTTAATAAACTTTTCCATATAAATTTCATCATCTTGAAAAGACACTTTCGCCTCTTGTTTCACAATATTATAATTCACTTCCAATTCTTCACGAGAATTAGCAATACGAATACCCTTTCCACCACCACCAGCAGCAGCTTTCAATATAACAGGATACCCAATTTTATCAGCTATCTTTATTGCCTCTTTAATACCTTTAATACTACCATCAGAACCTGGTATAACAGGAACACCAGCTGACTTCATAAGTTCTTTACTATTAGACTTATTTCCCATTAATTCAATTACCTTATAAGACGGACCAATAAACTTAATATTAGACTCCTCACAAATCTTAGCAAATTGACTATTTTCAGACAAAAAGCCAAAACCAGGATGAATACTATCTGCCCCAGTAATATTAGCAGCCTCAATAATATTTTTCATATTCAAATAACTCTTCGCACTATTAGCTGGCCCAATGCAAACCGCTTCATCAGCCAAACGAGTATGCATAGCATCCCTATCAACATCAGAATACACAGCAACAGTCTTAATATTCATTTCCTTACAAGCCCTAATAATACGAACAGCTATCTCTCCTCTATTTGCAATCAAAATTTTATTCATTTCTTTTCCTCTCTGCGACATGAGACAGTAGGGACAGGTTCAATTTGTCTCACATTTTTGTCGCTTTTTATCTTTTTTTGTCATTCTTACTTTTTTCGACATTTTATATCATAATTCTACTAAATTAATGAGACAAATTGAACCTGTCCCTACTGTCTCATTAAACTATAGCAAATGTCAATTCTCCTTTTGCTACTATTTTTCCTTTTACAGTTGCTATCGCTTCTCCAACTCCGATTGGACCTTTTTTCTTTATGATTTTTACTTCTAATTTTAATTTGTCACCTGGTACTACCATTTTCTTGAATTTCATTTTGTTTATTCCACCAAATAAAGCATTTTTGCCTCTGTTTTCATCTACGCTTAAAATAGCAATTGCTCCTGTTTGTGCTAAACTTTCTGTGATTAGTACTCCTGGCATGATGGGATTTTCTGGAAAGTGTCCTTGAAAATACCATTCTTTTTCATTTACATATTTATAAGCTACTGCACTTTCTCCTGGCTGATATTGCTCCACTTCGTCTATCATCAAAAATGGCTCTCTTTGTGGTATTATTTTTTTTATTTCTTCTTTATTTAACATTTTTTCTTCCTTTCTCGTATATTAATTACACCATTACTATGCAATAATGAATAAAGGTTTTCCATATTCCACAGTTTCTTCTTCTTTTACTAAAATTTCTTTTATCTCTCCATCCCATTCTGATTCAATTTCATTCATTAATTTCATTGCCTCTATAATGCAAAGGACATCACCTTTTTTCACTTTTTGTCCTATATGCACAAATGATTCACTTGTAGGAGAGGGTTTGCTATAAAAAGTTCCAACCATAGGAGATTTAACAATGTTTCCTTTTATTTCTTCTTTTTTCTTTTCTTTGTCTCTTGGTATGTTTTCTACAGATATTGGCGTATTTTCAACAGTTTGAATTATTTTCTTTTCTTCCTTTTTCATACTTATTTTAGTACCATCTGGAAAATCAATATTTAATTCTGTTAATTTAGAATCTCCCATATCTTCCATCAGTTGTTTTATTTTCTCATATTCCATTTTTATTTCCTCCTAATCTTCATACTTCTTTATAATAATAGTTGCATTATGTCCTCCAAATCCCAAAGAATTTGACATTGTAACTTCTACTTTTGCTTTTCTTAACTCATTTGGTACAATATCTAAATCACATGCCTCATCTTTTTCTCTATAATTTATTGTCGGTGGGACAATTTGACTTTGGATTGATTTTGTACAAATAATCGCTTCTACTGCTCCAGCAGCTCCTAATAAATGTCCCATATTTCCTTTAGTTGAACTTACCATAACAGATTTACTTGCTTTCCCTAAAGCTGTCTTTATAGCCATCGTTTCACAAGAATCATTTAAAGAAGTAGAAGTTCCATGAGCATTAATATAATCAATTTCTTCTGGTTTAATATTAGCATCTTCTATCGCCCTTTTCATAGCTCTTGCTCCACCTTCTCCACCTGGCGCTGGTGAAGTAATATGATAAGCATCAGAAGTAGCTCCATAACCAATAACTTCTGCATATATCTTGGCACCTCTTTTAAGTGCATGTTCTAAATCCTCTAACACTAAAATTCCAGCACCTTCACCCATCACAAAGCCGTTTCTTTCTTTATCAAAAGGAATACTTGCTCTATTTTTATCAGTTGACTGTGACAAAGCTTTCATATTTTCAAACCCTGCTATACTAATTTCACAAATAGATGCTTCCGACCCTCCTGCTAAAATAACATCTTCTGCACCATATTTAATCGTTCTATAAGCCTCTCCAATCGCATGTGTAGAAGAAGCACAAGCTGTCACCATAGAAATCGACTCTCCCTTTAATCCTAAATCAATCGCTATATTTCCTGCTGGCATATTAGCAATTGACATTGGAATTAACATAGGAGAAACTCTATGATATCCTTTTATACAACCTATTTCACATTGTTCTTGAATAGTCTTAAAACCACCTATTCCAGAACTTACAAACACACCTACTCTTTCAAAATCAGTATTTTCTTCTGTTAATCCACTATCTTTAAAAGCTTCCCTCGCTGCAATCAAAGCAACCTGTGAACTTCTATCTAATTTTCTTGTCTGTTTCGGTTCTAAATAATCCGCTGGATTAAAATCCTTTATCTCGGCATCTAACGTAGTTTTAAAATTTGAAGAATCAAATAAAGATATATTATCAATTCCACACTTTTTCTCTTTAATCCCATTCCACATTTCTTCTACTGATTTCCCTATTGGCGTAATCGCTCCTAATCCTGTAATAACAACTCTTCTTTCCATTTTTCCTCCCTTTTTCGACATAATTCTACTAAATTGTGAGACATTTTTGACCTGTCCCTGTTGTCTCACATTAACATTCCTCCATCTACTTGTATTGTTTGCCCTGTGATATAGCTACTTTCTTCTCCTACTAAGAATTTTACTACGTTTGCTACGTCTTGAGCTGTTCCCATTCTTTTTAATGGTATGTTTTTTGCTATTTCTTTTTTTGTTTCTTCTTTTAGGTTTTCTGTCATGTCTGTTGTGATAAATCCTGGGGCAATGCTGTTTACTAATATGTTTCTTGATGCTACTTCTTTTGCTAGACTTTTTGTGAATCCTAAAATTCCTGCTTTTGATGCAGAGTAGTTGGTTTGCCCTGCGTTTCCTGATATTCCTACTACTGATGATATGTTTATTATTCTTCCTTTTTTTGCTTTTATCATATGTGTGATTACGTTTTTGGTCATATTGAATGTTCCTATTAGGTTAATATCTATTACTTGCTTAAAGTCTTCTGGTTTCATTCTCATTATTAACATGTCTTTGGTTATTCCTGCATTGTTGACTAATACGTCTATTTTTTTGAATTTTTCTATTACTTCTTTTACTAGTTTTTCACAGGCTGCAAAGTCTGAAACGTCTGCTTTTACTGTTAAACATTTTACTTGATTTGCTTCTATTTCTCTTTTTACTTTTTCTAATTCTTCGTTTTCTGTTCGATAGTTTAGGGCAATGTCATAACCTTGTTTTGCTAATGTTAAAGCTATTTGTTTTCCAATCCCTCTTGTTGCACCTGTTATTAAAGCTATTTTACTCATTTATTTTTCTCTCCTCTTTTTTATTTTTTATTGTTTGAATGACATTTTCTAGGTTTTCTACTTCATTACAATTTAGAATTGTAATTTCTTTGTCTTTTGGCATTCTTTTTATAAAACCTGATAATGTTTTTCCTGGACCTATTTCTACAAAAGTGTCTACTCCAAAGTCTAACATAGTTTGTAAAGTTTTTGTAAAATGTACGGAATGAGTTATATGCTTAGATAAAATGTCTATTTTGTTTTCTTCATTTTCATAAATTTTACCATCTAAATTTTTCACAACTGGTATTTCAGATAATTGAAAATTTGTTTTTTCTAGTTCTTTTTTTAAGGCTTGTGATGCTTTTTCTAATTTTGCTGTATGAAATGGACCTGTTGTTTTTAATACTCTTACTTTCTTTGCTCCCATTTCTTTAGCTATTTGCTCTGCTTCTTCTACTCCTTCTTTCTCTCCTGAAATGACAATTTGACCTACTGTATTGAAATTAGCTGGTACAACAAAACCTTTTGTTACATTTTTACAAACTTCTTTTACTTGTTCTTCTGTCATTCCTAAAATAGCAGCCATTAACCATTCTCCCTCTGGTACTAATTTTTGCATATATTGTCCTCTTTTTTGAACTAAAGAAACTCCTTCTTCCCAATTTAATACTTTACTGTAAATTAAAGCGGTATATTCTCCTAAACTTAAACCTGCTGCTATGTCTGCTTTTATTCCTTCTTGTTTTAATATCTCTAAAATAACTAAACTCATTGTTAAAATACAAAGTTGCGTATTCTTAGTTTCATTTAAAATGTTTTCTTTATCATAAAAACTAATTTCAGCTACATCAACACCAGTTAAATCTTTTACATTTTTATATATTTTCCTTACTATTTCATACTTTTCATATATGTCTTTTCCCATTCCTACACTTTGAGAGCCTTGACCTGGAAATAAAAATCCTATTTTCATTCTGTTTTCTCTCCTTTTCTTTTTATTATTTTTTCTTCCATTTGATTACAAAATTCTACTATTATATCTTGATTTTTCACTTTTATCCCAAATTCTTTTTTGATAGAAGTTGCCACTTCTTCAATTTCTAATATAAAATCTTCTTGATTTGTGTTTATTCCAATTCCAATTACCATAGATTTTACTATATTTCCTTCTATCTTAGTTTCTGTTAAAATTCCACCTATTTTTTTATCTTGATATATAATATCATTTGGGTACTTAATCTCTAATTTTATATCATACAATTTTTTAAAAACCTTTACTATTGTCTTTGCTATCTCTATGGTAATTCCCTCTAATTTTTCAATATGACAATTCATTTCTACTAACAAAGAAATTGCTATATTATTAGCTTCTTTTGTATACCATGTTCTGCCATGTGTACCGCTTTCCTTTTGTTTGTATTTGTGCTGAAATCAACATACCATTTTCAGCAATGCCATTCTTTATTCTTCTCCACATTTCTGCTTGAGTAGAATCAATCTCAAAATAATTAATTTGTTTTCTTCCTAAAAATTTTGTATGTAGAGCTAACACTGACATGCTTTTTCCCCTTTTTGAATTTTTTGCAAATTATCTTGTCTTTTAATTTTATTCGTAGTTGTCTTAATTAATGGTTCTTGTGTTAAAAAAATTCCTCTTATAGCCTTATATTTTGGCATTGTTTGATTAATTTCTTTTACTTTTTCTTTCAATGCTTGTCGTATCTTATCTTCTCCTTCTAGCTTGTAAGTATTTTCCACTACTTCTTGATTGTAAACTAATTTTGCATAAATTTTGATATCATTCTTATCATCTGACATTTGTTTTCCAAAAACGAAAGATTCTTCTACTCCTTCAATTCTATTTAATAAATTTTCCATTTCTTCTGGAAAAATATTTTTACCATTTTTCAATACAATTACACTTTTTTTTCTTCCACAGATAAAAATATAACCTTCTTCATCAATTTTAGCTAAATCACCTGTATAAAACCAACCATCTTTCAAAACTTTTTTCGTTTCTGTTTTATTTTCGAAATACCCTAGCATAACATTTGGACCTTGTACTATCAATTCACCAATCCCCTCTGAATTAGCATTTACTACTTTTGCTTTTACACTTGGTACTGTTTTCCCAATAGAACCTAGCTTATAATATTTTTTACTACCTATTGCAACAACAGGAGAAGTCTCTGTTAAACCATATCCTTGCACTAAATTGAATCCTAATTTTCGATAACTTTCTTCTATACTTGATTCCAAGCTCGCTGCTCCACTGATTAATAACTTAACATTTCCGCCTAGCATATTATGAATATTTTTAAAAACTATCTTCTTTTCTTGTACTTTTCCTTGTTTTTCTAATTGCTTTCGAATAATCTTAAAAATTCGCTCATAAATTGCTGGAACTGATGCCATTACAGAAACCTTGTATTCTTTCATATTTTCTACTATATGACGAATTCCATCACAAAAAACTGTTTTAGCCCCTTTATATAAAGCAAATAAAAATCCAACTGTACACTCAAACACATGATGTATAGGTAAAAAAGATAAAAACACATCATTACAATCAACATCTAAAACAGAATCTATATCCATTAAGTTACTACATAAGTTTTTATGTGATAATGCAACAATTTTAGAAGTTGAAGTAGTTCCTGAAGTAAACAACATTATACTCATTTTTTCGTCATCAATCTCTACCTCTTGATATTGCCTATCTCCTTGTTGTATTTGTTTCATTCCCATTTCGATTAATTCTTTTTGCGAATATATTCCTTCTTTATGTTCCAACAAGTCCATTGATATTAAATGTTTTAATTTTCCGGTTCCCTCGTTTCTAATATTTTTTAAACTTTCTTCGTATTTTTGGGTATATATAATGGATTCTACTTCAGAACGTTCAATTACATTTTTTAATTCATTTTCTGGTAATGATTTATCTAAAGGAACAACAATTCCTACACCACATACAATTGCTAAATAGGCAATTTCCCATTCATAACGATTTTCACCAATAACTGCTATTCTTTTTCCCTTTAAGCCTATGTTTAATAAAGCTGTTCCAAAAGCGTCAATCATTTGTCTTACTTCTTTATGAGTTATTATTTGATAACTATTTTGCTTTTTCCTTATTTGATAAGCAATTTTATTGCCATATTGTTCGCCAGATTTTTTTAGCATATCTTTTAAATTTACTATTTTTTCACTCATATTTCCTCACATTCTTTCCAAAAAAAATAAACTTAATTTTAATTATTTATACCATAAAAAATAAAAAAAATGATTAGACTGAAAGGTCAGTATAATCTCGTATTTTCTTCATAAAATAAAATGAGGTGTTAGCTATGAAATTTATTTGTCATTGTTTGCAAGGCATTGCCATTGGAGCAGGAGCCATTTTGCCTGGTATTAGTAGTGGTGTATTTTGTGTAATTTTTGGAATTTATGAAACCTTATTAGATAGTATTTTACACTTTTTTAAAGATATCAAAAAAAATTTAAAATTTCTTCTTCCTATTATTTTAGGCAGTACACTAGGAATTATTTTATTTGGTAATCTTTTAAATTATTTTATTTATCAATTTCCTATACAAACAAAATCCATTTTCATCGGTCTTATTTTTGGAAGTTTACCTACTTTATTAAAACAAATTAAAGAAAAAGAAAAATCAGAAAAAAACTCAAACTTTTCTCCTATTATTTTCTTTTTCATTTCTTTCTTATTTGGAATTACTTGTATTTTTTTAGAAAATTCTTTACATTTTTCTACTTTGGAAAATATATCTTTTCCTTATTTAATGTTATGTGGTTTTCTAATGTCTGTACGGAATTGTTATTCCTGGTATTAGCAGTACTATCATACTAATGCTTTTAAGGATATATCCTATTTATTTAGCATCTGTTTCAAATTTATATTTTCCAGTTTTATTTCCTCTTGGCATTGGATTACTTATTGGCGGATTTTGTTTTATGAAACTAATCCAGTTTTTATTTAAAAATTTTTATATTAATACTTTTTATACTATTCTTGGTTTTACTGTTGGTTCTGTTTTTGTTTTATTGCCAAATTTTTCTTCTGCTTCAGAAATCCTTATTGGCATTTTTTCTTGTTGCCTACGGTTTCACCATTTCTTCTTGTTTTAGCTAATATATCATTTAGTTGACAAAATGTAGTTCTTCTGTTATAATAATAACGTTATCAAATGGTAAGTCCATTTGTATATGTCATTTCCCTTTAAATAAGCTATTATAGTTTAAAGGTTAAATGACTCTCATGTGCCGGTTAAAAATTTTTTTTAACTATGCACGTATTATCTTCTTTGAAGGAATCGCAAAAAAACCAGCACAAGCAGTTGTTGGTTTTTTTGCTTTTATAACAATATAAATTTACTTTTTTCTCCTTAATATCCAATCTTTTTCACATAAAATCGGTAATTTAATTTTTACTTTTTGTCCTTTTACACCTGGACTAACCTCCATAATTTCTTCATCTGTTTCAACATCCCATAGCTTTTCTATTACAAATGAAATTGGTTTTATTTGCTTTGGAACAATAATTTCTAAAATATCTCCTATTTGTAATTTGTTTTTTATCTCAATAATACTTTTATTACTGTTATATTCTACTACTTTTCCTCCAAATTCATAATGTTCATTGTATTGTCTTCCAGCATATTCTTGAATATCTTTGTTATTTCTATCGTTAAAATAAAAAGTAGTAAGTCCTCTTGTTTTCACTTTTTCTAATTCTTCTAAATATTTTTTAAAATCATAATTTTTAGGATCTTTTTGATAATCATCTATGGCATTTCGATAGGCATTTATAACACTCGCTATATAATATTCTGTTTTTAACCTTCCTTCTATTTTTAAACTATCTACTCCCATTTCGATAATTTCTGGCAATTCTTTAATTAAACACAAATCTTTGGAAGAAAAAATACTAGTTCCATATTCACTTGTTTCAATTGGCATCAGTTCTCCTGGATTATTTTTTTCTTCTGCATATAAATTATATGACCATCTACAACTTTGAGCACAATCGCCTAAATTTGCACTACGACAAGATAAAAAATCACTTAAAAAACATCTACCTGAAAAAGCAAAACAAATTGCTCCATGAACAAAAATTTCTACTTCTAATTCCTTTGGTTTATTTTCCATAATATATTTCAATTGTTTTTTATTCATTTCTCTTCCCATAATAACTCTTTGGGCTCCATTTTTATACCAAAATTTACAATCTTGTAAACTTATAATATTAGCTTGTGTGCTAACATTAATTGGTACTGATGGTGCATACTCTTTTAATATTTCTATTACTCCTACGTCAGCTGCTATAACTCCATCTGGTTTTAATATTTCCAATCTCTTAGCCATATTTATAATTTCTTCGTACTTTTCATCCCATGCAAATATGTTTAATGTAACATATACTTTTTTCCCAATTTTATGAGCATATTTTATTGTATTTTCTAAATCTTCTTCTTGCATATCTGCTCTTGCTCTTAATGATAATGATGATGTACCACAATAAACTGCATCTGCTCCATATAAAAATGCTATTTTCGCTTTTTCAAAAGAACCTGCTGGTGCTAATAATTCTATTTTTTTCATTTTTTACCTCACCTTTCTTTTTTTATTATATCTATTATTCTACTTTGTGTCAATGCAATAAATTCCAAAATTGAAATTTATGTAAATTTATGTTATAATAAAGATGAATGCAAGATTGCATTTGTATAAAAAATTAAGAAGGGAGATCTTCACACTATGAAGAAAAACATCAATTTACCAGAAATTGGACCTGATATCTATCGGTCTAAAAACGTTGAAGAAATAGTACTAAACCACATTGAAACTTTATCACAAAATCCTTCAACGGAAAATATGCTTTTAAAAAACAAGTTACAAGAATATTTGTTTTTCATTTCAAATAAAAAAATGAAAAACAGAGCACGTAAAACCATGTCCTTACTGCATGAAAATGCAGTAAAACAACATCCAGACCTTTCAATTGAAACTTTTGCTAGAATTAAAAGTTTTATAAGTACTTACAATAAGTGTAGAATAAAACTATATTCTGGCAAATCATTAGATTCAATAAAAGACATTTATGCATGCAGAACTATAATTGATTCTAATGATGGAAAAGATTCATTGAAATTGGTCAAAAAAGCATACCAAATCATGGACGAAAACATAGATTATTTGATATCTATTGGCTTAATTCCATGTAATGCTGAAAAAACAAAAGATACAGAGGAATTTAATACAAGTGATTACCCTAATATCATCGTTCCTGATAAATCTTATCTTTCGGAAAAAAATAAACCTTTTGTAAAAGATTATTTTTTGCATCCAAAGAAAAAAGGATATCAGTCTTTACATGTTATATTTAAAGATACTTATGGTAATTATTTTGAATACCAAGTTCGAACGTATTCAATGGATGTTTGGGCAGAATATCAAGATGCATCACACGAGTCTTTCAAGTTACAACAAATAAAAGATATACCTGAAATCAAACTTGAAAGAGAAAAAGTCAACTTGTCTTTTTACCGGACCATCAACAATGAAGTAATAGCTGACAAGTCTGGTTTTGAAAGATCTATTCAAATTTTATTTTTGAAAGATTTAGTAGAAAAGCATATTTAACATTTCACCCCTTACCAATTTATATGGTAAGGGGTGTTTATTATTTTATTCTACTTATTGCTAATCCATCTCCCACTTCTAAAATTTCTGTTTCAAGATTTGGATTTTCAATTACTTCTTTCAAATACTCTCTTAAATTTCTAACTGCTGTACGTTGTTTATGTTTGTTATAATCACTTAAAACATAACCTTTGTACAAAACATTATCAGCAAAAATAATACCATGAGGTTTAATCATTCGTAAAGCTTGTTTCAAGAAAAATGGATATTTTCCCTTAGCAGCATCAATAAAAACTACATCATAATTTTCTTGTAGGGTAGGTAGAATTTCAACAGCATCTCCTTCATAAATCTGAATTTTATCTTCTACACCCACTTTTTTTATGTTTTCTATTGCTTCTTTTACCCTTTCTGTATCTCTTTCAATCGTATCTATTTTTCCATTTTTTTCTAAAAATCGGGTAAAACACATAGCAGAATATCCTACTGCCGTACCTATTTCTAAAAATTTCTGTGGTTTTATTTCTTTTAAATATTTTTCCATTACTGCTAAAGTATCATCCATAATAATTGGAATTCCTTGCTCTAAGGCTTTTTTCTTAATAGCACTTAATTCCTGTTCATTCATTATCTTTCTTCTCCTTTATGCTTATCCCTATTATCTATCATGTTTTTATTTTTCTTATTATATACATTAGATACCCAGGAACCAAAAAATTCTTTCCATTTACAGTCTGCATATTCTTTTTGAATACGTATCAAAGCTTCTTCTTTAGGAAATCCTTTTTCTTTTAATTCATTAATTCTTGCTTGAATTTTTATTCTCTCCTGAGAATCTTTTGATAATTGTTTTTTTGCTTTTTCTTCTATTTTCTTATCTGCTATTATTTCATCTATCGCACTTCCTGGCATATGTGGGTATGCTCTATATCTTGCCATAATTAATCTCCTTATTTATTTCTATTTGCTCTTTCTCTTTCTTTAGAGTCTAATATTTTTTTTCTTAAACGAATTGATTTTGGAGTAATTTCAACCAATTCATCATCTTGAATAAATTCAATTGCTTTTTCTAGTGACATTTGAATTGGTGGAACTAAACGTAATGCGTCATCTGAACCAGATGCTCTAGTATTAGTTAAATGTTTTTCTTTACATACATTAATTGCTAAATCTTCACCTCTAGAATTTAGTCCTACAATCATTCCTTCATATACTTCTACTCCTGGTCCTATGAATAAATCTCCTTTGTCTTGTGCATTATATAGACCATAAGTTACAGATTTTCCTTTTTCAAAAGCAACAATAGTTCCTCTTACTCTAGCGATAACATCTCCTTTATAAGGTTCATAAGAATCAAAAATATGATTCATAGTCCCTTCTCCTTTGGTGTCTGTTAAGAACTCTGTTCTATAACCAATTAATCCTCTTGCTGGAATTTTAAATTCTATCTTCGTATGTCCTGCTTCTGCTGGTTCCATATTTACCATTTCTGCTTTTCTTTTTCCTAGTTTTTCAATAACATTTCCAACACAATCATCTGGAACATTAACAACTAAACGTTCCATTGGTTCACATTTTACTCCATCAATTTCTTTAAAGATAACTTTTGGTCTAGAAACTAAAAGTTCAAATCCTTCTCTTCTCATAGTTTCAATTAAAACAGATAAGTGTAATTCTCCTCTTCCTGATACTTCAAATGAATCTGGTGAATCTGTTTCCTTTACTCTTAAAGATACATTTCTTTCTAGTTCTTTAAATAATCTATCTCTAATATGTCTTGATGTAATAAATTGTCCTTCTTTTCCTGCAAATGGTCCGTTGTTTACACTAAATGTCATAGATACTGTTGGCTCATCGATGTCTACAAATGGTATCTTTTCTGGATTATTAAAATCACAAATAGTATCTCCTATATTGATATCTGGCAATCCTGCTAATTCTATAATATCTCCTGCTTTTCCTTCTTCTACTTCTACTTTGTTTAGCCCAATGTGAGTATATACTTTAGCAATTCTTCCTTGTGTTACTTTATCTTCTCTTCCACATATAGATACTGGCATTCCTGTTTTAATGATTCCTCTTTCGATTCTACCAACAGCAATTCTTCCTACATAATCGTCATAATCAATATTTGATACTAACATTTGTGCTGGACCTTCTTCATCACAGTCAGGTGCTTTAATTGTATCTATGATAGTTTTAAATAAACAAGATAAATCTGTTGTTTCTTCTGCTAAATCCATTTTGGCAATCCCATTTTTAGCTGAAGCATATACAACTGGAAATTCTAATTGTTCATCACTTGCTTCTAATTCTATAAATAATTCTATTACTTGGTCTACTACTTTTTCTGGTGTCGCTCCTGGTCTATCAATTTTATTTATTACTACAATTGGTTTTAATCCTAATGCTAAAGATTTTTTTAGTACTTCCCTAGTTTGTGGCATTGCTCCTTCAAAAGCATCTACTAATAATAAAACACCATCTACTGTTTTTAATACTCTTTCTACTTCTCCTCCAAAGTCTGCATGTCCTGGTGTATCGACAATATTTATTTTTATACCATCATGCATTACAGAGGTATTTTTGGCTAAAATAGTAATTCCTCTTTCTTTTTCTTGGTCATTTGAATCCATAATTCTTTCTTGAACTTGTTCGTTTTCTCTAAAAATATGACTTTGTCTTAATAACGCATCTACTAATGTTGTTTTTCCATGATCTACGTGTGCAATAATTGCAATATTTCTTATTTTTTCGTTGTTCATTTCTATTCTCCTTCTTTCATAACGCTTAAAATTATACACCTTTTTTTCTTTTTTGTCAATATAAAACCGCCACCGGTATAGCTTGGTAGCGGTTTTTGCCTTATTCGATGGAATAAGTTTTTAAATTCTTCAGAAAAACAGACGTTTTTCTTTCATGCAAAGCTTTTCCTTCTTCCCGTTTTAAGAAGATTGTTTTAGCATCATCTGATATTTTTTCTATTTTTACCTTTCCTTCCCCTTTATAGGGAATCCAAGGAAATAGATTCAAGTTGACTACTGCTACTACATTCTTTCCACTTTTTAGAGCTTCTTCAATCTCCTTTAGTTTTTCTTCTCTCCGGTGTTTTAAGCTCATCATAATTACATACTCCTCCTTTTCATCGCTTAAGACATTTTTGGTACATTCGCTTTTGCGAATATATTAATTATAACATATTATCAAGAAAATAGCAATTTTTATTTTGCTAATTCTATAATATTAGACATTATTTCTTGTGTAATTTTATCTAATATTTTTTTATCTTTGGTTCCTTTATATTCACTATAATCCAATGCTTTTCCATATTTAATAGTTACTTTTCTATTTCCTTTTTCTCCACCTTTAATACCACAAGGAACTACCTTTGCTCCACTTCTTACAGCAAAAAAAGCTACTCCATCTTTTACTTTTTCTCCTTTTTCTAATCCATTTCTTGTTCCTTCTGGAAATAGAGCAATACAGTCTCCATTTTTTAAATATTTTAATGAAGTCTTAATTGCTGATACATCTTTTTCATCTCTTTTTACAGGAATTCCATCAAAAGCCCATCCTAAAAAAGCTAAAAATCTATTTTTATATAAATCTTCTTTTGCTAAAAAGCGCATATCCCTTTTAGCTGTTGCTACTATTAATGGTGGATCTAAATAGCTTCTATGATTTCCACAAAAAATAACAGGTCCTTCTTTTGGAATATTTTCTAAACCTAAAATTTCTGCACGATAATATATTTTACACCAAATATAAATCGCCCCTCTTACAATCCATTTAATTATTGCTTTCATTTTTTACCTCCTTTATAATAGTTATAATTTTTCCCACTACTTCTTCTATTGTCAAATTGGTTGAATCTAAATAAATAGCATCTTCTGCTTGTTTTAATGGCGCTATTTCTCTAGTTAAATCTCTTTTATCTCGTTCCATAATACTTGCTAATACTTCTTCATAAGTAGATGGAATTCCTTTTTCTTTATTTTGTTTTGTTCTTCTTTTTGCCCTTTCTTCTGGAGAAGCATCTAAGTAAATTTTGACATCTGCATTAGGAAATACTACTGTTCCAATATCTCTTCCTTCCATAATAACATTTTTACCTTCTGCCATTTTTCTTTGGATTTTCAACATTTTTTCTCTCACTATTGGTATTTTTGAAACAGGTGAAACAAATTCATTTACATCATTTTCTCTAATTCTATTTGTTACTTCTTTTCCTTGTAAGAAAAATCCCCCTTCTTCTTCTCTTATAATCTCAATAGTTTCTAGCATTTCTTCTATTCTTTTTTCATCATCTATTTTAATTCCTTCTTGTAACATTTGTAAAGCTACACAACGAAAAGTAGCTCCTGTATCTATATTAATTAATCCTAATTTTTTTCCTACTAACTGTGTAATTGTTCCTTTTCCACTACCAGCTGGTCCATCAATTGCAACAATAAATGACATATTAAAATCTTCCTTTCTTAAAAATTTATCCTTTTATTTTTCTTCCTCTGGAACATAAATATTTTTTGCTACAACATCTAATTGTACTACATTCATAGCTGTTAATTTTTCAATTTCTTTTCTCGCCTTTTCCTTAAATTCACGCAATCCATCCATTACATTATAACCATATAAAATAGTAACTTCCATATAAATTTTAGCACCATCTCCATAATTTTCTACTCTTGTTTTCAATATTTTATAAATTGCTGGAGTTTGTATTGCTAAATATTCAATAATTTGACGAAATACCAAATCAGATATAGTAAATTTTCCCATATAACTAAAAGTAGGACGAATAATCGATTTTTCTGAAATATATGGCTTTTGTCCTTTTCCTTTTGATTTAAAAATTTGTAATGGATCTAATAGATAACCAGAAAAATCTTTTTTTATTTCAAATGTTGGTACTGGAATAACATGTTTTCCTTCTGTTACCCTAATTCTTCTTGCTGTTTCCATTTCTTGTTGAGTTGCTACATCTGTAATATAAATAGTCTCTATAATTTCAGGTAATCCCAAATTAGCCGCTATTTTTTGTACCATACCATCTGATGTTCCTAAAATTAATATACTTTGTGGTTTATATTTTTTTAAAGCTTTTATTATTTCTTCTTTTTCTTTATCTTCATAAAAAAGTGCATGTTTAACAGTTGCTACTTTAGTAGCTGCTTTTTTTGCAGATTCTCCTGCTACCACTTCATTATCTTTAATTAATAATCCATCATCTATAATAAAATGTGTATCTCTTTCTCCTGCTACCATTTGAGCTCTATAACTTTTCCCTGTGCCAGAAGGTCCTACAAAAGCATATACTTTAATTTTATTAGCAAATGGCAAAATATCTCTAATATCTTTCAGCATCATAATTATTCTCCTTTTACAAATTTTTTCTTCGTAGCTGTCCACAAGCAGCATCAATATCAGATCCTAATTCTCTTCTAATTGTTGCTACAATTCCATGTTCATTTAAATAATCTCGAAATTTCATAATATTTTCATTTGAACTTTTGGTAAATGTTCCATTTTCAATTTTATTAATAGGTATTAAATTCACATGGCAAAGCATACCTTTTAGTAATTTAACTAAATCCTTAGCATCTTCTAAATTATCGTTATTATCCTTTGCTAAAGCATATTCAAAAGAAATTCTACGATTGGTTTTAGCAATATAATCTCTACAGGCTTGTAATAACTCTTCTATTGGATATCTTTGATTAACTGGCATCATTTTACTTCTTTTTTCATTACTTGTAGCATGTAGAGAAATTGACAATGTACACTGAATATTTTCTTCTGCTAATTGATAAATTTTTGGTACTAAACCACTTGTTGAAATACTAATATGTCTTGCTCCTATATTTAAGCCTTTTGGATGATTAATTATATGCACTGCTTTTACTACATTTTCATAATTATCTAATGGCTCACCAATTCCCATAAATACTACATTTGAAATTCTTTCTCCAGTATCTTGTTCTACGGTTATTATTTGTTGTACAATTTCTGCACTTGTTAAATTTCGAATAAAATTGATTCCTGTAGAAGCACAAAATTTGCATCCCATTTTACAACCAATCTGAGAAGATACACAAATGCTGTTTCCATGATGATATCTCATTAAAACCGTTTCTATTGCATTTCCATCTAACACATCTAATAAATATTTTATGGTTCCATCTTTGGATTCTTGTTTCTTCAAAATATTAAAATTAGATAAAGTATAATTATTTTTTAATTTTTCTCTTAATTCTAATGATAAATTAGTCATTTCATCAAAAGATTTTACCTTTTCTGTATACAACCATTTAGCAATTTGTTCTGCTCGAAATGGTTTTTCTCCCATTTGTTTTAATTCTTCTTTTAGTTCTTCCAAGTCATAGTTTTTTATTTGTTTCATTTTTTTCTCCTCATATTCTTTTTACACTACTATTATAAACTATTTTTCTTTATATTGCAAAAGAAAAATAGGAAATATTTCTATCCCCTATTTTCCATTAACAAAAGCAATTCACTTTTGCATTTTCAAACCAAATTAACTTAAGATTCTGTCTGCTTGCTTAATAAAACTCTTATACTCTGTTAAAGATATCATAGTAAGATTCTTCGTATCATATATTTTTGTTTGATACCTCTTAATTCCTTCATTAAATCCTTGCTTATCAAATTCCACATCTGAAAACATTAAATAAATATCTTTTTTAAAACAAGAAAATATATGGTCACCTTCTTCTAAATAAACTAATATTCCATGCTTTTCTTCTCCTTTTTTAGAAAAAACTTTACTATATTGATTTTCATTATTTTCTTTAACATATACTACTTGACCATCATCCAAAAATACATTTGAAATATCAACACTATTTTGTTTTTTATGTTTTTTCTTACCAAAAGAAAATTTAGATTCATTTATTCTTGATAAATTTTTTGACACATAAATTGTTTTTACTCCTTGCAAAGTAGCTCTTATATACATTTCTTTATCTGCTGTTAAAAGTTTTATATTAGGATTTTCTTTACATGCTTCAATGATAGTTTGATCCACTGTTACTGTTTCTCTTTTAGTCTCTTTAATTGCATAATACTCAAATTGCTCAATATTATCTTTAATTACATGTAATAATTTAGTTGCTGATGTTCCATAATTCTGCTGTCTATTTAATTCTTCTAAAACCAAATCAGAAATTCCTAATCGATTTCCTCTTTCTACAAATCCTTCTAATAAACTTACAAAATTCCAGATTTCTTTTACACATGTATCTAACATAATAATTGATGTTTCTTTTTCACATGAATTTGTTTTTTTCTTCGTTGTTCTTTTAGTTTTGATTTTCTTTTTGTTCTCTCTTAAATTATTTTTAATCATTTCAGCTTCTTCTGGAAATTTTTTATAAAGTGTTTGTATTTGATTTTTTTCAATTTGTGTCGTTTCAATTATTTCATCTACTGTCCGACATGTTTTACTAGCAAGCAATACCTCCTCTCTTCTTATTTGCCATTCTTCTTGTGTTAATCTCATGCTGTTTTCCTCCTTCTTTTAGTTTGAAATGTTCATACTTAAAAAATAAGTATAATAAAAATAGAATTAATATTCTATTTTTATTATACTATGATTTACATAATTTTTCAATATTTGTCATATTTAAGCTTCAGTTTTTTAATTTCCTTTGGTATTATAATCTTGGTATTAGGTGGTAGTCTTTTGGGTTTAAGCAATACTTCCAATTGCTTTATCATCTCATAATCTTTTTGATAAATCAAGAAAAAAAGTCCTTTTCTAATTTTATCATATACAGTTTCTTTTTTAACAATTAAACTGTTTTCCTTTACCTGAGACATATACTTTCACCCTTTCTTCCACATTATATCTTCTATTAACAACAATGTCAAACCTAAACTAAATTTAAGTTTATGTCTAGTTGTGATAAATAAAAGTAGCTTTTCAATTTGATTTTTATGTTAATTTATGGTATAATAATCTCAATACCAAATGGTATATACTAAGTTCTCTTACAAGAGGACATGTGACATTTTATTTTTTTATTTAAAGGAGGACAAAAGAATGGAAAAAAGACATGAACGGTATTTTAAATTAATGGGTGAGCAACCAGAGCTGTTTAAAAATGGGCAAGGATGTGTTTATCACATCATAACAGACTTAAAACAGATTGAAGCTTACGAAAAAGAAAGTGGACAAGAGATTGGTGTCGTTTTTGAAGATAGATTCTTCATTATGATACGAGATCTTGTAGAAGCAAACGGAAACGTATTTGGTTACGACCGTCTGACAGAGCCTAATGCAAAATCAGCTTCTGTCATTCTCGCCATAAATGAAAATGATGAAGTTGTTCTGATGAAGCAATATCGGCATGCATTAAGACAGTTTTCATATGAAATCCCTCGTGGTTTCGGAAAGTGCAATTTATCTTCTGAAGAAAATGCTGCTAAGGAATTGTCAGAGGAGTTAAACTGCCAGGTAG
This sequence comes from uncultured Clostridia bacterium, assembly GCA_963559365.1. GTDB lineage: Bacteria > Bacillota > Clostridia > TANB77 > CAG-508 > CAG-269. The sequence goes on along the minus strand of CAUWKC010000008.1, from coordinate 18,891 downwards.
AAAAACTGGATTATTTAGGAAAACTTCATAGTAACACTGGTTTATCTGGTGTGTCCGTATCTGCCTATGTAGCCAAAGTTCGTAACATAGAAGGTGCACCATACGGATATGAAGGAATTGCCAAATATTATTTGACATCAATTCCTAAAATGCACGAGTTAATTGCTTCAGGCGAGATAACAGATGGCTTCACTCTTGGAGCTTTTGTTAAATATTTAGCAAAAACTCACTCGTAGTTTTTTCCAAAAAAGAATGGTCCTATAGGATCCATTCTTTTTTTATTATTTTTTTTAACTCTTCTAGTTGTTCTTTTTCTTGCTTTGTAGTAACATATGCCTCAAAATTTTCTTCTAATTTTTTTAGACGCTGTTCTACTTCTTTTACTTCTACTTTTTCCCTCCAATTTATAATGACTTGTTTTGCTGTTATATCACATTGTTTTGTATCTTTTGTTGAATAAACTAATTTGGGCTGTTTTAAGGTATCTCGAATATAGACTTCTATTTCATCACATAGTTTACTATTTTGAATTTGTTCTACTGTCTCTAAAAGTCCAACATAGGCTGTATTATAATGTGGTATCGTAATTAATCTTCCCCATTTTCTTATTTTTACAGCTCCAATATATCTTTCATGAATTGATAATAGTCCTTCTATATACGGAACTGCTAGAACTTTAACTATCACTTTGAATCCATTTGTTTTTAATTCTCGTATTCTATCCAAAATTCTATTATTTTTTAGGGTAGCTTCAAAAATAAAATTATACTTATCATGAATTGCTTTTTGTAAGATATGATGTGTCCACTTTGCACTATCTTGTTCTACAATTTCGACAAAATATGTTGGATAATTTTTTGCTATTTCTTTTACTTTAGGATGAAATGTTTTATATTCATCTGTTGTTATAATTGTAATATTTTTATCTTTAAACTCTTTTTTAGAAGCTCCTATAAGGCTTCCTTTCCCTGAGCCTGGAACTCCACCTACAATAATAGCCGTTGGTTTTTCAACAGCTACTTTTTTTCTATATACCAACTTACAAATAGTCTCATAAATTGCATCGTGTTCTTCTGGTGTCAATTTATATTGTTTCATAATTTCTAATTTTTCACTCATATTTTATAATTCCTTAAAAAAATTATTGTTATTCTCTTCACCATAAGTATCAATTATTTTATTAATAACATCTATATTTCCTTCATACATTTCTTCTCTTTCATTTAGTAAATGATTTAAAGTTTCACCATGTTCTTCATCATTTGTTATTTTATATAAATTACTAACTTCTGAAATTTTACTAGATAATAATTCTATTGCTATATCTAACTTCACAAAATTATTCATATCCTTATCCTTCCTTAAATACACACTTTTGTTATTATACTATATTTTAAATGAGCTGTCAATTTTTTGACTCTTTTAAGTTTCGGTTTGTTGTCTTTTGCTATTTTACATGTGGAATTTCCTAATTATAGCTTCTTTAATATCTTTTGTACATAATGCCAAACAAAGAACCAAATTTAAAATAGAAATACTACTAGCTATCACACTTAATATTTTATTTTGTATCATATGTTCAGTAATTAAAATAATCGGCAACATGCTAAAAATCACAATAACTAATTGATACATAACATATTTTATATACTTTTTATGACTAACTATTGTTAAAACTAACATAGTAATATTAGCAATTATAATTAAAATAGGAATCGCTATATCAATTGACCAACCTCGAAACCCCAATTGAATATCAATAAATACCGTCAAAATAGAAATAGCTATGATTTGTATTAAAACATGACCTGCTATGTTCATATTTTTTCGAATAGAATACATAACTGTAATCCATGTATATACAATTCCTGCATTCGCTAAAGCTGCCCAAGGCAAATTAGGTGTCGTCACTCGATTAATTCCCCATAGTAGCAAAGCCACTCCTAATGAAGATAAAAGTAATATTTTTATAATTTTATCACTTTTTTTTGCTTTAATTTTTTGCGGATATATCATCTAAAACACCATTACTTTCTATTTGAATTTTAATTTTTTTTCTTTTAATAAATTCATAAAAGCTCTTTTCAATACTATTATCCTGTAAAATAGATGTAAAAGTAAATACCATTTTATTTTCAAAAGTACAACTACTACATTTTATTTTTTCCACTGGTTCAGGTGCAATTGCCATCAAAAAATAGTCTATATAGTCTTTATATTTTCCAATTATACCTACCCTTCCAATATTAGAAAAAGTAGTTGTTGTATATTTCCTAATTTCTAAATAACCTAAACGTACAATTGGTTTTTTCAATGCAAGTGGAATTACTCTAACAAAAGGATTATTACCTATTTTCACATTTGTTGACATTGTTTTTAGAATTTCTTCTTCTGTTAATTTTTCACTAAAATCCTTTTTTACAAAATCTAATATTTTTTCAAAAGTATCTAATTTGTCTCTTTTCATAAAAGCTTCCACTGTTATATAAGAAAAGAAGTTTGACATTGTTTTAGATGGAAGATATTTTTTTAGGTTAACTGGTATACAAACCTTAATCGGTCTTTTACTTTTTACATTTTTATTATTTTCTTGCTGAATTGCATAAATTAAAACAGCTGTTAAATATTGTGTAATTGTTACTCCCTGTTTTTTTGTTTCTTTTTTTAATCCCTCTAAGTCAATAATTTCATGTATAACACTAATAGCTCCTAATTTTATTTTCTTTCCTTTAAGTATATAAGCTTTTTTACTAGATACATTGGATTTAGCTTTTTTATCATAATTTTTCATATAACTATCTTCTGTATCATATTCAATTTTTCTTAAACTTCTTATTTCTTCGTCTAAATCTTTTGGATGAGCCAATTCTAAATATGTATAGATAATCTCTCTAAAAAAAGTTATACCACCATTTCCATCTGTTAGTGAGTGAAAAATATCAATATTGATTTTTTTATCAAAATAGGTTAATTTAAATAAATATTGATTATTTTTTCTAGTATCAATATATTTACAAGGATAATCTCTTTCTTCTTCAATGATAGGCTCTTTTCCATTGTACTCAAAATAATACCAAAAAAATCCAGGTTTCATTCTTACTTTAAATAATTGGTATTTATCTAAAGCTTTCTTTACCGCCTCTTGTAAGAGCTTAGAATCTATTTTTTCTTTTAAAACAGCAGATAAACGAAATACTGTACTATATTTTTTTCCTGTTGAAATAGGAAATATTTTAGCTGAATTATCTAATCTTCTCCAGTATAATTTAGCTTCTTTTTTCTTATTTTTCATTATTTTCCTCTTTCTCAATCAATTTAACAATTTCTTGATAACCTTTGTCAATTAATTCTTGACTGCTATTTTTTTCTATCATCCAAACATGACCTGCACCTTCATATTCTGTTACTTGTATTGGATTTCCTATTTCTTCTGCTTTCTTTTGTAATTTTTTAACATCTGGATTTAAAATATCATTTGTTCCTATCAAAATTGTTATATTCTTTAGTTTGCTAATATCTCCATCAATAGGATTTACCAGATAATTATCAATTCCATCTTCACCTGCATATGCTATTCCTGCTAATATTAAAGTTTCTTTGTTCAATTGTTTGTCTAATTTTTGTATTTCATCTATTTCTGGATTTTTTAATCTTACATCTAACCATGGTGAAATTAAAATTGTTTTATTTGGCATAGGCACATCTTCTTTTGCAATTCTTTCTTCTAAAGCTAATCCTAATCCTCCTCCTGCAGAATCTCCCATCACAATAAGATTATTAATATCAATTTTTTCTATTATTTCTTTATATAATGGCACAATCATTTTAAATACATCTTTATAATTGTATTTAGGTGTCAATGGATAGTCTGGAAGAATAATAGTAGCACCTGTGTCTTTTACAATTTTTTCAATAAAATCCCATTGTTCTTTACTAGTTTCTGCAACATAAGAACCTCCATGAAAATATAAAATTGTTATATTAGATTTGTTTTTATTTTTAGGAGTTATAATAAATACATTTCGTTCCATAAATGATTCAATCTTCAATTCGCAAGTTTGTTCTATCTCAGATGGTACTTTAGTTTTAATATCTACGATTAGATAGTAAGCTATTATTGCTAAAATGATAAATAAAATGCTTAATATAAGTCCTGTTAGTATTTTTATCGTTTTATTTTTCATTTTTTCCCTCTTTTTATTTTTTCTTATTCTATCATATGCTTTTTTAAAACTCAAGTTATTTAAATTTAAAAAACGTTACTCATTATTGAATAACGTCTTCCTTTTATCCAAACAAACCACGTTTTTTTATAGGTGGTTGCTCATTCATCGTTTTAGCTAATTGCATTAATAAATCTCTTTGTTCTCTACTTAATCTTTTTGGTGTTTGTACCAATACAGTAAATATAAAATCACCTACATTACTAGAGTTTACTGATTTAAATCCTTTGTTTTTAATAGTAAATTTAGTTCCTGTTTGTGTTCCTTCTGGGATTTTATAACTTTCCTTTGTACCATCTACCATTGGTATTTCTAATTCAGCTCCTAAGGTTGCTTGTGTAATAGTAATTGGTATTTCACATAAAACCTGATTTCCTTTTCTTGTATAAATGCTATGTTTCTTTATTCGAACAGTTATATATAAATCTCCTTTTGGTCCACCTTTTTCTCCTGGTTCTCCTTCTCCTCTTAAAACGACTGTTTGATTATCATCTATGCCTGCTGGAATTTTCACCTTAATTTTTGGTTGTTTTCTTACGGTTCCTTTTCCATGGCAAGTTTCACAAGGTTCTTTTATTACTTCTCCTGTTCCATGACAATTTGTACACGTTTTTCTTGTTTGCATTTGTCCTAAAATAGTATTTTGTACTTGAGTTACTTGACCTGTTCCATTACACATGGTGCATTTAGTTACTGATGTGCCTTTTTTTGCACCACTTCCGTTGCAAGTTTCACATGTTTCATCTCTTACTATATTAACTTCCTTTTCTACTCCAGAGAAGGCTTGTTCAAAAGTAATTTCCATATTTAAATTTAAGTCAGCACCTTTTTTAGGACCAGTTCTCCTTCGTGAAGAATTTCTTCCACCAAATCCTCCACCGAAAAAAGAAGAAAAAATATCCCCTAAATCGCCAAAATCACCAAAATCGGACGTACTATATGAATAGTATCCGCCTTGTCCTCCAAATGGTCCACCTGCGCCACCAAATCCTTGTGGTCCATCATGACCAAACTGATCATACATTCTTCTTTTTTGTGGATCAGATAAATTCTCATAAGCTTCATTAACTTCTTTGAATTTTTCTTCTGCTTCTGCTTTATTATTTGGATTTGCATCTGGATGATATTTTTTAGCTAATTTACGATAAGCTTTTTTTAGTTCTTCGTCTGTTGCACTTTTGCTAACTCCTAATACTTCATAATAATCTCTTTTGCCTGCCATTATTTTTTCCTCCTCATAGAGATGGTTTCATAAATCAAGGATTTAAGGGTGTTCCTTAAATCCCTGTTTCTTTACTTATTGTCTTCGTCTTCTACTTTATAATCAGCGTCATATACATTACCATCATTTTGTTGTTCTCCTGCTTCTTCTCCTTGGTTAGCACCTTGTTGTGCTGCATCATTTGGATTAGCTGTTTTATATAATTTTTCTGACATATCATAGAATACTTTTGTTAATTTTTCTGTTGCTTCTTTAATTTTTTCTGTATTATTACTTTCTAATGCTTTTTTTGTATTTTCTATTTCAGCTTCTACTTTTGCTTTTTCTTCTCCGCTGATTTTATCTCCTAAATCATTTAATGTTTTTTCACTGTTATATACTAAACTTTCTGCATTATTTTTTACTTCTATTTCTTCTTTTTTCTTTTTATCTTCTTCTGCATGTGCTTCTGCATCTTTTACTGCTTTATCTATATCTTCATCTGTTAAGTTAGTAGATGCTGTAATTGCTACATCTTGGCTATTTCCTGTTGCCATATCTTTTGCTGATACATGTACTATACCATTAGCATCAATATCAAAAGTTACTTCAATTTGTGGTACTCCTCTTGGTGCTGCTGGAATTCCTGTTAATTGGAATCTTCCTAATGTTTTGTTGTAAGCTGCCATTTCTCTTTCACCTTGTAATACATGTACTTCAACAGATGTTTGACCGTCTGCTGCTGTTGAGAAAATTTGTGATTTTTTAGTTGGAATTGTTGTATTTCTTTCAATTAATTTAGTAAATACTCCTCCATATGTTTCAATTCCTAATGATAATGGTGTTACATCTAATAATACTAAATCTTGTACATCTCCTGATAAAACTCCACCTTGGATGGCAGCTCCTATTGCAACACATTCGTCAGGGTTAATTCCTTTATCTGCTTCTTTTCCTGTAATTCTTTTTACAGCTTCTTGAACAGCTGGAACTCTAGTAGAACCACCTACTAATAATACTTTATGAATATCATTTGCTGTTAATCCTGCATCTTTCATTGCTTGATTAACAGGTCCAGCAGTTGCTTCTACTAAATCATGAATTAATTCTTCAAATTTAGCTCTTGTTAAATTAACATCTAAGTGTTTTGGTCCTGTTGCATCTGCTGTAATAAATGGTAAGTTGATTTGTGTTTGTTGAACTCCTGATAATTCTATTTTAGCTTTTTCTGCTGCTTCTTTTAATCTTTGCATTGCCATTTTATCTGCTTTTAAATCAATTCCATTTGATTTTTTGAATTCATCTACTAAGTAGTTAATGATTGCTTCATCAAAGTCATCTCCACCTAATTTTGTATTACCATTAGTTGCTAATACTTCAAATACACCATCACCAATGTCTAAGATTGAAACGTCAAAAGTTCCTCCACCTAAGTCATAAATCATAATTTTTTGGTCTTGTTCTTTGTCCATTCCATAAGCTAAAGCTGCTGCTGTTGGTTCATTAATAATTCTTAATACTTCTAATCCTGCAATTTTACCTGCATCTTTTGTTGCTTGTCTTTGGCTATCACTAAAATACGCTGGAACTGTTATAACAGCTTGAGTTACCTTTTGTCCTAAATAATTTTCAGCATCTGCTTTTAATTTTTGTAATATCATTGCTGAAATTTCTTGTGGTGAGAATTTGTCTCCTTCTATATCTACTTTGTCATTTGTTCCCATTTTTCTTTTAATAGAAATAACTGTATTGTCTGGATTTGTAACAGCTTGACGTTTTGCTATTTGTCCTACTAATCTTTCTCCATTTTTAGAAAAAGCTACTACAGATGGTGTTGTTCTATTTCCTTCTGCATTTGGTATTACAACTGGTTCTCCACCTTCCATAACAGATACACATGAATTAGTTGTTCCTAAGTCAATTCCTATAATTTTTCCCATTTTAAATTCCTCCTTTTTATTTTGACGGTTGTTTGCTTATGATATTTATTGTGATGATTTTTTCCTCCGTCCCCAAAATCATCTTAAAAAATTTAATAACTGATTAATAATAATTTGATTTTGCCTTCTAATTTCTTCTGGCACTTTTTTTTCAAATTCTTCTTTTGTCATTTTTGCTAATTTTTGATTTGAAAATTCTTTATATCCTAATTCTTCTCCTAACCAATCTGGTTTTACAAACATATTAGATGCTTCTTCATTAGGAAATTCTACTTCTGCTGTTAAAAATCCTTGTAAACATCCTTCATATATGTCAATTTCTACTTTTAGATTGCTTTGGATTGGAATTACCATTCTTATTTTATTAATTATATTACTTATTTTTTTTTGTTTTAGTTCTTCATATTCTTCTTTTGTAATTTCATTTTCTATTTCATAAAGATTTGATTGTTTTCCTGTTTTATCTTGTTGTATTCCGCTTTTGGTCTTTAATGTATATATATAATATAATTTATTATTCTCTTCTATTTTCCTAATACGAATGATTGTTTTTATGTCTTTATAAATAAAAATTTGTTCTATTTTTTCTATTCTTTCTACTTTTATGTTTTCTGGCAAATATCGAACAGCAAATTTTCTTTCAATTTCTTGGTTCATTATTTCCTTCTTTCTTTTAATTGGCTACTACTACCATAGAATGTCGAATGATTCTATTTCCTATTTTATAACCTTTTCTATATTCTTGTGCAATTTCTTTTTCTCCTAAGTTTTCATCTTGAATACTACTTACTGCTTCATGTAATTCTGGATCAAAAGTTTCCCCTAATGCTTTAATTTCTTCTACTCCTTTTGCAGTTAATACATCTTTGAATTGTTTTTCAACTAATTCAATTCCTTTTTTATATTCTTCATCTTGTGTTTCTACTTTTAAAGCATTTTCTAAATTATCTAATACTGGAAGAATTACTTCTACTACATCTGATAAAATAGAATTATATAAACTTTCTCTTTCTTTTCCACTTCTTTTCTTAAAATTTTCAAATTCTGCTAAAATTCTTTTATATCTATCATCTAATTCTTCATAATCTTGTTTTGGTACCATATCTTTTACTTCTACATTTTCTTCTTTATTTTCTATTTCTTGGTTTTCTTTTTCTTCCATTTTATCCCTTCTTTCTCTTAAAAATGATTGTTTTCTCCATCTCCAAAATCATCTTTAAGTTTTTTATTAATATATTTCATAACAGATATCACCTTTGAATAATCCATTCTTTTTGGACCTATGATTCCTATTGTTCCTAAATCTTTTCCATTTACTTTATGTTTAAAGGTAACAACACTAAAATCTTTTAACTCTTGTTTTTCATTTTCTTCTCCGATATAAACATTAATATCTTCTGCAAATCCTGAATTTAACATATCAGCAACTAATTCTTTCGTATCCAATATATTTATAAAATTTTTAGCTACCTCTAAACTATTAAATTCTGGTAAATCAAATGATTTATTTGCTCCTTCCAAGTAAACTTTATTATCTTCTTCTAATACCTTTTTAATTTGATCTATAATTGGCTTAATAACATTTACACTATATGTCATTTCATCATATAAATATTCTTCTAAAGGTCTATCAATTGTTTCAATCGGTTGATTTTTCAGCTTATTATTAAACATATAATTCATTGTTTCTACTTGCTTTTCATTAATATCTTCATCAAATTTAATAATAGTTTCCTTAACCAATCCTGTGTCTGTTAATATAACAGCCATCATCATACGAGAACCCAATAATACAAATTTGATTTCTTCAATCAATTGTGTAGTAGTTTTAGGACCAATTGAAACCGTTGTATAATGTGTCACTTCTGATATAGTATTTGCTGTAATCTTCGTTAAATCTTCAATTTCATTTACCTTCGTTTCCAATTTAGAACTTATATATTTTATTTCTTCTACACTTATATCATTATCATTTAAAAGTTCATCTACATAGTAGCGATATCCTTTAGCTGATGGAATTCTTCCACTAGACGTATGAGTCTTATCCAAAAAACCTTTTTTCTCTAATTCTGACATCTCATTTCTAATAGTTGCACTACTACATTTCAATCCATGATTTTGTGTTAGCATATTAGAACTAACCGGTTCCGCTGTATTGATATATTCTTCTACAATAGCCTGTAAAACTTTCTTTTTTCTTTCATCTAACAACTTTTTCACCTCTTTTAGCACTCATATCGTTTGTCTGCTAACTTCATTTATATTATACCCATTTTTAGCACTTGTCAATACCTTCTGCTAAAAAATTTGTGAATTTTTTGTGAAACAGTAGGGACAGTTCAAAACTGTCTCACTTTTTTAGTAGAAATATGTCAATTTATAAATGTTTCTTCTTTCGACAAAAAACAACAAAAAAATGAGACAGTTTTGAACTGTCCCTACTGTTTCATTTGCTTTAACATCCACAATGTTTTATTATATTCTGAAATATAATTATCCATTAAAGCTGACGTAAGATAATTGTTTTTTTCATCCGCTTCTTTTTTTATTTTATTAGATTGTTGGAGTAAAACTTCATAGTCTTTAATTATGTTTTCAAAAACTACACAGTCGTTTACTTTTTGGTTTTGTGCTTCTTGAATCGTAGTATTGGCTAAATAATCTTTCATACTACCCAAAGGCTCACCTTGTAGCATTAAAATGTGTTCTGCTACTTCATCAATTTGTTTATTTATAGTATCATAATACTCTTCCAGTTTAGCATGAATGATGAAAAAATCCTTTCCTATAATGTTCCAGTGATAATTTTGTAATTTACGATAAAATACGTTTAAGTTAGATAAAAATAAATTTAATTCTTGTATTGTTTTTTCCATAGTTATCTCTCCTTTTCTTTTTATGATAAAATTCTAACCAAATTTTTATTGTTCTATTCATTTTTGCATATTTTTTCTTTTTTACGGTTATATTAAAATCAGAAAAAAGGAGGTATTAATAATGGATAGTCCAGCTTATATTTTAAATGAAATTAATAAAGGTATTAAAATGGGAATGAATTCTATTTCTGATGTTTCCGAAAAAGTAACAGATGATAATTTTAGACAAGATTTAAAATTTCAATATGATCAATACAACAAAATTTTAAATAGGGTAAATAGTGAATTATCAAAATATGATGATTTTCCCAAAGAATTAAATCCAATGCAAAAAGCTATGGGATGGATGAGTGTTGAGTTCAACACTATGGAAGATAAAAGTAGTTCTAAAATTGCTGAAATGATGTTACAAGGCACTAATATGGGAATTATTAAAGGAGTTAAATTGTTAAATCATAATCCTAACACAGATGCACCAGTAAAAAACATTTTAACAGAATTTGTTCAATTTCAAGAAAATACAGTTGAACAGTTAAAAAAATATTTATAGCGCCATTAGCCTTAGCTAGCTAGGCGCTATTTTTTATTTCTTTTCTCCTTTCAAAATTTCAAAAAATCGATTTTTCTTTTGTGGTAATGTTTGTGAGTCTTCAAATTCTATCATTCCTTGTCCTTTTTCATTTAATAAGTTTTGTTGTTCTAAAATATGTTTCAAATGTTTAGCTAAATGAGGAGCTCCGTTAAAAAATTGTACTTGTCCTAAAACTTCGGTTATTTCTTCTTGAACTAATGGGTAGTGTGTACATCCTAATACTACATTCTGTACTCTGTTTTTATATTCTCCAATTACCTTTTGTAAATAGCTCTTGATTCTTTCTTTATCTCCTTGTTCAATTGTTTCTGCTAATCCCACACAAGGTAATACATAAGTTTGATGATTGTTATATTTCTTTAATAGTAAGTGAAATTTCTCACTTTCTACCGTCCCTTTCGTTGCCATCACTAAAGTTGGTTTATCATAAGCATAATCATAAACCATTTTGTAAGCTGGCTCAATAGCAATAAAGGAAATTTTTGGATATTGTTCTCTCAAATATTTTACTGCTTTAGCACTTGCTGTATTACATGCAATCACAATCACTTTACAATTTTCTTGTAGCAATTGTTCCACTATATCACAGCATCGCTGTTTTATTTCCTCCTCTGTTTTATCTCCATAAGGATTATTTTTCGAATCACTATAATACTTATAATTTTCTTTTGGTAAAATTTTTATTAATTCCCTTAATACTGTTACACCACCAATACCCGAATCAAAAATTCCTATCTTTCCATTTTTGTCCAACTTCTTCCTCTTCCTTTTCCTTTAAAATTTCTGCCAAAAGGGACGGTAGTTTTTGGCATCTCCCCTTTTAACAACTTTTATCGAATAAAATTCGTTTTTATAATAGGCTCATTTTTTGGCAATTCTAATCCGACTTGTTTCCCTGCTTCAATTGACTTCAACAGCCATGCCATATTATTTCCTAAAGTTCTCATTGTTTGCATTCCTTCTTCATCTTTTAGTACATCTTCTGGCTTACTGCCATGTACCATATTCCAATATTGTGATGATACAATCGGCATATTGCTAATTCCAAAATACTTATTAATTTCATCCAAAGTAGCAGTAGCCCCACCTCTTCTACAACTTGCAACAGCAGAAGCTGGTTTATTACTAAACAAATTTCTTCTTCCATAAAAAACTCTATCCATAAAAGAAGAAATCATTCCTGAACTAGCCGCAAAATGTACTGGCGTACCAAAAATAAAACCATCTGTCTCCGGCACTTTTGCCAAAAACTCATTCACTTTATCATCTAAAAAACATTCACCTGTCTTCAAACAACTTCCACAACCAATACAACCTGCCATAGGTTTACTTCCCAACCAAAAAATCTCCGTATCAATCCCATTTTGATTCAAACTCTTTTCCACTTCTCTCAAAGCAGTATACGTACATCCACTTTCATGTGGGCTTCCATTTACCAATATAACTTTCATAAAAACTCCTTTCCACTATATCATTATATTACAATCTATAATTTATATTCTCATTCACCCTACTGATTATATTACAACTTAATTCAAATTTCAATAAAAATGAGACAATAGGGACGGTTCTAATTTGTCTCACTTTTTTGTCGATTTCAGTCGAATTAAAACACTAATTACCAAATTCGACATTTTTCTACTTAATTCTGCTTGAAAAGTGAGACAAATTAGAACCGTCCCTACCGTCTCATATATTTTTAATATTTTTCTTTTTGAAAGCTATAAATGTTGGTATTATCATGGCTAGGAAATAAATTGTACATATTAAGATAGAAAATCCTAGTGTCATTCCTTCCATTTTTGGTAAATTACCATATAAATATTCGTTAAAGTCCCAGTTTAGGCTAACAAAGATTTTCATAAAGTCTACTTTGTATTGGATTACTAACATATTTATAACATCTGCTGACATATATCCTAAGAGTGGTATTGCAATGGCTACTGCACTGTTTGTGAATAATGTGCTACAAGCAAAGGCTAGTGTTGCTAGTAAAATTAGTTTTGGTAATTGGGTTATTATTTGTATTCCTAAATAACTAAATATTGAGATGGTTTCTAGGTTTTGTGTTTCAAAGTTATATTGTAAGATTGGTACGGATAAGCTATCATAACCAAATACAATTCCTCCTACTAGTAGTTCCATTAAAATAATAATTGCTATGGAAAAAAGAATCATAATTAAAACAGTTATAAATTTAGATAATAATATTTTCTTTCTACTATATGGTTTTATTAATAATAGTTTAATAGTTCCTTTATTAAATTCTTCACTTACAATCGTTCCAGCAATCATAACAATCATAACGATGATAAATAATCCATATTCGTTAAAAAAGTTTTCTAAAATCCCTCTTATGTCATTTGTTTTATTCACATCTACATTGTTTTCTATGATATATTGATTGATTTCTCGACTGGCTAATGTCTCGTTATATTCTCTTTTTTCTTGATGTGATAATTGTTGTGCATTTGGACTTTTGTCTATAGTAATGATGCTTTTTGCTTCACTTTGGTACTGATTTAATGCTATATTTCTAAAGTCATTACCATATTTAATTTCTTCTTTTACTCTATATTCTGCTACTTTTTTATCTATTTTTGCATTTTCGATTTCTAAAATTAATTGTTGTAATTGTTGCTTATCTTGTGTTTTGGATTTTTGATTTTCTAATTGTTTTAGTGTTTCTTCTGCTTGTTCTAAATCTTTTTGTGCAAAATATTTCCAATCATCTTGTTGTAATTTTTCAGAAAGTTGATTTATCTTTTCTTCGATTTGTGCTACTTTTTCACTATCTTTATTTTCTCCGTATAAGTATGTATTTTTTTCATTGATATAAGTAGCCATCTGGCTTCCTATTATATCAATTTGCCAATCATCTTTATCATATTCTTTTGTTTTTTCAAAAACATCAACTTGTGTTTTTAAGTCAATATACATTCTAGCATCACTTGGCTTATTAGGATCCAATTTAGCTAATTCTTCTTTCGTGTATTTCATGTATTCTTCACTATAACTAGTATTATATACATCTTGATAGAAAAATTTATAAATACAATTTGTTAAAATAACAAAACCTAAAATAACAACCAAAGTAATATAAATACTCTTCTTTTTAAATATTTTAATCAATTCATTTTTTATTAATTTACTCAATTACATTCCCTCCTGTCTTTTCAAAAAATGCTTGTTCTAATGACTTTTCTTCTTCTTTTATTTCATAAATTTTTACTTGATTTTCTACTAACCAAACCACTAATTCTGGAATTTTATCTTCTTTTATATCTATTTTAAATTGATTATTTTTTAATACTATTATTTCTGGTAATAATGTTTTTACTTTTTTAGCATCTTCTACTTTAAATAATTTGAATTGTTGATTCTTTTGTTTTTTTATTGTTGAAATATCATTTGACTCAATAATTTCTCCATTTTTTATAATACAAACTTTATTACATAAAGTATCTAATTCTGCCAAATTATGACTCGAAATTAAAATTGCCATCTTCTCTTCTTTTGCCAATTTCAGTAATAATTCTCTCATTTCTTTGATTCCCTCTGGATCTAATCCATTTGTCGGTTCATCTAAAATAAGTAAATTAGGTTGGTGTAAAATTGCTTGTGCAATTCCTAATCTTTGTCTCATACCTAATGAATATTTAGACACTTTATCATTTATCCTATTCTCTAATTTTACTAATTTTATTACTTCTTCAATTCTTTCTTTTCCTATTTTGTGATATAAATTAGCAACCAATTTCAAATTTTCATAACCTGACAAATACATATACAAGTCTGGATTTTCTACAATAGCCCCTACTTTTTGAATAGCTTTCGTAAATTGTTTTTCAATATCAAATCCATTAATAGTAACACTTCCTCCAGTCATCCCTTGCAAACCTAGTATCAATTTTATTGTCGTCGTTTTTCCTGCTCCGATTTGGACCTATAAAACCTAAAATATCACCTTCTTTGATTTCAAAAGAAACATTTTGGATAATCTGTTTTTTACCAAACTTTTTATTTAAACTTTTACATTGTAATATTACTTTTCCCATTTCTCTCCCTCCTATTTTTCTTTATTCCAACATAGCTTTTTATAAAAATGTATTAATTTTTTCTTAAAACTTTTTTGAGATTTTCTTATTCTAAAATAAGATTTATATATATTATAAAATCTGACATTTTTCTACAAAAAAATGAGACAATTTAGGACTGTCCCCATTGTCTCACTTCTTGATAAACTATATTCTCCATGTAATTTTCGTTTTTTTCGATATTTTTTCGGATTTTTGACGCACTTATTGGATATTTTTCTCTTTTTCTATCTACTTGTACTTCTTCAATTTTTAAGTCTCTTGCTACAAATTTCCCATATGGTTCACTATTATAAAAATGTGTTACTGGTATTTCTTTTAGTATTTTTTTTAAATAGTCTGTTTGTATTTTTACACTTTCTTCGTCTAATCCATATTGATTTGGTGGATTAATTCCATATAGTATTTCTGCTTCTGGATATAGTTTATGAATCCAATTTGCTCTTCTTTTTATGTCTATTGTTGTCACTTTTGTTTCATATACAATTACATAAAATTTGTCCATCTCTTTTAACCCTTTTTCTATTAGAAATTGATGTCCGTCTATGTAATGGTGCAAATTTACCTATGGTAAATCCTATTTTCATTTTCTTTTTTCCTCTTCATTTCTTTATTACTTTTTTATTATTTTTATATCTATTGGCGGAGTGAGTGGGATTCGAACCCACGGGCCGCTCTTCGCGACTACTACAGTTCCAGTGTAGCTCGTTATGACCACTTCGATACCACTCCATTTCCAATATTTATTATAACTTATTTTTTTACAAAAAACAACTCTATTTTTTATTTAAGTTTCGGCTTTTTGTTTTAAAATTTCCATATGGTTTTTCCATTTTTTATTGTTTCTAAAATTTTTATATCCTTAATTTCATCTTTTTTTACTTTTAAAGGATTTTTATCTAATATAATTAAATCCGCAAATTTTCCTTCTTTTATACTTCCTTTATAATCTTCTTCAAAATATTGATAAGCAGCATTAATTGTTACTGATTTTATTGCTTCTAATACTGTTATTTTTTCTTCTTCCCCTAAACATTTTCCTTCTTTAGTTTTTCTATTTACAGCACACCAAATTGTTTCAAACATATTAGGCTCTATAACTGGTGCATCTTGGTGTAATGTAAATTTTATATCATTTTTTATTGAACTTCTAGCAGGACTTATTTTAGATGCTCTTTCAAATCCAAAATTTTTCACATGAATATCTCCCCAATGATATATATGTGCTATAAAAAATGATGGTATTATTCCATATTTTTTAACTTCTTGCAACTGATCTACACCTAACAATTGTCCATGAATTAAAACAGGTCTTATTTCTTTTATATCTTTATTCGTATTTTTTATTGCTTCTATATATTGTTCTGCTGCTTTATCTCCATTACAATGTGCTAAAATTTGCAATTTTTCTCTATAAGCATATTCTATTACTTCTTCTACATCTTCTATATTCATAGTCCCATAGCCAAAATACTTTTCACTATCTTTATATGGAGTTCTCATCCAAGCAGTTCTACTTTGTGGCGAACCATCTAAAAATATTTTTATACCATTTATTTTAAAATTATTTTTATATTTTTTTATATTTTCTTCAAAAGTTTCTTTTATCTCATCTTTTGATTTTTCATCAATATAAGCAATTACATCTAAATATAATTTATTATCATCAACTAATTTTTTATAAATAGGTATCAATTCTTTTACCATCATACCTTCCTGCACTGTTGTTATTCCATATGATGCATATTTCTTCTGAGCTTTATCGCATAGTGATATTAAGTCTTTTACACTTGCCATTGGAACTTTTTTAGAATTTTCTATAAATGCTGTTTCTTCTAAATATCCAGTTAATTCATTATTAACTTTTTCTATTATCCCTCCTGTTGGAGAATTTGTTTCTTTTGTTATATTTAGTAATTCTAGTGCCCTTGAATTTAAAACTCCATTATGACCAGATTTATGATGAATAATAATTGGATTATTAGAAATTACTTCATCTAATTCTTTTTTTGTTATATGTCTTTTCTCTATTAAAATATTATGATCATAACCATTAGCAATAATCCATCTATTATCATCTATATTATTTTCCTTTTTATAATTTAATAACTTTTCTTGTATTTCTTTTACAGATTTACATTTATTTAAAGATACTTGCAATAAACTATTTGCCACTGCAAAAAAATGACTATGTGAATCTATAAATGCTGGCATAATTGTTTTTCCATTCAAATCAATTATTTCTGTTTCTTCGTTTTTTAATTTTAAAATTTCTTCTCTTGTTCCCATTTTTTTTATTACACCATTTTCAATTAATAGTGCTTCTATTTCTAAATTTTCTAAAGTTATAAAATTTCCATTTATATAAATTTTATTCATGACTATCACATTCTTTTTTATTATTCACACATCTATTATGATTATCACAATGGTGTTCACCTTCTATATGATGATGTTCACAATTTACATTTTCATTATATTTTAATTCTCCTTCAATATAATCTTTTATTACTTCCTCAATATTTCCTGAAACTCCTCCATATAATTGTATTCCTGCTTCAGAAAGCGCATTTTTTGCTCCTTCTCCAATTCCTCCACAGATTAATACTTCAATATTATTTTTTTGCAAAAATTCTACTAACTTTTCATGTCCACTTGCTGATGTATCAATTATATCTTCTGATACAATATCTCCATTTTTTATTTCATAAATTTTAATCTTTTCTGTATGTCCAAAGTGTTGAAAAACCTTTCCATTTTCATAAGTCAATGCTATTTTCATATAATTTACCTCCTTATATTATTTCTTATATATTAAACTATAATAATAGTTTAGTCAATAAGTTTAAATATTTACTTGTGCTTTGTCAAAAAATGTCATATAATATAAATAGATTATTGAAATGGAAGGATTGTGTATTTATGGAACCAATTATAATTGGAATCGCTGGTGGCAGTGGATCTGGAAAAACTACTCTAGCAAAAAATTTAAAAAAAGAGTTTAATAATGATATTGAAATACTTTCTCATGATTTTTATTATAAACAACATGATGAACTTAGTTTTGAAGAGCGTAAAAGTTTAAATTATGATCATCCTAATGCTTTTGACACTGATATTTTAATAGAACATTTAAAACTTTTAAAACAAGGAAATGTCATTGAACGCCCTATTTATTCTTTTGTTGATTATAATAGAGAAAATTCCACTATTTCTGTAGAACCTAAAAAAATTATTATTGTTGAAGGTATTCTTATTTTTGAAAATAAAGAATTGACAAATTTATTAGATATTAAAATTTTTGTTGATACTGATGCAGATATTCGATTTATTAGAAGATTAGTTCGTGATGTCAATGAACGTGGAAGGAGTATTGATTCTGTTATTAATCAATATTGTAAAACTGTTAAACCAATGCATGAACAATTTGTTGAATATAGTAAGAAAAATGCTGATATTATTGTTCCAGAAGGCGGAAATAATAGGGTTGCACTTAATATGATAAAAGAACAAATTAAAAATATATTAAAAAGTTAAAAAATAGTAGATATTATATATATCTACTATTTTTTGTTGGCTCCTCTTGTTGGACTCGAACCAACGACCTATCGGTTAACAGCCGAGCGCTCTACCAACTGAGCTAAAGAGGAATATATAAAATCTGGCAACAACTTATTTTTCCAACAGGGTAACCCGTAAGTATCTTCAGCACATTTAGGCTTGACTTCTGTGTTCGGGATGGGAACAGGTATTGCCCTAAATGTTATCATCACCAGAAAATTAATAACTTATTTTTGGTACTTTTGTATTATACATCATGTTATTATTTTTTTCAAGTACTTTTTATATTTTTTCCATTTTTTTTTATTTTATACATAAGCACACTCAAAAATACATAGATGAAATATTAGGTTCTTGTTTTAGTTTTTCGATTGCTCCATTTTTTGTAATATTGGTTAAGC
>CAUWKC010000007.1:0-52069 GCA_963559365.1 uncultured Clostridia bacterium | reverse complement strand
CACAAAATCCTCTATTATTTATATAGATAGATGCCAAACCCTTTATATCCCAAGTGATACACTAGCCACGCCTTTCTAAAACCATTATATAGTAACCTTTTTTTTAATAAAATATACAAAAGTTATTTACTTTTTTAAAAAAGTTGTATACAATAGAATAAATAAAAATGTCAAAAAATAAAAAATAACAAAAGAAAATGGAGAAGAAAGGAAGGAAAACCATGAAAATATTGATGTTAACATGGGAATATCCACCAAGAGTTGTAGGAGGAATTGCTAGAGTTGTATATGATTTATCAAAAACTTTACACAAAGATGGACATGATGTAACTGTAGTAACTTATCGTGATGGAGATGCACCTTATTTTGAAGATGATAAAGGAGTAAAAATATATCGAGTCGATAACTATATGATAAATCCAAATAATTTTATTGATTGGGTAATGCAAATGAATTTTAGTATGTTAGCTAAGGCGAATGAATTAATAGCAGAACAAGGAAATTTCGATGTTATTCACGCACATGATTGGTTAGTAGCATATGCAGCTAAAACATTAAAAAATTCATACAATATTCCAATTGTATCTACAATTCATGCTACAGAAGCTGGAAGAAATAGTGGAATCCATGATGAACAACAAAGATATATAAATGATACAGAGTGGATGCTAACTTATGAATCAGCAGAAGTAATTGTAAACAGTAATTATATGAAAAACGAATTACAACGATTATTTGGATTACCATATGAAAAAATAAATGTAGTACCAAATGGAGTAAATCTAAATTTATTTAACAATATAGAAAGAGACTACACATTCAGAAGAAAATATGCAATGGATAATGAAAAAATAATTTTATTTATGGGAAGATTAGTTTATGAAAAAGGAATTCAACATTTAATTACAGCTATGCCAAAAATTTTAGAAGGATATCATGATGCAAAATTAATAATTTGTGGGAAAGGTGGAATGTTGGAAGAACTAAAACAACAAGTAGAAGCTATGGGGATTTCTAACAAAGTATATTTTGCAGGTTATATGAATGGAAAAGATGTACAGAAGATGTATAAAGCAGCTGATATATCAGTATTCCCAAGTACATATGAACCATTTGGAATTGTAGCATTAGAAGCAATGTTATCTGAAAATCCAATTGTTGTTTCAGACATTGGAGGACTAAATGAAATTGTAGAGCACAAGGTTAATGGAATGAAAGCATATTGTGGAAATCCAAATTCTATTGCTGACTCAATTTTAGAATTATTATATGATCCAAAACTTTGTAGTGATATTACAAAAAAAGCAAAAAATAAAATTAGAAATGAATATAATTGGAGCAAAATTGCACAAGATACACATTTTACTTATCAAAAAGCTATTTGTCAATCAATGGCAGAAAAACAAAAAAGAGAATTGGAACAAGAAAGAGCAAGAAAGACTAAAAAAGCAAGAAATACAGAAAATGAAATTACAAATTTACTTAGCTTTAAAAAACGTCAAGCTTATGCATAAGAAGAATACGATAATGTATTCTTCTTTTTTAAAAAATAAATAAAAATATTTTCAAATTCTACAAATTTAGCAAAAAAATAGTGTATAATATAAAAGAAGAAGGAGAAATAAAAATGGAAGAATTTAAATCAGGATTTGTAACATTAATAGGAAGAACAAATGTAGGAAAATCAACTTTAATCAATTTATTAGTAGGAGAAAAAGTAGCAGCAATCGCGAATAAAGTGCAAACAACAAGAACCGCTATCAAAGGAATTGTTAATCGTGAAAATAGTCAAATTATATTTACCGACACACCAGGTATTCACAAGCCAAAAACAAAATTAAATGAAACTATGGTAGAAACATCGTTTAGTAGTTTAGCAGATTCAGATGTAGTTTTGTTTTTAATAGAAGCAACCAGTAAAGATATTGGAAAAGGAGATTCTATAATATTAGAAAAAATAAAAGAAGCAAAAAGAAAAACAATTCTAGTTATTAATAAAATTGATTTAGTCAAAAGAGAAACTTTATTAAATTTAATAGACATTTATAGGAAAGAATATAATTTTCAAGCAGTAATTCCAATTTCAGCAACAAATGGTAAATATAGAGAAGTCATTTTATCAGAAATTGAAAAGAACTTAAAACCAGGGCCAGCATATTATGATAGTGAGGAATATACAGACCAAACTTTACGCCAATTAGCAGAAGAAACTATTCGTGAAAAAGCATTAAAATTATTGCAAGATGAGGTACCACATGGAATCTATGTAGAAGTAGAAAAAATGAAAACAAGGAAAAACAAACAAGGAGAATCTATTTATGACATAGAAGCAATAATATATTGTTTGAGAGAATCCCACAAAGGAATCATCATAGGTAAAAATGGAGAAATGTTAAAACGAATAGGCAGATCTGCTAGAATCGAAATGGAGAAAAACTTCGGACTAAAAATCAATCTAAAAACATGGGTAAAAGTTAAAGAAGATTGGCAATCCAACGATTCTATTGTAAACAAATTTAAATTAAAATAAAGAATCAGTATAAAAAAGAAAAAAATAGCAAAAGATAATTTTAAAGGAAGTGAGTTTATGATTAAAAAAATAGCGTGGGAAACCTTTAAAAATACAGGTGATATTAATGCATATATGGAATTAAAGCAAATAGAAACAATAGAAAAACAAATAGAAGAAGCACCTATAGAAACAATAAAAGATGTAGAAAAGAAAGAAGGACCAAAAGGAACATGGCAAATGTAAAAATAAATGGAATTGTATTATCAGAAAACAATTTAGGAGATTTTGATAAAATGCTAACCATATTAACACCAAACATGCGGAAAAATATCTTGTGTAGCCAAAGGAGCCAGAAGACCTAAAAGTGCTCTTTTGGCTGGAACACAGATGTTTTGTTTTGGCGAATATTTAGTATACAAAGGATCACAAACATATCATATCAACTCTGTAGAACCCATAGAAGTATTCTATAAAATAAGAACAGACTTAGACAAATTAAAATACGCTGTACATATAAACAAAATCGTTCAAGACGTAACACAAGAAAATCAAAACTGTTATCGAATATTACAATTATTACTAAACACTTTATATATAATATCAGAAACAAACAAAAACTTAGACATAACATTAAGCATATTCAAATTACGACTATTATGCATATTAGGGCTAACACCACAAATCACAGAATGTGTCAATTGCAAAGAAAAAGAAGAACTATCTTACTTTAGCATAAAAGACAATGGCTTCAAATGTAAAGCATGTGCAAAACAAGACACAAGTGCAATACAAATAAGCCAAAGCACAAAAAGTGCCATACAATATGTTGTAACAGCACCACCAAAAAAAATATTTTCATTCTCATTAAAAGAAGAATCCCTAGAAGAATTCAAACTAATTACCCAATTATACTTCAACCAAAAATTAGAAAAAGAATACAAAATAGAAAATCTTTTTTGAGACAATAGGGACAGGTCTAATTTGTCTCATTTTTGTGTCAAATTTTGTCATTTTCAGTAACGGTTATTTTTTGACAATTTTCGACTTTTTTATGAGACAAATTAGACCTGTCCCTATTGTCTCATCTTGACAAGAAAGAGAGAAATAGATATAATAAAATCATAAAAGAGAAAGGAGCGATTTTTATGAAAATAAAAATAACAGGAAAGGAACTAAAGATAACTGAAGCAATTAATGATTATGTGGAAAAAAAATTAGACAGAGTTGATAAATATTTTGATGATGCAAGTGCAGAAGTTACTTTGAAAACAGAAAAAAATGAACAAATTGCTGAAATTTATATTACAGCTAATGGAGAAAAGTATAGGGCAGTTACAGAGGATAAGGATATGTACGCTTCTATTGATAAGGATATTGATATTTTAGAGGGACAAATTAGAAAAGCAAAGACAAAAAAGGAAAAAATGATGAAGGATTCTTCTATAAAAAATATGGAAGTGGTAACTAATCCGGTTGCTGAAATAACTAATGAAATTGTGAAGACTTCTTATTATGAAGTGAAACCTATGACACCAGAGGATGCTGTTTTGAAATTGCAAGAAAAACCAAGTCATAATTTTTTGGTTTTTATAAATGTTGATACAGGTAAAGTGAATGCAATTCATTTGTTGAAAGATGGGAAAAATTATGGTTTAGTGGAACCAGAAGGATAAGTTGATATTAAGAAAAAGGCAGGAAATCAAATCCTGCCTTTATGTATTTTTGATAAAATCATAAAAACAAAATTTAACTTCCTACCAAATCTAAATGAAAATTTGTGTTCAAAATGAAACTATTTCATTTGTTGTTCAGCTTGTTGAATCATTTTTTTAACCATGTTTCCACCTATTTTTCCAGCGTCTTTAGCTGAGATGTCACCATTGTATCCATCTTTTAAGTTTACACCAACTTCACTAGGAGTCAAAAATATATTTAGAAAGCAATCGCCTAAAATTCATTGACAAATGAAGATATAAATGATAAAATGCAAACAAGAATTTGCTAAGGAGAATTTATAAATGAAATATACATATAATAAATTAGTAAGAGATAAAATTACAGAAAATATTAATAGTATGGAAGTAATACAAAGTATCATGAGAGTAAAAAATATTAGTTATGAAGAATTAAAAAATGTACAACAAATGAAAAGAGAAAAAAAGGGTGGATTTAGCAATAAAATATATCTAGTTGGAGTTGAACAAGATAAAACAGATGAAAGAGAAGAACAAGAAATGAAAAAAGAATGGAGAAAAAATGATTTAGATGAGAGGTGATCAAACTGGAAAAATTAACAATAAATTTATCAGCAGAAACAACGGAAATAGAATTTAAAGAGGAGATAGAATATAAAAAACCAAAAAGCTGGTTAAAAACAGTATCAGCTTTTAGTAATGGGATTGGTGGAACAATATATTTTGGAGTAAAAGATAATAGAGAAATTATTGGATTAGAAGATGTTCAAAAACATATTGAAAAAATAAGTGAATTAATAAAAACAAGAATAGAACCATTAGCAAATTTTAATATATCTGTAGTTACACAAAATAATAAAGATGTAATCAGATTAGAAATCATTCAAGGAACGAAAACACCATATTATTATGTGGCAGATGGAAATAAAATTGTTTTTGTTAGAATTGGAAATGAAAGTGTAAATGCACCAACATATATCATAAATGAATTAATTGCAAAAGGAGAAAAGTTAACATTTGATGCAATGCCATCTAAATACAATTTTGATGATTTAAGTTTTACATTATTTAAAGCAACATATCTGCAAAAGACAGGAAAGAAACTAGAAGAAAATGATTTTATTTCTTTTGGGTTAATGGATGAAAAAAAGCAACTAACTTATGCAGGAGTGTTGTTTTCAGACCAATGCCCATTGTTACAATCAAGAATATTTTGCACAAGATGGAACGGACTAGATAAAACATCAATATTTGAAGATGCGGTAGATGATAAAGAATATAGTGGTAATTTAATAATGCTTTTAGAAAATGGTTTTAATTTTATAAAAAATCATAACAATAAAGCATGGAAAAAGTTACCAAGGACAAGAGTTGAATATTATGATTATAATGAAAGAGTTATAACAGAACTTTTAGTAAATGCTTTGATTCATAGAATGTATGATATAGTAGGAGCAGAAATTCATATTGATATTTATGATGATAGGTTAGAAATAGAATCTCCAGGTGGAATGTATGATGGAAGCGTAATTCAAAATCAAGATATTTTAAATATTCCATCAAAAAGAAGAAATCCAATAATAGCAGATGTATTTCAAAGATTAGACTTTATGGAAAGACGTGGAAGTGGATTTAAAAAAATTTATGAGGCACTAGGAGATAAGGATAAAATAAAATTTTATTCAAACAGAACAGATTTTAAAGTAACTCTGATGAATGAAAATTATAATCGAGAAGTAGAAAATACCGGCGATAAAAACTATACAGAAAACTATACAGAAAACTATACAGAAAACTATACAGAAAATATAAATGAAACACAAAGGAAACTTATAGAGTTAATTAAATCTAATCCAAATATTACACAAAAAATGATGATGGAAAAAACAAATTTAAGTAGACCTGCTATAACCTTGAATTTAAAACAATTAAAAGATAAAAAGATAATTGAAAGAGTGGGATCAGATAGAAAAGGTTATTGGAAATTGTTAATATAGAATATAAAATAAAATTGTGAAGAATATCAAAACAAATTTGGTATTCTTTTTGCTTCTTATGCGAAGGCTGTCTTTGAGATAATGCCGAACCTGCAATAGACTTTGAAGTTCTGCCATCTCGAAGAGCTTTCGAAGCTTTACTTGAAACTCCTTTTGAAGTTGTTTTACAAGCCATAGAATCAATCGAATTCACATAAAAAGTTGATTGAATAGCAAAAATGTGGTATGATTATGTGGAAATTTTATAATAATAGAATTTGATAATAGCAATATATAATAGGAGAGATACTAAATGACAGTACACGAAATAATTCAAGAATTTACAAAAAAGAATAAATATTTACAAGATGAACATGTACTAGGTATTTTATGGAAGTTATAAATATGGACTTAATAATCAAAATTCGGATATAGATTTACATATTATTTATGACGACTCCAATCCAAATCACTTAATAAGAGGAAATGCTTTTATTAATGGCACAAGAATAGAATATTTTGAAAAAACAATTGACGAAATATATAATGAGGTAGAAGATGGATATGCTAATCAGGATAATGCAACAGAATCTATTATAGGAAAATCTGAGATTATCTAAAGAACAAGTATCTATAATCAATAATAGGATGGAAAAATTAAAAAAATATGCAGAAGAAGATAGTTATTTTTTTGAACATTTATATCATTTAACTATTGAGAAAATAAGAAGGTTTTACCATAATCTAAATGGAATGCCAAGAATTGAAACATATAAAGGTTTTAAATTATATCAAGATAAAAAATATCAAGAAATGTTTTCAATACATCATATTCCAGACAGAAAATTTTTGGAGATGTATTTTGAACTTATTCAAAGCCAAGGCGATAGTAAAGCAGAGATGTTTGAAAAGTTAAAGGAGTTTTATGATTATTCTAAAAGAACAGTGGAATTTGATGAACATAATTATAGAATTCCTATAAAAAGTAAAAATGAAGGATTAAATATAAGTTTAAATAAAGATATTAACCTAGATGACATTGAAATAGAACATACACAAATTCCAGATACAACTTTAAATGCTATAACAAAATTCATGGA
Organism: uncultured Clostridia bacterium; assembly: GCA_963559365.1. Taxonomy (GTDB): domain Bacteria; phylum Bacillota; class Clostridia; order TANB77; family CAG-508; genus CAG-269. Next base: position 44,787 of record CAUWKC010000007.1, on the reverse strand, counting down.
AAAAATGGGATATATTAATGATGAACATTTTTTAGGTGCTATTGTTTATGGAAGTAGTTTGACTGGATTCGATACAGAGACATCTGACATTAAGATACTATAGCAATACTATCATATATTAATACGAAATATGTTTTAGAAGGTAATCAAAAAAAGCTAATGAAAAATTTGCACAATTATAATGAAATGAAAAGTGAAAAATTAAAAAGAGAAAAATTTAATCCTAAAACTATATTTAAAAAGTAATGATTTTCACCACAAAATATCATAAAATGATAAAAAGAGGTGAAAATATAATGTTAAAACATATATACAAGCATGTAATAAAAAAATATATAAATGAATGGAGAAGAAAATATGAAAATAAATGAAATTGTAGAAAAATTAAAGTATTACACACCAGAATTACCAAAAGAAGCAATAACAGAAGCATTAAAACAAAAAGAGGCAATAACCTCTAAATTATTGGAAATGTTAGAATATACAAAGAAAAACTTAGAAAAGATTTATAATGAAGAAGAAGATTTTTTTGGATATAATTATGCCTATTTTTTATTAGCAGAATTTAAAGAACCAAAGGCATTCTCATATTTAATAGATTTATTAAATAAAGATGAAGAAATAGTAGAATATATAATAGGTGATGACTATCCAGAATATGTACCAAGATTACTTGCAAGTACATATAATGGAGATGATAAAGCACTATTTGATATAATTGAAAACAAACAAATAAATGAATTTATTAGATGTAGTACCTTACAAACTTTTGCAATATTATATCTTTATGAAGTAAAGGATAGAGCATTTTTAATAAATTATTTGAAAAAGTTATTAGATGAAAGAGAAGAAAATGATAATTCGTACTTATATGAAGAAATAATTGAAGAAGTATGTAATTTAAAATTAATTGAGTTAACAGAAGAAATTGATAAAATATTGTATATAATTGAAAATGATGAGGAAAGAGAAGATTTGAAAAATACCTTGATAGATGAAAGCGTAATAAATAGAAATCGTTATCCATTAAAACCATTTTATGAATATATACATGATACTGTTGGAATCATGGAAGAGTGGCAATGTTTTAGATATCTAGAAGATGAAGAATTTGAAAAATCAGATGATTACAAAATATGTCAATATATAATTCAAAAGAGAAAAGAAAACTATATGAACTCAAAGGTAGATATAGGTCGAAATGATTTATGCTATTGTGGAAGTGGAAAAAAATATAAAAAATGTTGTATGAATAAAAATGATGATGAAGAATTAGAAAAACTTAATTTAATAGACGAATTTGTTTGTAAAGCTGAATGGTATTTAAAAAGAGAAGAAGATAAAAAGGCATATCATTTATTAAAAATGGCATGGTTTGATGTACAAGATATATGTAAAAGCAATAATATAAAAAGTATAGATGAATATGATGAAGTATATGAAGGATTTGATAGTTTACTAAATTGGATTCAAGACTATGGAAAAATATTGGAAATAAGTGAAGAAGAAGATAAGTTATATAAAAGATTGGAGTTATGGAATACTATAGAAGAGCTATTTGATTTAAATGACGAAACACAATTATATTGGAAACAAAGAGCCATCAGAGAAAAAGCAAATACAGAATTTAGATTAGGCAATAAAGAAAAAGCAATAGAAAGCATAGAAAATTATCTAAAAATAAAACCAGATTGGGTATGGGGCTATGTTGAAATGTCAGATTGGTATGATAATAAAACAGATTTAGAAAATTATGATTTAGAGAAATCAAAAATTATACTAACAAGAGCAGAACAAATAAAAAATATGGAAGATATGGATGTTATATATGAAAGATTAGAAAATATATATGATAGATTAGGCGACAAAGAAATGTCAAAAAAATATGATAAAAAATGGCACAAATATGTGAATAGAGAAAATATTTAACTAAACAAAAAAGAATAAAATAATCATTGTGAAGAATATCAAATTAAAATTGGTATTCTTTTTTTATATATGAATAAATTTGCAACATTTAGAAAAATATTTTGGACTATTATTAATAGAAGGGCATTTACCAATAAATGTATATATTCAGCTTACGAGTGGAATAATAAGAGTGGTGATGCATTTTGAATAATAGTAAACAAGAAAAAATAAAAGACACAAAAGAAGAATACAAAATAAAAGATATTTTTGCAAAAAATTCAGAAATAAATGTAAATGAAGTTATAAAAAAAGCCTTTTTGATAAACCTAAAATCAGGCAATTAGGAACAAGTCTATGGATTGCACAAAGCAGATAAAAAATCGCCTAAAAATATGACAAAAATTCACCAAAATTTATTAAAATATGCTATAATTATTTTAGGCGATTGCTTAAAAGGAAGGAGTGAACTATGAACTTACCAATAAGCAATCAAAAAACAAAAACATTTAAAGTAGGTCTTTATATAAGGTTATCAAGGGAAGATGGTGATAAAGAAGAAAGTTCTAGTATAACAAATCAAAGAGAAATATTAAAAAGATTTGTAAATGAAAATGAAAATTTTTTTATAATCAAAGAATATGTAGATGATGGATGGACAGGTACAAATTTTAATAGACCTTCGTTTAAAGAAATGCTAAAAGATATTGAAAAAGGAATCATAGATACAGTTATAACAAAGGACTTATCAAGACTTGGAAGAGATTACATTGATACCGGATATTATCTGCAAAGATATTTTCCAGAACATCAAGTAAGATATATTGCATTACTTGATAATATAGACACAATGGAAGATGCGGGAATGAGTGATATAGCACCATTTAAAAGTATTATCAATGATATGTATGTAAAAGATATATCTAAAAAAATAAGAAGCTCTCTAACAGAAAGAAGAAAAGCAGGAAATTTTTTAGGAGTAACTGCACCATATGGATATGATAAAGATCCAGAAAACAAATATCATTTAGTTGTAAATCCAAAAGAATCGGAAATTGTTAAAAGAGTTTTTAATTTATATTTACAAGGAAATGGCTTAACAAAAATTGCACAAATCTTAACAAAGGATAATGTTCCAGTACCAGGTGAGTCAAGGAATATAGGAAAAACAAGACAAACGGTTTTGTATAGTAGTTGGAAACAAACAACAATTAGAAGAATATTAGAAAACAGGGTATATCTTGGTGACTTAGTACAATTTAAAAGAAAAAATGTGAATTATAAATCAAAAATAAGAATAAATGTACCAGAAGAAGATAGAGTAATTTGCAAAGGAACACATGAGCCAATAATAGAGCAAGAAGATTTTGATAAAGTGCAAGAAATCTTAAAAGGAAATAAATCATTTAAAAGAACAAAACATGATTATTTATTTAAAGGACTTTTATTTTGTGCAGAATGTGGAGCAAGATTAAATGTGACATATTCAAACTATGCTTTAAAAAAATATGGAGAATATCGTTATACTACAATATGTTATAGCTATTCAAGATTATATAGTGATATTTGTACAAGACATTCAAATAGTATTCCAGTACTAGAAGAATTGTTAATCAAACATATTAAAGAGGTATGTCAAAAATATATTTCAAATGATTTACAAGATGAACTTGTAAAATTAGCAGAACAAGAAAAAAGAAAAGAAAGACAAAAATTTGACTACGAACAAAGGATAAAAGAACTAGAACAAAAAATAGAAGATAATAACTTATATATGAAAAACCTATATAAAGATAAAGTAAAAGGAATTATATCAGAAGAATATTATATAAATCTAACTGGAGAATTTGCAAAAGACAGAGATTCTTATATAAAGGAAAAATCAGAATTAGAAAAATTATTACAACAAAAAGATAGAAAAAAGGAAGATATAAATAAATTAGAAAAAATAGCAAAAGAGTTTATATCTTTGGAAAAACCTACAAAACAATTATTAAATGAGTTAATTGAAAAAATAACAATTTCAGAAAATCATGAAATTACAATTTATTATAAATTTAGTGAATTAAATCAATTTGAGAAAGATAAAAGTAAAACTATAAAAGAAGCAGAAGTTATTAATAATAGAAACAAAAAATATGAAGTAGCTTAAGAGTAAAGTTAAAATATATTTTTAACAGCCACATCACTAGCTACTTCATATTTGAATTTGTCTAAAGCAGTCATAGCTTCTGGAACTAATTTTTTGTTTGAATTGTTTGCCATTGTTTTTTCACCTCCTGTAATATTACATATCAGAAAAAAACTTTGCTTTTTCTAATACTATCATTCGCCAAAAAAGATAAAAATAAACAAGTAATTTTTTCCAAGTTAATTTTAATTTTAAGTTTCGTTTTTTTGCTTTCAGGATTAACAGGCTATGTTATGATGTTATAATACATAATGTATGCTTGAATGGAATGAGTTTTAAAATTTGTTATTGCTTATCTTGAGTAATGTTCACGGATACAATGAATATAGTTCTATTTTTATAATTTTCTCGGCTCAATACGCAAAATAAGAAATTTTAAAATAGTTTTATGGCACCCTTCCACTAAAAGTGAACTCTTTCCATAAAACTATTTAAAAATTTCTAATGTTGCTCCAATCACATTCGAAAAGTTATAAAAATAGAACTATATGCATTGTAGGCCTGAGTGAAAAAGTCTTAAGATAAGCAATTACAAATTTTTAACGAATGCAATGAACAAATACATTATGTATTATAACATCATAACATAGCCTGTTAATCCTGAAAGTAAAAAAACGAAACTTAAAATTTTAACATCTTGCAATTTAAAAAATAAAAAGTTATAATATATAAACAATGAACAAGGAGTGAAAAAATATATGTATAAATTAGTAGTAGTAGACTTAGATGGAACTATGTTAAATCAATATGGCGTGGTAACAGAAAATACAAAAAAAGTAATAAAAAAAACAATACAAAATGGAACAGATGTAATAATTGCTTCTGGAAGACCAATTGATTCGATTCAAACTATAGCAAAAGAAATTGGAAGTGAAAATTATTTTATTGCAGGAAATGGCGCTCTTGTTTATGATATACAAAAACAAGAAATTATTTATGATAAATTTTTATCTAAAGAAAAAGTTTTAGAAATTATAAAAATATGTGAAGAAAATAGCATTACATATAATGTGTATACAGACAAAACTATTTTAGCAACAGCATTAAAATACAATGTATTATATTATCAAAAAGAAAATTTGAAAAAAGAAGAAAATAAACAAACTAAAATTAGTATTATCGAAAATATGTACGAATATGTAAAAAATAAAAAAGAAGAAAAATTTTTAAAAGTAACAATTTGTGATGATAATCAAACTGTATTTCAATCTATTATTAGAAAATTAAGACAAATTGATGGAATTGAAGTATTAGATGTTTCTCATATGTCAAGAAAAACTATTAAACAGGGAACAGAAGAAATAACTATGGAATATTATTATACAGAAATTTCATCACAAAATGTAGATAAATGGGAAGCGATAGAGTTTTTAATAAAAAAATTAAATATAAAAAAAGAAGAAGTGATAGCTATTGGTGATAATATAAATGACAAAAAAATGATCGAAAATGTTGGATTAGGAATTGTAATGGAAGGAAGTACACCAGAAGTAGTAAAAGTTGCAGATTATACAACAGATTCTAATCAAAATGAAGGAGTAGCAAAATCATTAGAAAAATTTTGTAATATAAAACGTGATATTTTGTAAAACACGAAATATCACGTTTTATATTACAAAAACATTACAAATATGTGAATTTTTTATAACAACAAAAAAATACATTGATTTTGAAAACTGTTTGAGTTACAATAGAATAGATGAATATTTTGTAAAAAAATATAAAAAAATAAAGATAAAGGGAGGAATTTGTTATGGCAACAAATCCAATGCAAAGAAAAGCAAGAAATTCATTTTTATTAGGAATGTTAGTAATGTTATTAATAGCAGGAGTTGTAATAGCACTATTATTTATGCAATTAATGAATAAAACTAAAAAAGAACAAGAAGAATTAAAAGCAAGTGTTAAAGCATATGTTTTAAACCAAGATGTTAGATCAGGGCAAGAAATCACAACTGACATGTTGACTATGCAAACAGTAAATAAAAATTTAGTACCAAATAATGCAACAAGTGATATTAGCATTATTGAAAACTATGCATTACAAGATAAAGAAGGAAATGACATTTACACAAAAATGAAAAACAATGAACCAAAATTGTATATTACAAAAAACAACAATGAATATGAAGTACAAAAAGAAGATGAGACAGATAATTATTATATCTCTAAAAATAACAATAAAGAGTATTTAGAATTAAACACAGTTCCATTAGTAGCTAAAGTAGATATGAACAAAAATACTTTAATAACAACTGAACTAATCAGCAAAAGTGATAATTTTGTGCAAAATGATGTAAGAAAACAAGAATATAATATGATTGTTTTACCAATGGATTTAACAACAGGAGACTATATTGATATAAGAATCATGTTACCATCTGGACAAGATTATATAGTTGTAGCAAAAAAAGAAGTAGAAATACCAAACATAAATGGTGTAGATTCACAAGATACAATTTGGGTCAACTTGACAGAAGATGAAATTTTACATATGAGTTGTGCAATAATTGATGCATATCAAGTAAAAGGAGCTAAAATTTATGCAACTAAATATACAGAAGCTGGAATGCAAGAAGCAGCAACACCAACTTATCCAGTAAATGAAAGTACATCAAAATTATTACAAAGTGATCCAAATATATTAGAAAAAGCAATGAATGAAATTGCAAATAGATATAGCAATGGAAATGCATCTCAATTAAGAAATGATTATATTAATCAGGTAATTAGTAATCAAGGAGAACAATCACAAACAAATATAGAAACAAACATGCAAGAAAGTATTACAAATTCTAAAAATGCAAGAAAAGATTATTTAGACTCTTTAGCAGGAGTAGCACAATAAAAAAGGAGAGAAAATGCACATGAAGAAAATAGGGTTTATAGGAGCATATGATAAAACAGATTTAATGCTATATATTGCTAAAATATTAACAATATTAAATAAAAAAGTATTAATTATAGATGATACAATAAATCAAAAAGCTAGATATATTGTACCTGCTATAAATCCTACTACAAAATATGTAACAGATTTTGAAGATATAGATATAGCAGTTGGATTTTGCAGTATATTAGACATTAAAAATTATTTAGGCTTACCAGAAGAACAAGAATTAGAATATGATATTGCCTTAATTGATACTGATAAAGCAGAAGGATTTACTGACTTTGAATTAGAAACAGCTTATAAAAACTATTTTGTAACTTCTTTTGACAACTATTCTTTAAAAAAAGGATTAGAAGTGTTAAGCACATTACAAAATGTGGTAAATCTAACAAAAGTATTATTTTCAAAAGACATATTAAAAGAAGATGATGATTACTTAAATTTTCTTTCTTTAGGATATAAAGTTGTCTGGAATGAATATAGAATTTATTTTCCAATTGAAAATGGAGATTTAAGCGTTATTTATGAAAATCAAAGATTAGCTAAAATAAAGTTAAAAAAATTAAGTGCTCAATACAAAGATGGATTAGCTTATTTAGTAGAAGAAATACTAGGAGATGTCAGTGAAACAAATATAAGAAGAGCAATTAAATTCAATGAAAAAGGAGTATAGACATGTCAATTGTAACATTTTGGAATAATGGAAAAGAACAAACTGGTAAAACACTGTCATTAGCAGCGATTTGTACCCATTTAGCAATTGAACATAATTATAGAATTTTAGTTATTTCAACAGGATATAAAGATGAAACCTTGGACAACTGTTTCTGGAGACCAAGAAAAATGAAAAAAAATCTAGGTTTATTTGGACCTAATACAAATATTGCAATGGAAGAAGGAATTGCAGGATTAACTAAAATAATGAAAAGTAATAGACTATCACCAGATAATATTACAAATTACACAAAAATTATATTTAAAGACAGATTAGAAATTTTACCAACATTTAAAGGAAGTAGAACCGAATATGAAGACATAAGAAGATATTATCCAGAAATCATTAGTTTAGCGAACAATTACTATGACTTAGTATTTGTAGATTTAGATAAACAAGTACAAGATGATATATCAGACAATATTTTAACAAATTCTAATTTAATTGTAGTAAATTTAAGCCAAAGAATAACAAGTATTAACAATTTTATAGAAATAAGAGAAGAAAAAACAATTTTAAAATCAAAGAAAACATTATTATTATTAGGAAGATATGACAGATATTCAAAATATAATATCAAAAACATATCAAGATATTTAGGAGAAAAAAACAAAGTATCAACAATACCTTATAGTACTCTATTCTTTGAAGCATGTGAAGAGGCAGAAGTGCCAGACCTATTTTTAAAACTTAGAAAAACAGGAGAAGATGACAGAAATGGTTTCTTTTTATCAGAAGTAAAAAGAACAGCTGATAATATAATTTATCGATTACAAGATTTAGCTATGAAGATGTAAGGAGGGAAACTCAAATGACAATAACAAACATCGTGTTAATAATAGTAGTAATAGCCATTGCAGCCTATGCAGTTTATTATAGCATTAAGAAAAAGAAAAATGCAGAAGTAGAAGCACAAGTGGATGTAGATGACAAAACTTATACTATTGAAAAAATGATTGAATTTGTCAAAAAGAGATTAGATGAAATTACTAAAATTAACTTATATGATATTGGACTTTCAGAAGAAGAGTTAAAAAGAAGAAAAAACAAAAAATATGAGTTAAAAAAAGCTTTAAAAGGCTGTACATATGGTGATGTTAATGATAAAAAATATGTAAAAGAATTGATTTTTGACATATTGGAAAAAGAATATGGAGTAACAGAAACAAATATATCAAAAGCAATTTCTTTTGATATTCCTTCCCTTTTAACACCACAAGATAAATTTGATATTTTAATTTATAGTTATAAAAAAGAATTTGCATATGAAGCATTAACTGAATTAATAAAAAAATATGATTTAGCAAATTTAAAATATGTAGAAGGAGAAACAAAACCTTCTTATGTTATTACAAGTAATGAAATTGAAGAAATTTATGAAAAAGAAAATATTGTACTAACTTTTCATGATAAATTAGCAATAGTAGTACAAAGAATTTATCAACACTATAAAGGTTATAGTAGTATTGATGAAATAAGAGATATGAATATAGATGGTGTATCTGGAGGTGTATCAGGACTTCCAGAAAGCTTTTTAAGTCAAGTAGCACAAACCGATGGAGATTATTTAGAACAAATTGCAGAACATAAAGTACCAAGAGCTTGTGACAGTATCTGGATTTTCTTCCAAGGTAAATCTATTAGATTAGCTTTTCTATCATTTGGAACAGAAGCAGAACTAAAAAGAGTATGTCAAAATATTTATAAATACAACAATCCAGGACAATTATCAGACACAAATGGTTATAAAATTAATGAAATGAAAGATGGTTCTCGTGTTGTTGTAGTAAGACCAAGCTTTTCTGAAACATGGGCATTTTTCGTAAGAAAGTTTGACGTAAAAAGAGCAACATTAGAACAATTAGTAACATTACCAGGAAGTGAAGATGCTATTGAATTATTAAAATTCTTAGTAAAAGGGGCAAGAATCACATCTATCACAGGTGAACAAGGTTCTGGTAAAACAACATTATTAATGGGTATGATTGAAAATATTTATGAAACAATGAACATCCGTGTACAAGAAACTGCATTTGAGCTTCATTTAAGAAAAATATACCCAACAAGAAACATATTAACTTTTAGAGAAACAGACACAATTTCTGGACAAGAAGGTTTAGACGTGCAAAAGAAAACTGATGGTTCTGTAAATATCATCGGAGAGGTTGCAACAGACCCAGTAGCATCTTGGATGATACAAGCAGCCCAAGTTGCTTCTAAATTTACTTTATTTACACACCATGCAAAAACATTCCCAAACTTAGTAACAGCATTAAGAAACTCAATGCTTAGAACAGGTGTATTTAATGATGAAAAAACAGCAGAAGAGCAAGTTATACAGGTTTTAAACTTTGATGTCCATCAAGTAAAAGACTTTAGAGGTAGAAGATATATAGAAAGAATTACAGAATGTATTCCATTAGAAAGTAAAAATGAATATACATTTGAACATAGAAATGAAAAAACATTAGAAGGAAAATTCGATAAATTTTTCGACAATGCTACTAGATATTTCTCAAAATCAACTGATAGACAATTATATACATATAGAAACATTTTAGAGTACATAGATGGGGAATATGTAATAACAAACCCAATATCAAGCACAAACATCAAAGAAATGAGAAATAATATGGATGAATCAGATGTAGAAGAATTTGATAAATTTATTGAAAAACATTGGGGAAATAAAATAAAACAAACAGTTTCTGTCAATGCTACAGCAGAAACAGAAACAAAACCTAAAAGACGTGGTAGAAAACCAAAAACAGAAGTTTAAAAGAGAATAGTTTTTGTCAAAAAAGAGAGGTGAAATAACAATTGGATAACAGCGTGATATTTTATTTAATGGGTGGTACAGCAGCAGCATTAGTTATTATTGTATTGGCATATCTTATAATAAATAAAAAAATGCAAAAGTCAGAATATAGAAGAATACAAAAATTACAACAAGGCACAAAAGAAAATAGCTTTTCAACAGAAGTATTATTTCAAAAACTATATTTATTTTACATTAAAATACCATTTATAAAAAGATATGCTTTAAAAATAAGAAGAAGACTAGAAATTATTCATGTTGATGATGAATATCACACAAGAAAAGGAACAGCAAAAATTTTAACAAGAGCACTTGCAATTTTATTACCAATTATTGTTATTACAGTTGTTATCACTTCTTCTAACTATCTTTTAATGTTTATATTATTAATTTTCGAAGTATTTATGATAGATACATTAATTGATGGCTCTGTTGATAAAATTGATAACAAAATTTTAAAAGAACAAATTGATTTCTTTTCAGAAATCAGACATGCTTATCATGAATTTAACATGGTAGAAGAAGCTATTTATCAAGTATCACAAGATGATGAAATGAGTGTTTCAAACCAAGGAGAAAAAATCTATGAAATACTAATTTCAGATGATCCAGAAACAGAATTAGAAAAATATTATGATATTGCACCAAATAGTTTTCTAAAAGAATTTGCGGGAATTTCATATTTAACTAAAGAATTTGGAGATAGAAAAATTAATGGTGCATCTTTATATTTAAAAAATGTAAATAATATAACACAAGAAATGCAATTAGAAATTCTAAAAAGAGATAAATTAAATTATGTATTTCAAAGTTTATCTATAATTTCAATTGCACCAGTACTATTATTGGAACCATTAAAAAATTGGGCAATTACAAACTTTACTTTTACTGCTAGTTGGTATCAAGGAAAAGCAGGATTAATTGTACAAATTTTAATTTTAATTATAACATTTGCATCTTATATATTAGTAAGAAGATTAAAAGATAATGGTTCAACAGGAATTAATACAAAAAATACTGAAAATCCATGGCAACAAAGATTGTATAAAAAGAAACCGATTAAAAAAGTAGTAGACCTATTTATTCCTAAAATCGGTTCAAAAGAATATAGAAAAGTACAAGGTTATTTAAAAGATTCAGCATCACATTTAAAAATGGAGTGGCTTTATATAAACAGAATAGTAATGGCTATTGTAACTTGTTTAGCATCTATTGTGATTTTCTCACAAATGCATGCAGTTGCTATTAATTATATATATACAGAACCGACAACTGATTATAATATAATGGGTGAACTATCGGAAAAAGATGCCAAAAAAGCAATGGAAATCACAAAAGAAGATAATAAAATATTAGACCAATTCCGAGGAAAACCTAAAACAACAGAAAAACAAATTGAAAATGCAGTAAGAAATTTAAAATATTATCAAGAAGCAGAGGACAAAGAAATTACAAAAGCTACTAAAAGAATTCAAGATAAATTAAAAGTTATTAATAGTGAATATATGCAATGGTTTGAATTATTACTAGCATTTGTATTTGCTATAGTTGCCTATATGTCACCAATTTGGTTGTTAATATTCCAAGTAAAAATGAGACAACTAGAAATGGAAGATGAAGTAATGCAATTCCAAACAATCATACTGATGTTAATGAGAATTGAAAGAGTAAGTGTTGAAATTATTTTAGAGTGGCTAGAAAGATATTCAAACATCTTCAAAGCACCAATTACTAAATGTGTAAATAACTATGAAGCAGGAGCGTGGGAAGCATTAGAAGTTATGAAAGATGAAGTAAGTTATGCACCATTAGTACGAATTGTTGAAAGCTTACAAGCAGCTGTTGAAAAAATACCAATTACAGATGCTTTTGATGAATTAGATTCTGAAAGAGAATATTATCAAGAAAAAAGAAAAGAATCTAATGAAAGATTAATCAAAAGAAAAGGAATGATAGGAAAAGCTATTGGTTTTGCGCCTATGATATGTATGTTTGTTGGATATTTAATTATTCCATTAGTATTTATTGGATTAACAAGTATGTCAACAGCTTTCCAAGATATGATGTCAGCAAAATAATAGACAAGGAGGAAGCACACGATGGAAAATGCAACAAAAGCTTTAATTATGGCAGGTAGTGTATTAATTGCTTTAATGATAATAGGTGCCTTAATATTAATGTTTAATAGTTTAACTAGTTATCAGAAAGTAGGAGAAAGTAATACAAAAGAAGCACAAATTGTTGAATTTAATAATCAATATGAAACATTTAACAGAAAAAACGTAAGAGGAAGTGATTTATATTCTTTATTAAATAGAGTAGTAGATTATAATAGAAGAAAATCAAGTGAAGGAACAGGAAAAGATGATGGGCAATATTTAGCATATGAGCCAATGACTATTAGCTTCAATTTTTCAGGGAAATTAGATGATTTTAGAGCACCAACAGCTTCAAATAAAGATGAATATAAATATCTTCTAAAAGCAGATAAATATACACAAGGAAGCACACAAAATGAATTTGAACAGCAAATAGGACAAACTGTTAAGGAGTTAGAAAATAAATATGGACAAAATAATTTAGTAAGTTTAGTTACAGGTTTAACAAAAATTTTTATTTCAGACAATAGTTCAGAGGCTGAAAGAATTCAAGCAGTTAATGACTACAATAAATATAATAAAGGAACACCTATTTCTTCTTGGTCATCTATTAAAGAAAATAGTGTTATTCGAAAAGACGTATATAGGTATTATGAATATATACAATTCAAAAGAGCAAAATTTGATTGTGAATCTGTTAAATATAATCAAAAAACAGGAAGAATTACAGAAATGAATTTCAAATTTAATGGAAAATTCCAATAATAAAGTAGGAGAAAAGAGATGGAAAATGCATCAAAAGCATTAATAATGGCAGCAGGAGTATTAATAGGAATGTTAATTTTATCATTAGCAGTATACTTATTTGTATCTTTTGGTAGTACTTCTGCACAAATACATCAAGAAAAAGAACAAAAGCAAATAAATAAATTTAATACACAATTTACATCTTATGTTGGAAAAGAATCAATTACAATTTATGATGTGGTTTCTGTTGCCAATTTGGCAACAGAAAATAATATATATTATGAATTTAAAAAAAGAAAAGGAATGACAGATGGAAAAGATAATTATATATCAGTGCAAATTATAAATAATAATTTAGATGTATATAATCATACATGTATAGAAAAAGGATATGAATCTGGGGACATTGATTATAACCAATTAATTGATTCAGATTTGAGATTAGATAAACTTGATTTAACACAATATACTTGTACTGTAGAAATAAGTCCAACAACACAAAGGGTGTATAAAGTTATATTTAAGGCTAAAAATTAAAGGATAAGGAAATAAAATGAAAAAATTAGCTATATTTTTTTTAGTAATTGTCATCTTAGTTGTAGGGATGTCTTACATTTATTTGAACTATAAAGCCAATTACTATGAAGCAAAAAAACAAAATAGGCAATTTGAAAGTTACAATGAAAAGGAAATATATGGTACTGAATTAACAACTATTATTAATAAAGCAGTAAATCAAAATGAAACAAATGAAGTTCAAAAAGATGAAAAAGGAAAATATATTGACAACAAAAAAGATTCTATTAAAATCGAAATAAAAATGTTAGATAATAGAAAAACATATGATATGGAAACATTATATAAAGGTGGAATGGATAAATTTGTACAATATTATGGTGAAATTAAATTCAAATGTACAAAAATAGAATATCATAATACAAATAAAGTTAAAAAAATGTTATGGGAACAAATAACAGAATAAAAATAAGTTATTACTATTGCCAAAAATAAAATTTGGTGTATAATATACATATAAACAAAAGTAAAAATTAAAGGAGGAAAAATTATGGAAAATGCATCAAAAGCATTAATTATAGCAGGAGCAATTTTATTAGCAATTTTAATTATTTCATTAGGAATTTTTATTTTTAATCAAGCATCAGAAGTTACTAAGAGTAGTAATTTATCAGAAGTGGAAGTTTTACAATTTAATGAAAAATTCACAAGTTTTGAAGGTACCAATATAAAGGGAAGTGAGGTTAATTCTTTAATAACAAGAATTATTCAAAACAATGTATCTAATCAAGATGATACAAGTAAACAAGTAAAATTAACTGTTGAAGCGAATAATTGGCAAACAGGTCAAAAGCCAAATAATCTAGCAATTACAAATAGTATAGCGAAAGCACAAACAGGAAGAACTTATACAGTTAAATGTAAGATAAATGATAAAACAGGTTTAGTTGAAAGTATTACAATATCAGATAGTTAAAGAGGTGAGATACTATGGAGAATGTAACTGATGCTCTAAAAATGGCAGCAGGAGTATTAATTTTTGTCATGGCATTATCCATTAGTATCAATGCTTTTGGAGAAGCTAGAAGAACAGCAACAACTATCTTAAATTATAGAGATAGAGAATATGATTATACATATGTCGAAAACAACAAAACGACACAAAGAACAGTAAGTGCAGAAACAATAATCCCATCTATATATAAGGCATATAAAGAAAATTATAAAATTATATTTGATTTCAAATCAAATGATTTAATAAATGAAGGATTATACCAAAAATCAGATGCCAACAGTCCAACAGGTACAAGTCCAGTATATTCTATAGATTTAGAAAAAGATGTACTAGGAAGTGATGAGCAAAAAGAAAAATTTATTCAAGCATTACTATATGGTTCAAAATATCCAACAATAATTGAAGATTTTAAAAAATCCGGAATATTCTTGAAGAGAAGGAATTTTTATGATATAATAAAAGAGAAAACATTTACAGAAAGCTTAGGTGTGTATTATCAAGAAGAATTACAAGAACAATCTGATACACCAGATGCTAATAGAACTAAAAAAAGAGTAATAACATACACAGAAAACGATAACAACGAAAATGATAACAACGCCTAAAAGCGTGATAAGGAGGAAAAAATGGGTGATACATTAATAACAATAATCGCAATAGCATTAGCAGCAATTTTAATGTTTGTATTTCCACTAATGACAATGTCTGACAGAACTGATGATGTTTCTCAATTAACAGTAAAAACCGCCACAACAGAATTTGTGGATGATGTCAGAACAACTGGTAAACTAACAATGGATAAATATAGTAAATTCGTAGAAAATATTTCATCAACAGGAAATACCTATGATGTAGAAATGGAAGTTAAAGTATTAGACGAAAATCCAGGAAAGAAAACAACACAAGCAGAAGCAACAAAAATAGGAGAAAACGTTTATTACTCTATGTATACATCACAAATATTAGACCAATTAGAATCAGAAGGAACTGCTACTAAAGTATTAGCTTTAAAAGAGGGAGACATATTTTCTACTAATGTAAAAAATACTAACTCAACTTTATCACAACAACTAAAAAATTTCTTTTATTCAGTAACAGGAAATGATACCTATTCAATAGCAGCAGAGCATGCTGGTATTGTTACAGCAAATGGAACAGGAAAATAAGAATACAATACAGCTTGTAATTAAATATTACAAGCTTATTTAATACAAAGGAAAGATGATGACCTATGAAAATACAAAATATGGCAGTAATATTTATCATAATAATATTACCTATTTCTTTAATCTTATCTAGCTATATACGAAAACAAGTAGATACCATTAGTTTACAAACATCATATGATTCAAAATTAAACAATGCAACTTATGATGCATTAAAAGCATTTCAGTTAAATACTATTAATAGTGATACTTCTGATTTATCAAATTCTAAATTACGTGATATTGAAGCATCAGCAAATACTTTTTTCAATTCAATAGCTAGTAATTTTAATATGGTAGGATATAATCAAGATATTTTATCAGAATATGTACCAGCATTAGTGTATACTATGTATGATGGTTATTATATTTATTCAAGTTATACCAACAAATTAGATAATAAAAATAAAAATACTGTTATAAGTGAAAAAGGAGAAGAAGAAACAAAATCTGATGCTGAAATTTTAAATTCCAATAACGAAAATGCTACTTATCATGAAGGAGATACAATTAATGGATTAAAACCATATGTTTATTATAGTTGTAGATACCAACAAGGTGCTAACGATTTTGTTATAACATATTCATTAGACAATTATATTACAATACAAGGATATATTAATGAACAATGGGTATTTGATTATGGATACTTAATAGATAATATTGAGGTTAATGGAAATAATGTAACTTATAGAGGATGCCAAATTGATGCTAATGAAAAATTAGAAGAATATATTGGACCTAATGAAAAATATGAATATATAAAAGTAAATGGAGTAAAATATTATAAAAGAACAAATGCAGATGGTACTAGTAGCTGGTTTTCTATTTTAAATGGTCAAGAATATCAACAAGAAAATTTTGACCCAAAGACAACAGCTGCAATAGAATATTATAAAGAAGCTGCAGAATTTAAAAATAGACTTATTAATAGATATCACTTGAATGAATTAAGAACATCAAATGCAGTAGATGAAAACGGAAATAACCTTGAAAATATTTTTGGAGATAGTAAAGTATTTGATTTTGGAGGAATGCAGGATCCTGATGGAAGTATTGAAGACCCAAATTCTGATTTTAATCAACATAGATTAGCTGTTATCCGTTATTCGATTGAAAAAAATTTATCTATTGCCATTGCTAATTATAACAAGTATTCAGGAGCAACAAATAATTTTTTAATGCCAAAATTAAAAGAGGATGAATGGGACACCATTGTAAATAATGTATCAATTATAAGCTTTTTACAAGGTCTAAATATTGGAGGAAAAATATATAATGGTTATTCAATAATTACCAATAACAAAAATGAAGAAGTAGTAAATGAAGATTCAATTTATATATTAACTAATGATAATAAATATCATAGTGTAAATGATAATCATTTAATAGAAAATAGTAATAATATTAAAAAAGGTGTTTTAAATATTGATTTTGAAAGAAAATCAAAAACAACTAATGATGGAATCTATTATTTTATGCCACAAAAAGATAATAGCAACCCAATAACTGGATGTTATGAAAGCATAGTAAGCCAAACTAATACAAATTCTGTAGACAATTATTATCAGTATGTAGCAGAAGCAAATAAAAAAGGAGCAACAAAATTTGCAGAAGCATATTTTACAGCACTAGGAAGAGAGCGATATGGGCTATATAAAACAAATCATAATCCAGATAAATTAAAGCAAAAATTTGGAGTTACAGAATAAACCAATTGTATAAAAATAAAAAATAAGGAAATACTATTAATAGCAAAATAAAAGGAGACTTTTTATGAAAAGAAATATAAAAAAGCTATTTATAGTATTTTTTTTATTGGTCATATATATCTATATAGTTGCTATTGAAAGCATTCCCGATAATTTAGTTATTTTTGAAGGAGAAAATATTACAATGAAAACATTATTGGGAATGAACATAAAAGTAGATGATAAAACAAAAGAAACAGTTTCAAATAATAATGAATCAACTATAAAAAAATCTGGAAAAGCAACTCTAAAAGTTAATTTGTTAGAAAATATTCCAATAAAAGAGGTATCAGTAGATGTTTTACCAAAAACAAAAGTAATTCCAGTTGGAAGTTTGGCAGGTGTTAAATTATATACAAGTGGTGTTTTAGTTGTAGGAATGTCAGAAATAGAAGGAGCAGATAATAAGAAATATAAACCATATGAAAAAAGTGGAATAAAAGAAGGAGATACTATAACACAAATTAATGATAAATTTATCAGTTCAACAGAAGAATTAATCGAAACAGTAAATGAAGCAAAAGGACAAGCTGTTAAAGTAAAATATATACAAGCAGAAGAAACAAAAGAATGTAGTATAGAACCAGTACAAACAGCAAATAATGAATATAAGTTAGGATTATGGGTAAGAGACAGTGCCGCAGGAGTAGGAACTGTTACTTTTTATGAGCCATCAACCAAAACATTTGGTGCATTAGGACATGGAATTACAGACATAGATACAGAAGAATTGATACACATTGCATCTGGTGAATTTGTAACTACAAGAATTATAGATATAACAAAAGGAGAAAGTGGTATACCAGGAAAAATACAAGGAACCGTAGAAAATCAAGCAAATATAGGAACTATTTCGAAAAATAGTCAATTTGGAATATATGGAACAGTAGATAATTTATCAAGTTTAAAAATAGATGCAAGCAGAGAAATGGAAGTAGCCATGAGAGAAGAAATAAAAACAGGCAAAGCTACTATATTGTGTAATTTAGAAAATCAAAAAATAGAAGAATATGAAATTGAAATTCAAAAAATATATAAAGAAAATAATTACAATAATAAAAGTATGCAAGTCAAAGTAACAGATCCTAAATTATTAGAAAAAACAGGAGGAATTATACAAGGAATGTCAGGCTCACCAATAATACAAAATGGAAAGTTCATAGGAGCATTAACACATGTGTTAGTAAATAACCCTAAAGAAGGTTATGCTGTTTTTGCTGATATCATGTTAAAACAAGCTAAACAAATACAATAAAACCTCCATGCTTGGAGGTTTTATTTTTAAGAAATTAGCATAGGTCCAATTTCTGTAACAGTACCTGCTCCTAATGTTAAAACAATGTCATTTTCTTTTACATGATTTTTTAAATAAGAAACACATTCTTTAAAATCAGGAATATAATTTGCTTCTTTTCCTATAATATTTAATTGTTCTACTAAATTTTTAGAGCTAACACCATATTTGTTTTTTTCTCTAGCAGCATAAATATCTAAAATAATAATATGGTCAAAATTTAATAAGGCATTTGCAAAATCTTCTAATAGGTTTTTTGTTCTACTATATGTATGTGGTTGAAAAATAACCCAAGAGTCATTAAAGTCTTTATGAGCAAGAGATTTAGCAGTTGCTAATATTTCAGTAGGATGATGACCATAATCGTCATAAACACTAACATGTGGAGACATAGTTCCTTTAAATTCAAATCGTCTATGAGCACCAGTAAAGTTAAGTAATGCAGTTTTTATTGCTTTTTTATCGATTCCATAATGAACAGATAATGAAATACAAGATAAAGCATTTAAAATATTATGTGTTCCAGGAACAGAAAGTTTTACAGTATCCCATAATTGTCCTTTATTATATACTGTAAAAGAAGGAAAACCATCTTTATCAAAGGTTATTTGGTCTGCGTAAAAATCTGCATTTTTATTTTTAATTCCATAAGTAATGGTTTGTGCTTGTGTGTAAGGAATTAAATCAAGACAATTAGAATCATCAGCATTAACAATTAGAACACCATCACTTGGTAAAAGTTTTACATATTTAATAAAAGCATTTTTTATATTTTCAAAAGTTTTAAAATAATCTAAATGGTCATTATCAATGTTTAAAATGATTTCTGCTTTTGGACTAAATTTTAAAAAACTTTCTACATATTCGCAAGCTTCAATAATAAAATGTTCACTATTTCCAACTTTGTAATTCCCTTTTAGTTGTTTTAAATAAGCACCTACTTGTATACTAGGATCTTTTAAACCTTCTAAAAAGCAAAGAGCAACCATAGATGTAGTTGTTGTTTTTCCATGAGTACCAGAAATACAAATTGTATCTTGATAACAACGTGTTAATTCTCCTAAAAAATCAGCTCTCTCAATTGTGGGGATAGAACGTTTTTTGGCTTCTAACATTTCAGGATCGTCTTGATTGATAGCAGCAGAATAAACTACAATATCAGAATTTGCTACATCTTCTAAATTATGTCCAATAGTAACTTTAATTCCTTTTTTTATTAAAAGTTGAATATTTTCTGAATCAGCAGTATCAGAACCAGTAACAGTAAATCCCCAATTTTTTAGAATTGCAGCGATTCCGCTCATACTAACTCCACCAATTCCAATCATATGAATTGATTTATATTTTTTTATATTTTCTATATTTGGCATTGATAAACACTCCTTTTTACAACAGGTAGATTATATAATGACATAATAAAAAATTCAATACTTTCACGAAAAATTTGGTAAAAAATGCAGAATTTTTTAACTTATATATTGTATTCAACAAAGAAAGAAATGTTACTATTTATAAAATTTAATTTTTTTGTAAAAAAAAGAAGGAAAAAGTTTTTTTATGAAGAATAATATAATTGTACATAAGAAAATTCAAACTATGTACAAATAATTTAAAACTTAAGGAAGGCGGTGCACGCAAAATGCAAATCACAGATGTACGTTTAAGAAAAGTAAATTCAGAGAACAGAATGAAAGCTGTTGCTTCTGTAACATTCGATAACGAATTCGCAGTTCATGATATTAAAGTTATCGAAAGCCAAAATGGATTATTCATAGCTATGCCAAGCAGAAAAACTCCAAACGGAGAATTCAAAGATATAGCTCATCCAATCAATGCTGAAACAAGAGAAAAAATCCAAGCTGCTATATTAGAAGCTTATGAAGCTCCAGAAGCAGAAGAAGAATCAGCAGAATAATTATAAAAATATAAAGAAAGCACTTAAACAAGTGCTTTTTTTGTTAGGGATTTTAAGGAACGTCCCTAAAATCCCTAGCATTTTTTCCTTGACAAAACCAGAAGAAACAAGTTAAAATAATAAAAGACAATAGGAAAGTCAAAAGAAAGAAGGAATTAATAAACATGTATCTAATAGTAGGGTTAGGAAATCCAGAGAGAGAGTATGGTAATACAAGACATAATATGGGGTTTAATACAATTAATAAATTAGCAAAGCAATATGATATAGAAGTAAATAAAAGTAAATTTAAAGGATTATATGGAATTGGAATGATAGAAGGAGAAAAAGTTTTGTTATTAAAACCACAAACTTTTATGAATTTAAGTGGAGAAAGTATAAAAGAGGCTATTCAATTTTATAAGATAGAATTAGAAAATTTAATTGTTATATATGATGATATTGATATTAATCCGGGTATGATTAAATTAAGAAAAGCAGGTGGACCAGGAACTCACAATGGAATGAAATCAGTAGTGCATGAACTAAATACGCAAAGTTTTAAAAGAGTAAGAGTAGGAATTGGTATGCCACAAAATAATATGAATTTAATTGAATATGTAATAGGCGCAATTGCAGAAGAAGATAAAGAAAAATTAGAAAAAGGAACAGATTTGGCTAAAGATGCAATTGTTTCAATTTTGAAAAATGGAATAGATATAGCCATGAACCAATTTAATTAAAAAGAAAGGAAAGAATAAAATGACAGAGATTATTATACAAACAGGAGAAATAGGTAAACAAATTGCATTATTAGAAAATGGAAAAATAATAGAATATTATGAAGAAAATGATGAATATAGTCGAAAAGAAGGAGATATTTATATTGGTATAGTAAAAGATGTAATTGAAGGAATGCAATCAGCTTTTGTGGATATTGGAACAGAAAAAAATAGTTTTATTCATGTGAAAGATATTTTACCTAAAATTGATGAAACTAAGGAAAAACAAAATGTAGATATTTCTATAAAACAAATAGTTAAACCAAACCAAAAGTTATTAGTTCAAGTAAAAAAAGATAGTAATGAAAAAAAAGGAGCTAGAGTTTCTACTCATATTAATTTACCAAGCAAATATATTGCTTTACTTCCTAATACTAATATTATTACTGTTTCACAGAAAATTGAAGATAAAAATGAACAAAAAAGATTGTTAAAATTAGTAAGAGAACATCTAAGTGAAGGAAATGGAGCTATTATTAGGACATCAGCTGAAAATAAAGAACAAGAAGTTATTGAAGATATAAAAAAAATAGAAGCTAAATGGAATAGTATAATTGAAACAGGAGTTAATCCAAATTTAAAGAGACCAAAATTATTATATCGTAGTGAAAATATTGTAGAAAAAATGTTAGTTGATTTACCAGCTGATTCAATTGAAAAAATAACAGTGAATAATTCTAAATTAAAGAAAGAACTAGAAGAAATAAAAAAACGAAACAAAGAATATAGTTCAATTCAAATATTAGTAAAAGAAAAAGAAAATTTGTTAGAAGAAAAACAGATTGAAAAAATAAAAAATCGAAAAATTTGGTTAAAATGTGGAGGTTTTATTACTATAGATAAGACTGAAGCTTTAACTGCAATTGATGTAAATACAGGAAAATACACTGGAAAACAAGATTTAGAACAAACGGTATATAAGGTAAACACAGAAGCAACCATCGAAATAGCAAAACAATTACGTTTAAGAGATATTGGTGGGATTATTATAATTGATTATATTGATATGAAGCAAAAAGAAAATAAAAATAAAATAGAGAACTTATTAAAAGAAGAATTGAAAAAAGATAGAAGTAAAACACAAGTAGAAGGATTTACTAAATTAGATTTAATGGAATTAACAAGAAAACATATTTGTAGTCATAAAGACTAAAGGAGAAAAAAATGAAGGTAGGATTTATATCATTAGGATGTAGTAAAAATTTAATAGATACAGAAGCAACGATTGGATTATGTAAAAAACATAATTTAGAAATAGTAACAGATGAAAGAAAAGCAGATATAATCATTATTAATACCTGTGGATTTATCGAGGATGCCAAAGAAGAAGCTATTCAAACCATACTAGAAATGGCAGAATACAAAAAGCAAAAATGTCGTTATTTAATTGTAATGGGATGTTTAGTGCAACGATATTATGATGATTTAATCAAGGTTTTACCAGAAGTAGATTTGTTCATTAAAATAGATGAATATGATCAATTATGGAATAAAATAGAAGATTTAATAAAAAGAGGAATTGTAGAAAAAAGTAAAACCAAAACAAGCAAAAAAATAAGTGAAATTTCTACTATGCCAATGTTTTCACAGGAAATGTTTTTAAACCGAACAATTTCAACAGGTAAAAATTATGCATATTTAAAAATTGGAGAAGGATGTAGCAATAAATGTACATATTGTGCTATTCCATATATTAGAGGTTCTTTTGTTAGCAGAAAAAAAGAAGATATTATAGAAGAAGCTAAAAAATTAGCCAAACAAGGTATAAAAGAATTAATTATAATAGCACAAGATACAACAAAATATGGTGTGGATTTATATGGAGAAAGTAAATTAGCAGAGCTGTTACAAGAAATATCAAAAATAGAAGGAATTAAGTGGATTAGATTTTTATACTCATATCCAGAAGGAATTACAGATGAATTAATAGAAGTAGTGGCTAATAATCCTAAAATAGCAAAATATTTTGATATTCCGATTCAACATATATCAGATGATATATTAAAAAAGATGAATAGAAGAACTTCTAAAAAGCAAATAAAAGAATTAATTGAAAAAATTAGAAAAAGAATACCAGATGTAACATTAAGAACTAGTCTAATAGTTGGTTTTCCAGGAGAAACGAAGGAGAATTTCGAAGAATTATATCAATTTGTTAATGATATAAAATTTGACAAATTAGGTACATTCATGTATTCAAAAGAAGATGGTACACCAGCTGAAAAATTACCAAATCAAATTCATGGGAATACAAAAAAAGCTAGATATAGAAAAATAATGGAATTACAACAAGAAATAGCAAAAGAAAAATTAAAAGAAAAAATACAACAAAATCAAGAAGTATTAATAGAGGATATGTCTTTTGATGGTAGCTATTATATAGGAAGAACTATGCAAGATACACCTGAAATGGATGGTATCGTATATATAAAGAAAACTAAAGAGCAAAATAAAATGAATCAGTTTGTTATGTGCAAAATAATAGAAGCTCAAAATTATGATTTAATAGGAGAAATAATATGAGAATTGAATTAAAAAATGGTAAAACAGTAAAAATCTTGGTAACAAAACAAAATGAAACATATGAATATTTTATAGATGGGATACGAATTGGAGCGTACACTCCTAAAGTAATGGAAGATCATATTCTAATTAGAGAAAATACTTTAGAGAATGAATTAAGTAGTGAAATAAAAGATAAAATTAATGCATTATCAAAAGAAGAAATAGAAAATGAAGCAGTTTTAAAAGAAAATCTTTTAGAAATTGGTAATGAATTAGGAATAGAGAGAATCAAAAGAGTTTATGCTATTGATTTAAAAGAAAAAGAAAAAGATGCTGAAATCAAAAAAGAAAAAAACTCATCTCAAACAGAAAATCATAAAGAACAAGTACAAAGCAAAAATTTCACAATTCATAATACTAATATAAAACAAGAAACAGAATTAGATGAAAGAGCTACTGATGTGCAAGATTTTAGAAGGTGGTTAGAATCAAATGGAGCAAAAATTCCAAAGGATTTTGTAAAAATAGGAGTTATAGAGTCTGATACATTAAGAGATATGAAAGATGAAAATGGAAAAACAATAGATAATTCTTCTACTAGATTTGGATTAGTATTAATTGGAAAAAATGGCAAAGTAGAGCCTTTGAAAAAATATGTACCACAGTTGGAACAAAATCATAGTTCTGGAAATGATCCAATAGAAAGTCAATATCAAATTCATACTGATGGAAGTGTAGAAAAAGATCCTGTTTTATCAGAATATCGTATTGGTAGAGCTATTATACAATTAGACAAAGACCATGGAGATGATTTAGAAGTTAATATTGGGAAATATAGTCCTTTCGGAAATGAATTAGTAACAACGAAAATGAGAGATAAAAATACACAATTTGCTACTGATACTCAAACAAGAAAAACAGCTATGGGACATTATGAAGGAGTATATGAAGCACGAAATAGTTATCAAGAAGCACAAAAACACGAAAAAGTGGGATGTGAACCAGAAAATCTTACAGAGAAAGAAATTGATGGTGACCCTAATACTGGACACAAACATTTAACAGAAGAAGAAATGCAAAAAGCAATAGAACAAATAATGAAAAACGATGAAATTCAAGAAGTGTTTACAGAAAATGAAGTAAGAGAAAAATTAGAAAAAATGTTAGAAGAAAGAAGAGATATATCAACTTTATTGGAAGAAGCAGAAAAAGAATTAGAAGAAGATGCATCACATTTTAGAACACGCTAATAAAAAAAGACCTCAAATTTTTAAGAGGTCTTTTAAATTGGATCAACATGAACCACTGTTTTATAAATTTTTTCTAATCCATTAATATTTTTTTCAAGGCTATCTGCTAAAGAATGACTTTCAAAAGTGGACATATTACCATCCAAACAAATCGTTAAAAAAACTAAGTATTGGTCACCAACTGGAGTAGAAGTGATATCTTCAACATCTTTAATTTCTTTGTAACTATGAGCAATATCCAAAATCAAATCTTTTGTTTTATCATCTACACTAATATCCATTAAAACATTATAGCTTTCTATGAAAATAGTAATCCCAGTATAACAAATCCAAATTGAAATTCCAATTCCAACTATACTATCAAACCAGTATATATTAGCAAGAGTAAGTAAAGCAGATAACAAAGTAAATGTAGTTATTATGCAATCATTGCGATGGTCTTTCATATTGGCTTCTAATAATAAATTTTTATGTTTTTGATAAGCATGCTTTGTATATAAATAAAGAGATAATTTAATTACTATAGTCGCAATACAAACAATAACTAGAAACCAAGAAAAGTGAAGTTCACTACCAATAAATAAAGTAACTACAGAATCATATAATAATTTGCTAGCAACGAAAATCATAGAAATACTAATAAACATAGAAAAAATATATTCTGCTTTACCATGTCCTAAATTATGATCTTCGTCATGAGGAACACTTGCAATTTTATTTCCAATAAAAGTCATCAGAGAAGCAAAAATGTCACCAGCACTGTTAAAGCTATCAGCTATCATAGCTTGGCTATGACTAATAAAACCTACCATAGCTTTAATGATTAATAAAAATATATTTCCTATAATTCCATAAATACCAGCTTTTTTTATAACTTTAAATTTTTGCTCTATTGATTCTTCCATTTTATAAAATCTCCTTTTAATTATAGATATTAAAAAACTTTGAAAAGTATAACATAAAAAAACAAAAAAAGCAAAAGAAAAAAATTTGCAAAAAAATGTCATATATGGTATAATTTAAAAGAACAAAAGCAAAGAGGTGTAAAAAATGACAATATTAGGTCTTATATATATATTAGCATTTGTAATATTTGCTTTAGTAGCATATGCAATTTTACAAATCAAATTATTTGGGATTAAAGTAAAAGATTTTTGGGGATTTATTGAAGCTAACCAAATGTTAGATAAATTATATAAATTTGCCAAACAATACGAAAATATGTCACCACAAGAACAATTAATTTATTTATCAGAAGCGGAAAAAATATTTAAAGCTTTTGATACAATTCCAGATACATTGTGGGAAGAAGAATATGAAAAATACAAAACAGTATTATCCAAATATAAAGACATAAAAATGATTAGATGGGCAGAAGAAAACAAATAAATCTTGTTAGAAAAATAGATTCTAACAAGATTTTACTTTTTTGGAACCGTCCCCATTGTCTCATATTCGAATTATTAATAAACTTAAAAATACGTAAGCGTAACGTAAGCTTGGTTTTGTGAATAGTCTGGCTTGGAAAACTTCGAAAGATTCGGATATGGCACAATATTTGTCAACGAAAGTTAAGATGAAGGCTTCGATGGATTTTGGGAATTCTATTGTTAATGGCCACATATGTTTTATTATTATGTCTTTTTCTTTTTCGTTTAAGTTGAATAGTTTACAAGCATTTTTACAGGCTTCTTTGCCATGGGTAAAGGCGTGCAGTCCTTTTTTTCCGTCTTGATGTTTTCGCCAGTCATATAAAAATAAGTCGTGTAACATTGCTGCTCGTGTAGCAGATTTATAATCTAAGTTATATTTTTTACAAATTAAATAACAATAGTAAGCAGCCATGTAACAGTGCTCATAACAAGTTGTTTCATAATGGTGCTTGTATTGCTTCATTTCTTGGACGGTTTCGTTTGCAATTAGTTCTTTTATTAAATTTTGAAATTCTTTATCACAATCAGCTAATTCTTTTATAAATGCTTTCATATTTTACCTCTTATTTTCCTGTGTACTTCAAAATTAATTATATCATAAATAAAATATAATTTGCAAATTACTACAAAATTTTTAAGATTTTTTTAAGAATTTAATGTTTTATATAAATTATATTATGATAAATAAAAAATAATAAGACAAAAAAATTAAAATTTCATTAAAAAACTTGCATAAATTTAACAATCATAGTATAATAAAAAAAGTAGCGTAATATTATATACAAATAATATTAAAAAAGAGAGGTAAAAAAATGGATTATTTATATATACTAAGAGAAGCACTTGTGTGGACTATCACAATATTTTGGTTATATCAAATCATGGTAAGTTTATGCTCATTAGTAAAAATAAAAGACAAACCATTAAAAGTAAAAAAAGACCACAGATTCATGGCAATTATACCAGCGCATAATGAAGAAGCTGTAGTTGGAAATTTGGTAGAAAGTTTAAAAAGACAAAACTATAACAAAGAATTATATGATATCTATGTAATAGCAGACAACTGCACAGACAATACAGCAAAAGTAGCAAAAGAAGCAGGAGCAATCGTATATGAAAGATACAATGCAACCAAAAAAACAAAAGGATATGCATTAGATTGGTTTTTACAACAAAAAATAGAAGAAGATGCGCCATATGATGCTTTCTTCGTATTTGATGCAGACAACATTGTAGACCCAGACTTCATCAAAAACATGAACAAAAAACTATGCCAAGGAGAAGATGTAGTACAAGGATATAGAGATATCAAAAATCCTACAGATAGTTGGATAACAGCAGGATATGCAATCTTTTATTGGACAATGCATAGATTTTATCATTTAGCAAGATACAATTTAGGATTATCACCATTATTAAACGGAACAGGGTTTATGGTAAAATTTGATGTAGTAAAACCACAAGGATGGGATACAGTTACATTAACAGAAGATATTGAATTTTCATTAAAAAGAATTATAAAAGGAAAAAAATTAGGATGGGCAACAGACGCAATTGTATATGACGAACAACCAGTAGGATTCAAACAAAGTTGGTCACAAAGAAGCAGATGGACAGTTGGACATATGCAATGTATTAAAGAATATACAAAACAATTAGGAATTGCAGCAAAAGAAAATAAAACCATGATGAACTTTGATGGACTTTTATACATTGTAGGAAGTATACCAATATTCATAATCACATTAGTATTATTAGCAACAAACTTTTTAATGTATGCAGGGCAAGGAATGACAGAAACAGAATTATTATTAAATGTTTTACGATATTTAGTACCAACTTTCCTTTTACCAATAGGAACAGCGGTAATTGTTATGTTATTAGATAGAAGACCAATCAAACCAATGCTAAAAGGATTAGCTTGTTATCCATTATTTATGGGATCATGGTTACTAATCAATTTCAAATGTTTATTCAAAAGAGAAACAACATGGGAAAAAATCAATCACGTTAGAAACATTAAAATTGGTGATGTTGGAGAAGTAGAACAAACATCAGAAATATTAGAAAAAGTTTAAAAAAAATCAAAAAAAGCTTGCATTTATGCCAAAAATTGGGTATAATAATACAAGAAACATAAAAGACAGCAAGAGTGGGAGCCAATCCCACTCTTAATTATTGAAATAGAGGAGGAAAAAATTGGCAAATATAGAAGAAAGAGTAGAAACACTGATAAAACCAATCATTGAAAAAAAAGGATATGACTTATATGATGTAGAATATGCAAAAGAAGGAAAGAATTTCTTTTTGCGAATATTTATAGACAAGCCAGAAGGAATAAATCTACAAGATTGTGAAAATGTAAATGATGCCATAAATGACATTTTAGATCAAGCAGACTACATCAAAGACCAATTCTTTTTAGAAGTTTCATCACCAGGAATAGAAAGAATTTTGCGAAAAGACAAACATTTAGAGCAAAATATAGGAAATGAAATTCATATAAAACTATTT
This sequence comes from uncultured Clostridia bacterium, assembly GCA_963559365.1. Lineage (GTDB taxonomy): Bacteria > Bacillota > Clostridia > TANB77 > CAG-508 > CAG-269. The sequence goes on along the minus strand of CAUWKC010000007.1, from coordinate 15,257 downwards.
AAAAAAGATGAAACAGGAAACAAAGAATATCAAGGAATTTTAAAAGAATTTAATGATAAAACAATAAAATTAGAAGAAAATATTGAAATCGAACGTAAAAATATAGCACAAATAAAAACAATTTATAATTGGTAAAGGGAGGAAAAGGAAAAAATGAAAGAACAAGCAATTGATAACAAAGAATTAATTTTAGCTTTAGAAGAACTAGAAAAAGAGAAAGGAATTAACAAAGCCTATCTACTTGAATCTATTGAAACAGCATTAGTAACAGCATATAAAAGAAATTTTGATTCTTTAGAAAATGTAAAAGTAGAGATGGATCCAAAAACAGGAGCAACTCACATATACTCATTAAAAGAAGTAGTAAAAAAAGCAAATGACAAAGAAACACAAATAAACATAAAAGAAGCACAAAAAATCAACCCAGACTATAAAGAAGGAGATATAGTAGAAACAGAAATTATACCAAGAAACTTTGGAAGGATTGCAGCACAAACAGCAAAACAAGTAATAATCCAAAAATTAAGAGAAGCAGAAAGAGAAATTATCTTCACAGAATTCAATGATAGAAAAGGAGAAATTGTTTCTGGTTTAATTCAAAAAGCTGACCATAATATTGTAGTTATGGATTTAGGAAAATTAGAAGGAATTATGCCATCAAAAGAGCAAATTCCAACAGAGAAATATCATGTTAATGATAAGATTAAAGGATATGTTTTAGATGTAGAAAAAGGAGCTAAAGGTGCACCACAAGTAATTGTATCAAGAAGCCACCCAGATTTTGTTAGAAAATTATTAGAATTTGAAATACCAGAAATTTATGAAGGAGTTATCGAAATCAAGAGTGTTTCTAGGGATGCAGGTTATAGAAGTAAAGTAGCTGTTTACTCACCAGATCCTAACATAGATCCAGTTGGTTCATGTGTAGGACAAAAAGGTGTAAGAATTCAAAATGTAATAAATGAGTTAAATGGAGAAAAAATAGATGTTATAGAATGGAATGAAGATCCATCTATATATATTGCATCTAGTTTGTTACCAGCACAAATTTTAGCGGTAGACATCAAAGAAGAAGAAAAATTTGCACAAGTTATAGTGCCAGATGACCAATTATCATTAGCAATTGGAAAATCAGGACAAAATGCAAGATTAGCAGCAAGATTAACAAATTGGAAAATTGATATCAAATCAGAAACACAATTTAGAGAAATGTTAGTAAAAGCAGAAGAAAGTACAGAAACAGAATAAAAACAAAAACAAAACATACAATAAAAGGGGGACAAAGTAATGAAAAGTCAGCCACAAAGAACATGTATGGGATGCAATAATAAAAAAGATAAAAAAGAATTGCTCCGTATTGTAAAAAATAAAGAAGGACAAATTATTATTGATAAAACAGGAAAACAAGAAGGTAGAGGAGCTTATATATGTAATGATATTAAATGCTTAGAAAAAATTATAAAATCAAAAAGACTAGAAAAAAGTTGGGATATTAAAATAGAAGAAGAAATTTATGAAAATTTAAGAGGTGTGATTCTTGGACAATAAAAAAATATTAGGTTTAATGGGATTTGCAGCAAGAGCAAGAAAAATTTGCTTTGGAGCTGATAGTGTAGAAACACAAATACAAAAAAGAAAAGTAAAATTAGTTATAATAGCACAAGATGCTTCTGAAAGAACAAAAGAAAAATTCAAAACCATCTGTACACAGAGTGGAGTTCCTATAATAATAAAAGGAGAAATAGAAGTAATAAGTAATGCTATTGGAAAATCAAACAAAGCAGTAATAGGGATTGAAGATAGCAATTTAGCAAATGAGATACAGAAAATAAATAATGGGGGTGAATTTATTGGGGAAGATTAAAATACATGAAATAGCAAAAAAATTAGGCTTAACCAGTAAAGAAGTATTAAACGCAGCAAACCAACTAAAATTAGACGTAAAAAGTCATATGAGTGGTGTTGAGGAAGAAGATGCAAAAAAAATAGAAGGATTACTTAGCAAAAAAGAAGTAAAAAAAGAAAAAAAGAAAAAAGAAAAGGAAAAAGAAGTGAAAAAAGAAGAAAAAACACCAGTAATTATTCGTAGAGAAGTAATTATTGCACAAGAAGAACCAGAAAAGAAAAAAGAAGTAATAAAAAAAGAAGAAAAGAAAAATAATGTTGGATTTGTAGAAAGAAAACAAAACAAAGATTATAATATTGTTTATCGTAATAAACCTAATAAACCAATGACTGTAAGTGAGTTATTTGGTCTTAAAAAACCTGAACCAAAACCAGTAGAAGAACCAAAAAAAGAAGAAAAAGAAGAGAAAAAAGTAGAAGAAAAAATAGTAGAAAAAGTAGAAAAAGTAGAGAAGCCTGTAAAAAAAGAAACAACTAAAGTAGAAACACAACAAACACCAATAAAAACAAAGACATCAGAAAATCCAGTAACACAAAACAGAGGGAATAATTACAATAATAATAGAAACAATAATTATAATGCAAATAGAAATAAAAACCAAAATAACCATAATAATAATTTTAATAGAAATAATAATAACAACAATAATAATCGATTCAATAACAATAATCGAAAAAATGGAGAAAGATTTGGTGGTAAAAGACCATTAGACGAAAAAGGAATTGAGAAAAACATTAAAAATATTATGTCAGTTGAAACAGTTGAAAAAGAAAATGTTAGAGAATATAACAGAGGATTAGATAAACAAAAAAATAATAGATTTGATGAAAATAAAACAAACAAAAAAAGTAAGACGAGAAAAAATCAAACAGGAAAAGATTTTGATGAAGGAAAATTGAAAACATTAAAACAAGCTAATCGTTTATCTAATATGTTTGACGAGCAAGATGGGGGTATGTTAGATTATTATGATTTAACAACAGAACGTGGAAGAAGAGGAAAGAAAAGAAACAACAAAAATCAAGAAACAAGAACAAAACAAAAAATCTTCCAATTAACTGACATTGAAATTCCAGAAACTATTACAGTAAAAGACTTTGCTGCTGAAATGAAAAAAACAACAGCAGAAGTTATAAAAAAATTATTAGGATATGGCATAATGGCAACAATTAATAATGAGGTTGATTTTGATACAGCATATTTAATTGCTCAAGAATTTGGAATAAATGCAACAAAGAAAGAAACTGTAACAGAAGAAGACATATTATTTGATGATTCAGAAGATAAAGAAGAAGATTTAGTTGTAAGACCACCTGTTATAGTTGTTATGGGACACGTAGATCATGGAAAAACATCTCTATTAGATGCAGTTAGAAAAACAAATGTAATTGAAGGCGAAGCAGGAGGAATTACACAAGCAATTGGTGCTTATAAAGTAAAAGTAAAAGATAGAGAAATTACTTTTTTAGATACACCAGGGCATGAAGCATTTACTGCAATGAGAGCAAGAGGTGCTCAAATTACAGATATTGCTATTTTAGTAGTAGCTGCTAATGATGGAGTAAAGCCACAAACAGTAGAAGCAATAAACCATGCCAAATCAGCTGGAATTCCTATAATTGTAGCAGTTAATAAAATTGATTTACCAGATGCAAATATAGAAAAAGTAAAACAAGAATTAATGGCATATGAATTAGTACCAGAAGAATGGGGAGGAGAAACTATCTATGTTCCTATTTCTGCGAAAAAGAATGAAAATATTGATCAATTATTAGAAATGGTATTATTACAAGCCGATGTATTAGAATTGAAAGCAAATCCTAATAAACAAGCCAAAGGAACAGTAATTGAAGCTAGATTAGATAAATCAAGAGGAGCTATTGCTACTATGTTAGTCCAAAGAGGAACATTAGATGTAGGAGATACAGTTGTTGTAGGTTCAGCTATTGGTAGAATTAGAGCAATGAAAGATGATAAAGGAAAAAATGTAAAATCAGCAGGACCATCAACACCAGTAGAAATTATGGGATTAACAGAAGTACCATCAGCAGGAGATACTTTCTATGAAGTAAAAAATGAAAAAATGGCAAAACATTTAATTGAAAGAAGAAAACGTCAAGAAAGAGAAAAAGCAATAAATGCTACTACAAAAGTAACTTTAGACAACTTATTTAGCCAAATGGAAGAAGGAAAATTAAAAGTACTAAATTTAATTGTAAAAGCTGATGTGCAAGGTTCTGTAGAAGCAGTAAAACAATCTTTAGAAAAATTAAAAAATGAAGAAGTCAGAGTAAAAGTAATTCATGCAGCTGCAGGAGCTGTTAATCAATCTGATGTAACACTAGCTAAAGTATCAAATGCTATTATTATTGCTTTTAATGTAAGACCAGATGCAACAGCAAAAGAAATGGCTGAAAAGGACGAAGTAGAAATAAAACAATATGCTATTATTTACCAAGCTATTGAAGATGTAGAAGCAGCAATGAAAGGTATGTTAGACCCTAAATTTGAAGAAAAAGTAATTGGAAATGTAGAAGTAAGACAAACATTTAGAATTTCAAATGTAGGAACAATTGCAGGGGCTTATGTATTAAGTGGTAAAGTCGAAAGAAATGCTGGAGTTAGAGTTATTCGTGAAAATGTTGTTATTCATGATGGTCATTTAGCAACTTTAAAACGTTTCAAAGATGAAGTAAAAGAAGTTGGTAAAGGATTTGAATGTGGTATGCAAATTGAAAACTATAATGATTTAAAAGAAGGAGACATCATTGAAGTATATGTTATGGAAGAAATAAAACGTTAGGAGGAAACAATATGCCAGAAAATCAAACACGACTAGGACGTATTGAAGAAGAATACAGAAAAGAATTAAGTCAAATCATTAGTTATGAATTAAAAAATCCTAATGTAACAGGTTTAATTAGCGTAACTAAAGTTAAAGTAACTAATGATTTAAAATATGCCAAAATATATGTAAGTATCTTAAATGCAAAAAATATAAAAGATACATTAGCAGGATTAAAAAAATCAGCAGGATATATCAGAAGTGAATTAGCTAGAAGAGTAAATTTAAGAAATACACCAGAATTATTATTTGAATTGGATGATTCTTTAGAATATGGAGCAAAAATTGATACAATTTTAAAAGAAATTATGCCAAAAAAAGAGGAGTAACTTATGACATTAGATGAAATTTTAAAAGAAATAAAAAAAGCAGAAACTATAGTAATTTTAACCCATGAATCACCAGATGGAGATGCAGTAGGAAGTTCATTATCTATGAAATATATGTTAAAAGAATTAGGGAAAAATGCTGATGTAATTATTCCGGAATATGCTAGTATGTTTAATTTTTTGCCAGAAGCTGAAACAATTAAAGAAGATTCTGAAATAAAAAAATATGATTTAGCAATTTCATTAGATTGTGCAACTTTTAAAAGAATGGCAAAAAATGAGTATTTTGAAAATGCGAAAACAACAATTGTGATTGACCACCATGGAAGCAATAATATGTATGGCGATTTAAACTATGTAAATCCAGTATCACCAGCTTGTTGTGAAATATTAGCAGGAATGGCAGAATATTTTGAAATCAATATTTCAAAAGAAATGGGAACTTGCTTGATGACAGGAATTATAACAGATACAGGAGGTTTCCGTCATCAAGGAATTACACCAGATACATTTGAATATGCTGCTGAATTAACTCGTATTGGAGTAGATATTCCAGATATATATAAACGAACTATGAGAACTAAAACAAAAGCTAATTTTGAATTAACTAAAAGAGTAATTGACCGTATGGAATTATTAGAAGATGGAAAAGTTTCTTTTACTTATATAACATCACAAGACGAAATTGAAACAGGAGCAGAAATAGGAGATCATGAAGGATTAGTAGATATAGGAAAAGACATTGAAGGAGTAAAAGTTTCTATATTTATTCGTCAAAAAGATGAAGAAGACATATATAAAGCTTCTTTACGTTCAGAAAAAGATATTAATGTGTCAGATATATGCTTAGTATTTGGAGGCGGAGGGCATGCAAGAGCAGCAGGTGCTTTAATCCAAGGAAATGTAGAACAAGTTAAAGAAAAATTAATGAAAGAAATAAAAAAATGGATGGAATAATAATTATTAACAAACCAAAAAATTGTACATCTCATGATATAGTTCAAAAAGCAAAAAGAATTTTTAAACAAAAAGTAGGACACACTGGAACATTAGACCCAATGGCAACAGGAGTGTTGCCATTATTAATAGGGAAAGGAACCTTATGTTCACAATATTTAATTAATCATGATAAGATTTATAAAGTAAAATTAACATTAGGAAAAAAGACTGATACTGCGGATGCAGAAGGAAAAGTAATAGATGAACAAAATGTAGATATGCATAAATTACCAAAAGAAAAGATAGAGAAAGTATTACAAAATTTTGTAGGAAAGCAACAACAATTTCCTCCTATATATTCTGCAATTAAAATAAAAGGAAAAAAGCTTTATGAATATGCACGAAAAGGAGAAAAAATAGATATACCGCCGAGACAAATTGAAATCTATAAAATTGATGTGATTAATATAAACCAAGAAAAAAAAGAAATACAATTTGAGGTACATTGCTCAAAAGGTACATATATTAGAAGTTTATGTGAAGATATATCTGAAAAATTAGGTACTATTGGTTATATGTCAGAATTGCAAAGAATACAAGTAGGTAATTTTAATATAGAAAAAGCAGTTACTATAGAACAATTAGAAGAAAATGTTTCTAATGAAAAATGGATGGCACAAAATTTTATAAATCTTGAAATATTGTTTAAGGAAAAAGAAAAAATACAATTGGAACCAAGAAAATTAGAATATTTTTTGAATGGAGTTAAATTGACACAAAAAAGACCAGATAATTTATACCGTGTATACTGTGAAAATTCTTTTATAGGTATAGGTATTATAGAAAATGAATTATTGAAAAGAAATATTATTTTATAAAGCATAATAGAAAAATCACAATCATATACTTAAATAAAGGAATAGGAGAGTGATTTTTTTGTATTATATTCAAGAAGCTGACAAGCCTAACTTGTTTCATAAAATATTTAATATAATAGAAATGCAACAAGATAAAATAATATTACCAATAGATGAACAAGAAATTAGTGATAAAAAGTCTCAAAAGTTAGCCAAAAAAACTAAAAAAATAATGGAAAAAGCCATTAGTAAAAAAGTTATATTAAGTAAAAAAATACAAAAACAAGAAATTTATAAAAATTTATTATATACATATAATTTAGAAATTATAGAAGGAAAATGGATAAAGGAAGTATTATGTTGTAAAGAGTTAGAATTTTTATTAAAACATAATAAACTAAAAAAAGAAGATACATCAATTAGTATTTTAATAAATGATATAACAGAGAATATGTTATCTAACATTCGAATTATGGCAAAAGAATATAAAAGTATTAGCATTATTACTAATCATATTGAAAAATTTAAAAAAATTGAAAAACAGATTTTAGAAGAAGATGGTGTTATGATAACAGTAGGAAATAATAAGAAAAAAGGATTAGCCAAAGCAAAGATAATTTTAAATGTAGATTTCCCTTCTGAATTAATCAATAAATATCAAATTTGTGAAAAGGCAATAATTATAAATATAAAAGAAAATGCAAAAGTAGCAAAAAAAAGATTTAATGGTATTATAATTCAAGATTATGAAATTATATGGGATGAAACTCAAGAATTTGATTATGAAAAACAAGAAAAATACAAATCATGTGAAAGATATGAAGCTAAAATAAATAAGAAACAGCCTTTTAAAGAAATACAAAAACAAATAAAAAAAGATAAAGTTCAAATATTTAAACTTGTAGGAATTAATACAGAAATTTTTTGAATTTTCAAATTCTTAAAAATTAATAGAAAAGCTTTTCTTTTTTTAAAAAATATAATATAATAGTTTTGTCAAAAAAGAAAGATTGGCAAGGGGGTAATAAAATGCCAGAAAATAGAGAAAGAAAGAATCCTAGTGATAGAGAAAAAACCAGACCATATAAAGTACCAAACAATAGAAACAAAAAATCAACCAAAAAAAGAAAAACAACAACCAATGCGAATCGACCAACAAAAAAAAGACCAGTAGAAAATCAAAAAAGAAAAAAAGGAAAGAAAAATAAATTTTCAAACCGTCATCCTAAGTTAATGATGGCAATAAAAATAATGATTGTTCTATTCTTACTATTATGTGTAATAGGAGCAGGAATTGTAGCAGGAATGTTTTTTGGATTATTTGGAGATGACTTTGAAATAACAAAAGAAGAATTAAAAATAGGGGCAGCAAATTCAATAATTGTAGATACTAATGGAGCTGTTGTAGCTAATTTAAACGGAGATGAAAAAAGAAAAGTCATAACTTTAGAAGATATGGCAGAATATTTACCAAAAGCATATGTAGCAATTGAAGATGAAAGATTTTATAAACATAGCGGAGTTGATATAAAAAGAACAGCAGGAGCTATTGTTAATAAACTATTTGGAAATAGTTCATATGGAGGAAGTAGTATTACTCAACAATTGGTAAAAAATATTACAAAAGATGACGAAACATCAGGATTAGCAGGTATTTTCAGAAAAATAAAAGAATGGGCAAAAGCATATCAAGTAGAAAGAATGATATCAAAAGATCAAATACTAGAACTATATTTAAACATTTTGTTTGTTGGTTCTAATAACTTGCATGGAGTAGAATTAGGAGCAGAATATTATTTCAATAAAAGTGCCAAAGACTTAGATTTAGCAGAATGTGCTTTTATGGCAGGAATAAATAACTCACCAAATTCTTATGACCCATTTGATACTAGCAAAGACAATACAGAAAAAATAAAACATAAAACCAAAGTAGTTTTAAACAAAATGAAAGAATTAGGATATATTGAAAATCAAGCAGATTATGATGCAGCTGTAGCAAAAGTAGATGCTGGATTACCATTCCAAAAAGGAGAAACAGCAACATCTTCAGGATATTCTTACCATACAGATGCTGTTATAGAACAAGTTATTTCTCAAGTTATGGAAGAAAAAGCAATTTCAAGGGAACTAGCAGAAAACTATGTGTATAGTAGTGGGCTTACAATTCATTCAACAGTAAATAATGAAATACAAGCAAATGCAGAAGCAGAAACATTAAAAGATAAATACATAAAAAAAGGAAGAGAGAAAAATCAAGACGGAACTCTAAAAAATGAACATACACAAGCAGCAATTGTCATAATTGATCATAAAACTGGAAATGTATTAGGAGTATCAGGTGGATTAGGAGAAAAAACAGGAGCTAACTTAAATAGAGGAACACAATCAGAAAGACAACCAGGGTCTTCAATCAAACCAATCGCAGATACAGCACCAGCATTACAAGAAAAAGTAATAACTGCAGCTACAATTTATGATGATGTAAAAACAGATTTCAATGGATATCAACCAAAAAATGATGGTAATGTATATAGAGGACTTATTAATATGAGAGATATAATTGCATATTCTCAAAACGTACCACAAGTAAAAGTTATGAAAGAATTAACACCTAAAAAATCAATCGAGTATTTACAAAATTTTGGAGTAACTTCCCTTGTAACATCAGAAGAAAACAAACAACATAATGATGAAAACTTGCCATTAGCTATTGGAGGATTAACACGAGGAATAACACCATTACAAATGGCAGCAGCATATGCAACTATTGCAAATGATGGAGAATATATAGAACCAACTTTCTATACTAAAGTAGTTGATAGTAATGGAAATACTGTATTAACACCAAATCAAGAAAAAAGAAGAGTTATTTCAGAACAAAATGCATACCTTGTAAAATCAATTTTACAAGAACCAGTAAAAAAAGGAACAGCAACATATTGTGCAATACCAGGAATGGATGTAGCAGCAAAAACAGGAACAACAGATGGAAGTAAGGATAGATGGCTTTGTGGATTTACACCATATTATGCAGCAGCTTGTTGGTTTGGTTATGATAAACCAGAAGAAGTAATAGGTTTTGGAACAAATCCAGCAGGGCAAATATGGGATTCTGTAATGACAGCAGCACATAAAAATTTAGAAAATGCAACTTTCAAAAGACCAAATGGAATTGTGGAACAGACAATTTGTAGAACAACGGGAGGAATTGCAACAACAGGATGTACAAACACTTATAAAGAAATATTTACATCTGATAATTTACCAGGAAAATGTGAGGGACATGGAACACAAACAATTTGTTCTGAATCAGGAAAAATAGCAACGGAATTTTGTGCCCAATATGCACCAACAAGAGTTAATGCATATGGAGGTGTAATTCCAAAAGAAAGGTTGCAATTATGGAAAGCAATAAATGGTTCTACTGGAACAGGAAAAGGAAAAATTGATGAAGTTTGTACTATTCATACAAAACCAAAAAAAGTAGAAAAACCAAAAGAGAATACAACTAATAAGGTTAATACAACAAATACAACGAACACAACAAATACAACAAACACCAATAATACAACAAATACTGGAAATACAAGTAATACAACAAATTCCACTAACAATACAACAACAAATACACAATAAAAAAGAAGTGAGATGTGAAAACAAATTCACATCTCCTATTCAAATAAAAGGAGGAAAGAAAATTTGGAACTTTATTTTTATAACACATTGACAAGAGAAAAAGAAATTTTTAAGCCAATTCGAGAAAAAGAAGTTAGAATATATTCATGTGGTCCAACTGTTTATAAAGATGCAACTATAGGAAATATGAGAACTAACATTTTTCAAGATATATTGAGAAGAGTTTTAAAATATAATGGATATAGCTTAAAACATGCTATGAATATAACAGATGTAGGACACCTAGTTTCAGATGGAGATGAAGGAGAAGACAAGATGTTAAAATCAGCAAGAGAAGAAAAGAAAACTCCAATGGAAATAGCAGAGTATTATACCAAATTATTTTTTCAAGATTTAGAATATTTAAATATTGAAACACCAGAGATTATTTGTAAAGCAACAGACCATATTACAGAAATGTTAGAATATGTACAAAAATTAGTAGAAAAAGGATTTGCTTATGAAACATCAACAGCTATTTATTTTGATATTGCTAAATTAGATAAATATCCCATTTTAACAAATATTAATGTAGAAGAACAAAAAGCAGGAGCTAGAGTTGATATTGATCCAGAAAAAAGAAATCCATATGATTTTGCTTTATGGATTAAAGCACCAGAAAATCATTTAATGAAATGGGATAGTCCATGGGGTCCAAGTTATCCTGGATGGCATATAGAATGTTCTGCAATGGGGCAAAAATATTTAGGAGAACAATTTGACATTCACACAGGTGGAATTGATTTAATCCCAACACATCATGAAAACGAAATTGCACAAAGTAAAGGATGTTGTGGAAAAATACCAGCTAATTATTGGTTACATGGTGAATACCTATTAATAGATGGTGGAAAAATGTCAAAAAGTTTAGGAAATGTATATCTTATAAAGGATATAATAGAAAAAGGATATGATCCATTAGTATATCGTCTATTTAGTTATTCTTCTCACTATAGAAATAAATTAAATTACACATGGGATGGAATTGAAGCTACAGCTAAATCATTAGAAAGATTAAGAAATGGTTATCAAATGCATTTAGAGGGAAAAGAAGAAGTAGATGAAAAACAAATACAAGAATTAGAAGAAAAATTTCACCAAGCTATTAATGATGATTTAAATATGCCATTAGCTATGGGAATTGTCTGGGAAGTAATAAAACAAGAAAAAAAATCTAAAAAATTAGCAGAATTGTTATTAAAATTTGATACTGTATTAGGAATAAAAATAGATAAAATAGTAGAAAAAAATAAAGAGAATATTCCAGAAGAAATTTTAGCTTTAGTAGAAGAAAGAAAACAAGCAAGAGAAAACAAAGATTGGGCAAAATCTGATGAATTAAGAAACATCATTCAACAAAAAGGATATATAATTAAAGATACCAAAGAAGGAACTGAAATTTCATCTATTTGAAATTTGCATATAAAAATAAAATAAAAAAAGAAAGGTGGAGTTAATATGGCAATTTTATTACCAGGAGGAGCAGGATTCATAGGAAGTCATACAGCAATCGAATTACTAGAAGAAGGAAAAGAAATTATCATTATAGACGATTTTTCAAATAGTAGACCAGAAGTATTAGAATCAATAAAAACAATAACAGGAAAAGATTTCAAATTTTATGAAATGGATTATAATAATCAAGAAAAATTAGAAAAAGTTTTTGAAGAAAACGAAATTGAAGCAGTTATCAATTTTGCAGGATTCAAAGCAGTAGGAGAATCAGTAAAAAAACCGATTGAATATTATAGAAATAATATTTCAGGAGCTTTAGTATTATTAGATACTATGAGAAAATATGGATGCAAAAAATTCATATTTAGTTCTTCTGCAACCGTATATGGAGAACCAGAAAAAATCCCATTAACAGAAGATTGCAGAACAGGAGGAACCACAAATCCATATGGCACAACAAAATTATTTATTGAACAAATTTTAAAAGACATATATAATTCAGACAATACATGGGACATTTGCATTTTACGATACTTTAATCCAGTAGGTGCTCACAAAAGTGGACTAATAGGAGAAGAGCCACAAGGAATTCCTAATAATCTAATGCCATATGTAGTAAGAGTAGCAAGCGGAGAATTAAAAGAATTATCTGTATTTGGTAATGATTATGATACGCCAGATGGGACAGGAGTTAGAGATTATATACATGTAGTAGATTTAGCAAAAGGGCATGTAAAAGCATTAAACAAAATAGATAAAGAAGGACAAGGAATTTATATTTATAATTTAGGAACTGGAACAGGATATAGTGTATTAGATATGGTAAAAGCTTTTGAAAAAGCAACAGGAAAAGAAGTAGCTTATAAAATTGCACCAAGAAGACCAGGAGATATTGCTACATGTTATGCAGACCCTAAAAAAGCAAAAGAAGAACTAGGATGGAAAGCAGAAAAAACATTAGATGACATGTGTAAAGATTCATGGAACTATATTGAAAAAAATAAATAGCAAAAAGGAGAAGACAATGATAAATTTTAAACAAGAAATAGCAAATAAAATAGCAGAAGTCATTCAGTTAGAAAAAGAAGAATTAGAAAACTATTTAGAAGCACCAAAAGATGCTAAAAACGGAGACTATGCCTTTCCTTGTTTTCGTCTTGCAAAAGAATTACGAAAATCACCACAACAAATAGCACAAGAAATAAAAGAAAACATAAAAATAGATACAAACGTTTTAGAAAAAGTAGAAGTAATAGGTGGATATCTAAATTTTTATGTTAACAAAGAATGCATAACAAAAGAAGTATTAGAAGAAATTGAAAAAGAAGAATATGGAAAATCAGAAATAGGAAAAGGAAAAAATATTGTAATTGATTATTCTTCACCTAATATAGCAAAACCATTTCATATAGGACATTTACGTTCCACAGTAATAGGAGGAAGTTTATATAATATTTATAAACAATTAGGGTATAATACAATTGGAATTAACCATTTAGGTGACTATGGAACACAATTCGGAAAATTAATTGAGGGATATAAGCTTTGGGGAAAAGAATATGATATAGAAAAAGAGCCAATAAACGAATTAACTAAAATTTATATTCGAATAAATCAAGCATGCAAAGAAGATGAAACAATATTAAACCAATGTAGAGATAATTTTAAAAAATTAGAAGAAGGAGATTCATATTGTGTTGAAATATGGGAAAAATTCAAAACACTGAGCTTAAAAGAATTTCAAAAAGTATATGATTTATTAGGAACCAAATTTGACTCTTGGAATGGAGAAGCTTTTTATTCTGACAAAATGCCAGAAGTAATAGAAATATTAGAAAAAACAGGAAAATTAATAGAATCCCAAGGAGCAAAAATTATCGATTTAGAAGAACAAGGAATTAATACTCCATGTATCATAGAAAAATCTAATGGGTCTTCTACTTATGCTACAAGAGACTTAGCAGCTATTTTATATAGAGCAAGAACTTATAATTATGATAAAGCATTATATTTAACATCATATGAACAAGTATTACATTTCAAGCAAGTATTTGAAGTAGCAAAATTATTAGGGATAGATGATAAATATATAAAAGGGTTACAACACATTCCTTTTGGAATGGTATTACTACCAACAGGAAAAATGTCAACAAGAGAAGGAAATGTAGTAAAATTAGAAGAATTATTAACAGAAGCTATTGAAAGAGCAGAAAAAATAATAGAAGAAAAAAATCCAAACTTAGAAGATAAAAAAGAAATTGCTAAAAAAGTAGGAATTGGAGCTGTAATTTTCAATGATTTATCTAATAGTAGAGTAAAAGATGAAATTTTTGAATGGGATCAAATTTTAAATTTTCAAGGAGAAACAGGACCATACATCCAATACACCTATGTACGTACAAAAAGTGTATTAGAAAAAGTAGGATATTTACCAAAAGCAAAAGAAATCAAAAAAGAAAAATTATTTGACGAATATTCACAAAACATAATAAAATTAATTTATTCATTTGAAGATATTCTAATACAAGTAACACAAAAAGAAGAACCCTCTATCTTGTCGCGTTATTTAATAGATGTAGCAAAAGCATTTAGTAGTTTTTATAATGAAAATAAAATAATAACAGAGGATATAGATATACAAAATGCTAGAGTTTTCTTAACTTATAGTGTTGGTAAAATTTTGAAATTAGGAGCAAGTTTACTTGGAATTGAAATGCCAAATAAAATGTAAAAAAAACTTGAAAAGCATAGAAGATTATGTTACAATACAAACATAATTTATCTATGTTTTTTTATATAGGTAAATAAAAATTTTTATTCTAATTTGTAAATTAAATCAAAAAGACTTTATATCAAAATTTATTTATTTCGTTATTTTATAAAGAATAAATATTATAGATATAAATACTTCCAAGAGAAAGGAGGAAAAACCTATGACAACAGAAGAATTGTGGGAAAATCTAAAACCATTCATGAAAAAAGTTGATAAAATAGACTTTTTGGTAGAAAAGACAGAAAAACTAGAAAATCAAGTAAAAGAAACAAGAGAAGAAGTATCTGGATTAAAACAAGAAGTAAAAGAAACAAAAGTAGAAGTATCTGGAATAAAGAAAGAACTAAAAGAAACAAAAGAAGAAGTATCTGGAATAAAGAGAGAACTAAAAGAAACAAAAGAAGAAGTATCTGGAATAAAGAGAGAACTAAAAGAAACAAAAGTAGAAGTATCTGGAATAAAGAAAGAACTAAAAGAA
>CAUWKC010000006.1:0-59175 GCA_963559365.1 uncultured Clostridia bacterium | reverse complement strand
GATTCTTCTTCACTTTGAGATTTGTTTGTTTTTTCTTTCGCTTTACTTGCTTGTGTTAGCAATCCATTTTCTCCCATTAACATTGCTATTGTTACTCCTGCAAGAATTAAAAGTACAATTATTGTTATTACTAATGTTATTAATGTTATTCCAGATATATTTCTCTTCATTTCCCTCTCCTTTTAAACATAATTTTTTATGTATTTATTATAAATATACTATAGAATAGTATATTTTTCAATAAAAAAATAGATTGTAACAAAATTGTTATTTTTATGTAATATTTCATTAATACATAATTTGTGATGTAAAAAAATGCTTTTACATCTATTTTTGTTATAATTATACTCATAAGTATAAATAGGAGGAAATAATGGAATTTAAAAGATTGAAAGATTTAAGAGAAGATCATGATAAATTACAAAAAGACATTGCTTCTTTATTAGGTATTTCACAACAATATTATTCTGAATATGAAAAAGGAAATAGAACAATGCCAATTCAACATTTAATTACTTTAGCTAAATTTTATGGTACCTCTGTTGATTACATTGTTGGTTTAAGTAACAAAAAAACAAGTTGATAATTTTTATTAAATTATAAAATTATTAACTTGTTTTTTTATTATATATCCATTTGACTTCCTAAAAAAGCTGCTGCTGATTGTGCTACTTTTTTCTCTACATCATTCATTTTACCAGTTGGCTCTTTTGCCATTAAGATTACTGTCCCTATTGTGTCACCATTAGAAACAATAGGATACACTACTTGAGCATTGTTCTTTCTTTCTCTATTATCATTTTTCGTAATTGGCATAGCAATATCACTATTTTCTTTACTTGTGTATACTTCTTTATCTTCCATTAATTGTTCTAGCTCTTTACTTATATCTTGTTCTAAAAATTCCTTCTTAGATCCGACCAGATACTGCTATTATGGAATCTTTATCTGTAATACATGCTATGTGTCCAGTTGTTTTTGATAAGGTTTCTGCATAACCTGCTGCAAATTCTGAAAGTTCACCAATAGGAGAATATTTTTTTAGAATTACTTGTCCTTCTCTATCTGTAAATATTTCTAATGGATCTCCTTCCTTGATTCTCAAAGTTTTTCTTATTTCCTTTGGAATAACTACTCTTCCTAAATCATCTATTCTTCTTACAACTCCAGTTGCTTTCATAATTTTCCTCCTCGTCATATTTTTGTTTATACTGTTATTATGACAAAAAAGGTAAAAATTATGCATTAAAATTTTAATTTTCAATAAATCTGTTTTAATTGACCTGTTTCATAAAATTTCATTAAATCTGTTAAGTCTTCTATTTCCGTTTTTATTCGCTTCCCTATGTCAGTATCTCCAACTGTTTTTCGTGTAACTCCAGTTTTCTTGACTATTATTTCTGATATTATATCTTTTTCTTCTTCTATTGCTTTTTCTACTGATTCAAATGGTTTGTTTTGACTTAATAATAATCCATAAGAGTTATATGTTAATATATATCCAGCATTTCCGGTTTTTTCTTGGTAACTTTTGGCAAACCCTCCATCAATTACCAGTAATTTTCCGTTTGCACGTATAGGACTTTCTCCATTTTTTGCTTTAACTGGAATGTGCCCATTTACAATATGTGATTCTTTTTCTTCTAGTCCAAATTCTTGTAGAATTTGGTTCGCGATTTTTTCTTGACCAGATAAATAAAAATATGGATTTTTTTCTTCTTTATGTGTTTCTTGGTCTTTTATGAAATATGTTTCAAATGTTGCCATTTTACTTTTCCCAAAAAATGGTGAGTTGG
The DNA here is from genome assembly GCA_963559365.1 of uncultured Clostridia bacterium. Classification (GTDB taxonomy): domain Bacteria; phylum Bacillota; class Clostridia; order TANB77; family CAG-508; genus CAG-269. The sequence goes on along the minus strand of CAUWKC010000006.1, from coordinate 57,379 downwards.
GTGAAAGCCATAAAAACCACATTATATCTAGTTCTTCTTCATTTTTTTCCTTTGCAAAATAAACTTTTTTTATTGTGTCATTTACTAAATCTAAATAATCTTTTCCTTTTACTTTTTTCCCTAGAAATTCAACTTCCTTAAAATCCCCATTTTCTTCCATAGGAATACATGCATGAAATAATAGGTTTTTATTGAAAATTGTATATAATTCTCCTTTTTGATAAATAAATTCCATATGGTCTTTTAATTTTTGACTATGTTTAAATGATTCACATAGTCTCTCTATTAAAGATTCTTCTTCTTTTGTTAGTTGATATGGGTTTTCTGGATACATGGTTGGAAAGTTTGTATCTTTTAAAATATATTTTTTTCCATCTAATATTACATAACCCTTTTTCAAATTCATTTTATCGAGTAAAAGTCGATTTTCTAAATGATATTCTGGATGTTTTTTTATTAATTGACCTTCTAGTTTGAATTGTATTATAGTGATTGCTTTATGAATTTTAGCGACTATTGCTTTATCATTTTTATCATATTTATTTTGGTCATAAACTTTTGGCATAAAATTAATACAATTATCATCTCCATAAGTTTCCATAGCAAAGGTAGAAAGTGGTCTGATGTTAATTCCATAGGATTCTTCTAAAACTGCCATATTATTATATCTAGCGCAGTTTCGAATAACTGTTGCTATGCAAGCTTTATTTCCACAAGCCGCTCCCATCCATTCAATATCATGGTTTCCCCATTGCATATCTAAACTGTGGAATTTTTTTAGTTTTTCTATAACTAAATCAGGATTTCTTCCTCTATCATAGATGTCTCCTATTATGTGTAAGTGATCTATTGCCATTCTTTTTATTAGTTCGGAAATTGCAATGATAAATCCTTCTGCTTGTTTTAAGTCAATAATCGTTTTTATAATAGCTTTATAGTAAGTTTCTTTATCTTTTTCGTTTCCGGCTTGTGAATGTAACAATTCATCAATTACATATGTAAATCCATTGTTAATTGCTTTTCTTACTTTAGAACGTGTATATTTTGAACTTACTTTTTTAGCTACTTCTATTAATCTATATAATGTAATTGTATACCATTCTTCTAAATCTTTTTCTTCTTTTTTTATTAATTTTAATTTTTCTTCTGGATAATAAATCAAAGTAGCTAATGTTGCTCTTTCTTTTTTGCTAATTGAATGACCAAAAATATCTTCAATTTTACTTTTGATAATTCCTCCTCCATTATTTAAAATATGCACAAAAGGTTCATATTCACCATGTATATCACTTAAAAACATTTCTGTACCTTTTGGCAAATTTATAATGGCTTGTAAGTTTATTATTTCTTCTGCTACTTTATTTTTATTTTTATATTCTTTACTCAACAATTTTAAATATTTTTGTTGGTTGTATTGATTTTCCATTTATAACTTCCTTTTATTCTTCTATTGCTTCTGCTAATTTTTCTTCTTTTTTTGGTAAAAAACTAATTTTATATTTATCTAATATATATCCCATATCTTTTGCAAATTCTTTTAGCATAACTGTTTTTATGGTTGGTTCTTTTCCTTTTAAGTAATCTTCAATAATTTGTTTTAATTGCTTTATATTTTTCATTTCTGGTTCTATTTGTTTTGTATAACGGTTAGCTCTATCTATTAACTTCTCTTTGATTAAAACAATGTCTTCATTGCTTGCACAAGAAATTCTTTGGAATAATTGAAATGCATCATAATATTTAAAAATTGGAATTTCCATACATTCTTTATCAAATTTTTCGTAAAATAATTCCATTTTCATAGGAATGCATTTCATAACTTCTTCTGCTTTTTCTCTATACATTTTGTCTAGTAATTGTTCATTTAACATATTAAAATGTTTTAAAATTTCTTCCATATCTTCTTCTACTTCTTCTATGGCTATTTTTCCTAATTCTTCTTTTGGCTTTTCACAATATTCAGATGATAATGATGATATATTCATACCATTGAAAAAGATACTTTTTAAAGTTTTTAAATCATATTCTATTAAACCTTTTCTGGAAAAATAACTAAAATAAGCAAATAATTTTACTATGTCTATTAAAGCTATTTTCCCTTCTTTTACATCTGAAAGAACTTCTTGTATTACATTATCAAATTGATCATCTGATATCTTCCAATATTCTTCTGTTAACAGCCTCTTATAAGCTGGTAAATTTTCTGTATCAATTGTGTTACGAATTGTTTCCATATTTTCTTTAAATAGTTTCATATCAAAGATACGTGTTCTTACATAATATTCAACAAATTTGAAAAAACGATATTCGGATTTAAAGTTGTAATAATAGTTATTATCAAATTCTTTAATATAAAATTGTCTATTATCCATTAATATTCTTGAAGATACTAAAATGGATTTGTATTCCTCATTATCTTTTATATTAACAAATTTGTCTTTTGTTATTTTTCCAGCTTTAATTTCAAAAGATATTGCTATAGTAAATATAAGCATTGTTTGCATTATTCTATGATTTGTATTTGGATATGATTTATTTACCATTTCATATATTTTTTTGAAATCGTTTAAAGCATGTTTTAATATTCTTAAGTTTCTAGTTCCACTTTTATTAAATGTAGAAATTATTAGTCTGGTATTTTCTCTTAAAAAACGAATTAAATCTGGATTATTTTCATATCTCATCAAAATACCATTAATAATGTAATCAAATTTTGGTGCATACTCAAAAGTTTCACCAATCAATTTTTCCTTTATTCTTTCATAATCATTAGCTTTATCAAATACATGTTCAATTTTGTTTTGGATTTTTTCTACCATTGGCTTGTCAGATTTATTTAATTCGTCTTGTTTGTCTAAAAGATAAGTTGCTATAAAAGTTTTCATCTCTAAATTAGAACTCTTTAATTTTGTAGAAAGTTCTTTTTCATTACATATAATTATAGTTTTTATATGGTCATGTTCTACAAAATTATTAATATATCCCAATATATCAATAACATCTACATTAGCTCTTTCTAAGTCATCAAAACATAATACTTTATCATCAGTTGAAAAAAATGAAGCATAATCCACTTTATCACCATTTTGTGTTACACCAAAAAAGTTGGCCATGTCAATTCCTGTTTTTGCATATTCAGGAATTGTAGTTTGCCCATGTGAATTCATGAATTTTCTTAAGTTTTTATCCATCAATTGAGTTGTTTCAATAAATATTTTTTTACTAATTTCTTCTAAATTTGAAATTCCATATAAAGACATATAAATTGTTGTATATCTTTTTCCATTTAATTGTAAACTCTCAATTTTCTTTCTAATTTTATTATTCCAAAAATGAGTCTTTCCAGAGCCCCATTCTCCATTAATCATAATAGCATAATCTGTATAATCTGATCTCACATAATCTAATATACTTTCCACTAAATCTTCCATATAATCCTCCTATATTCCCCTTATCATTTGATTTTTTAATCTTTTGCCAATACCAAAACTCCTATTCTTTCAGGTTTTGCTTTTTGCAAAATTCTACAACATTCATTTACCGTACTTCCCGTTGTAAAAACATCATCAACTAATAATAATTTCTTATTTTGTAATTCACTAATTTTATTATTATTCAAAACATACACATTTTTTATATTATCTTGTCTTTGCTCTTTATTTAACTTACTTTGTTCAATAATATCCTTAACCTTAAAAATACAATCATCTACATATTTTAAATGTATCGCCATATCTCTTTGTATCCCTTTAGCAATCAAAGCACTTTGATTATAACCTCTTTCCTTATACCTCTTCTTACTAATCGGAACTGGTATTATTTTATCATAAGATTGCAAAAATTCAAATAAAAATTCACTATTTAACAAAAAATTCACAATACACCTAAACAAATACGACTTATCATTAAACTTATAATCCAAAATCATCTTTCTTATTATTCCCTGATATGAAAATAGATATAAAAATTCTTGAAAATAAAATTTAGAATCCAATCCACTCTCTAAACCTAACACCATCTCTTTATCCAATAATAACTTACACTTATTACACAAAAAATTCGAACTAACCTTACCACAAATACCACAAGTCGGTGGATAAAATAATGAGACAATAGGGACAGTTCTAATTTGTCTCACTTTTTTGTCGAACAATATCATTTTTTGACATCCTTTCTCAATATTCTATATAATTTTGCTCTACTTATTTGCAGTAATTCTGCTATTTCATTTTTGCTAAATTCATATTCATTCGTCTTTAAATAAAATATAAATTTTTTTATTTCTTTAGGTTCTACAGGTATTGTAGTAAAATCTATATTATTTTGTGCAATATATTTTTTTAATATTTCTTTCAAATCACATTTTTCTTTATGGATTTTCATAGATTCATATTTTGTGGATTCTAATTTTTGAAAGTAATTTTTATCAGATTGAAATATCATTTGATATATTTTAGATTTAATAAATTCTTTTTCTTCTTTATATTCTTGATAAGAAGAATACTCATAATCATTTTCTTTTAAGCATAATCCTGCTTTTACAGGATTCATGTGAATATATTTGATACATTTGTAAAGTTGTTCTTCACCTAAAATTGGTTTTGAATAAAATCGATTTCTAAAAACATAACCAACTCTTTCATTGGATTTGTTATAATATTGTGCATATTTTCCATTAATACTTTTCATAAATTGACTTAAATTATCTATGGTTTGTGAATAAGTAAGTAAATGTACATGATTCCCCATAATGCAGTAAGCAATAATTAATGTATGATGTTTTTCACTTTCTTCTTTCATTAACTTTTTATATTTTTCTTTTTGCTTAATAGTGTCAAAAATTTTCTCTTTATTAATTCCTTGAACCATATTATGTATAATAATATTTCCCAACAATTTTCTTGCTTTTCTAGGCACAAAATTCCTCCTTTTCTTATTTTATTAATTATTATACTTTCTTTTTTATGTTAATTCAATAGCTTCTTTTAAATTTTCTTCATTTAAAACTTTTTTTCGTCGCAAATTATAACTAATTACGACATGAATAGACAAAAAAAGTGAGACAAATTAGGACTGTCCCAACTGTCTCATTTTAAATTCTAAACCTGTGTTTCTTTTTTTGATGTCTACATTTTGTATCATGAGTTCTACAACTTTTTCTATTCCTACTATTACTAATAGTTTTTTGGCTCTGGTTATTCCCGTGTATAACAGGTTTCTAGTTATTAACATTGGCGCTGCTGGTGGTAATACCATGACTACAACGTCAAATTCGCTTCCGTTGTGATTTATGGATTGTTATGGCATAACTGTGTTCGATTTGGTCTAGATTGGTAAATTCATACTCTGCTACTTTTTCGTCATCAAATTTTATTTCTATTTGTTTTTCTTTTTCATCGATTTTTGTTATTGTTCCTATTTCTCCATTGAATACTCCTGTTCCTATTTCTTTTTTTCCATTTTCTTGCTTTTCCCAATAGATATCATAGTTGTTTTTTATTTGCATAACTCTATCTCCTACTCGATAGATAGCTCCCATACTTGCTTTTTCTGGCAAGTTTTCATGATTTGGATTTAGTTTTTCTTGCAATGCTTTGTTTAATTCTTTTGTTCCTAATAATCCTTTTTTTGTTGGTGTTAGTACTTGCATATTTTGGAAAAAGTCATAATTTCCATATTTTTGTAGTCTACCTGTACATAGAGATATTACTTGTTCTAACATTTGCTCTTGATATAATTCTTTTATAAAAAAGAAGTCTTCTTTCATTTCTTCTGCTTCTTCTTTTTTTAAAAATGTTTCTCCTTGATTTACTCTATGGGCATTCATAATTATTTTACTTTTTGCTGCTTGCCTGAAAATTTTGTCTAAATGTATAGTTGCAATTTGTTCAGAGTGAATGAAATCTTTTAATACGCTTCCAGGCCCTACAGATGCTAATTGGTCTTCATCTCCTACTAATATTAATTTTGTTCCTTGATAGATACTTTTTAATAAATAATTCATTAAGAACATGTCCACCATTGACATTTCATCTACAACAATAAAATCTCCATCTATTGGCGTTCCATCATAATCAGAAGTGCTTTTGTATAAGCTGTCTTCATCAATTTTTCCTATTTCTAATAATCGATGTAATGTTGATGCTTCTTTTCCTGTTGTCTCTGTCATTCGTTTAGCTGCCCTTCCTGTTGGCGCACATAATACTACTTTTTTTCCTTTTCCTTCATAGATATCTATAATACTTTTGATAATTGTTGTCTTTCCTGTTCCTGGACCACCTGTAATAATTGTTACATTGTTTTCATTAATTAGTTTTACAGCTTCTTTTTGTTTTTCTGATAATTCTATACTTGAATTAGCTTCTACTTTTTTTAATTCTTCTTCTATTTTCTGTATTTTTTTTATATTTTTAGCTTTTTGTAATCTATTGATTCTAATTGCTATTTCTGCTTCTGCATGAAAAAATGCATATAAATATACATATTCTTCTTCTCTTTTTTCAATAACAATTTCATCTTTCATTTTTAATTCAATTAGACCATCTTCTACATTTTCTGTTGAAACATCTAAAAGATTAATAACAAATTCAATTAAATTTGTTTTTAAAACACAAGCATGTCCGTTGTAAGTACTTCTAATTAGGCCATATTTTATACCACTTGTTACTCTTTTACTGTTATCATATGCCATTCCTAAATTTAATGCCATTTTATCTATTTGCTTAAAGTCAACTCCTCTTGCTATATCAATTAAAAGATATGGATTTGCTTCTATTTCTTCAATTGCATTACTTCCTAACAAATCAAATACTTTTTTTGCATGTTCTGCACCAATGCCAAACCTCTCTAAAAATCCTACGATTTGCCATACTTCCCAGTTTTGCACAAAATTTTCTGCCATTTCTAAAGCTCGATTAGGAGAGATTCCTTTTATTTCTGCTAATCTATTTGGCTCATATTTAAAAATATGAATGGTTTCTTCTCCAAATTTGTTTACAATTCTTTTTGCTAAAGCCTCTCCTATTCCTTTTATATTTCCATTAGCTAAATATCTTTCTAAAGCTCCTAATGTCTGTGGCATTAGCTTTTCAAAAGTATCTATTTTAAATTGTCGACCATATTCTTTGTGTTCAACAAATTTTCCTACTAATCTTAATGTATCTCCTACATTTATAAATGGTAAATAACCCACTACTGTTGTGCTTTCATCTTCTGTTTCAAATTCTGCTATAGTATAACTATTTATTTCATTTTTATAAATAATCGCTTCTATTTGTCCTGTTATTTCCATTCTCAATTACATTCCTTTCTAAAGCATTAATTCATTTTAAACCTTTTCTATTTTTTTAGTGTATCATATTATATCTTTTTTTTCAAGAAACATTTTTGGGACGGAGAAGAAAACGACGGGATTTTTTGGGACGGAGAAGAAAATGATATGATTGAAATCCATATGGTCATTTTCTTCTCCGTCCCAAAAAATCCCGTCGTTTTCTTCTCCGTCCCAAAATTTTCAAGTTTCGTTTACATTATCAATTATATCTTTACATTCTTTCCAATTTGTTACTTTTAGACAATCATATTCTGTTTCTAATTTTTTAGCAATTTCTTTGGTTTTATCAGTGGATTTTAAATCTGCTACTATAATATTTTTCAAGTATTCTTCTTTTCCATATAAAATTTTAAATAAGCTTGAACGTAAAAATCCTTCTATTCTGTCTTCTTGATTTTTTACAGCTATTATTAAATAAATTCCGTCTGATTGAAATTTAGTATATGTACATATGTATATAATGTTTTTTATAATTTCAAAAAAACCATAAAGAGCCAATGTCCAAAAAATGGTATTTAATATAAATTCTGTCATTTTTTAGCCTCCTATGGTTTTATTATATGATTTTTTCTTTTTTATGTGACATACTTATAAATCAAAAATGAGACACTTTGGACTGTCCCTAATGTCTCATTTGGTTTTATATTAGTTGTAATATTGCAACTTCTGCTCCGTCTCCTCTTCTAGGTCCTGCTTTGATAATACGTGTATATCCTCCTACGTTTTTACCAGCATATTTTGGAGCGATTTCGTTGAATAGTTTTGATGGTAAATCAACGTTGTTTCCTTCGCTGTCTTTTACTTTGTTGATTGTTTTCATCATTTTTCTTCTTGCGTTTAATCTACTTGGCATGTCTTTTTGTCTTTTTTCTATTTTTTCTTCTTTTACTACTTTTAGATATTCTTTTCCATTTTTGCTTTTTACTAATTCTGTTTCTTTGTTTCCTTTGGCATCTAATTTCGCTTTTATAACTTTAACTTCTACCATTTCAAAGTTGTCTTTTTCTTTGATGGCAAGTGAAATTAAGCTATCAGCAATGGCTTTTACTTCTTTTGCTCTTGCTAATGTTGTTTCAACTTTTCCATGTAAGATTAAGTCTGTTGTTAATGTTTTTAACATTGCCATTCTTATGTCTGTTGTTCTTCCTAACTTTCTATTTGTAGCCAATTTTTTCACCTTCCTTATTTTTCTTTTTCTCTTCTATTCGTCTTCACTTGCAAAGTCTAGTCCTAATGAGTGTAATTTTGCGGTTACTTCGTCAAATGATTTTTTTCCTAGATTTCTTACTTTCATCATGTCTGTTTCAGATTTATTTGTTAGGTCTTCTACTGTTGCAATTCCTGCTCTTTTTAAACAGTTGAATGATCTAACAGATAATTCTAGTTCTTCAATTGACATTTCTAGTACTTTTTCTTTTTTAGATTCTTCTTTTTCTATCATTACTTGTGTATTTTTTGTTGCTTCTGATAAATCAATGAATAATTCTAAGTGTCCTGTCATAACTTTGGCTGCTAAGCTTAATGCTTCATGTGCTTTTAGACTTCCGTCTGTCCATACTTCAATTACTAGTTTATCATAATCTACCATTTGTCCAACTCTTGTATTTTCTACTTGATAGTTAACTTTTTTTACTGGTGTATAGATAGAATCGATTGGAAGTACTGATATATCTTGATTTGGTTTTTTATTTTTTTCTGCTGAGTTATATCCTCTTCCTCTGTCTGCTGTCATTTCGATTTTTAAGCTTCCGCCTTCAGAAATGGTAGCAATATGTAATTCAGGATTTAAAACTTCAACAGTTCCATCAGTTATGATATCTCCTGCAGTTACTTCTCCTTCTCCTTTTACATCAATTCTTAAGACTTTTTCTTCATTTTCATCAAATTTTAGTCTTACGTTTTTTAAGTTAACAATTATTTCTGGTACATCTTCTACTACATTTGGAATGGTAGAAAATTCATGTAATACTCCGTCTATTTTTACACTTGTTATGCTACAACCTGGAAGTGATGAAAGTAAAATTCTTCTTAAAGAATTTCCTATTGTTACCCCATATCCTCTTTCTAATGGCTCACATACAAATTTTGCATAATTATTTGTATCATCAACCTCTAGACATTCAATATTTGGCTTTTCAAATTCTATCATTTTTACCTCCTAATTTTGAGAATATATTTCTCAAATTTTCTAAAAACTTTATGGATTGTGTACTACCCATTATTATTTTGAGTAAAGCTCTACTATTAAATGTTCTTCGATTGGAATATCAATGTCTTCTCTAGACGCTAATCGAACTACTTTACCACTTAATTTTTCATTGTCTTTTTCTAACCATGCTGGTACTGGTCTTTTGCTTGATTCTTCTACATTTATTTTTATTGTTGCATTATCTTTTTTGCTTTCTCTTACTGTAATTACATCTCCTGCTTTTACTAAGTAAGATGGAATATCAACTTTTTTACCATTTACTTCAAATTGTGCATGGTTTACAAATTGTCTAGCTTGTGCTCTAGATGTTCCATATCCTAATCTATATACTACATTATCTAATCTGCTTTCTAATATTTGTAATAAGTTTTCACCTGTTACTCCTTTTTTATTAGAAGCCATTTCAAAATATTTTCTGAATTGTTTTTCTCCAACTCCATAATATGCTTTTGTTTTTTGTTTTTCTCTTAATTGTGTTCCGTATTCAGAAAGTTTTGCTCTTTTTTGTCCATGTTGTCCTGGTGCATAATTTCTTCTTGAAATACTACATTTATCTGTATAGCATCTGTCACCTTTTAAGAACAATTTTTGTCCTTCTCTACGGCATCTACGACATTGTTCGTCTTTATATCTTGCCATTATTTCTTACTCCTTTCAATTATACTCTTCTTCTTTTTGGTGGTCTACATCCATTGTGTGGTATTGGTGTTACATCTTTTATACTACTTAATTCAAGTCCTGCTGTTTGAAGTGCACGTATTGCAGCTTCTCTTCCTGAACCAGGACCTTTTACAAATACTTCTACTGATTTTAATCCATGTTCCATAGCAGCTTTTGCAGCTGTTTCTGCTACTTGACCTGCTGCATATGGTGTGCTTTTTCTAGAACCTTTGAATCCTAATTCTCCAGCACTTCCCCATGAAATTGCATTTCCTTGTGTATCTGTAATTGTAACAATTGTATTATTAAAGCTAGAATGAATATGTGCTGCTCCTTTTTCAATGTTTTTTCTATTTCTTCTAGCAACTTTTTTTGTTGTCACATTTTTAGCCATTTCGCTTTTTCCTCCTCTATTCGAAATTTGGTTTTGATTTCATTTTTCATTCTTCAATTTCTATAAATCAATCAAAATTAGTATATTGTGCATTTTTAATAGCTTAATTAAGCTGATGGCGTACGTTGGTACGTCGAAGTTTAATTGAGATATTAAAAATGTGCAAGATGCTGATTTTCATTGATTTTTCTATTTTTTAGATTTACTAACTAACTTCCTAGGACCTTTTCTAGTTCTAGCATTTGTTTTTGTTCTTTGTCCTCTAACTGGAAGACCTCTTCTATGTCTTAATCCTCTGTAGCATCCGATTTCTGTAAGTCTTTTGATGTTAAGAGCTACTTCTCTTCTTAAATCACCTTCTACAGTATAAGATTCGTCTATAACTTTTCTAATATCATTTACTTGTTCGTCTGTTAAGTCTTTTACTCTAGTGTCTGGATTAATTCCAGCTTTTTCAAGAATTTTTTTAGAACTTGATACTCCTATTCCATAAATATATGTAAGTCCTATTTCTACTCTTTTTTCCTTTGGTAAATCTACTCCTGCTATACGAGCCATATTTTTTTGCACCTCCAAAATTATAATTCTTTATTTTATTTGTTTGTCCTAAAATGGTTTAAAGGTGAAATGCACTAGCGTTTACTCTAGCCTCTTTAAACATCTTAAAACATATATATAAACACAAATTTGATATGTAACTCCCTTTTTAGGAATTCACAGCCGCTACCTAATTTGTGTTATTAACAATATAAGGATATTAACCTTGTCTTTGTTTGTGTTTAGGGTTTTCACAAATAACTCTAATGACACCTTTTCTTTTTATTACTTTGCATTTGTCACATATTGGTTTTACTGATGGTCTTACTTTCATTTTTTGCACCTCCCGTTTTTTTTGTATATCATGGGTTAATTTTTAACTATTTTATTTTGCTCTCCAAGTAATTCTTCCTCTGGTTAAGTCATAAGGTGATAATTCTACTTTTACTTTGTCTCCTGGTAAAATTTTGATATAGTTCATTCTTAGCTTTCCAGATATATGAGCTAATATTTGATGTCCATTTTCAAGTTCTACCTTGAAATTTGTATTTGGTAAGGTTTCAACAACCGTTCCTTCTACTTCAATTACATCTTCTTTTGCCAATTTTTTTCCCTCCTTAAAGAGCTTTTTATTGATTTTTGAGCAAAATATTGCTATTTTGCATAATAACTATTGTATTATACTACAATTTTATAGTATTGTCAATATTTCTGGCTCTTTTTCTGTAATTAAAATTGTATTTTCATAATGTGCTGATAAACTTCCATCTTCTGTTATGATTGTCCATCCATCATCTAATTCTAAAATGTTAGGTTTTCCTTGTATTACCATTGGTTCTATTGCTAATGTCATTCCTGGTTCTAAACGAATTCCTCTTCCTGCTTTTCCATAGTTTGGAATTCCTGGATCTTCATGCATTTCTTTTCCAATGCCATGTCCTTGAAATTCTCTAATTACAGAATATCCTTGTGAATGTACATATTCTCCAATTGCATGACATACATCTCCAATTCTATTTCCTGCTTTAGCATATTTAATTCCTTCAAAAAAAGCTTGTTTTGTCACTTGTACAAGGTTTTCTGCTTCTTTTGTTCCTTTTCCTACGATGAATGTTCTTGCTGCATCTCCATTATATCCATTTTTTAGGGCTACTGTATCAATACTTACTATATCTCCTTCTTTTAGAAACCTATTTTTTGAAGGAATTCCATGAATTACTTCATCATTAATAGATACACAAATAGAAGCAGGAAAAGGAGGCACTCCTCTAATTCCTATGTCATATCCTTTTTCTGCTGGAATGGCTCCTAAACTTCTCATCTTTTTTTCTGCTATTTGGTCTAATTCCCAGGTTGACATTCCTGGTTTTATTTTTTCTTCTATTTCTTGGTATGTTAAAGCTACTACTTTACATACTTCTTTCATAAGTTCTATTTCTTTTTTTGATTTAATTGTTACCAATTGAATTCGTCTCCTCTTAATCCTTTTTAAAAATTTTTATAATATCTTCTGCCACATCTTTTCCTAAATGATTAATAGATTGACTTACTACTTCTGTACGTAATTTTCCTTTTGCTTCATAATAATCTACTAAAGGACTTGTGGTTTTTTCGTAGTCTTCTAATCTTGCTTCTAATGTCTCTTTTGTATCATCTTTTCTGTGTATTAATTCACTACCGCATTTATCGCAAATTCCTTCTTTTTTTGGTGGATTTAATACAATGTTATAAATTGTTTTACAGTTTCCACAAACTCTTCTATTTACTAACCTTTCAAATATTTCTTCTCTTGGTGTTGTTAAATTGATTACCATATCAATTTCTTTTCCTTGCTCTTTTAACATAGTATCTAATGCTTCTGCTTGTTTTACTGTTCTTGGAAAGCCATCTAAAATAATGCCGTTTTGTACATCTTCTTGTTTTAGTCTATCTCTAACTAAATCAATTGTTACTTCATCTGGTACTAATTTTCCTGCTGTCATATAGCTTTCTGCTAATTTTCCTAGTTCTGTTCCTTCTGCTAAATTTTTTCTAAAAATATCTCCTGTTGAAACTTGTGGTACTCCAAGGTCTTTTGTTAAAATACTTGCTACTGTGCCTTTCCCTGTTCCAGGTGCTCCTAACATAATAATAATCATATTCTCTCTCTCCTTTGTTTTTTTACATTTCCTATTTTACTATAAAAATATGAATTTATCAAGGTTTTACTAATAATTTACGTTTTTTAATAAGTTCTCCCTGCTAGGATAAAATGTTATCATAGCAGGGGGAACTTATTAAAAAGCAAAAAATAAGAAGACCTATGTCCTCCTATTTTTATTCTAAAAATCCTTTATAATGTCTCATTGCTAATTGAGATTCTAATTGTTGTACTGTTTCTAGTGCAACACCTACAACGATTAGGATAGATGTACCACCAAAAGCAATATTTAGGTTTGTAAATCTTAATAACATTGGAAGAATTGCTATCAATGCTAAGAAGAATCCTCCAAACCATGTCAATTTTGATATAATTGATGATAAATATTCTGTTGTTGGTTTACCTGCTCTAATACCTGGTATAAACCCTCCATTTTTCTTAATATTATTAGATACTTCTGCTGGATTAAATGTAGCATAAGTATAGAAAAATGTGAATCCTATAATTAACAATAAATAAACAATTGCATTTGCTATTGAATAACCAATTGCTACATTAGATGTAGAAGTAGCAATTGAGAAATTATATAGTCCTGCTAAAAATCCTGTTTGATTTGCAATATCTGGTACAAAAATTTGTATGATCATAGCTGGAAATGTCATAAATGATGATGCAAAAATAACTGGCATTACACCTGCCATAGCAAGTTTTAGAGGAATGTGTGTATTTTGTGCTCCTACCATTTTTCTTCCTACTACTTTTTTAGAATATTGTACAGGAACTTTTCTTTCTGCTTGTTGTACAAATATTACTCCCATAACTAAAATTAATGATCCAATTACAACAGCAATAGCTGTTAATAATCCAACTGTACTAAAACCAGTTTCTCCTATCATAATTCTCCATAAAGTTGTAACTCCTGATGGTAAACGAGAAATAATTCCTATAAAAATTAATAATGAAATTCCATTTCCAATTCCTTTATTAGTAATTTGGTCTCCTAACCACATAAGAATAGAAGTACCTGCCATTAATCCAACGACAACTAATGCACCTGTTAAAAAGCTTGGATTTACAAATATTCCTGCAGATTTGTAAGACAAATATAATCCAATTCCTTCTACTAATGCTAATACAACTGTTAACATTTTTGTATATCGGTTAATTTTTTGTCTTCCTTCTTCTCCACCTTCTTTAGTTAATCTCTCTAAAGAAGGAATAATCATAGCCAATAATTGGATAACAATAGAGGCTGTAATGTAAGGAGTAATTGACATAGCAAAAACAGAAAATCTTGAAAAAGCACCTCCTGAAATCATGTCAATTAATCCTGCAAATCCATTAGTATTTCCCATTGCTTCGTTTAATGCTATACTGTTTACACCTGGTACAGTAATATAACATCCAAATCTAAATACAACAATTAATACCAATGTATATAATAATCTTTTTCTAACTTCTGGTGTCTTTAATGCATTTTTGATTGTTTTAAACAATTAAATCACCTCAGCCTTTCCGCCTAAAGCTTCAATTTCTTCTTTTGCTTTCGCTGTAAATCTTTTTGCTTTTACGTTTAATTTTTTATCTAATTTTCCAGTTGCTAATACTACGATACCATCATTAATTTTTCCGATAATACCTTCTTCTAATAAAGTTTCTGCTGTAACATCAGTAGCTTTAGATTTACTTAACATTTTTAAAGTTACCTCTGTATAAGTTTTAGCATGAATATTAGTGAATCCTCTTTTTGGTAATCTTCTATATAGTGGTGTTTGACCACCTTCGAAACCTCTTCTTACTCCTCCACCACTTCTTGCTTTTTGACCTTTATGACCTCTTCCTGATGTTTTACCATTACCAGAAGCCATTCCACGTCCTACTCTATTTCTTTTTACTTTTTTTACCGCTGGTTTTAATTCATCTAGTTTCATTTTGTACTTCGCACCTCCTTCTTTTTTTGACAAGGGATTTTCTTTGGTCCCTTATAAATTTATAAGATTTCTTCTACTTTTTTTCCTCTTTTTTTAGCAACAGCTTCAACTGTTTGCATTGCTTTTAATCCTTCAATTGTAGCATATACTACGTTTCTTGGATTATTTGTTCCAATAACTTTTGTTCTAATATTTTTATATCCTGCTAATTCCATAACTGGTCTTACGCTTCCTCCTGCGATAATACCAGTACCAACTGCTGCTGGTTTTAACATAACTCTAGCACTTCCAAAAGTTCCTATATATTCATGAGGTACAGTTGTTTCAACGATTGGTACTTCTACTAAGTTCTTTTTAGCTTCTTGAATTGCTTTTCTAATAGCTTCTGGAACTTCTGCTGCTTTACCATTACCTACACCTACATGACCATTTTCGTCTCCTACTACTACTACTGCACTAAATCTAAAAGTTCTACCACCTTTAACAACTTTAGCAACTCTGTTAATAGCAACAACTTTTTCCTTTAATTCATTTTTTTCTTCCATAGGTTTTTGTTTATCCTCCTTTTTTAAAATTTCAATCCGCCTTCTCTTGCAGCTTCTGCTAATTCTTTTATAACACCATGATAAATGTATCCACCACGATCAAAAACTACAGTTTCAATTTTTTTATCTAATGCTTTTTTTGCGATTAAAGCACCTAATTCTTTTGCTGCTTCTTTATTGGCATGTTTTGTCTTGATTTCTTTATCTAATGTTGAAGCTGATACGATTGTATTTGCTGCCACATCATCGATAATTTGTACATATAAATTAGTATTACTTCTATATACACATAATCTTGGTCTTTCTGCTGTTCCAGATATTTTTCTTCTAACACGAATATGTCTTCTGGTTCTTTCCATTTTTCTATCAGTCTTTTTAACCATTTTCTTACTCCTTTCACAAAAGTTTCTATTTCAATAATTTGAATTTCATTAAAATTACTTTATTTTCCAGTCTTACCTTCCTTACGTCTAATAACTTCTTCTGCATATTTAATACCTTTACCTCTATAAACTTCAGGTGGTCTTTTCATTCTGATAACAGCTGCTGTTTGACCAACAACTTCTTTATCAATCCCTTTAACAATAATTGTATTTGGGTTAGGAACATCAAACTCAATTCCTTCTGGTGCTTCAAAAATAACTGGATGTGAATAACCTAAAGTTAAGTTTAAGTTATTACCTTGTTTTGCTACTCTATATCCAACTCCATTGATTTGTAATTCTCTACTATAACCAGTTGTTACACCAACAATCATATTATTAATTAAAGTTCTTGTTAAACCATGTAAACTTCTGTTAGCAGGTTCATCATTTATTCTTGTTACTTTAATTGTATTTTCTTCCATTTCAATTGAAATATTTTTATGTATTTCTCTTTCTAAAGTCCCTTTTGGTCCTGTTACAGTAATTTTTTGTCCATCAAGTTTTATTTGTACTTCTGATGGTACTGTAATAGGTTTATTTCCTATTCTTGACATGTTACGTTTTCCCTCCTTTTTCTGTTTTTACCAAATATAAGCTAATACTTCTCCACCAATTCCTAATTCTCTTGCTTCTTTATCTGTTTTTAAACCTTTTGATGTAGAAATAATTGCAATACCTAATCCATTTAATACTTTTGGTAATTCATCCTTAGCGGCATATACTCTTAAACCTGGTTTACTAATTCTTTTTAAACCATCAATTACTCTTGTTCCCTTTTCGTCATATTTTAAAGTAACACGAATAATTCCTTGTGCATTATCTTTAATTTCTTCAAAAGATTTGATATATCCTTCTCTATATAGTATTTCAGCAATTCCTAATTTCATATTTGAAGCTGGAATATCTACTGTTTTATGTTTTGAACTATTTGCATTTCTAATTCTTGTCAACATATCTGCTATTGGATCTGTAATGTTCATTAATTACTTACCTCCTTTTCTTTTTTCTATCTTTAATTTTCTCTCTTTTAATCAGTTTTTACCAGCTAGCCTTCTTAACCCCTGGTATCTCTCCCTTATGTGCTAATTCTCTAAAACATACACGACATATACCATATTTTCTAATATAGCTATGTGGTCTACCACATAATTTACATCTATTGTATTCTCTTGTGCTATATTTTTGTGGTCTAGCTTGTTTTATTTTCATTGACTTTTTAGCCATAATTTTACTCCTTTCATTACTTAAAGTATTATACAGCAGCTGATTTAAATGGCATTCCTAATAATTCTAACAATGCTTTAGATTCTTCATCTGTTTTAGCAGTTGTTACAAATATAATATCCATACCTCTTAATTTATCAACTTTATCATATTCAATTTCTGGGAATATTAATTGTTCTTTTATACCCATAGAGTAATTTCCTCTACCATCAAAAGAATTTGCTGACACTCCTCTGAAATCTCTTACTCTTGGAAGAGCTACATTGAATAATTTATAAGCAAAATCGTACATTTTATCTGCTCTTAAAGTTACTTTACATCCAATGTTTACTCCTTCTCTTAATTTAAATGCTGCAATTGATTTTTTTGCTTTTGTAATTACTGGTTTTTGACCTGTAATTTGCATTAAATCATTCATTGCATTTTCTAATGCTTTTGGATTTTCTTTTAAATCTCCTAATCCTATATTGATAACAATTTTATCAAGTTTTGGAACTTGCATAACTGATTTATATTCAAATTTTTTCATTAATGCTGGAATTACTTCTTTTTCATATTGTTCTCTTAACTTTTCCATGGATGGCTAATCCTCCTTTCTATTACTTCTATTTTAATTTAGCACCGCATTTTTTACAAATACGTACTTTTTTATCTTTTTCTATACTATATCCTACTCTTGTAGCTTTTCCACATTTAGCACATACTACATTTACTTTTGAACTTGGAATAGCACATTCTACTGATAAAATACCACTTTCGTCTCCTTGTTTTCTAGCTTTTACGTGTTTTTTTCTAACATTAACACCTTTTACAATGATTTTATCAGTTTTTGGATTTACTTCTAGTACTTCACCTTTTGTCCCTTTATCATTTCCTGATAAAACTTGGACATTGTCACCTTTTTTGATTCTCATTTAGAGTTTCCTCCTTCTTTGCTTATTTTTTCTCTTTATAAAACAAATTAGAATTTGTTTTAAAGAACTTCTGGAGCTAATGATAATATCTTCATATACTCCTTCTCTCTTAATTCTCTTGCTACCGGCCCAAAGATACGTGTTCCTTTTGGTGTTCCGTCTTCTTTGATTATTACGGCTGCATTTTCATCAAATTTTATATATGAACCATCTGCTCTTCTTAATCCACTTTTAGATCTTACGATAACAGCTTTTACAACGTCTCCTTTTTTAACAACGCCACCTGGTGTTGCTGATTTAACAGAAGCTATAATTACATCTCCTATATTAGATGTTTTTCTAAATGATCCTCCTAAACATCTAATACACATGATTTCCTTTGCACCTGTATTATCTGCTACTTTTAATCTTGATTGTTGTTGTATCATTTTATGGTTCCTCCTTTCTTTTTTCTAATGTCTAGGGACATACTTCCCCTTAGATATGATTTTTATTTAATATCGGCTTTTTTTACAACTTCCACTACTCTCCATCTTTTATCTTTTGAAAGTGGTCTTGTTTCCATTACTTTTACTTTATCACCGATTTGGCAAATATTTTCTTCATCATGTGCTTTTAATTTGTAAGTTCTTTTTACTGTTTTACCATATACTTTATGACTAACACTTGTTTCAACTGCTACAACTACTGTTTTATCCATTTTATCAGAAGTTACTGTACCAATCATAACTTTACGAAGATTTCTTTCTTCCATTTAGATTTCTCCTTTCTTTCGATATGTCTCTTCTAAATTATTATGCTTTTTTAGTTTCTGCAATTTTTCTTTCTGTTAATACTGTATTTATTTTAGCTATATCCCTTTTTACTTCTTTTATTTTCATAGGGTTATCTAATCCATTTGTAGCTAAACTAAATTTTAATTTGAACAATTCTGTTTTTAGTTCACCTAATTCTTTCTCTAAATCTGGTGAAGACATTTCTCTTATTTTATTTATCTTCATCATTTTCACCTACCTTTTCTGTTTCTCTTGCTACAAATTTTGTTTTGTTAGGTAGTTTGTTCATAGCAAGTCTTAAGGCTTCTCTAGCTGTTTCTTCTGGTACACCAGCTATTTCAAACATAACTCTACCAGGTTTTACAACAGCTACCCAATATTCTGGAGCTCCTTTTCCTTTACCCATACGAGTACCGATTGGTTTTGCAGAAATTGGTTTGTCTGGAAAGATTTTAATCCAAACTTTTCCACCTCTTTTTATATAACGAGTCATAGCAATACGTGCTGCTTCAATTTGGTTACCTGTAATTAAACCTGCTGTTACAGCTTGAATTCCGTATTCTCCTTCTGTTACTTTATTTCCTCTTGTTGCTTTTCCTCTCATTCTACCTTTTTGTACTTTTCTATGTTTTGTTCTTTTTGGCATTAATGGCATTATTTGTCTCCTCCTTCCATTTTCTTCTCTGGAAGAACTTCTCCTTTATAAATCCAAACTTTAACACCGATTTTTCCATAAGTGGTATCTGCTTCTGCAAATCCATAGTCAATATCAGCTCTTAAAGTTTGTAATGGAATATTTCCTTCTTTATAGAATTCAGTTCTAGCCATGTCAGCTCCACCTAATCTTCCAGATACAGCAGTTTTAATTCCTAATGCACCTGATTTCATAGATTTTTGCATACATTGTTTCATAGCTCTTCTAAATGAAATTCTTCTTTCTAATTGTCCTGCAATGTTTTCTGCTACTAATTGAGCATCTACATCTGCATTTTTAACTTCTACGATATTTAAATTAACATCTTTATTAATTAATTTTGCTAATTCGTTTTTAACTGTTTCTACTCCTGCTCCACCTTTTCCAATTACAATTCCTGGTTTTGCTGTATATAGATTAACTTTGATAGCTTTTGCTGTTCTTTCGATTTCGATTTTAGAAATTCCAGCAAGATATAATTTTTTCTTCAAAAATTTACGGATTTTTTGGTCTTCTACTAAATAATCTGCAAAGTTTTTAGAGTCTGCATACCATTTAGAGTTCCAGTCTTTGATAATTCCAACTCTTACTCCTGTTGGGTGTACTTTTTGTCCCATCTTTAACGAGTCCTCCTTTTCTCTATTCTTTCTCCTTTAGAACAATTGTTATATGACTTGTTCTTTTTCTAATTCTAACTGCTGAACCTTTTGCTGCTGGTCTAATTCTTTTTAAAGTTGGACCTTGATTTGCATAGATTTCAGCAACATATAATGCTTCATGTTTCATTTGATGATTGTTTTCAGCATTTGCAATAGCTGATTTTAACAATTTTTCAATAATTTCTGATGACGCTTTTGGTGTAAATTTTACAATAGCTAGAGCTTCATCTACTTCTTTTCCTCTAATTAAATCTGCTACAATTTTAACTTTTCTAGCTGAAATTCTAGCATATTTTAAGGTTGCTCTTGCTTCATTTATAACGGCTGTTTCTTGCTTTTGCACTTTCCTTTACCTCCTATTTCTTTGTCTTTTTGTCTCCTGCATGACCTTTAAAAGTTCTTGTAGGAGCAAATTCACCTAATTTATGACCAATCATTTCTTCTGCTATATAGATTGGAACGTGTTTTCTTCCATCATGTACAGCGATTGTATGACCAACCATTTGTGGATAAATTGTAGAAGCTCTAGACCATGTCTTTAAAACTTCTTTATTTCCAGATTCATTCATAGCTTCTACTCTTTTAAGTAGTTCAGGCGCTACATATGGTTTTTTCTTGCTTGATCTTGACATTAAATTTCTCCTCCTTATTTTCTTCTCTTAACAATAAATTTATTAGATTGTTTTTTCTTATTTCTTGTTTTGTATCCAAGAGCTGGTTTACCCCAAGGTGTCATTGGTCCAGCGTGTCCTACTGGTGCTCTACCTTCACCACCACCATGAGGGTGATCTACTGGGTTCATAACAGATCCTCTTACAGTTGGTCTGATTCCCATATGTCTTGTTCTACCAGCTTTACCAATTTTAACATTTTCATGGTCACTGTTTCCGATAACTCCAATTGTTGCTCTACAAGTTGCTAAAATTAATCTCATTTCTCCTGAAGGAAGTCTAACATGTGCATACTTTCCTTCTTTTGCCATTAATTGAGCACTTTGTCCAGCAGCTTTTACTAATTTTCCACCTTGTTTTGGATTTAATTCTATATTATGAATTAAAGTACCAACTGGAATACTACTAATTGGCATACAGTTTCCTGGTTTAATATCTGCAGATTCTCCAGATACAACTTTATCTCCATCTTTTAATCCTTGTGGGGCTAAAATATATGCTTTTTCTCCATCTTCGTATTGAATTAAAGCAATGTTAGCACTTCTATTTGGATCATATTCGATTCCTATAACAGTTGCTGTTATATCATCTTTTCTTCTTTTAAAATCTATAATTCTATATTTTTGTCTGTTTCCACCACCTTGATGTCTTACAGTGATTCTTCCATATGAGTTTCTTCCTGCATTTTTCTTTTTCTTTGCTAATAAAGATTTTTCAGGAGTTTTCTTTGTGATTTCTGCGAAATCAGAAACTGTCATATTTCTTCTTGATGGTGTATATGGTTTGAAGTGTTTCATTCCCATTTTTCTTTCTCTCCTTTTTATTTATTCTCCGGGTTCTATCCCGATATTTCTTTCTTCTCTTATTTTTCTTTTTTCATTGGCTTGCATTTGAATGGCAATACTTACATTTGGTAACCATATTTTGTTTAATTTATTATATAGTACTTTCAAATCTTTATCTGGTATTAGATATATATCTTCTAAGTTATTTCCATATTTTCTACAATATTCTTCTACACCGTGTCGTATATCATCTAATACTTGCCATTGATATTTTTTTACCTTTTCTAACTTTTCGTTTAATTCTTTAAATTGACTTGGAAGTTCTCTTCTCATTTGCTTTTCACTTGGAAGTCCTCCATCAATTACTTTAAAAAGTTCTTTTCTATTCATGATACATTACCTCTTAAATTAAGCTCCCATAAAAGCTTCAATTGAGTCTTTGTATTTTTTAGAAGTTTTTGTTGATTTTCCACCTTTCGTTAAATATGTTGTTTCTTCTGGATTAGTATCAATTGTTACAATTGCTTTTTTCCAATCTGAAGTTTTTCCTACGTGGTAACCAACTCTTTTCTTCTTTCCATTTACATTCATTGTATTTACTTTTATTACTTTTACTTCAAAAAGTTTTTCAATTGCTTTTGCAATTTCAACTTTTGTAGCTTTTTTGTTTACTTTGAAAGTGTATTTCCCTTCTTGTAATTCGTCATTACTTTTTTCAGTAACAACTGGTGCGATTATAATTTCTTCTGGTTTCATATTAAGCGTACACCTCCTCTAATTTTTTAACAGTGTCTACTGATAAAATTAGATTTGTATATTTTAATAAATCAAATACATTGATATTGTTTGCTGCAATTGTTTTAACACCTTCAATGTTTCTTGTTGACATATAAACATTTTTATTGTTTTCTGGAAGAACGATTAATGTTTTTCCTTCTACTTTTAAGTCTGTTAAAGCTTTTGCCATTGTTTTTGTTTTGATTTCTTTTACTTCTAATTTATCTACTACTGTTAATTCTTTTTCTAATACTTTAGAACTTAAGATTGATTTAATTGCTAATCTTCTTTCTTTTTTATTAACTGTATAACGGTATGAACGTGGTTTTGGTCCTAATGCGATTCCACCTTTAATCCATTGTGGGCTTCTTGTTGAACCTTGTCTTGCTCTACCTGTTCCTTTTTGTCTCCATGGTTTTCTACCACCACCAGAAACTTCTGCTCTTGTTTTGGTACTTTGTGTACCTTGTCTTTGATTAGCTAAATAGTTTACAAGTACACTATGTACAATATTTTCATTTGGTTCTATTCCAAATACGTTTTCAGCTAATTCGATATCACTTACTTTTTTACCTTTTAAATCATATACGTCTACTTTTGGCATTTTCGTATTTCCTCCTTCCTTCTATTTCGTAGCCTTTACAGCTGATTTTACTTTTAGAATTGCTCCTTTTGCTCCTGGAACGCTTCCTTTTACTAATATTACATTTTTGTCCATGTCAACTCTTACAACATCTAAATTTTGAATTGTAATTGTAACTCTTCCCATATGTCCTGGTAGTTTTTTACCTTTAAATACTCTACCTGGTGTTGATGTTGCTCCCATTGAACCTGGTCTTCTATGATACATAGAACCATGTCCCATTGGTCCTCTATGTTGTCCATGTCTTTTGATAACACCTTGGAATCCTTTTCCTTTTGATGTTCCTTGTACATCTACTTTTTCTCCTGCTTCGAAGATGTCTGCTTTTACTTCGTCTCCAACTTTATATTCTTCTACAGAATCTATTCTGAATTCTCTTAAGTGTTTTTTGTTAGCTAATTTTGCTTTTGCAAAATGTCCTGCTTCTGGTTTATTAATATGTTTGTCTTTTATTTCTCCGTATCCTAATTGAATGCTGTTATATCCATCAGTTTCTACTGTTTTAATTTGTGTTACAATGTTTCCTTCTGTTTCGATAACTGTTACTGGAATTACATTTCCTTTTTCGTCGAAGATTTGTGTCATACCGATTTTTTTTCCGATAATTCCTTTTTTCATTTTTCTTTTTCCTCCTTAACTATTGGCTGACCTTCGCCAGCTTGGTTGCTGCTATTTTTTATATTTATAGCTTAATTTCTATATCAACACCAGCTGGTAGTTCTAATTTCATTAGACTATCTACTGTTTTTTGTGTTGGATATAAGATATCGATTACTCTTTTATGTGTTCTCATTTCGAATTGTTCTCTTGAATCTTTGTATTTGTGTGGAGAACGTAAAATTGTTACGATTTCTTTTTGTGTTGGTAATGGAATAGGACCTGAAACCTTTGCTCCTGTTTTTTTAGCAGTATCTACTATCTTTTCAGCAGACTGATCTAAAACTACATGGTCATATGCTTTTAGTCTTATTCTGATTTTTTCACTTGTTGCTACTGTGTTTGCCATTGTAATTTTCCCTCCTTTTTTATTTTTCTTTTTTCGGCTTTTGCCGGAGATAGCTTTATTTGCTATCGAAATTACCTTGGCAAGTTAAAACGTACTCTGGTGTTTCGAATATCACCTATATAAAAACCCAAAACGTGCATGATAATTCTGGGATAAGTACATTTCTTACCGCCTGGTCTTTGCCATAACATACTCCACCAAAGTTCCCTCCACTCAACGTGTCCGTAAGAGTGTAGCCACATTTGGCTTCAACGCTTTATTCATGCCTATCTATTATACAATGCTTCTGCCCGTATGTCAACAGGTTTTTGGGTTTTTTTATATTTTTTTATATTTTTTTATATTTTTTTATATTTTTTTTCTCATTTCTTTAAGTAATTGACAACTTTTATTTAATTTTTCTTGTTCTTCTTCATTTAAATTTAATTCTATTAGTTCTCTAACTCCGTTTCTATTCAAAACAGCTGGTACTCCAATATAAATATCATTTTGTCCATATTGGTTTTCTAAATATGCTGAAACTGTTAATATTGAATTCTCGTCATCTATTATTGCTCTTACTAAACGATTTAATGCCATTCCAATTCCATAATATGTTGCTTTTTTCTTCGCTATTATTTCATATGCTGCATTTACTACTCCTTCATGTATTTTGTTTAGATGTTCCATTGGATGATGATTATCTTTCATAATATCTTTTACTTTTTTGCATCCTACATAAGCATGTTCCCAAGGTACAAATGAAGAATCACCATGTTCTCCCATAATGTAAGCATGAATATTTTTACTTGATATTTTTAAATAATCTGCCATTAAATAACGTAGTCTTGCTGTGTCTAAAACAGTTCCTGAACCTATAACTTTATTTTTTGGCAATCCTGATTCTTTCCATACTACATAAGTCATTAAGTCTACTGGATTACTTGCTACAATAATAATTCCATTAAATCCACTTGCCATTATAGAATTTGTAATTTGTTTCATAATATTAGCATTGGCTTCTGCTAATTCTAATCTTGTTTGTCCTGGCTTTTGTGCTAATCCAGCTGTAATTACAACAATTTGTGCATCTTTACATTCTCCATATTCACCTGCTTTAATTACCATTTTTTGTGGAGCATATGGTAATCCATGTGATAAATCCATTTCTTCTCCAATTGTTTTTTCTTTATCTATATCAATTAATACTAATTCTTCAATTCCACCTCTATTTAGCATAGAATATGCCATACTCATTCCAACAAAGCCTGTTCCTACTAAAACTACCTTTCCTTTTTTCATTTTTATTTCTCTCCTTTCTTTTTCATTATTTTTTATTATACCATCATTTTAAATTTTTTCAATTAATTATTTTACTTTTTCCATTTTTTATGATATAATCACAAAAAATCACAAAGTAAGGAGTGCTATTGAATATGTCAAATTCAGATAATGCTACTACTTTGGCTGAAAATAAGGTATTAATCTTATACCTATTAAATCTCATTCAAGGAGAAATTCGTCAAGATGATTTATACAAACTTATTTCTCCCATCAACAATATTAACTATTTTTATTTTAAACAAGTATTGACAGATTTAATAGATTCCAATTTAGTAGGTACTTATACGAAAGAAGAACCAGTAATTAGAATTACCTCTGAAGGAAAAAACGCATACCTTCTTACAAAAGATGTTTTACCAGGAATCATAAAATTAAAAGCAGATAACATTTTCGAAAAAGAATTTTCTAATATAGAAGAAGCTTCTTCTATTACTGCTGAATTCATTCCAAAAAGTGAAAATGAATATACTATTAAATGTAAAATTATTGAAAATAACGAATCAATTTTTGAAGTAAAAACTTTTGCTGGCTCTCGTGAAAGAGCAAAACGTATTGTGGAAAATTGGAAACAAAACGCAAATACTCTTTATCCACAAATTTTAAATATGCTTTTACAAGATAATACAAAAAAAGGAGACTCATAGAGTTTCCTTTTTATTAAAAAATTAAACATAAAGTTGTGAAAACAAACACTCTCATCATAATCCCTAAAAAGAAATGAAAATTTATATATTTAATTCCTATATTATTGATTTTATCAAATTCTGCTACTATTTTTTCAATTTCTTGTTTTGAAGATATTTTCTTGTCTTCCATATACTCTTTTGCTAAATATCTGGCCTTTATCATAGCATCATTTTCTAAATAAACTCTTACCATATAATATACCATACTAAAAAGTAGTAATATAACTAAGAACATCATTTTATATGGTAACATTTTCAAAACTATCAAAGCACAAATTACTATAAAATATAAAAAATATAAATTAGAAAATATAAAATTAAATAATAATAATTTCTTACTTTGAATAGAATGTAAACATTCATGAGCAATAGTTTGAATCCTTGTATAACTATCTTGAATATCAGCAATTAAAATTTTATTCGTAATTGCTATATACAAACTCGCTTCTGCTCCTTTGTTTTCTTCTATTGTAACTGTCTCATTATTTAGTTTTTTCAAATAATCTTTGCACATTTCTACATTGCTTGGATAAGATTTGGCTAATTCATCTAGTTCTTTATTTTCTCCTAAATGCTCAATTTGCTTTTTGTTATACTCTACCATATATTCCAAAATAACGGTTAGTATTAATATAACAATTCCTATTATAATATATTCCATAAAACTTCCTTCTTAATTTATTGCATTACATCACGAATTGCTTCTCCGATAATTTTATTAACATCTGCTATTACAATATTAAATTTTGTTTCCGCTTCAAAGTATTTTTTAGCATCATCAATTTCTATCAATTCTGAATATAAATCTTGCACTTTTTTAAATTTTTCTTCTTCTTGTTTTCCTGTTTGCATTGCAATTAATTGTACTTCATAACGCATTTTTTCAAATTCTGCCATTTTTTCTTTTAGACTTGTATTTAAATTTAAGGCTTGTTTTGCCATTTTGTAATTGTTATATTCTTCTGATTGTTTAATTTCTTGTGCTAAGCGATTAGCAGTATCATAAATATTCATTTTTACTTCCTCCATTTTTATTGATTAGTAGTATTAGTTTCAACAGTTTCATTAGTTGTTGGTGCTTCTAAAATAACTCTTGCTGCTACTGGACAAATATTTACAAAAGTATTTCCATCATTAACTTTGATTTCATTTCCTTGTAAATCTTGATATGTTGTTTTTTCGTCTCTTGCATTTTTAATACATTTTATTTTTATTGCTTTTCCATTTGTAATATAATAACCATCAAATGTTCCTATGTTTTTTAGTCCTTGTCTTCCTTTATTTTCTTTATCACTTAGTGTATAGTTGTCACAAAATGTTATAATAATGTTTTTTGCTGTTACAGTTTTTCCTGTTGTCCAATCTTTTTGTTCTTTTCCTCTAGCATATCTTTTATATACTTTATTTTCTTCATCATATTCATATTTTACTGTTTGTAATTGAGAATGTGGTATAGTTACACTTACTGCTCCTTGTCCTTCTTCTAAGTTCACTTCATCTACTGTATAGTTTAAAACACTTTTTTCATTAGAAGTCATTCTATATTTTTTATTTTTTGCTGATTCAATTAATTTAGCTGTAGAAGTTGCTGCATTATGTGGTGCTGCTTTATCTTTTACACGCCAAAATGTAGTTCCATCTTCTGTAATTCCATCAATTTCATTAATATTGTATTTTTTAATATCACTCTTTGCTTGTGGGCTTTCTCCAAAGTGTGTATAAATAGCATCATTTTCCATAGCATAGTCTAAGAAATAATGTCTAGCACTTCTTACTGGTCCAATTTTTTCGATATTAGCACCTTTAAATAATGCCATTAATCTTGTTTCTCCACCTTCTGCAATTATTTCATATA
Source organism: uncultured Clostridia bacterium (assembly GCA_963559365.1). Taxonomy (GTDB): domain Bacteria; phylum Bacillota; class Clostridia; order TANB77; family CAG-508; genus CAG-269. The sequence goes on along the minus strand of CAUWKC010000006.1, from coordinate 29,192 downwards.
CCATATAAGCATCTTGTAATCCTCCTTGTGGCCAAGCATCACTATGGTTATCAATCATAACAGCAATAGGTCTATCATTTCCTTTAAAGATTTGAACAGTTTTTTCTTCTTTCTTTATAAAAGTATTTTCTTCTGCTACTGACGTTTCACTGTTTTCTCTATCTTTTACAATTTTATATACCAATACTCCTCCTGCTACAATAATTAAAATTACTAAAACTATTATTAGTCCTTTTACTCCATTTCCTCCGAGCTTTTTGTTTTCGTTTTGACATTAAAATCTTCTCCTTTCTAATCTCTATTTATTTTTAAGTCTGCTAATATTTTTTCTTCTTTTGGTCTCATTTTTATCTTGTCCTCTTCTTTTATATGGTCATAACCCATTAAATGATAAAATCCATGAACTAACATATAGCTTAATTCTCTTGCAAAACTATGTCCATATTCTTTAGCTTGTTCTTCTACTTTTTCTATACAGATAACAATATCTCCTAGCATATCTTCATATTTAAAATCATTTTCTAATATTTTTTTGTCTAACTCGTCCTTTTCAAACATAGGAAAAGAAAGTACATCAGTTTCTTTTTCTATGTTTCGATACGTTTTATTAATTTCTCGAATCACTTGAGGTGTTGTTAAAGTAACTGTAATACATAATTTTGCCTTTTCCAACTTTTCTTCTTTAAAACACTGTTCTAGTACCTTCTTAATAATTTTTTCATATTCTTTTTTTTCTTCTATTTCTTGATATATGATTTCATACATATTAAGCAACTTCCTTTATTTTTATGTATTTTCCATTTGATTTATAAGTATTTCTAATTTGTTTCATAGCTCCATAGTCTACTAATTTTCTTTTATAGTATTTTATAATTTTAGAATAATCTGTTTTGGTTTCTCTTAATTTCTTCATATCGTTCTTAATGAATAAAATTTCTTTTTGCTTAATATATTCGATAAAATCGTTTTCTTTCAATTTTGCAATTTCTTGATAAGATTTCCAGAAAGTTTTATATTCTTCTCTTTCTTTTGGCGAATTCCAATATACTTTTGTAGATAATAATTTTACATTATAATCTTCTATTAGATTAATTAACATTGAATACGCTCTTTCTCTTTTTCCTGCCATTTTAGTGTCTTGTACTAAAACTCTTGCATCTTTTAATAATTTTTCATAACATTGTTCTGCTACTACCAGTGGTAAACTATGTGTAAATAATTTTCTACTAATGCCAAGTAATACCATGTTTTTTTCAATATTATCTCTTGTATCTAATTTTCCTACTAAATATGATTCATATTTTTCATAGTCTGATACTAGATTTTTAATGTTTTCGTCATAGTTTATTTCTATTTTTAATGATAAGATATTTTGTATGTATTCTTCTAGTGTGTAAAATATTTTTGTGTAAATCCATTCTTTAGTAGAATCATACGCATTTGTATTATCCGCTACTTTTATAGAATAGTTTTTTAAGATAGCTTTATATAAAGAATCCATTTTTGATACATAAAATTTATTGTATCTTTCTAATACTTTTTCTTTTCCATCTACTTTAATTCCTTCATAGTCTAATTCGATTAAATATTTTTGTTTTCTGTTTTTGTATTCGATATATTCGCTTTCTTTTAAGCTTGTTACTTCATAATATTTAGATAATGCATTTTTTTCAAATTCAGATGCTGTATTATTTTTTACTTTTTTATATATTGAATCCATCACATATTTGTCTAATGATGTTAAATATGCTTCATATGCTGAGTCATATTTTTTTTCTATTGCTTCTTTATCATATTCTTCGTTTTCTATATAATTTTCAAATGCTTTTATTACATTATTTCTTTTTCTCGCAATTAACATACCATTAATTCCGATTCTAGTTGGTATTAATATTTTAGTTAATGTGTTTGTAATTTTATTAAAAAATGTTTTATCTGTACCTGTTATCCTAAGGCTTCTTTCTTCCATTTAGATCATCCCTTCAAAATACAATTTTCTCATTTGTCCCTATATTTTCTAAAACTTCGTATGTGACATATACATCAATACTATCTTCTTTTTCATAAGTATTGATATTTTTCCCCACAATTGCTTCTTTGTTATCAATTTCTTGTTCTAATTCTTTTTCTAATTGTTGTATCCCTATGTTTTTAGCTTCTTCTATTTCATAATTTTTTGGTTTTTCTTCTATTTCTTTATTGGTTACTTTTAGAATTGAAATTGGCAAATAAAAGTCCGAAAATAACCTCATTTTGTTTTCCGTTTCTATTGTATCATAAATTTTGAATTTTGAAACCCCTTTATGCAAATTTATTTTAAAATTATTTAATTTTATTGTATATTGATTTTCTACTTTCCCTGTTTCTATTCTTTCATTTGATTGATATGGTACATTTACATATTTTGTATGCCACACCTTTGCTTCAACTTCTCCTTTAGCATGAACATATCGAATCCCAGTATATTTTCCTTCCATCCAACCATTTATCAACGTTTCTCCCACATTAACTGTATCTCCTACTTTCACATTAGCAGTTCCACTTTGAGCATTAATTTTTGTAATAATTCCTACTTTATCCGAAACAATACTACAATATTCTCCTTCATCAATAATTTCTGGTTTTTCTTCAGCTTTAACTATTTTCACAATAGCATTAGTTCCCTTCAATTCTATCCCCATCCAAGCAATATCATTTCTTTCCAATCGAATTTTATTAATAATCTCTTTCCTATTTACTTTTTCTTTCCACGTTCCTATAACTAATCCAGCATTTTTAATATCATTTTCTATATTTTCCAGAACTTTACCATTTTCTTCTCGAATATCCACATTCCATACAAAATTAGAAGATAAGAAAATCAAAATCAATATAAACAATAAAAACAGAAAAAATATCTTTCTTTTTTTATATCGATTTAAGAAAAAAGGCAATCCCCTTTTCCTCTCTATTTTCACTTTACAACGTGTTTTTTTAGCTATTTGGCAGACCTTCTTAAAATCATGCACACCTATCCTAGCCACTAACTTAATTTCCTCTTTTCGCTTTAAATGCCAAATATCAATTTTATAATTACGGCATAAATTAATAAACCTCTCAATATAATATCCCTCTATAGTAATTTGCAAATAACCTATAATATAACTAAACACCCTTTTAATCAGCATTTACCAAAACCCTTTCAATCTGTAATTCTCTCCATATCCACACTCTCAATCTTCCCTGTAACTTTAATATCATCATTTGTCATATTTTCCAAATTCAAATCAAACCCATTAACATTAACAATACCAATATGAGTATTAATCCTAACAAAAAACTCCTCATACTCTAAAATCCCTTTAAAATTCTCAATAATCATCTCATCAAAACCTGTAATAACAATCTTAGGAACTTCCGAACAAACCTCTTGAGGCATTTCCAATATCTTATCCAACTTACTATAACTCCCAACACTTCGTTTTTTTCTCATTGCTCTTCCTTTCTGAGACAATAGGGACAGTTCCAAAATGTCTCACTTTTTTGTCATTTTTTGTCGCTTCTTGTTTTTTACTTTTTTCGACTTTTTTCAGCACAATTTGTGAGACATTTTGGAACTGTCCCTGTTGTCTCACTCGAATTCTTCAAGTGATTTAAATTCATAACCTATAGCTTTTGCTTCTTTTATAATATTGTTTAATATTTTTGTATTGGTTTTTGAATTTCCATGTAGTAACATTATTTCTCCTGGATGTAAATTTTCTATTATTTTTTTCTTAGCTGCTTCTTCTTCTGGTTGTTTGTCTTCATTCCAGTCTTCATATGCAAATGACCACATGACTGTTTTATATCCTAATTGGTTAGTAATTTTTAATGTTTTTTCACTATATTCTCCTTTTGGTGGTCTTATATATTTCATTTCATAATTGAATTTTTCTTGTATTGTTTGGTGTAGGTTCATTATTTCTGTTCTTATTTCTTCTTCTGTTATTTCTGGCATACTTTTATGGTTTACTGTATGATTTCCTATTTTCTTAATGTTAAAAAAAATTAAATTTAATTTTTATATTTTTATCTTTATCAAATTCAATTTTTTCGATTAACTTTTCTAATATCATTTTATTAGGCTCCTTCATATTTAAGAACTTTTCTGTAATTTGTTTTATTTCTTCAAAATCAATTTTTGGTTGCTTATTATTAATATTTTTTAGTTCTTTTTCTATTTTATTAATCTCTCCTATAACTTTATTTCTTTCTTTTTGTTTTTTTTCATAAATTATTTTAAAGTCTTCTACTTGTATTATTTTATTTATTTTATCTTGATAAATTTCTTCAATTGCATTTTCTATATTTTGTAATGTATGTTTTAATTCTTGTAGTTTTGTTTGTAATAGGTTACATTTGCTTTTAGATTCTTTTTTGGCTTGTTCATATATTTCTTTTATTTCTTTTTCTGATAAATTTATTTTTTTTATTTCTTCTTTTATTTTACTAATAATGACTTCTTCAATTAAATTTGCTGATATTTGTTTGTTATCACATAATCCACTATAATTATTTCTTTTCGAACAAATAAAATATGTTGCTTTCCATACATTTCCGTTTTTTCTTTTTTCTTCTCTACATCTTAAAGTTGCTTTATTGCCACATTCTCCACAATATACTACTCCTTTTAATATGTGGTCATATTTTCTTTTTCTTGTTTTTGTATATCCATTTAATTTTTCTTGTGCCTTATTCCAAGTTTCAATGTCTATAATTGGCTCATGCATATTTTCTAGCACAATGTGTTCTTCTTTTTTGGTACATCTTACTTTTGCTATTTTATGGCTAACTTTTTGAAATTTTCTTCCAACTACATTTCCTAAATAAACTTCATTTCTTAAAATTTTTCCTATTTGTGCCCTTAACCATACATATTTTCCACTAGGATTTGCACTTTTTCTTTTCATATATGTTGGAATTTTTAAATATATTGCTGGTGGTTCTATCTCTCTTTTATTTAACTCATCGGCAATTTTAATTGTTGACATTCCTTTTTTTACATACATTTCAAATATTTCTTTTACAATTTGTGAACTATATTCATCTGGTATTAAATGATTTTTTTGCTCTGTATCTTTTTTGTATCCATATGGTGGTATTCCTGCTTGATATTCTCCCTTTTCTATTTTTCTTTGTTTTACACTTTTTATTTTATTTGATATATCTTGTGCATAATAATCATTAAAGCTAAGCTTAAATGTTAAAAACTGCAATCCATCTGATTTTAATGTATCTACATTGTCTCCAATTGCTATGTATCTAATATTATTTGTTGGCAAATACCTTTCTAAGTAATAACCTGTATCTATATGATCTCTTCCAAATCTTGATAAATCTTTTGTTATGATACAATCTATTTTTTCATTTTCTATATCTTTTAACATTTTCTGAAATCCCGGTCTATTAAAATTTGTACCTGTATATCCATCATCAACATATTCTCCTACTTCTATTAATTCTTTATGCTCTTGTATATAATTGTCTATAATATCTCTTTGATTTTCTACACTTTCACTTTCTCGGTCATCTCCGTCTTCACGAGATAAACGTATGTATTTGGCTACTCTTACATTTCTATAACTATTTACTTGATTAATTTTTATCACTCTCCTTTTTCAAGAGCAAATAGTTATATATTCTATATATTTTTGCTTTAGTAGTTCTACTATTATTTCTTTTAAATCTTGCTCTCCATATTGTATTTTAATATTTATGTTTTCTTTGTTTTTCATAATAGTTTTTCTCCTTTTAAGTTTTTGTTTAATTTTATGAATTCATCTTTAAAAGTATTACTCCTATTATTAAAAACGTTTTAACATATCGAAATGAATAAAAAAAGAGATATTAATTTCTTAATATCTTTAAAGTATTAATTGTAATTTGTCACTTCAACTATTTTTATACAAAAAGCATTGTTTTTCATGTGAGTATATAATTCCTATTGCTTGTAAATAAGAATAAATTATTGTACTACCCACAAATTTCATCCCTCTTTTTTGTAAATCTTTTGAAATTGTATCTGATAACTCATTTGTAGTTTTATCTGTTTCATAAATAATGGTATCTTTCGTAAATGTTTTTAAATAATTATGAAAAGAACCATATTGACTTTGTATATTTTTGAAAATTTTACTATTATTTATAGTTGCCTTTATTTTTAATTTATTTCTTATGATATTTTTATTTTGTAATAATTCTTGTATTTTATTATCATCATAATTACAAATTATATCTATATCAAAATTATCAAATGCTTGTCTAAAACTTTCTCTTTTGTTTAGCACACATTCCCAAGAAAGTCCAGCTTGAAAAGACTCTAATATTAGCATTTCAAATAAGTATTTATCCTCTAAATTTAACTTACACCATTCTTTATCATGGTACTTTACATACAATTCATTTTTTAAATTACACCATTTGCACCTTTTCATAATACTGTACCTCTTTTAGGAGTAAAAAATTCACTCATATCATTTCCTTCTAATTTTAATAATTCCACTTTATTTTTTATGCCACCACCATAACCTGTCTGCTACATTGAATAATTTTGACATTGATTTATATCTTCTCCCCTTTAGTTACATATCATTATCTTTAATTTTATTTATAATAAATTCATATAATTTTAATCAATATTATTTTTCTAAATCATTTTCTGTTATCATTTTAATTTTTGCATACAATTTTTCCACTTCTATATCATTAGGATTATTTTTTAGTTTTTCTATTACATTTTCTATTTCATCCCATTTTTTAATAGCATTTTTTTGTTTTTTATAATTTACTGATTGCATTTCACAATACACTTTCAGTTTCAGCTTATCAAAATAATTTAATATATAACTAATTTTTTTATTTTTCACATCTTTTTTTATATTTTGTTTATATTCTTTTATTTTCCCTGTTTCTTCTCCCACTTTTCTTTTTCTTATTTCTTCTCTTTTTTCTTCTTCCTCTTTTTTCTTTCTTATTTCTTCTCTTTTTTCTTCTTCCATTTTCTTCTTTCTTATTTCTTCTCTTTCTTCTTCAATATATTGTTGATTCAATTTTTCATCAAAATTCCATTTTAAAATTTCATCATAAAATGTCATATCAAAAATAGTTTTTCTTTTTGATTTACTCTTATCTAAAATTTGTGAAAGCACCTTCTGTTGTTCATGTGTAAACTTTCCTTTAGTAGACGATATGATTTGTACTATTCTTTTACTTAATTGTTTTTTTGACATATTGCTAACATCATTATTGTTTTCTCATATTCCGTTAATCCATTATTATTATTGTTTATTTCGTCTACAACTTCGCCAGTTATTTTATCCCAATATATTTTTGTCTTTATTATATTTTTGATTGTTTGTTGTTTTTCTTCTTTCCAGTATTCTTTTGTTTCTTCTTTATCGCCTTCTCTTATTGCTATTGTTACCATTTGCGATTGTATTGGTGCATTATCTATAAATTTTTCTCCTATTTCCTTTGCTTCTTGAAATTGTCTTCTTTTTATTAAAGTTTTTATTTTTTTTGATTGTTCTTTACTTGTCATTTTTTCTTCTATATACATATTATTCTCTTCTTCATAAATACTTTTTGCTTTTGAACAGTTATATTTTTATCTTCCATTTCTTTTACCCATTTGTATAATGTTGACTTACTAATTCCTATATCATCTGAAATATCTTTTATTTTTTCTCCATTTTCTATTTTCATTAATACTTTCTCTTTTAATTCCAACGAATACGCCATATTTTGTTTCTTCTCCCTCCATTGTATTGCTTTTATCTAATATTATTTTTCTTTCATATATCATCTAACAATAAATATTTAAATATTCATAAAAATTGGTGGCAAAACCACGTCTGCTTATCATCATTTTACTATTGTTCAACTTGAAGGAAGCAGTTTCATTACCGTATCTTCTACTTTATCATTTTCATCAAAAGATATATTAATTTTATAATATTCATGAGTATAAGAATAGCCCCAATATGATTTTTTTAGTATTTCCCCTGCATAATATACATAATTTTTTTCATTGTCCCTACTATTATATTCATCTTCTGGCTTTCCTAATAATTTGATAACTTCTTCTGAATTTAATCCTATAAGACTTTTACTATCATTCATTTCTTTAATTTTTGTATATAAATTATCAGGTGTTTCAGTTTTAAAGCTACCTATTATTATAGTTCCATAAAGTAAAACAACTATAATTATTAAAGTTTTAAGTGCTTTACTAGCAATCTTTTTTGTAGTTATTGCCCAAATTAGCACAGCAAATATTGCCACAAAAATCATATATGGTATAAAAATTGTTAAAATTAATATTATACAAAATATTAAAGACATTAAAAAATTCATCATTATCTCCCATAACATTTAATAGCATTAATTTTTTTCTTTTATTTTTAACCTTGGATGTTCTTCCAAAAAGTTATCTTTTACAATTTTAAATAAAGCAGATAAAGTTTCTAAAATCATCTTTTTACTTTCTGGATCAATCATTTTATATGAATTTAATATTATTCTTGCGTTTGAAAACCAGTTATTTTTTAAATCTAAAATTGTTTCTATTTTTGTAGTATTTATAATTTGAAAAATTATATCTATCACTTGCTCTCTCTGATTTATATCTATTTGCTCAAACCAGTCTTTTATTGATTTATCTATAAACTTACTTCCATTTGTAACTTCTTTTAAAGATATAAATTTCTTACCTATCAGTTGCCAACTGTACAAATCATGTTGCATAAGACCTTTTTGAGTACTTTTTACAACTGTATATTTTTCTTCATGATTTAATAATCTTCCAAATATAGAATCTTGTGGTATATATGTGTTTACTTTTTTTATGATTTCTTTATATTCTTCTTTTTCAATTATTTCATCATTAAATCCTGGACCATCATTATTATAAATATTTATTATTCTATCTTTCAAATTTTTATTTGCAAATACTGATGCATATACTGCAAGATTTCCACCTTTTGAATGTCCCCCTATTCTTAGTTTATTAGGATATTTTTCAGCTATTTCTTCTAAATATTTAAGTGCATCTAATTGAGATGGTATATGACTTCTAAATGCTATATTAAAATCCTCTTTCCATCCTATTACTGTATTGTCTGTACCTCTATATGATACATATATTGTATCATCTGGCATTATTATTGTTATAGCTGAAAATTGCTTTTCTTGTTCTATATTTATTTTATTTACATATTTGGTTGCTCTCATTTCCCCAAATCTTTTTGACATTCCCATTTGTGGAAATAGCTTAATGTCATCTTTCCATAGGATAGCCATCTTTTTTACATCATTTTCTTGAAATCTCTTGCTTAATTCTTTTATTGTCACTACTTCATTTTCTTTTATTATTTTATCAAAAGGAAAATATGAAAATCTCGATAAAATTAAATTATCTATTTCATTGAATTCATCTTTTTGTAAGCTTAAATCTCCTCTCCATTTTATATAATCAAATATATTTGCCATAATAATCTCCTTCTAATTTAATCGTCTACATCCTTTTCTTTATCTTTAATGATAGGAATAAAGTTTTCTGCAAATTTATATTCATCTCTATTTTTTATGTATAAAAGTCCTATAATAGAAAATACTATTGCCCCAAGAAAATTTACTATTAAATCTTTCATAGTGTCTTTTAGCCCTATATCTAAATTACCACCTTTAATTACCAATTCTTTATTGTATCCATTTTCTTCATAAGTTAAAGTTGTTTCTTTTATATTATCTATCTTAACAGGCACATTTTCTCCTTTTTCATTTATTAACACAGAAGATACTGATGATGTAATTCTATCTTTTTGCATATCTGTTCTGAAAAAAATATCTGAACCAAATTCAAAAAATTCCCATAAAATTCCTATTGTCATTGAAAAACAAAATGCTACTAAAGCTACAAAAATTGGTGACATTTTCATATGAAATTTAGGGCTTCTATTTAAAATATCAATAAGAGAAAATCCAATTGCTGCACATAAGAACCCATTAATTGTATGTAACATAGTATCCCAAAATTTAAAAATTCCATAAAAATTTTGTATTTCTCCTAATATTTCTGCTGAAAAGATAAAAAGTAATATAACTGTTTCTAATGCATTTGGTAATTTTATATTTAATTTTTTATCTATAATTGAAGGAATTGTAAATAAAATCAAGGTTAATATTCCTAAAAATACATTTTCAAAATTTCCTCTAAGTGCTTGTACTACAATTGTTATAATTACTAATATTCTTAATACTATATATACTGTTAAATCTCTTTTTCTATATGTTCTTGCTTTTTTCATTTTTTTCTCCTTTTTTTATTTTATTTTTTAAAACTTTAATAACTACTATAATTAATGTTCCCACAGTTACTGAAATTAAATCTACCATTGTATCCATAAGAGCCTCTCTTCCTATACCATCTCTAGCAACTTGCATGTTTTGCCCTAAAAAACTATCAACTAAAAATTCAAATATTTCCCAAATAACTCCTGTTGATAAAGAAAAACAAATTCCAAATGCTATAATTATTTTACTGTTTAATTTATTACTACTATCTAATTGTTTTATGACTTCTTGTCCTACTAAAAAGAAGATAATTCCAGATAAAGTATGTAGCATTGTATCCCACCATAAAAATTTATGATAAAATCCTAAAACTGTACCTAAACATTGTGCACCAAAAATGAATAGTATTAATGAAATTTTTAGTTTTTCATCTAATTTTATTTTTAAAATTCTTTCTACTACTTTATCATAAAAAGTTAATAAAAAAGTTAATACTAAAATTCCTATATTTTTATATTCTTGTTTAAAAATCAATAAAAATCCAATTAATATTATACTGATTCTTACTATATTTGTTATTATTTTACTTATATTTTTCATATCTCTTTCTCCACATTTTATTAATTATTTATTAGTATGTTATAAATATTTAAGACATTAAAGCGTTAGGTGTATGATTTCCTACAATATGCCCTTCGTTTATCATTTGTTTAACTAAATCTGGTTGTGTATTTACATAGTGAGCTGTTAAAAAAAATGTTGCTTTTATTTGATTTTCTTTTAATATTTCTAGTAATTGTGGTGTATAACCAGCTTCATATCCTTGATCAAAAGTTAAATAAATTACTTTTTTTTCTGAATTTCCTAAACAAATTCCTTCATTTTCTTCTAATACTTTTTTATTATAAGTTCCTACATCTGGCTGTTCATGATTATTGTTTCTTTTTATACCCCATCCTATTTTTTTGTTACTTATACCATTTTCTACATTAGTTTTTATAGCTGTATTATCTTTATGATTCATTTCAATAACACTTAAAGAAAAAACTAATATCATCAACAATGTTATTACTATAACTTTCTTCATTCTAATTCCTCCCCATTTCTTTATAATATTTATGTTTTTATCTTTAAAAAAATAACTATATTAATAAAAATGGCAAGCCAGTTTTTGAAGATGAGACAACAGGGACAGTTCAAATTTGTCTCACTTTTTTATCTTTTTTTGTCGAATTTTGCTTAAGTAAAGTGTTTCGACATTTTTCAACTTTAATCTACTAAATTCGTGAGACAAATTTGAACTGTCCCTGTTGTCTCAATTATTTGTGTTTTTATTATATACTATTTTTTTTTATAATTCAACATTTTTTATTTTTAAGTTTTTGTATTTTTTATATCTACCTTTTTATATAACATTTTAAGTTTATTTTTCTTTGTCATATTTTAAGTTCTTACGGCGTGTTTTAGTAATATTAATCGTTTTACTAACTGGATAATTTTGTAAATTACTATTGACAAGTTTCACTTTTTAGATTATATTGTTAGTATGTCTGGAAAATTAAGGTAATTTGATATATTTTGTCAAACCTTGTTTCCATATTTTTTTCTATCATAAAAATAAAGGGTGTGTAACATGCTAAATTTCGTAATTTGCGATGATAATTTAAATATTTTAGACCGATTAGGAAAAATGTTAGAATCTATTTTTACTAAAAATAATTATAATGCTTCTGTCGTGTTTAAATCAGATAATAGTGATGATATTTTAAGTTATATTGATAATAATGTTGTTGATGTTTTATTATTGGATATTAATTTAAAGTCTAACAAAAGTGGCTTAGAGTTAGCTGAAGAAATTAGAAAGAGAAAGAAAAATTCTTATATTATTTTTACAACTGGACATCTGGAGTATGCTATGGTTGCTTATAAATACAAGACTTTTGATTATCTTGCTAAACCAATTACTTATGACCGATTAGAGGAAACTGTAAATCGTTTATTTGAAGATGCTAATGAGGTAAGTAAACGATATATTAAAATTGATAATAAAAATACTATTATTGATGAAGCTGAAATTCAATATGTTAAAAGAGATGGAATGAAGTTGGTTTTCCATACTTCTTCTCGTGATTATGATACTTATAGCTCTTTTAATAAGTTTCAAGATAAATTACCTGATACTTATATTAGATGTCATAAATCTTATATTGCTAATTTAAGTCAGATTAAAGATGTGGAACCTGTTTCTGGTACAATTACTTTTAAAGATGGTAATACCTGTGATATTGGTCCTAAATACAAAAGAGATTTTATGGAGGTTTTAAAAAATTATGGAAATTTTTAACAATATATGGAGTTTATTAACTACTTCAAATGAATTTATAACAGAATTAATTATGTTGCCTTTAACTTTTTTGGAAGTTTATTTATCGATGATGTTATTTCTTACTATTTTAAACATCCAATCAACTAAGATAAGTAAAATATACTATGTTGTTTTATACACTATTCCAACTATTATTGTTAGCTACATTGTTCCTGAACCATATAATTTATTTTTTAATTACCTTATTTTCTTTATATTAGCATTATTTATCTTTAAAGCATCTATTTTAAAAACTTTAATTTCTACTGTATCTTCTTTATTGATAATTGCTTTAATAGGTAGTTTGATTTTAAGTCCTTACTTAAATATCTTCCATATAACAACTGATGAATTAGCTAATATCCCTATTTATAATTTTCTTTATACAATGACAATATATTTAGTTACTTATTTATTAATTTTAATATTCAATCATAGAAATTTACAAATAACTTTCTATGATGACATAGATAAAAAAAGTAAAATGACTCTAGTATCAAATTTCATTTTTGGAATAATTGCTTTAATTGTACAAACTTTTATTCTATTTTATTATGTAGACACTTTACCAATGATTATTACTTTTTTAAGTTTTATATCCTTACTAGCTTATTTTATAATTAGTGTATATAGCTTAACTAGTATAATGAAATTAACACTAACAACTAAAAAATTAGAAAGTGCAGAAGAGTATAACAAAACTTTACATATTTTACATGATAATGTTCGCGGTTTTAAACATGATTTTGATAATATTGTTACAACTATTGGTGGATATATCCGTACAGAGGATATAGAAGGTTTAAAAAACTATTACTTACAGCTAGAAGATGATTGTCAAAAAGTAAACAATTTATATTTATTAAATCCTGAAATCGTAAACAATCCACGGTATATATAATCTACTTACTAATAAATATCATCAAGCAGAATCTAAAAATATAAAAATTAATATGACATTTTTACTAGATTTACAAACTCTAAAAATGAAAATTTATGAATTTGCTAGAATTTTAGGTATTTTATTAGATAATGCCATTGAAGCTAGCTTAGAATGTAATGAAAAAATTATTAATATTACTTTTAGAAATGATAATAAAAACAATAGACAACTAATAATAATTGAAAACACCTACAAAAATAAAGAAATTAATACAGAAACAATATTTGAAAAGGGAAATACTGAAAAAGAAAATCATACTGGATTAGGTTTATGGGAAGTACGAAAAATTATAAAGAAAAATTCAAATGTTAATTTATATACCTCAAAAACTAATAAATTCTTCTCTCAACAATTAGAAATTTATTAATTTTTTATACAAAAAAACAGCTTTGAAAAAAGCTGTTTTTTTGTTGGATTGTATAAATATAACTTTTAAGTTACATCATTGGTAAAAATAATATTTCGTCCTATTTTTACCAATGCAAATTTATTAATCTTTTTTAATTAAACTTGCTGGCATTTTTGGTTGATGGAATATCCAAATTACTCTACAAGCTGTATTGGTTGAAGTTGCATATTTTTCTGCTACTTTTGCTAAGAATTTTAACATATTAAAATCTCCCCCTCTTTAGTAATTTATATAACACAAAACATGCCGGCTTATGTTTTATATTAAGCATTTTCTGTTGAAGTATTTGTATATACTTCATATCCATATTTATTATTTGTTAATCTATATGCTAATTTTGTTATTGTTAGAGTTTGTAATAGGTAACCAAATATAATAATATTAGAAATTATTTGATTTTTAATAAGTCCTGCTATTAATAATCCAATTGTAAATGTAATATAAGAAATTATTTGATTCTTTTTTCTTTCTTTTTTTGTTAAAATTGGAACATTTTCAGTGTCTGCTGGTGCATATAGTTTTATCATTATCATTCCAAAAATCCATATGCAACCTATTAAAATATATTTTATAATTTCTGTTAATATAATTGATTTCGAAAGTATTGCTATTCCACAATAAAAAAGCGTTGTTCCTATAATACATCCTAAATGCGTTTTTAAGTGAAATCCACCAGATGCATTTTTATATGGTATTAATAAGAAAAAAGTTAATAAAGTTTCTTTCCATATTCCTAAAAACAAAGCAATAATTAATACTAAAAATGTTTTTGGTAATTCTCCAATAATATTTTGAAGTCCATAATTAATGACTTCTGCTTTTTCATCATTAATTTCTGGCATTTCTTTTCTAATTTTATTGGTTAGAAACATACAGAATTTATCTATCATTTCTTCACCTCATTATCTGTTATGATAATATCATCTTTGTTTTTATTTTATTCATTACTTTTACGAAATAGTCTTTTTGTTTTACGAAAAATATTTTTAAGATTTTATTTCTTTTTTATTTTTTCTTTATAAGTGATTTTTATGTTTTTATAAAATATTTCAAGTGCAAAAAAGTACTGGATAAATACCAGTACTAATACATCATATATAATTTCCAATATATGTAATATTATTCAAATCAATATCTCCTTTAAGATTTATACAATTTAAAAATGTTCCATAATCTATTAACCAAAAAAATAAAATAGCCTATATCTTTAGATATAAGCTACTTTCAGTATTTTTTTCTTGGTAGCGAAGATGTGATTCGAACACATGACCCTTCGGGTATGAACCGAATGCTCTAGCCAACTGAGCTACTTCGCCATATTTCTACGACGTTATTTATTATAAAGGTAGTTTTTCAATTTGTCAAGATAAAAATACAAGAAATTTTATTTTCTTGTGTTTTTATCTTTCTTTATCTTCTAATTTTATTGTTTTATTATGTTCTGTTTTTTCAACTTTTGGAGATTTTGTTACCTGAATATCTTTCTTTAAAGCTTTTTTATAATCATTTAAACCATAGCTTTCATTCATGGCAATTCCCTTTTTGGTTATTTTATCACTTACTTCTTGTAATTCTTTTGGTAAGTCAACTTCGTCTTCTTCCACCCCAAAGCCTTCTCCTGACATTTTCCCAAGAAAAATAATTGGGTTCAATAATATCCCTTTTATTACTTCTGAAAATTTTCTATTTGTTTTTACATTATTTTCTTGTAATTGCATTTTTTTCACCTCATACATTACTATTATAGCATAAAAGAACTTGAAAATCAAGTTCTTTTTCCATTTTTTAGGTACTAGCTTATTTTACATATTCATTTAGAGGTTTCACTTTATAATTTAATTCTCCCATTTCTTCTGTTGGAACATAACCTGATTTACTGTTTATAACATCTGGTATGCGGTTTACAACAGATGCACAAGTCAATTCAACTGTAGATGGTCTATTGATAATTAATGTCGTTTCTGGCTCTCCTATTACTGTCCATTCATTTTTATCAAAATCTTCCTTTGAGTATACTTTACCAATACACTCGCTTTCAATTATAATTCCTTCTTCTGTTTCAGTTGTAACAACAGCACTCATACCTGTTGCCATTCCTGCTTTTACTGTCATTCCTAATGTAGAAGATTCAATATCTTCTGTGTGGGTTTGTGGTACTGTTTTTTGTGTTTGCCTTTTTACTTTTAATCCTAATTTATCACATAACCATCCATTTACATTCCACATATAAGATGGTAAGTATTCTCCTTTTTCAATCATAGCTTGTCTTTCTTCATCTGTGATTCTATCTACAGATGCTACTTGTTTGTCAAAGTCTTCTAATGTTAATCCTGCTCCATGAGCTTGTGCTAATGCAATCCCATAATCCTCTACATTATAACTTGAACTTCCTTTGATTTTTTTAATGGTTTGTGTGGAGCCTGCAATACTAGAAATTAATTGTCCCCAGTATATGTCTTGATAACCACTTCCTGTTATTGTACAGTTCGTCTTTTTTGCTATTTCGTCAATTTTTTCTGTTATACTAGGGTTTGAATTAGCTGGATAAAATGCTTCTTCACAAGTAGTAATAGCATTTATTCCTAATTTTGCACATAATGTTAATGCATCTTCTACATCACGAATTAAACTCATAGTGGTAACAATCGCTACATCTGGTTTTGTTTCTTTCATCATAGCTTCTGCTTCTTCTAAGGAAACTACTTTTACTCCTTTTTGTTCAGTTCCCATGATGTCTCCTATATCTTTTCCAATCAAATCAGGATTTAAATCAATTGCTCCGACTATTTCTGCTCCTTTTTCATAAACATATCTCATAGTATAGACACTCATTTTTCCTACTCCATATTGTACTACTTTAATTTTTCTATCCATAAAATCTCTCCTTTCTATTTCTTAGATTATACACTAATTTTAAAAAATTATACACAAATACAAAAAATTTAGTATAACAGTTTTTTTCTCCGTCCCAAAAAAGACCGTTTAGCTTAGAAATTCTTTTAATAGATTTGCACAACGTTTAGATGCTAATTTTAAATTTTCATCAAATGTTGTTGCATTATTTCCATTTGGTGTGTCAGATATACTTCTAATTACTACAAATGGTATGTTGTCTAAATAACATACTTGCCCAATAGCTCCACATTCCATATCTACTACATCTGCATCAAATTTAGCTCTTATTTTATCTTTCATCCATGATTCTGTACAAAAAATATCCCCTGTTGCTATGGTTCCTATCCTAATATTGTAATTTCTTTCTGGAAAAGATTGTACTATTTGTTCTAATTCATTTACTAAGTCTCTATCACAAATAATACTATCTCCTACTCCTGTTATATATCCTTTACTATGTCCAAATGCTGTAATATCAAAGTCATGTTGTACTACTTTTTTTCCAATGACTACATCTCCTATATTTAATAATCTATGGATGGATGCTCCTGCTCCTAAATTAATTATATATGATATATTAAATTTAGAAATCATTATTTGAGTAGTTCTAGCTGCATTTACTTTTCCTACTCCACTTTTTACTAAAATACATTTTTTCCCTTGTATTTTTCCTTTTAAAAATCTTAAATTATAAATTCGTTCTACTGTTACATCTGTCATAATATTTATTATGGCTTCTCTTTCTTCATCCATTGCTACAATTATTCCTATTTCTTGCATCCTAATCCCCCCTTTTATTATGCTTTGATTATATAATAAATTTCTTTTTAATTCAATCCTTTATTTTTTTTTTGCTAGTACTTGCTTCTTTTTACTTTTTATTGTAATATAATAACGTAAATTGGAAGACATGCAAATTATTTTCTAAAGAAGGAGGATATTAATTTTTTATAAAGCGCCTGAACACCACTTGTGTTGACGAGGTCTAGGGTAATCGAAAAATTCGGCGGATGCCTTAGTGGCTTTAGCTTAAAGTCATACTATTAACTTAAAAATCAGTAGTAATACTGTAACAAACATTAATAGATTTAAGCTTTTATTTGCATACTTTCAATTCCAACAAAATTTTATTTTAAGGAGGATTTACTATGTGTGGAATTGTAGGTTACATAGGAACAAAAAAAGCAAGCCCAATACTAATAAATGGGTTAATTCGATTAGAATACAGAGGATATGACTCTGCTGGTATTTCAACAATCGAAAAAAATGGTCTTTCTCTTATGAAAGATAAAGGAAGAGTTAAAAATTTATATAATTTGAAAGGAATCGATGATTTAACAGGAACCATTGGTATTGCTCATACCAGATGGGCAACACATGGAAAACCATCACAAGAAAATTCTCATCCACATATGGATAATAGTAAAACTTTTAGTGTTGTTCATAATGGAATTATAGAAAATTATCATGAATTAAGAAATTTCTTAACTGAAAATGGATATACTTTTTATTCACAAACAGATACTGAAGTTATCCCAAATTTAGTTCATTATTATTATTCAAAAGATGAGAAAAAAGATGAATTAAGTTTTTTACGTGCTGTTCAAAAAGCATGTTATGATTTTAAAGGAAGTTACGCAATAGAAATTATTTGTAAAGATTTCCCTGACAATATGATTGTTACAAGAAAAGATAACCCTCTTGTTATTGGAAAAGGAGAAGATGAAAACTATATTTCTTCTGATATTCCAGCAATCCTTTCTTTTACTAGAAACTTCTATTTATTAAATGATTCTGAATTAGCTGTTTTAGCTAGAAATGATATCAAATTTTATGATAAAGACTTAAAACAAATTGAAAAAGAAGCTCAAATAATTGAATGGAATGCTTCTAGTGCTGAAAAAGATGGATATGAAGATTTTATGTTAAAAGAAATTAATGAACAACCTAATGCTATTAGAGAAACTATAGGAGCAAAATTTAGCAATTCTTCTAAATGTGAATTTGATGAATTAAATTTCACAAAAGATTATTTAAATAGTCTTAGTAAAATATATATTGTTGCCTGTGGTACTGCTATGCATGCTGGATTATCAGGAAAAAATGCCATAGAAAAACTTTGTGGTATTACTACAGAAGTAGATATCGCTTCTGAATTTCGTTATAGAGATCCTTTAGTTGATGAAAAAACTCTATGTATCTTTATTTCTCAATCTGGAGAAACAGCTGATACAATTGCTGCTTTAAAACTTTGCAAAGAAAAAGGAGCAAAAACTTTGGCTATCAGTAATGTTATTGGAAGTTCTATTACTAGAGAAGCAGATTATTCTATTTACACACATGCTGGACCTGAAATAGCAGTTGCTTCTACAAAAGCCTACACTTCTCAAGTTATATTAATTACTATATTGGCTATTTATTTTGCTGAAATATTAGAAACTAATACAAAAACAGTTTCTATGTTAAAAAAGGATATTATAGAATTACCAAAAAAAGTAGAAGAAACTTTAAAATTATCAGAACCAATTATAAAATTTGCGAAAAAAATATATCAAGAAAAAGACATTTTCTTTTTAGGCAGAGGTATTGATGAAACTGTTTCTAGAGAAGGTTCTTTAAAATTAAAAGAAATTTCTTACATCCATTCTGAAAGTTATGCAGCAGGAGAATTAAAACATGGACCTATAGCCTTAATTGAAAATGATATCACTGTTATTAGCACCATTACAGATGAAAAATTAGTAGAAAAAATGATTAGTAATATTCAAGAAGTTGTAACACGTGGTGCAAAAACATTAGTTATTACTAACCAAGATATAGATGAAAATCGATTTGATATGACAATTAAAATTCCAAAAACAAATCCTATTGTCTCTCCTATCTTGTCGATTATTCCTTTACAATTATTAGCTTATTATATTGCTAAAGAAAAAGGATTAGATGTTGATAAACCTAGAAATCTTGCTAAATCTGTAACTGTAGAATAATACAAAAACAACCGTATATAGCGGTTGTTTTTTATGTTCCAATTAATAGTTTTACAACAATTAAGCAAACAGCACCTGGTAATCCTAATAATCCGAATTAAAATACTTGTAAAAAAATTTAAACCAATATGAAATCCAAAGCTAGAACCAATTAAATTAATTACATAAATACAAATGCCACCAAAAATAGAATTCATAATTAATTTTAATATTTTTTTTAAAGGAATTATAAAAATTCTTCCAAATATAAAAAGCAAGCAAATACAAGTCAAATATGTAATTATATTTAAATCCATTTTCGTCCAACTCCTATCATGTAAAATGGTGTTTTTTCTTATTACCATTTCTATGTTAAAAATTGGACAAATATTACTTATCCTGCTTCTTCTTCATCCCATAACGTAAATTGCATATCACCAATCATATCTACTTCAATTCCTTTTGTTTTTGCTAGTTTAATTAAGTAATCTAGTTTTGCTTGATTAGCTTTAATTTGATAAGTATAATAATCTACTAATTCATCTTGAGCATATTCAAAATTTTTATTTGCTGCTTTTAATTCTTCTCTTGTTTTGATAATCATTCTTATAAGATCTTTTTCTTTTTCAATTTCCGTTTTTTCTATTATTTTTTCTTCTCTTATATAATAATCATTTTGCATAAAATAACTCCTTTTTATGAAACTTTATCTTTATTATATTCTGATTATCATTTTTTATTCCAAACAATCACATTTTTTCTTGAATTTAGCAATTAATTTGACTAAACCCCTTGTTTTTTTCATGATTTTGTAGGATAATATATATGTATGATTATAATGAAGAAAGGGATTCTTTTACATGAAATATATCGATAAATTACTAAAAAAATTAAATACAGATAGAAACACATTTGCTACTTATATTTTAACCTTAATAACTGTCTATCTATGTGTAGATAGACTTGTAGAAATGTTACTTATGATTTTTACTGGTGTTTCTTATTCTTATTGGGGACCAATTACATATCTTTTTGCATTAGCCTGTCCAGTTTTTGCTTTTGCTTTTTCCCCTACTTCTAAATTTTCTAAAAACAAAGCCTATAAGATAACATTATTCTATCTATTCAGTATTGGTTTTTATATTATTACTCTTTCCATGTTTACTCAATGGCTTAACATGGGAGCATGGTTACTATTTTTATCAATTCCAAACTATACAGAATTAATTTCTGAATTTTCAGACTTAGTAACACCTGCTTTTATTAGTATTTCATTATATTTACCATTACTTACTGTATATCCTTTCTTTAAATGGTTATATTTCGGTATTAATGATAATCCACTTTACCTACGTTCTATCTGGGATTTCCGTGGAATAAGCTTAGCCGATTCAAAAAAAGACCATGGACCTTATACTTGTGATGTTTACATTTGTACTGATGATGAATATGGTCGTAAAATTACTATGCCAGAAACCTCTCGTTATCAATCTTTATTTGTTTGTGGTGGTTCTGGAACTGGAAAAACATCTTTAATATATGAACCATTAATAGCTAAAGACATTGAAAGAAAACATTTCTTTAAAGAAGCTTCTAAAGAATTAGGTTTTACAGCTTTAAAAACAAAAATTGCAACACTAAATAAACCATATAATAATGATTATCTAAACAAAAATTTTAATTTAAATATGCTAACACCAGTAAGTGGAAAAGAATCTGTTTTTAATGCTTATTTAAAGAAAATGGCTTTAGGTAGCATAAATGGAGAAATGGTTTACCGTGATTTAGGAATTACATTAATGGCTCCTGATTATGAAGTTATTAGCCATATGACAGAAGTTTGTGAAAATTTTGGTATTCCTTATGAAATGATTGATCCATCTAATAACAGTTCAATTGGATTAAATCCTTTTGTATATGAAGACCCATCAAAAATTGCTGTTACAATCTCATCTGTTCTAAAATCTACATATCTAGTTTCTCCTAATGGTACAGAACAAGCCTATAGAGAAGATATTTCAACACAAGCTATTGAAAATGTTGCTATATTATTAAAAGAAATGTACCCAAGAATGAATGAAGGAGCACTTCCTAATATGGAAGACTTACTAAGCTTATTCACTAATTTTGAATTAATAGAAAAAATGTGTGAAATTATGGCACATAATGAAGAGTTAAGAGAAAAATATAAAATACAATTAACCTATTTCAAAAAGAACTTTTATCAAAATGCACCTGGCAAAAATCTAATGGAAAGATACATTTATAGTACTATCAGTCAATTAGACAATTTACTAAGAATTCCAGGTATTAAACCAATTTTATGTAATAGACATAACAATATAAATTTTGATGATGCTTTAAAAGAAGGAAAAGTTATATTTATTTGTACTAGACGAGGTGATTTAGGAGCTTCTGGTCACAGAGCATTTGGATTATTTTATTTAATTTCTATGCAAAATGCTGTACTAAGAAGACCAGGAATTGAAGCAACACGTATTCCTCACTTTATCTATGTAGATGAATTCGCTGATTTCATTTGTAAAGCAACAGAGCCAATGTTTACCTTGTATAGAAAATTCAAAGTAGGATCTGTCATTTCAGTACAAAGTTTATCACAACTTGAAGCACACGGACAAAAAGAAAACTTTAGATCTCTTATCTTATCTAACTGTACTAATAAAATCTTTACAGGTAATGCTGAACATGATGAAATTGAATGGTGGTCAAATGAATTTGGTACCCACAGAGAATGGAAATTTTCAAACTCTATGAATATGGAAAAACTAGAATATGATTCTAAAGTAGGTAATGTTGAATGGAAATATATTACTACATTAAAGATTGGTAAATTACAAGCTTTAACATTAACAAAATGTGCATATTTAATCAGAGGAGATAAAGGAAAATTGCAAGCTGGATGTGGACTATTGAAATTCTTGGAATCACGTTACAAAGAACCACAAAAAATTAAAAATTATGATTTTGGTAAATATTCTGATGGTGTTACAACAGCAACAGAAGATGATACTAGTTCAAATACTAAAAAGAAATTTGATTTAAAAAATCTTGATTTTATTGATGAAAGAGATGAATTTAATCCTGTTCAAACAGATGTAACTGATTCAAAATATCTATTTGACAATGAAGATGCTATTATCGTAAATTTCAAGAAAAAGAAATAATAATAAATTTATATAATAAAAAAAGAAATTGAGTTATTTATAAAAATTCAATTTCTTTTTTTGATTAAAATTGTATTCCGATTATTTCAATGAAAATTCCTGATATTACACCAATTGCATATAATAATGCCACAATTTTTATATTTTGTTTTATTCCTTTGTTCATTTTAAATAAAACAGCTAATCCTACTCCCGCTCCTACTAGTAATCCTGATATCATAGTAGCGACAGAAATTATATTTTCTAAATATAATTGTGTTAAAATAACTGACGCTGCACAATTAGGAATTAAACCTATTATCCCTGCTATCACAGGACCAAATATTGGTTGATTTTGTAAAAATCCTGCTATTGATTCTTCTCCTACCCAAAAAATTATTAAATTTACAATAGTTGTTACTATTAAAATAAATATAAAAATACGTATTGTATGTATCAATGCTGATTTTACAATTCCATGTTCACAATGGCAATTTTCTTTTTGACATAAATCTACAATTTTGTCTTCTTTTTCTTCTTTTTTTCTTAATCTTATTACAAAGTCTATTACAAAACCTGCTATCATTCCTATTGCTAATTTAATGCCAAGAATGGATAAAATAGTTGTAATTGGTACTGCTTCTGATAAAAAAATAGGTAACATTTCATCTGATGTTGAAAGATATACTGCTATCAAAGTTCCTAATGTAATAACTCTACCTGCATATAAATTTGTTGCTGAAACGGAAAAACCACATTGTGGAAAAACTCCTAGTATACTTCCTATTAATGGTCCAAATTTTCCTGATTTTTTTATTGCTTCTTTTGTTTTGTCTTTTGTTTTGTGTTCTATATATTCCATGATTAAATATGTAATTAATAAAAATGGAAGTAATTTTATGCTATCTATTATTGCATCTAATACTATTTCTAACATTGTTTCTTCTCCTTTTTATTTTGTTTTTTTATCATAACATATATTTCCTTTTTTTTCAAGTAATATTAAATTATCTTCTTCTACAGGAACAACTATTATTACCTGTATTAGGAACAATATTTATTCTTGCACTTACACCGTCTGAATTAGTAATTTGATAAGTACATCCTTGCGAATTTCGTTCTTCTACAACTTGAGGTTGACTACAACAACATTTTTCATTTGTTCTTCTTGTTCTTTCTAAAATTTTTACTATTACACACATTAAATAAGCTGTAATAAAGCTAAGAATTGTATATACTATAGTAGCTATCAAAAATATTATATTGTTAACAACAAAAGTTACTATTAAAAAAATAGAAAAAATAACTCCAGCCACTAAAGCAGGACATTTTAAAACTTTTTGTAAAGCAATTGATATAATAATTACTGCCACTGGCAAGGCAAAAAATATAAGTAAATTATTCATAACTTTTCTCCTTTTCATTTTTACTATATTTTATGCCTTTATTATTCTATTTGTTAATTTTATTCATATTCTACTTTTACTAAATACAACCCTTGTGGTGGTAATGTTTTTCCTGCTTTTGCTCTATCTTTTTCTTCTATTATTTTTTTTATTTCTTCTGGTTCTATTTTTCCTAAGCCTACATCTACTAATGTTCCTACTATAATTCTTACCATATTATATAAAAATCCATTTCCTGTTAGTTCTATCCAAATTTTATTATTTTCTTTTTCTATCAATTCTGCTTTGTAAATTGTTCTAACACTACTTTTAGAACTAGTTCCACTTGCTTTAAAAGCTTTAAAATCATGTTCTCCTTCAAAATAAGAAATAGCTTGTTTCATTTTATTAACATCTAATTTTATTGGAATATGGGTTTCTAAATTACGGTAAATAGCAGTCCCCTCTTTAGTATTGTTTATAATATAACGATATGTTTTCTTTTTACAACAAAGTCTACTATGAAATCTTTCTTCTACTTCTTCTGCTGATTTTATTACAATTGATTTTTTTATTTTACTGTTGATAGCAATTGGAAATTTTTCTATTGGAATTGTAGAATTTGTTTTAAAATTAGCAACTTGCCCCAATGCATGCACTCCACTATCTGTTCTTCCTGATGCTGAAAGTTCTATTTTTTCTCCTGTTATTTCTTCTATTGCCTTTTCTATTGTTCCTTGTATATTCAATTTATTAGGCTGTTTTTGCCATCCATTAAAGTCTTTTCCATCATATTCTATTGTTAGTTTTATATTTCGCATTTTTTTCTCCTTTTATTGTAATTATCAATAAACAAAAGTCGCTATTTTAAGCGACTTACTTTGTTTGTTCTTCTTTTGTTTGATTTTCTTTTTTATTTTTTTTAATTTTATCTCTAATTTCTTTTAATCTATTTTTTCTTTCTTTTTTCTCGATAGCAAATCTTTTTGTTACAATATTACTAATTAAGATTTTTTTCAAAACATCTTCTCTTACATCAGCAATTAATGTTCCATCTTTTGCTACTGACATTTTTCCAGTTTCTTCTGAAACAACTACAACAATACTATCTGATTGTTTAGAAATTCCAATTGCAGCTCTATGTCTAGTCCCTAATTCTTTTGCAATATCTTTGTCATCTGCCAATGGTAGTACACATGCTGCTGCTGCTATTTTGTTTCCTGCAATAACAACTGCTCCATCATGTAATGGTGTTTTTGGTTCAAAAATATTAACTAATAATTGTGGCGATACTTCTGCATTCATAGGTATTCCTGTTGAAATTATATCTTGTATTTTTATATCTCTCTCAATTACAATTAATGCTCCTGTTTTTGTTTTTGAAAGTTCTGTTGCTGCAATTACTATTTTATAAATATCTTCTTTTGTCTTTGTTGAAACATCTTTATCTATTCCAAAAAATTTTGTTAATTTATTTGTTCCTAACTGTTCTAATGCTCTTCGCAATTCTGGTTGGAAAATAACAATAATGGCTATTACTCCTAAATTCATAATTCCTGTTAAAATCCAATTTAATATTTTTAAATTAAATAATCCACTAACCCATGTTGCTATAATCAATAATGCAATTCCTTTAATTAATTGCCAAGCCCTAGAGCCTTTTACTACTCTAAAAAAACAGTAAATCAAAAAAATAACAATTGCTAAATCTAATAATAATGTTACTAATTCAAATGGATTTTGTTGTAATGATTTTATATAAGACATTATATTGTCTCTATAAAAATTTTCCCAATTCATTCCTAAATTTATTATCATTTGCTACTCCTTTTTTTATGCCATTAAAGCATATACAAGTGTTATTCCTGTTCCAGCTACCATTAAAAGTGCTAATATTCCTGCCATAATTTTTACAAATACTTGCCCTTTATCATATGCTTTTTTTGTTGTTTTTACTTTTTGTTGCTTATTTTTCATTTTTATCTGTCCTTTCTTTAATTATTACTACTTATTATTATATCACATCTTATTAATTTTTCAATTGTTTTTTGTCTTTATTTCCAAAATCACTTTTTCTTTTTCTATTTTTTTGTCATCTATTTTAATTACTTGTTTCAATTCTTTTTTTACAAAATCTAGCTTTTTCTCATCATTTGCATGTATATAAGCTAATATATCTCCTTTTTTCACCTGACAAGCTACCTTTTTTTCTAATACAATTCCAACAGAAAAATCAATAGAGTCTTCTTTTTTTTCTCTTCCAGCACCCAATGTACTAGCTAATTTTCCTACTTTTTTGCTATCTATCTCTTGTATAATTCCATCTTGTTCACTATAAAGAGGTTCGATATAAATAGCTTTTGGAAATTTTTCTAAATCTTCTAAATAAGATATATCTCCACCTTGTTTTTTTACTAATTCTAAGAATTTATAATAAGCTTTTCCATTATTGATATTTTCTAATAATTTATTTTTATTTTCTTCTAAATTTTCTCCTTTTCCTGCTAATTTTAACATATAGCTTCCTAATTCTAATACTACTTGTTGTACGTCTTCTGGCATATCTCCTCTTAAAAATTTAACTGCTTCTTTAACTTCTAAAGAATTTCCTACAGCATATCCTAAGGGTTCATCCATATTTGTCAAAACACAAACTGTTTCTCGATTAGCCAATTTTCCAATTTGTATCATTGTATTTGCTAGTTTTCTCGCTTCTTCTATGTTTTTCATAAAAGCACCTTTTCCAACAGTTACATCTAAAACAATTTTTTGTGCTCCACTAGCTATTTTTTTACTCATGATGCTAGAAGCAATTAACGGAATATTTTCTACACAAGAAATACTATCTCTTAATGCATATATTTTTTTATCTGCTGGTGCTAAATTTAAGGTTTGCGAAATTAAACTAATTCCAATTTCTTGTACATTTTTTATAAATTCATCCATTTCAATAGAAGTTTGGTAACCAGGTATAGATTCTAATTTATCCACAGTTCCTCCTGTAAATCCTAATCCTCTTCCTGACATTTTAGCTACAGGTACACCACAAGAACTCACTAATGGCAATAGAATTAATGAAACTTTATCTCCTACTCCACCTGTGGAATGTTTATCCACAATCACTTCTCCTAATGGGGATAAATCTAGGATTTCACCAGAATTTGCCATAGCTAGAGTTAAGTTTGTTGTTTCTTGGTTTGTCATTCCATTTAGAAAAACAGCCATAATAAAAGCTGCTGCTTGATAATCTTCTATACTTCCTTTTGTATATCCTGAAACAAAAAATTCGATTTCTTCTTTACTTAATTCTTCTTTATCTCTCTTCTTCTCTATAATATCAATTATATTCATTTTTTTATCCTCTCTAACTTAAATTTTAACTTTTTACAACTTTTGGAACCGTCCCCATTGTCTCAATTGAATTTTTTTGTAAAACTTCTTCTGTGAATTGGACATAGTCCACATTCACGAATGGCTTCTATGTGCTTGGCAGTACCATATCCTTTGTGTGTAGCAAAACCGTATTGTGGATATATTTCGTCCCATTGCCTCATTATTCTATCTCTTGTTACTTTGGCTATGATGGATGCTGCTGCTATGTTATAACATTTTGCATCTCCTTTTATTATTGAGTCATATGGTATTCCTTTTGTGTTTATATGGTTTAAAGCATCTACTATTATTAAGTCTGGCTTGGTTTCAAATCCTTCAACTACTTCTGTTACTCCTTGTTTGGTTGCATTTAATATGTTGATTTCGTCTATGGTGTCCTGCTCTATTATTGCTACTGAATAACTTATAGCTTCTTCTAATATTAAGTCATATAATTTTTCTCTCTTTTTTTCTGATACTTTTTTTGAATCGTTTACTCCTTCTATCATAGAGTCTTGTGGCATGATAACTCCTGCTACTACTACTGGTCCTGCTAAAGGTCCTCTTCCTGCTTCGTCTATTCCTGCTATTTTTTGAAATCCTTTTTGGTATAACTCTTTTTCTATTTTTTTTAGTTCTTTTAATCGTTCTTTTTCTTTTTCTTTCATTTATTTCCTCTTTTTTTGCTTATTTATTATTGTTTGATTTTCTCTATTTCTGTTAAAGAATATTTTCCTTGATATCCTTTTGTATTATATATTTCTACTGTTACATTTTGTTCGTCAAATCTAATTAGATATTTTTCATTAGTTCCTAATTTTATTTTATCTAATCCCCATTTTGCTTGTGCTTCTGGTGTTAGCCAATAACAAGTAGATTGATCTGTTATTCCAAATTCACTTGGAATTGGATAGGTATTACCTGCTGCTAGTTGTGCACCTTCTTCTCCATTTCCTTCATAAACTTTTTTTCTTACTTCTGTTTTTTTATCTTCTGTTGGATTTATTCCCATTTTAAAAGTTGCATCTTCTACATATTCTCTTGCTTTTGCCTCTATTAATAACATGTTAGTTTTTAATTCTTCTAATTCTGCTTTCTTTATTGTATCTTTTCCACTATAAATGGAAATTCCTGCAATAATTATTAATATTGTAACTGTTACAGCTAATGTCACTAATGTAACTCCTCTTTCTTTATTTTTCATTCTTATCATCCTTTTTCTTTATTTTTTTACATTATATCTTGTTATAAAAATATTTTCAATATAAAAAACAACTTTTTTTGTTACTATATAATGGTTTTAGAAAGGCGTAACTGGTGTATGACTTGGGATATAAAGGGTTTGGCATCTATCTATATAAATAATAGAGGATTTTGTG
>CAUWKC010000005.1:0-62597 GCA_963559365.1 uncultured Clostridia bacterium | reverse complement strand
TCTTCTTCTGAATAATGGTCATAGTGATCATGTGTTATAAATATTATATCTGCATTTTTGTAATTTTATTTTTTATTTTAAAAATTTTTAATTATAAATCTGAAGCGAATTCTATTTTGTAAAAACTTTGCACAAAATTTTTCTATATCTTTTTTTATTTTTTAATATATAAAATATTTATATTAAATATAAATCTACAACATAAATAATATGACTATCCCCCCTACTCTACTGATTTTTTAGAATTCATATTTTTTTATTTCACAATTTTTTAATCCTCTATCTAAGAACAAACCATTTTTTATACCTTCAAAATAACCATCAAATGCTTTTGATACTCCACTGTGAGCCACTATTAGGACATTTTTATAGTCTTTTATTTTTAATTCATCTAAAAAGTTATATATTCTTTTAAAGAATTCTTGTATATTTTCACTTGTTCCATATTGTATTTCAGTATAATAGTTCCAGTATTCGTCTCTATTTGTTACATCTAGAGATTGTCCAGACAAACTACCGGGATTTCTTTCTTCTAATCTATTATCAATAAGTATTTCTTTTTCTTTAACATTTATAATTTTAGCTGTATGCTTTGCTCTAATTAAAGGAGAACAAATTATAATATCATAATCAATTGTTTTTATTTTTTCTCTTAATTCTTCAGCCTGTTTTATACCTTTTTTAGTTAAATCTTCATTTTCATTATTATATTGTTTTAATGCGTTATGTGGGACTTCTCCATGTCTTATTATATATACTTTCATTATTATTGTTTACCTCCAATTTTATTCATTATTCAAAAAATTCATCACTAAATCTATAATTGCTTCTTTTTCCTTTGGATTCGATTCAGCAATTAATAAAGTAAGAGCCGTTAATGTATTATTATCAATTACTTGTTTACCGTTTTTATATAATATTCCGTAAAAATTTAGAAAATATATAAACAAAGTTGCTGCAATTCTTTTATTGCCATCTGCAAATACATGATTTTTTACTATTAAATATAAGAAATTTGCTCCTTTTTCTTCTATACTCTTGTAAATATCTTGTCCGTGCAAAACTTTGATAAATATTTCCAATAATTGATTCTAATCCTTTATCTCTTTCAACAGCAAAAAGTGAACTTTCTTCATTGAATCTTAATTTATTAATTATATTTATACATTCTTGGTATTTAATTTTCCTATCGTCTATATTTCCTTTAATTTTCTTTAAAGTTCTATGATCATAATCATCTAATAAGTCTAATGCCTTTGAATATCCTCCAATTACTTTTAATATTTCTTTTGCATCATTTCCTTCTAGTCTTTCATCAATACGATTAGCAATATCTATTAATTTTATAGTCTTTTCCAAGTATTCTAATCTTCTTTGATTTACCGCATAACCTTTTAGCATATAATCTTTTAATATTTTGTTTGCCCATTTTCTGAAAACAATACCCTGTGATGATTTAACACGATATCCAACTGACATAATTACATCTAAATTGTAATATTCTACATTGTATTTTTTTCCATCTTTAGCAGTTGTCGCAAATTTTGCGACAACTGAATTATCATCTTTTAATTCTTCCTTTAAAGCATTATTAATATGTTTTCCTATTGTCTTTATATCTCTATCAAATAAATCTGCTAACTGTTGTCTATTAAGCCATACAGTTTCATCTTTTAAGTTTACTTCTAATTTTACTCCTTGGTTTTCAAATAAAATAATTTCATTCTTTTTTTCGTCCATAAGAACACATCCTTTATTATATAAAATTTAATTCTTAGTATATTTTTTAGTACTTATATATTACAGCTTTTAGTATTTTTGAACTATTGTACATATACTATAACAAGAACAAATATTTGTCTATACTTTTTTAAAAATTATTTATTTTTATAAAAACTGTCGCGGCATCAAAGTTTTGTGTAAAAAGGCATAGGGGTAAAATATAAAACTATTAAAATCTTACTATTCGTTGCTATTACACTTATTCAAGTCATTTATTCTAACAACAAACTATATGTCTAAAAAATAAAAACGCCTTAAAATCGATTCTCGTGCGTCACTTTTTTGACCATTTTTCAGTATTTTTAATAAACACCTAAAAATCAGCATTTATACTTATTTTATATATAAATACTAGATTTTTAAATTTACATGTCTAATTTAGAATATATAACTTGGCACAAAATTTTTCAAGTTTTAATTATTTAAAAATTAATTATAAAAATTTTGAAAGTTTCTAATTTTATTTACTACTTTTAATATTTTTATTTTAATTTATTCTGAAAGTATTAAAAAAATTCTGTATAATTTATTATTGTTTTAAAAATTTGTTTACTATATATTATTTTTATTATGTAGTTTTCAAATAAGAGATTTTTAAATTGCCTAATCCCCCTACTCCCTACTTACTTATTGTAAGTTGTCGCTTAGATGTTATTTAATTTTTTGGTTTCAATTACTAACTCATCAAAGTCTGAAATATAGTTTTTATCTTGTATAACTCTATACTTTTTATATTCATCTAAAGCTAATTTATCTGCTATTTCTATTTTTATTTTTCCATTATCTTTTAAAATGTTATATTCGTTTATTTTTAGAAATATTTCTAATTTTTCTTTCCATTCTTGCATTGAAATAATCTTTCTTAGTTTTACTTGTCTTTCGGCATAATCAAGATACATTGATACTAGATTGTTTAATTCTGTAATTTCTTCTTGTGAAAGATAATTTTTTGCTATTGTTACATCTGTTTCAAGTATTTTTCCATCTGGTGCATTTTTCCAAGTAGTATTTACCAAATTTAGACCCATTTTTTAGCATTTCACTATTAACAACAAATCCTTTTTTTATATATTCTTTTAAAGTTTTTGTTGCCCAAATTCTAAAATCTGTCGCTTCTTTTGAATTTACTCTATAACCAACTGCTATAATTGCATATAAACTATAAAAATTTGTATTATATTTTTTCCCATCTGAAGCAGTTACTCTAATTTTTTGAGTAACTGAATCTTGCTCTAATTTTTTTGTTTTAAAGATATTTTGCAAATGATATGTTATGTTGTTTTCTGCTACATTGAATATGTTGTTATAATATCACAAAATCACTAACTAAACTTTAAATGTTATCTCTATCAGTTAATCATTATTTAAAAAATTCATAATTAAATCAATGATTATATCTTTTTCTTTTGGGTTGGATTCTGCTATTAATAATGTTAAAGCTGTTAATGTATTATTATCTATTGTTTGTATTCCATCTTTATATAAAATACCATAAAAATTCAAAAAGTAAATAAATAGGGTTGCTGCAATTCTTTTATTTCCGTTTAGCATATAATCTTTTAATATTTTATTTGCCCATTTTCTGAAAATCACACCATTCTTTGATTTAACCCTGTACCCAACAGATATAATTACATCTAAATTATATATTTTTGATTTTCTACCTCCAGAACTTTTATCGGAAATTCCGATAGAAGTTTTTTCATCTAATTCTCCTTCTTTAAAAATATTGTTAATATGCTCACTTAAAGTAGATTGTTTAACATCAAATAATATTCCCCTTTGTGCTTGAGTAAGCCATACAGTTTCTTCTTTTAAGTTTACTTCTAATTTTACACCTTGATTTTCAAATAAAATAATCTCATTATTCTTTTCTTCCATAAGAACTTTGAACTATTGAATTTATTATATAATAAGAACAAATTTTGGTCTATACATCTAAAAAAGTGCACTAATTACTATTCCAAGTCATAGTATATTCTATTTCATTTGTATTTTTGTCTATACTTTCACTCGTAATAATAAAACCATTTTTCTTGTAAAATTTAATAGCATTTATATTTTTTTTATATACGTTTAAAGTTAATATATTCCTATTTTCTTTCACTTTATTTAATAATGATGTTCCTATACCATTGCATTGATTATTTGTATCAATAAAAATTCCTTCAATATAATTCTGGTCTAATCCTATAAATCCCACTATATTTTCTTCTATAACGTATACATATATTTCTGAATTTGGTAAAATTTCTTTTACATAGCTATAATTATTTTCCCAATATTCTTTTGAAATAAATTTATGAGCTTTTATATTTTCATTTTTCCATATTTGCATTACATCATTTATGTCATTCTTTTTAAATTTTCTTATCATGCATTTCTCCTTAATTTCCAAATATAATTTCTATATTTTTAAGTTCTTCTATCGTATAACTTCTATCAAATTTCATTTCCAAAACAATTCTATTTTCATATCCTTCCATTTTAGTAACAACTGGTTCATAATCATAATAATAAGCATTATTGATAATTTCTCTATCTTTGACTTGTATTTCATCATTATAGCGATTAATTCTAAGTGTATATTCTGTATCTTTAAGTTTAACTCCCTTTTTTAAAATAATCTCAATAGCATTATTACATACTTTATAAGATTCTATAAATGCACAATTTTGAATATTTTCTATTACTGGTACATAATTTTGTGTATCTTTGTCATAGATAAATAACAAATTGAATTTTTCTATTTCTTGCACATCATTAGAATCCACTTGTATTTTGTTCATAAAACAGAAGCTATTACTATTTTCATCTATACCATATTTATTAATATTTTTAATTATTTCAGTATTTTTATTTCCTTTTAGTATAATATCTTCATTTATTTCTTGATTTAATTTTTGTTCTAATAAATATCTTTCTATATAAATTTTTATTTGTTTTTCTCCATTTTTTTCATAATTATATTTATAATATTCTGCTTTTAATATATTTTTTAGTTTCTCCATTTCTTCATCATTTTTATTAGTTGTTTCAATATTTATGTCTGATGTTTCATCTTTGTAATATATTGTCATCTCTTTAGACTTCTTGTCTGTCAAATCTAAAATTTGAGTAATATCATATTTATTTAAATAACCATTTTTAGCAAATTTTTGTGCATAGTCTTCTAAATACATTAAATTTATATTATTATCATAATCTTTTTCTAATAATTCATAAATAGAATGATTTGATAAATTAGTAATAATCATTTTTGCAGATATTACTAACAATTCCATATTAATAGCATATATGTAGATTAGCATTAATAACGAAACTACTATTTGTATTTTTTTATACTTACTTTGATTTATTACAGAAAATCCTAAGATTATCATTGGTATTAAAATTATACCTAATATATATATCAATGATATAATTGAATCTTTCAAAATAGAATTTACATTATTTTTTATATAAAATATTCCAACAGTTAAAAAAATAACAAGTAAAATCATTAATATTGGTATTATAAATTTTTTCTTCTTAAACATTTTAAAAATTGCATAAATATATTTATAAAGTATAAATATGCCCATGCCTATAAGTATTAAAATAGAAAATGCAATAGTGTTTCTAATCTCCAAATGCTGCACCTCCTATAATCATTCCAATTATTTTATCTACATACACTTTTACACCATTTAATTTCATATCATCTACTCTTGTAAAAACATATGCATCTATTTTTTCTGCATATTGCTTATCTCCTTCTGAAATTTTTCTAGTGAAAAAATTATTTGGTATTACTTTTTCTTCGGTAATTATTTGTGTATTTTTATCATATGCACCACAAATTCTTTTAGCTTCTTCAAATCCTTTATCTGCTATGCCGAATAGCTTCATCCTTTGAGATAGTTTTATTAAGGCTTCTATATTTATTTAAAAAACTATTAAAATCTGTCATAAATATATTTTTATCTAAATTATCTACTTTATCATCATAGCTTACTTTCATATTATCATATTCTATTTTGCTTGCTATTTCAGTTAAATCTGTATTATAAATACAATCTGTGTTTACAATTTTGTCTACTATTAATAAGTGTACATTATAACCATAATTTACATTTTCTAATTTATCATATGTATATTTTATATTTCCAATATTTACTTTTACATCAATTTTAGGTACTAAAGATATGGTAAGAATTCCTATATTATTTTTAAATGTATCTTCTGTAATACTTTCATCAAATGCTAGATTACAAATTGTTTTGAATTTTTCATAATCTTCAAAGTTATCTATTTTTACTTGATGAATTTTATAATTTATTTCTTTAAATAATTCTAAATATTTATATTCTATTGTATCTAATTCATTTCTTGATAGCATTGCTTTATATTCTAAAGTATGTGATGATAAATCTTGTGTTAAATTTTCTAATGATTTTTTTATTTTTCTAACATTACTAATTTTTTCTGTGCAGACTTTTCCTCCTTCGTCTGCAAGTTTAATAACTGCTTGTTTATCATTGTTTTCTAGTTGAATAATATAATTCTTACTTGCTACTTTATAATCTAGTTCAATACAAGTTTTATTATGTATTGACTCTATTTCATTGTCTGACAATTTTGTTCCATCTTCCTTATATGTTGTAATAGAGTTTTGTAATAAATTTTTTATTTCTTCATATAGCTCCTCACCTTTTAGAAATTCAAAATATTCTCCTTTAGAATTTCTATACACTATTCTATCTGGCTCGATAATTTCGGTTCCTATTATACTTTTTTTATTAGATATATTTACCTGTTTATATGCCACTAAAAATATGCTACACAAAATCGCAAGAGTAGCTATTACTAAACATATAATAATTACTTTTTTATTTTTCATTTCTAACTCCTTATAATTTTATTCTAATATTAGTGCTTTTTTAGGACAAAAATTTGAACATTTACCACAAGCTATGCATTTATCATAATCTATTGTTGGGGCACAAAATCCTTCTTGCGATAATGCTCCTACTGGACATACTTTTACTGCTGGACATTTATGATTTTGTGGACATTTTCCTTCTATCATTCTTAATTTTCTTTTCATCTTTACACCTTCTTTATTAATTTTTTATTACTATTTCTATATTATTATAATCATAATGAATTTCACTTAAAATCTGTATTAAAAAGTTCATTAATGTTTCTGTATCATAATGTGTTTCTATATATAAATTTTCATTTAATTTTAATGGACTACGCATAGTCTCATTGCTAGAAGACACTCTTGTTCTCTTTCTACCTAATATTTTATCTCTCAAAGCCATTAATCTATTTTCCATCTCTCTATCTTTTAATGCTTGTTTTAATATTTTTTCAACAACTATCTTCCACGTAGGAGCTGTTATACGTTTATTTGATATTTTAACTGCAATTGGCTTCTTTCCTTTAAATCCTGTTGTGTTTGTTATTGGATATACACTTTCATATTCTTTTTCGTATTCATTATTTCCTGACTGTAAATCTTCAACCTTTTTTACAAGTTCGTCAAATGTTGTATTAATCATAACTATAAGTTGATTTTGTTTTTCTCTAATATCATTTATTATATTCATACTATTCCTCCTTACGGATACATTTTAGCACATGCTAAAGTATATGTCAATACCTTTTTTATTTAAAAAAATAAAATATTTCAAGTATACTAACTCAAAATATTTTACTTTTTATTTATTCTTCTTTAATAATATTTTTACTTCCAAAATATGTAGCAAGGAAATATGCTCCATATATTCCACCGATAATAATAACTGTTGCTATTACAGATGGTAACAAATCTTCTGATTTCGCTAATCCTTCCATCAATATCATTGCAAATTGTATACCAAAAATAGAATGTATTATAGCAAGTATTAATGGTAAGCCAAAGAATATTCCTATTTGGTTAAATAATGCTTTGTTTATCATTTTTTCATCACAACCTATTTTTCTTAGTATTGTATATCTTTGTTTATTATCTGAACTTTCTGTTAATTGTTTTAATGCTAAAATCGCACTACTAGCTATCAAAAATATAATTCCCAAATAAATAGCTATAAAAGTTACTATTGTTGCTATTCCTACACTCGCTCCTATCAATGATATTTTTGTCATTCCATCTATTTTAAGTCCTTTATCTGCTAAATTTTGAACAAATCCAGATTCTTCACTTACAAACATCGTTTCTATTTTTTGTTTTTCTTCTTCTGTTACTGCATTATAATTTGCTACTAATAAATATTCTTCTTTAATATCTTCTGTTAAATTACAATTATCTGGTACTAAAATAATTCCTGTATTTGTATGATTTGTTGACATTTTTATAAATCCACTTTTGCATTCATTATATTTTGATTTATATTTTTTTTCTGCTATTATTAAATCATTTTCACCATCTGACAATACTCTATTTCTTAATTCTTTCATAGAATCAAAATCACAAAGCATTATGTATTCATCATCATTTAATTGATATTGCTCCAGTCCATATATTGAAGCAACTTTATTATAATCTGATATTTTCACTATTTGTTCTGCTGTATTGTACTTCAAATTAGGATATTGTACCATTATTTCATCAAGTTTGTTTTTAAGAAATTTTTCCCAAGTCAAATCATTTGTTGCATATATTGGGATTTCTACAACATCTTTTAATACATTCATATCTAAACCATTATTTTTAAGGGTTTCTGAAATTGGTATTTTTGAATCTTCTCTTGCTTCAGATGTTGAATAGATTTCTTTTCCATAAGTTCCATATTGTAAATATTTTTCTGGTAAATTTGCTGTTTTATATAAGTTCACATCTACTGGTGTCATTTCAATTAATTCTTTTTGCATTGTAGCTCTTAAAGATAAACTAACAGATAATATACTAATAGTCATAAACAACATTAAGCAAATAACACTCATACTAATTACTGTTGTATTAATTTTGTTATTTAATTGTCTTAGTACAAACATATTGGTTCCTTTTAAATATGTATTCTTTCTTGCTTGAACTACTCTTAACACAAATCCTGATAATGACCAAAATATTGTAACTGTCCCTACTATTCCCATTAAAATTGGTGGTAATATTTTTTCTGCTGTATTTAATGAATTTACATCTCCTGTTACTTTCCAATAAGCATAGCTTAATAGTCCTACTCCAAATAAAAATACTAATATTGAAATAATAGGATTTTTAATTTTTATTCTTTCATTTTTCTTTGTTGCTGTTAATAAATTTATTAATTTATATCTTGAAATTGAAATAGTATTAAATATCATAACTGCGATATACATCACAGCAAAATAAATACAAGTTTTAATACATGCATCTTTTGAAAATATAAACTCAAATTTACTCATATCCGCTTCAAACATTTTTGCAACTAATATTGACATAAATTGTGAAGCAAATACTCCTATTATAAGTCCTGCTATTAATGATAATATACCTACTAATATTGTTTCAAATAATATTATTTTGGAAATTTGTCTCTTCCCCATTCCAAGTGTCATATATATACCAAATTCTCTTTTTCTTCTATTAATCAAGAAATTATTAGCATATACTATTAATAATCCTAAAACTACTGCAACAAATACAGAAATATAGCTTAACATTGTAATCATTAATTTTATTATTTCTCTTGTTGAATTAGATACATCAAGCATAGCTTGTTGACTATCTAAAGAATTAAACATATAAAATATCGCTACACCTAATACTAATGTTAAAAAATATATTGCATAATCTTTAAAACTCTTTTTCATATTTTTTACAGATAACTTAAATAACATCGTTCAAATCACCTCCAAGAAGTGTTTGTACCTCTATTATTTTTTCAAAAAATTGTTTTCTCGAATCATTACCTTTTACAAGTTCATTAAAAATTTTTCCATCTTTTATAAAAATAATTCTATTAGCATAACTAGCTGTGAAAGCATCATGTGTAACCATTAAAATCGTTGCCCCTAAATTTTTATTTAAATGTTCAAAACTTTCTAGCAATTGTCTTGCTGATTTACTATCTAATGCCCCTGTTGGTTCATCAGCTAAAATCATTTTAGGATTAGTTATAATCGCTCTAGCTGATGCAATTCTTTGTTTTTGTCCACCTGATACTTGATATGGATATTTATTTAAAATATCTTGAATTCCTAATTTTTCTGCTACATTTTTAACCTTTTCATCAATATCTTTTGGTTTTACTTTTTGAATTGTAAGAGCTAATGCAATATTTTCATATGCTGTTAAAGTATCTAATAAATTAAAGTCTTGAAATATAAAACCTAACTCTTCTCTTCTAAATTTATTTAGTTTGTTTCCTTTCAATTTTGTTATATCTTGATTATTAATAATAATTTGTCCTGCTGTAACTCTGTCTATTGTAGAAATACAATTTAAAAGTGTAGTTTTTCCAGATCCACTTGCCCCCATTATTCCTACAAATTCTCCTTTTTCTACTTTAAAGCTAATATTATCTATCGCTTTTGTAAGATTACTTTTGTTTCCATAGTATTTTTCAATATTTTTTACTTCTAATACATTATTCATTTTAAAAACTCCTTTCTTTATGATTTTATTATATCCTCATTTAACATTAGCTTCCATCGATTTATCTTACATTTCTATTACATTTTTGTCACTTTATTATTTTTCTAAGATAAAAAACTGACAATATATGCCAGTTTAAATATTTATATAACTTCCTTTTGGAAACACTATTCTTACTTCAGTACCTATATCTTTTTCTGAATTTAATTCTAATCCCAAACCTAATTTATCACATAATTTTTTACATAAATATAATCCAATTCCTGTTGATTTTTTCTCTGTTATTCTTCCATTTTCTCCTGTAAAACCTTTTTCAAAAACTCTTGTAATTTCTCCCTTTTTTATCCCTATACCATTATCTTTTATATATAAAATAACATTTTCTTTTTGTTCTGTTGCATATATTTCTATTTTTTTATTTTCATCTTTTAAATACTTAATAGAATTTTGAAGTATCTGATTCAGAATAAATACAGCCCATTTACTATCTGTATAAACCTCTTTTCCTAAATCATGCAAATCTAAATTAATTTTGCTTGAAATCAAAATATTTTTATTTTTTAGTATTGCATTATTTACCATTTTCTCTAAGTTTGATTTAGTTATTGTATAATCTTTCTCTACTGTATTACTCCTAGCATAAAATAAAGCTTGTTCAATATAATTCTCTATTTTATCCAATTCTTCTTCAATACTTTTTGTTATTTCTGTCTTATTATTTTCTATTAACATCTTGCTTGCCGCTATTGGTAATTTTATTTCATGAATCCATAATTCAATGTATTCTTTATAATCTTCCTGTAAATATTTATATTTATTTACATTTTCTAGCATTGACTTTCCTGTTTCTTCTAAAATTTCTTTTAGTATTTTTCCTTCTAAAAAATTTGGTTCAATTATAAGTTCTGGAATTAAATATTTTTCATTCAATTCTAACATCTTCTGTTTTAGCTTATTATAAAAACTTTTTTTCTTATTATATTCTACTATAAATGATACACTTATTAATAAAATAGGTATAATAGCAATAATAACTCTCATTTTAGTCTCTATTTTATATACTAATAAAAGTATTTCTACCATTACTATCGAAAGTAATAATAAAATAATTAATAATAATTTATCTTTTACAAATTTTTTAAAATTCATCTTAATATATACCCCTGTCCTCTTTTTGTTTCAATTATATCTTGCAAATCTAATTCTTCTAATTTATCTCTTAATCTCTTCATATTTACAGTTAAAGTATTATCATCTATAAAACTTTCACTTTCCCATAAATAGTTTATTATATCTTCTCTTGATACAATTTTATTTTTGTTTATAACTAAATAATACAATATTCTAAATTCATTTTTGGTTAATTCTATTTTCTTATCTTCTTTTTCTATTGCACTTTGAGATACATTTAATATGAAGTTTTCACAGTTTAATTTATCTTGATTTGAACCTGCATTTTGACTTCTCTTTAATAAACCTATTATTTTCGCAAGCAATATCTGAATATTATATGGTTTTGTTACATATTGATCTGCTCCATAATTTAAACTAATTAATTCATCTATTTCTGTATCTCTACTTGTCAACATTATTATAGGAACATTTGATGTTTTCCTTAGTTCTTTACATATATATAGTCCATCAATATATGGTAAATTTATATCTAATAATATTAAATCTGCATTTTCTCTTAATATATCTTCCACAGTATTATCAAATTTCTCTAATCCCTTTGCTTTAAATCCATTTTTATTTAAAAATATTTCTAATTCTTTTCTTATTTTTTCTTCATCTTCTACTATTAATATTTTTTTCATACTTACTTCACCTCCTCTATATTTTAAGGATTTGTATTTACTGTATTTTTATTATTTTGTGTTGTATTGTTTTTAGAACTATTCGTCTTATTTGTAGTATTTTCATTAACAGTAGTATTTGTATTTAAATTATTTGTTTGAGTATTAATGGTATTTGTATTATTTATTGTAATATTTGTATTATTTTTATTTGCATTTACTGTATTAGTAGTATTAGTAATATTATTAATATGTGTATTATTATTTTGGATTTGATTTTGTTTTTCTTGATTTTTATTATTATTTGGTAATACTTGTTGTGGATCAACAGCATCAATATCTTGAGTAATACCTTGAACAATTTCCTCTACTTTATTTTGTGTTTTATTATCACCTGAATTTTCTTTTAATTCTGAACCAGGATGTTTAGTACATAAATCTGGTGCAGTAAGCCATAAGAAATATTCTGTATAAGTATTTTGACATTTTGTTGTTGCTTTTTTTCCAGTTTCAGCACATATTTTACAACTAATTACTGTATTTGGTTTTTCAAATTTGGCACTTTTCAAACCAGTATGAATTCTAGACATAACATTTGCCCATAACAAACCTGCTGGATTTCGTTTATTAAATTCTATAGATTCATTAATATCAAAACCATACCAAGTAACACCAGTATAATATGGTGTAAAACCACATAACCAACGGTCATAATTTTCATCTGTCGTTCCTGTTTTAGCAGCAACATCTACACCATTTATCTTACAATAAGTTGCTGTTCCATATGTTCCTGTTACTGGTTGTGTTAAAATTTCTTTTAAAATATATGCTACTTCTTTTGAAATTACTTTTTTCTTTCGTTGAGAAGTTTTAACAATATTTTTTCCAGATTTATTATCAA
Source organism: uncultured Clostridia bacterium (assembly GCA_963559365.1). Lineage (GTDB taxonomy): Bacteria > Bacillota > Clostridia > TANB77 > CAG-508 > CAG-269. Next base: position 49,552 of record CAUWKC010000005.1, on the reverse strand, counting down.
TAATAGTATAGAAAGTAGGTTCTATATATTTACCATCATTTGCAATTGTAGCATAAGCACCTGCCATTTCTAGTGGACTAATACCTTTTTGTAACCCTCCTAATGATAAAACTAAAGTTTCATCTTCCTCCGTTAATGTAGAAATTCCCATTTTTTTCAAATATTTAATAGCTGTTTTCGGCTTTACATCTTCCATTATTTCTACAAAAGGAATATTTTGTGAAGATTCAACAGCTCTTCTTACAGTAATTTTTCCTAAAGATGGATTATAATCAGTTGGATGATAACCATTAGCAAAATCTCTTTCTGTGTCATCATAAATAGATGCTGCTGTAATGATTTTTTTATCTAATGCAGGCATTAATACTGATAATGGTTTAATAGATGAACCTGTTTGACGAATACTTTGAGTTGCTCTATTTAATGATCTTGCCTTTGTCTTTTTACCAAGCCCTCCTGTACAAGCAACAACATTTCCTGTTTTATGATCAATAATTACCATTGCAGCTTGTGAAGAATCTCCACCTGTCTTTGAAACTCTTTTGTATTTTGTTTTTTCAAATTCTGTTTCTGTAGTTTTTTGCACATCAGAATCTTGTGTACTATGTATAGTTAATCCTGCCATATTAATATAATTTGTAGCAAATGTTTTAGATATATTATATTTCTTAGCAATATCTTCTGTAATTTCTAAAATAAGTGCATCTGTATGATAAGAATATACGGCATCTTCAGCATTAATTTGTCCTTTTTTAAATTTCAAACCAGTATCTACTTTATTAATAGCTTCTTGATAATTTTCATCATTTATATATTTTAATTCTAACATTTTAGCTAATACTGTTTTTGTTCTTTTATTTATTTTCTCTGTATTATCCTCTTCTACAAATGGATTATAAGAATTAGGAGAATTATTAATACCTGCCAAAAAAGCACATTCTTCTAAAGTCAAATCCCTTGAAGATTTATTAAAATAATATTGGCTAGCTGTTTCAACACCATACATATTAGGACCAACATATATAATATTTAAGTATGCCTCTAATATTTCATCTTTTGACAAACAAGTTTCTAATAAACATGCCTTCCACCATTCTTTTACTTTTCTTACAATACTATCAGTTGAATCTCCTGTTAAATTTTTTACTAATTGTTGTGTAATCGTACTTCCTCCATATGAAGATTTACCAAAATGAAATATATAAGAAGCAATAGCTCCACCTGTCCTTTTAATATCAATTCCCCCATGAGAATAAAAACGCTCATCCTCTATTGCTACATATGCATTTTTCAAATTAGCAGGCATATTTTCTAAAGATATTTCTTTATTTTTTCTTTCACAACCCAAACGAGCAATTTCTTTTCCATCTATATCAATAACAGTAGAATTTTCATTAACTATCATTTCTTTAGCTAAAGTTTTCCAACGATTAGCTGAAATCCCTAAAATAATTCCCATTACTAAAATAAAAACCAAAATAGTTATGATTATTATTTTCTTTAGTTTCTTTCTTTCTTTTTTCTTTTTTCCTCTTTTTTTTCTATGACTATTTTCTTCTATTTTTTTGTTTTTTCGAAAAGCCTTTGGAATATAATCTTCATCTTCTTTTGTTACATGTTTTTGTTTTTTTCTTTTATTAAGCAACTATAATCACTTTCTTTCTATAAAAATATATCTATAGTATAACATAAATACCATAAAATAAAAATATCTAAATTAATTTAAATTACTTCTTTCAAAATTTTCATAAAAGTGTTATTATATTATTATAAAAAAAGGAGTGTGAAATATGATAAGACAAGAAGAAAATCCCGAATTTGTCAATTCTTTTTTAGATTATTCTGTTACCATTTTAAATAAATCACCAAACAGTGTAAAAGAATATAATTATGATTTAATGATGTTTTTGCGTTTTATTAAACTACACTTTCATATGACAAAAGAAACAGATTTAAAAAATATAACAATTGATGATATGACAATAGATACAATAAAAAAAATCAAGATAGAAGATATTTATGCTTTTATTTCTTATTTAACACGTGAATTTCACAGTAAACCAACCACTAGAGCCAGAAAAATTTCTACCATAAGAATATTTTTTAAATATTTAAGTAGAAAAGCTAAATTAATTGATGTTAATCCTGCCCAAGATTTAGAAACACCTAAATTAGATAAAAGGTTACCTAAATATCTTTCATTAGAGGATAGTAAAAAATTATTAGATGTTACTTTTAATGAAGATAATCGCAATGCCGAAAGAGATTATGCTATTATTACATTATTTTTAAATTGTGGCATGCGTCTTTCCGAATTAGTTTCTATAAATATACAAGATATTGATTTATCTGAATATAAATTAAACGTAATTGGTAAAGGTAATAAGGAAAGAACCATTTATTTAAATAAAGCTTGTATGAAAGCAATTGCAGATTATTTAGAAGTAAGACCTAAAACAGGAATTAAACAAGATGCCAAACACTCTGAAAAAGCTCTTTTTTTAAGTGAACGTCGCACACGTATCAGTAATCGAACAGTTGAAAACATTGTAACAAATCAATTACGTGCTGCAGGTTTAGATACCAAAAAATATTCTGTCCATAAATTGAGACATACTGCTGCAACTTTAATGTATCAATATGGACAAGTTGATATTCGTGCATTACAAGAATTACTTGGCCATGAAAGTATTTCTACTACTGAAATATATACACATGTTAGCAATGATCAAGTGCGTAATGCTGTAGAAAGTAATCCATTAGCCAATATATAAAAATAATTATCCCCAATATAATTGGGGATATAATTATTTTATAATAATATTGGACTAATTTGTTCTCCTTCTAACGCATATTCTATTGTTTTAATTAAATATTCTGAATCAAAAACAATAGATCTTGGTTTTGTAATTGGATTATCTTGTCTAAAAGGAACAAAATAATAATTTCTACGATTTAATAATTTTCCTAAATTCTCTGCATTACCACTTAATCCATTATTAGTTGATGGTGCTATAATTAAAGGATATCCGATTTCTTAAATGCGATTTTGCAGCCATAGTAGCAGGAGTATCAATAATATCACACGCTAATTTTGAAATAGTATTACCGTGAACATGGTGCAATAATCATAATATCAGTTAATTTTTTAGGACCAATTGGTTCTGCCTCTGGTATAGTATGAATTATTTTTTTACCAGTTATATTTTCAATTTCTTTAATAATATCTTCTGCTTTTCCAAATTTAGTATCTAATTCATAAGTATGATAAGACATAACAGGTATAATTTCAGCTCCTCTTTCTACTAATTCCTTCATTTTTTTAATTGTTTTTTTAAAAGTACAAAATGACCCTGTTAGCACAAATCCTATTTTTTTATTTTTAACTTCCAAATTCCAGTTTTTCCTCCTTTCTTTATGTCTTTATATATAATATGAATTTATGTAAATTTTGAAAGTTATTTTTATGAATTTTCATTCTTTTTCATTAATACATTATTCTATGGTGATATTATGAGTAAAACAAAAAAATTTTTTATTAATGGTTTTATTTTAACAATAACTGCTATTATTATGAAAAGTATTAGTATGTTATTTAATCTATATGTATCTAATCAAATTGGTTCAGAAGCTGTTGGTATTTTTAGTTTAGTCATGTCTGTTTATTTTTTTGCCATTACAGTAGCAACTTCTGGGCTAAGCTTAGCTTGCACATATTTAGTTTCAGAGCAATTTGCCATTAAAAATTTTTTAGATGGTTTTAAAGCTGTTAAAACTTGTATTTTATTTTCCATTTTACTAGGAATTAGCAGTAGTTTTTTAATAATTTTATTTTCTCCAATTATTTCCCAAAACTGGTTAAAAGGATTAATATCTCCCCTTCCCCTTTATCTTATTGCTATTGGACTTCCTTTTATTTCTATTTCTAGTGTTATAAATGGTTATTTTTCTGCTGTTCGAAAAGCTTATAAAAATGCTCTTGTGCAATCATTTGAATTAATAGTAAAAATATTTACTAGCTTTTTTTTACTACATTTTTATTTTTCTAAAGATATAGAATCAGTTTGTATTTGTTTAATTTTAGCTGATATTATTTCTGAAATATGTTCATGCTTTTTAATTACTATTTTATACCAAAAAGATAAAACTTTTTATTTAAAACGCAATATTAGTACAATTACTTTTAAAAAAAGAATTTTACAAATAACTTTTCCTGTTTCAATTACTTCTTATATACGTTCTGGTTTATCTACATTAAAACAATTTATTATTCCAAGCCAATTAGTTTTATTTGGTTATTCATATAGTATGGCTTTATCAGAATATGGCAAAATAAATGGAATGACAATGGCAGTTTTACTATTTCCTAATGTATTAATTACTTCTTTTAGTAATTTATTAATTCCTGAATTTACTTCTCTACTTGTTAAACAATATAAAAAAAGAATTCTAACTATTTGTAGAAAGGTATTTTTAACAACTTCACTTTTCTCAATTGCTATTTCACTAATTTTCTTTTTCTTTTCAAATGAAATTAGTCTTATGATATTTAAAAATTTAGAATGCTCTAAATACATCAAAATACTTTCTCCATTGATTTTATTCATTTACCCTGATAGTATATTAGATAGTATGTTAAAAGGTTTAAATAAGCAATTTGAAGTGATGATTTGCAATATCTTAGATTTACTACTTATGGTTAGTGTTTTGTATTTTTTATTACCTATTTTAGGTTTAACTGGTTATATTTTATGTATTATAATAAGTGAAATCTTTAATTTTTCTATTAGTTATTATCAACTACATAAAGCAACTGGATTTAAAATGTCACTTACAATGACATTTTGTTACCTGTTTTTCATGCTAATGGGAATTTATTTTGTTACAAAAATGTAATATTTTTTTTAATTTTTTCTGATATAATATAAATAGAATTACAAACAAAAGATTAAGGAGGAAATCATGCTTTTTTATCATTTTGAACAATTAGAAGATTTTATACAATCAGATTTTATTATAAATTTAAAATCTGAAAAAGAAGAACTATCACAAATAATAGATTTATACGAATGTAAAAAAACAAATCTTTTATCAAATTCTTCCCAAAAGATAAATGATATTCAAAAACTATCACTCAAATTACAAAATGATTTAATAACAATGATTTCTTTATATGAAACAAATATCGAAGACCACTTAAATGAAATTAAAGCAAATCTGGTTGAATATAATAAGCAAAGAGACAATTTATCAAAAAAGATTTTAGAATTTGAAAAAGAAAATACTGTTTTTTTAAGTAATATTATAAAACCAACTTGTGAATCTCCTTTTCAAAAAAATACAAAAATATTAAAACAAAATGCTTCTTATTCTAAAATAGATATCGAATTAAATCCTTATGATAATAATACCTTAATTATTTCAGAAAAAGACCAATTTGCATATTTACCATTTTTTTATGAAGATATAAAAAATATTTATAAAAATGAAAAATCATCTTACCCTACTTTACAAGACGTTGTCAACCAAAATTATATAATACCTTTAAATAAATTTAAAAATTCTACCTTTTCCCGTTTCCGTGAAGCTTTTCAGTTAATGAGAAAAAAAGAAAAAGCTTCGATTCCTAAATCATTAGATTTAGGATTAGAAATGATGTTTCGTTATGAATTAAATCCTATTGTAATTTCAGCTTGTCGAAATTTAGATGAGCTTGATATTTATCTAAATTGTTTAGATGAAAAAGATACTTATGATTTTCCTTGTTTCCAAATTCGTTATGAAATAACACCACAAGTATTGAAAAATAAGAAATAAAATACCTTTTAATTGAAGGTATTTTTTGTTGTTTTTTGTATAAACTAAATTTATGAAAAATCAAATTTTAAATACAAAACTAAAAAGAGATAAAGATATAAAAAAGAAAAATTGGTTTCATTTTCAATTTTCAATTTCCATTGTCGTTACTATTTTGTTACTAGTTGCCATCATTTTTTATTTTTATAAATTGCAAAAACAAGAAAATATTTCTGAAAATTTAGCAAGTAATTATACAATTTTTCAATTATATGGATCAACACAAAAAAATAAAAGTGAAAAAGATAATTCTAATAGCTTATTTCGGCATAATAGAAATACCTAAAATCAATTTGTATTATCCAGTTTTTTCTTATTTAACAGAAGACTTATTAAAAATCTCTCCTTGCAAATTTTATGGTGAACAACCAAATCAAAATGGAAATATTTGCATTGCAGGACATAATTATGACAATTCATTATTTTTTAGTAAATTATCTATTCTTGATACTGAAGATGAAATTTTTCTTTCTGATAATAATGGTAAAAAATATACTTATATTGTTTATGATATTTATGAAGTAAAACCTTCTGACCTTTCCCCTGTTTATAATTATGATAAAAATGAAAAGGTTTTAACTCTTGTTACTTGCAACAATTTGAATAATACTCGTATTATTGTAAAGGCAAAACAAAAAAGCCTTTGATAAAAAGGCTTTTATTTTATAATTAAATATTTCTATAATCTTTAATTTTTTTGTAAGCATATACAGCTGATACACCAAATACTACAACTAACATTGCTACTGGTATAGAATCTTCAATTCCTGTTTTTGGTAAATTTGTATTATTATATACGCTATTTGCTTTATTTGCATTGTTTGTGTTTGTATTACTTTTGTTTGTATTTGCATTTGTATTTGCTTTATTAGTATTTACGTTAGTATTATTAGTGTTTGCATTATTACTAGAATTATTACCAATTGTATTGGTTAAATCAATAGTATCATTTGTTGCTGCCATTACATTTGTAGTGAACATTACTACCATTACACTTATGGTTAAAATTGAAAATAACTTAATTAAATTTGATTTCTTCATATCGATTCTCCTTACTTTTTTATATATTTTTTATTAGTATTATTACAATCGCTTTTAATTATACCATTTTTTTGTGTATAATTCAAGTAATTCTTACAAAAAATATAAAAATTTAATAAATTTCTTTCGTTTACAGTTATTATTGTACTCTTAAAAATCAAATAAGTCAATATCTTTTTTTCTTTTTTTTATTACATTTATATTACAAATTAATTATACATTAAATTTAAACAGTACAATATCTCCATCTTTCATTATGTATTCTTTTCCTTCTGAACGTACTAATCCTTTTTCTTTTGCATTTACCATTGAACCAGCATTTATTAAATCAGAATAACTTACTACTTCTGCTTTAATAAATCCTCTTTCAATATCAGAATGAATTTTACCTGCTGCTTGTGGTGCTTTAGTTCCTTTTTTTATTGTCCACGCCCTCACTTCTGGTTCACCAGCAGTTAAAAATGACATTAATCCTAATAAATCATAACTTTTTTTAATTACTTTATCTAATCCTGATTCGTCTAATCCAAGAGCTTCTAGCATTTCTTTTTTATCATCATTTTCTAATCCAGATAATTCTTCTTCTATTTTAACACATAATGGAATTACCTCTGCTTTTTCTTTTTCAGCATATTCTTTTACTCGTTTTACCATTGCATCATTTTCAGCATTTTCCATTTGTCCTTCTGAAATGTTAGCAACATACAAGATTGGCTTTGTTGTTAACAAAAATGTTTCTTTTACAAGTATTGCTTCTTCTTCATTAAATTCTAATGTTCTAACAGGTAATCCTTGTTCTAAAGTTTCTTTTATTCTTTCAAATAAGTCTACTTCTATTTGATATTTTTTATTAGCTTTTAGATTTTTCTTTGCCTTATCAATTCTTTTATTTACCATTTCTAAATCTGCAAATACTAATTCTAAGTTAATTGTTTCAATATCACGAATTGGGTCTACACTACCATCAACATGAACAACATTACCATCTTCAAAACATCTTACAACTTCTACTATAGCATCTGTTTCACGTATATGTGATAGGAATTTATTACCAAGTCCCTCCCCTTTACTTGCACCTTTTACTAAACCTGCAATATCTACGAATTCGATAACTGCATGTGTTGTTTTTTGTGGATTATACATTTTTGTTAGTGTATCTAATCTTTCGTCTGGTACTGGCACAACACCAACATTTGGCTCTATTGTGCAGAATGGATAATTTGCACATTCTGCACCTGCTTTTGTTATACTATTAAATAATGTACTTTTACCTACATTAGGAAGTCCAACAATTCCAAGTTTCATCTATATTACCTACTTTCATATTTTTCAAAATTTTATCATATTTTTATGACAATTTCTTATTTTCGATTTCTTCTATTACTCTATCAATAAATACTTTCTTTGAAATAGAACCTTCATCTCCGCCTTCTCTTGAACGAACTGATACTGTTTCTTCTTCTACTTCTTTTGCTCCAACTATTAACATATATGGAACTTTTGAAAGTTGCGCTTCACGAATTTTATATCCTGTTTTTTCGTTTCTGTCATCTACTTCTACTCTAATTCCTTTTTTCATAAATTCTTCTTTTAATTTGTGTGCATATTCATGTTGATTGTCTGTAATTGGTAATATTTTAACTTGTGTTGGAGCAAGCCATAATGGGAAAGCACCTTTATATTCTTCAATTAAGAAAGATAAAAATCTATCAAAAGTTCCTAAAATAGCTCTGTGTATAACAACTGGTCTATGAGCTTTTCCATCTTCACCAATATATTCTAATTCAAATCTTTGTGGTAATAAGAAATCTAATTGACAAGTAGAAATTGTTACATCATGACCAATAGCAGTTTTAATTTGAACATCCAATTTTGGTCCATAAAAAGCTGCTTCTCCTTCTGCTTCATAATATTCAATTCCTAATTCTGTTAAAATTTCTCTTAATTGAGCTTCTGCATTATCCCACATTTCGTCATTATCAAAATACTTTTCTTTATCATTTTTATCTCTTAAAGATAAACGGAATGTATAATTGTTGAATCCAAAATCCTCATAAACAGATAAAATTAATTTAACTACTTCTTCAAATACCTCTTTTATTTGCTCTGGTGTTACAAAAATATGAGCATCATTTTGGCACATTTCACGAACTCTTTCTAATCCACAAACACTTCCACTTGATTCATAACGAAAATCATGTGCTAATTCTCCAATTCTTATTGGTAAATCACGATAAGAATGTAATTTATTTTTGTAAATTAACATGTGATGAGGACAGTTCATAGGTCTTAATACTAATTCTTCATTTTCCATTTTCATAACAGGAAACATATCATCTTTATAATGATCCCAATGTCCACTTGTTTTATATAAATCTACATTAGCTAAAGATGGTGTATATACATGTTTATAATCTAAAGCAGTTTCTTTATCTGCAATATATCTTTCTAAAATTCTTCTAATGGTTGCACCATTTGGTAAGTACATAGGAAGTCCTGAACCTACTAATTCATGTGTCATAAATAATTCTTGTTCTTTTCCTATTTTTCTATGGTCTCTTTGTCTTGCTTCTTCTAACAAATCTAAATGTTCTTGTAATAAACTTGCTTTTGGGAAAGAAATTCCATATATTCTTTGTAGCATCTTATTTTTTTCGCTACCTTTCCAATAAGCTCCTGAAGAAGATAGTATTTTAATGCTTTTTATTTTTCCTGTACTTACAATATGTGGTCCTGCACATAAATCAGTAAAATCTCCTTGACGATAAAAGCTAATTTCTTCTCCTTCTGGTAATTCCTCTATTAACTCTACTTTATATGGTTCATCTTTCATTAATTCTAATGCTTCTTTTTTAGATAAAACAAATCTTTCGATTGGTAAATCTTCTTTTATGATTTTTTTCATTTCTTCTTCAATATTAGCTTTATCTTCATCTGTAAATGGTTTTTCTACATCAAAGTCGTAGTAAAATCCTTCATCAATTGCTGGTCCTATAGCAATTTTAGCATCTGGAAATAATCTTTTTACTGCTTGTGCCATAATATGTGATGTTGTATGCCAATATGCTTTCTTCCCTGCTTCTTCATCAAAAGTTAAAATTTCTAATTTGCAATCATTATTTAATACATATCTTAAATCTTTTACTTCTCCATCAACTATTCCTGCCATTGCTATTCTAGCCAATCCCTCACTAATTTTTTGTGCTACCTCTAAAATTGTAATTCCTTCTTGTACTTCCATTTTAGAATCATCTTTTAATATTATTTTTATCATAATTATCTTCCTTTCTATTTTTCATCATTTTCTTTTTCTTGGTTGGACATTTTTTCTTGTAGTCCTAAAATTTTCTCTATTCCCGCTCCATAAATGGAGTACCTAGTTCGTTCTGCTAATCGTATTTTTTCTACATTTGTCATCTCTGTTGCTTCTTGTATTTCTTCTCCCTTTTCTATTTCTTCAAAATACTCTTCATTTCGTAGGTCATAATATTTTGTTTCTCCTAGCAGTACATTATTTTCTTTTATAATATGTGGTTTTTCTAGGCTTCTTATTCTTTGAATTCTTTGTGTTAAAATATTATCTATTATATAATTTTCTTCTTGGCTTATTTCTATTCCATTTTCATCATATTCTGAATGTTGTATCTCTTCTTTAATTTTATTTCCTTGTTTTTCTTTTTTTATTCTTTCTTTTAATATTCTTTTTTCACTAGCATATTTGAAAGTTATTTTTTCTTTTTCATGACAATCTTTCTCTACATTTATCTTTTCAGGAAAATTGATTACGACACTTCCATCTTTATCAACTTTCAAAAAATCACCAGAATTCATTAAATATGTCAGCATTTCTGTTATTTTTTGTTCATATATATCAAGTTCTTTATACATAAATACAGTTCCTACTTTTTTAGCTTGTTCAACCATAATATTTTCTATTTCTCTAGCTCTAGGATTTTGCAAAATTCTCTCATCGACAAATTTAGTTTTTAAATAATTTGCTATCAATGGAGAAATATAATTATTATGTTCCATAAATTACCTACCTCCTATATTCTACATACAAAAACGCACTTCTGCATCATACTTGCAGGAGTGCGTACACGGTTCCATCCTATCTTTTTACTTAATTACAGAGGATAACGGTTCTTGGCCGTCTAGCTTATTCACTAGCATATATGAAGAGGTAGTTTTTCAGATATGTTTTCTTAAATTAGTTTTCAGCCTAAGACTAATTCTCTCTGCAAGCAACCTTTATCTTACTTTTCTCTTACTAATTTTTACTTATAAATATAATTTTAAATCATTTTTTAAAAAAAGTCAATAGAAATTGTTTACTTTTTTATTTTCTTATTGTATAATGAAAAAAGATTATTAAAAAATATATGCTTCCATAGCTCAGTAGGTAGAGTGCAGCCTTGGTAAGGCTGAGGTCACGGGTTCAATTCCCGTTGGAAGCCCCATAAAAAAGATGTCTAAATCATATATTTTAGACATCTTTTTTTATTTATCTTCATTGAATATATTTTTTATTGCTTTCTTACGAATTCTTTGTATAGCATTATCTACAGATTTTACTGGAGCATCTAAACGCTTTGCTATAGCTATATAGCTTTCTCCTTTAATAAATCGATCTAATACTTGCTTTTCAAATTTACTTAAAGATTTATTAACTGCATTTTGAACTTCTTGATAATATTCTTGTTTCATCACTGTTTCTAATGGATCTTCAATTGTTTTACTATTGAAGGTATCTATTAATTCTACACTGTCTTCTTCATTATTGTCATAAGCAGCAGTATTTAATGATAAATAAGAATTAAGTGGCATATGTTTTTGTCTGTTTGAACTTTTTATAGCTGTTATTAGTTGTCTTTCAATACAAATATTAGCAAAAGATTTAAAAGTATTTTGCTTTTCTTCATTGAAACTTTTAATTGCCTTAAAAAGCCCTATCATACCTTCTTGTACAATGTCTTCTTTTTCAGCACCAATAATAAAATATTTTCCTACTTTCATATTTACTAAATTTTTGTATTTTTCTAGCAAATAAGATAAAGCTTTTTCATCTCCCTGTTTTATTAGAGATATAATTTGTTCATCTGTTAAATCGTTAAATTGATTAGTTGTAAAAAATACGTTTCCACTCTGCATTTGTGTTTCTAATACCTCCAAAAGTGCTATTTATGAGTATTATATACATCAAAACCTATAATGTCAAGGATTTAGCTCTTTTTTTATCATTTGCCAAACATCATCTGATTCCATTCCTTTTTGCCAAGAAGCAATCCCTCCTAATTTATTTTCATTTATAAGAGAAATTTTAGCTTTTAATGAATCCAAATCCTCAATCCAAATTTGTTTCTTATTTCCACCTTCACTGTACTCCACATAATTTTGTTTTATATCGTCTTTCCATTGTTTCTCTACATTATCTGGTATAAATTTATCAATATTTTTCATATCTATAGTCTTACTAGTTGTCTCACCACTTTCATCTGTTGTCCAAACTCTAGTGTAGAAAGGTACAGCTAAAATAATTTTATTTGAATCAATTTCTTCAGTTTGCAGAAATTTATTTAAACTCAATTTAACCCAATCATATCCTGCTGTAGTTCCTGGTTTTTTACTAGAAACACCATATTGGTCATAAGCCATAAATACAATATAATCAGCTACATCTCCAATTACATGTCTATCAAAGCACATAGACCAAGTTTCTCCTCCATCTGGTGCTGTTACATCAACAGAAGTAACTAATCCCATTTCTTTTAAACGAGGTGTCAATTCAATAATAAACCTAGAATACATATCTTTATCTTCTTGTTTCATATTTTCAAAGTCCACATTAATTCCATCTAATTCATATTTTACACAAACATCTACTAATTCTTCTATAATTTCTTGTCTTTTTTCATAACTATTCATAATATTAGAAGTAATTGACAAGCTTTTTTTGGCTGCTTCTGCGTTAGCAAACATTGGCCAAATTTTATATCCATTACTATGTGCCCACTCAATATATTCTCTTCCTTTTACGCCAACATTTTCTCTAAATTTTCCATTTTCATCAATATAGAAAAATGCTGGTGATACAACATTAACACCATCTATGCTTGTACCACTCCTATCTGGAGCAGATGCAACATTTGAATAATAATCCCAAGTTAAATTTACTTTTCCCTGAACTTGTGCCTCTTCTTCCATAGACTCTCTTACAACATATTCATTTTCTAGCTTATTTGTTTTTACATATCCTAATTTTCCATTTTCAGTTCTAATTTTACTATATCCTTTTTCAGAAGATATAACAATAACACTATCTCCTTTTTTTATTCTATCTACTGTTTTTGCTATAATGTTAGTTGATGATTTTACAGCTAAATTAGAAGATACAATCGCTCTTTTTTGTTCTCTATCTAATGAATCCATAGTAACTACTTTCGCATTTGGTATGTTTTTAATTTCAACATCATACACATCTGCCATTTCTGAAATTGGTAAATATGTTACTCCATCTTTTTCCATCACATGACCATAAATTTCTTTTTCTGAACCATTAATAGTTATTTTACTTTCTGTATATCCAATAGCTGCTACTTTTTTATCATAAGTAGTAATAATTTGGTTGGTTTCCTTTTCATCATAAATATATTTATCAAAGAAATTAGCAATATCTGGTTTAGAAAGATAGATAACATTATCTTCTATTAAAATATCATTTTTCAAACTGCCAGTTACATTTTTGTTATTAATAACTAAATTAGTAGTTTTATTTTTACCCAATATAATATAATCATTAGCAATTAATGCTATTATAGTAACAATAATAACAGCTAAAATAATAAAAAATATTCTAATAATTTTCTTTTTTTTCTTTTCTATTTCTTCTTTCGACATCCTTTTTTTAGTTTTTTTAGTTTCTCTTGCCATCCTTCTTCCTTGTTCCATCTTTTACTCCATTCCTTTCGTACTTTATTTTCTTTACTATATCATAAAATAATTTTTAATAAAACTATTTTTTTATATTTTTCAGATTTTTTCTTCTGTTTCTAAATATATTTCTTCTATTTCTTTTTTTGTAATAACACCTTGTCGTAAAATATGTGGCTTTTCATCTATTACTTGTACTATAGTAGAAGCAAGTCCTAATTTACTTTCTCCTTCATCTATAAACAAATCAACTTTTCCTTCAAAATCTTCCCTTATTTCACCTATATTAGTTCCACTTGGTCTACCTGAAATATTAGCACTAGGAGTTGCAATTGGTACACCAGCATATTGAATCAATTTCAATGCACTTTTATTTTCTGGTATACGAACACCTACAATATTACTATTTGCCGTTACAATATCAGGAATTTCTTCTTTTTTTTCTAATAAAATCGTTAAAGGTCCTGGACAAAATTTCTTTATTAAAGCATATTCTAACTTAGTAATATTTTTAGCTACTTTTTCTATCATATTCAAATCATTTACCAACAAGCTAATTGGTTTATCAAATGGACGTCGTTTTACTTCATATATCTTTTTTACTGCCTTTTCATTAAAAGCATTTGCTCCTATACCATATACTGTTTCTGTTGGAAACACAACAAGTCCACCATTTTTTATAATTTCTGCCGCTTCTTTTATCTTTTCATCTTTAAATCCTTTTCTTATATCTAAATATTTAGTCATTTTTCTCCCCTTCTTTACATGTCTTTTTGGTCTTTTTTGGGACGGAGAAGAAAACGACCTTAAATGGTCGTTTTCTTCTCCGTCCCAAAAAAGACCAAAAAGCCCCCAAAAGACCTCATCTAAGTCCTTTAAAATCTATTATTACTGGAAATCTCGTAGGATCTGATGAATGTGGATACGGACTTTCTGAATAAACTTTTTCTTGTATATTTTCTAAATTCCATACACTTTCATCAAATTTTAAAATATTTTTATAAAATTCTTTATCTAGCAATTCATTTTTCGTTACTTCTTTTATATTTTTATTGTTACTATTAGAAATTCCATTTTCATCACCATTTTCATAACAATTTGTAATAAATTCTATATTAGCTTCATTTGTTATTGTAGCAAATTTATTTATTAAGGTATTATTTAATGTTTTTCCAATTGATACTGAATTATTAATAATAGTTTTTCCATCAATTTTTCCGATAAATAATCCACCTAATTTAGCTGTTTCTGGAATCATTGCTCTACCTATTACATTAGATACTACATTTTCAATTGTCATTTCTCCATGGCTTAAACCTATAATTGCCCCATTATTGCTTCCATAATAAATATGCATTTCACCTTGAACATAACAATTTTTAATGCTTCCTCCTGTTTTTTCACTAATAAATGTAGATGCATTATTTCCTTGATTAGCATTTCTATCTGTAAAAACAAGTGCCTTTGTTACATTTATTCTTTCAAATGTAGAATTTTTATCGTTTGTTGTAACTACTGCTATATTATTATTTCCTATTACCATAATTCTATTAAACTTCATATTATAAAATTTTGCTTCACATGATTTTTTTGTAAAAGCTGATACATTATTTTGTGTTTTATCACTATTGAAAGTATCAATATATTGCTCATATGGTGGTTTATTCCAAACAACTCCATGTTGGAAGTTGTCCATATTTAAGTTTTGTACTTCTCCATTAAATTGCTCAAATATTGTTGCATTAGACAAATTCTTTATTGTATGTCCATTTCCTTCTATTTTACCAAAGAAAATTCCTGGTATTAATGTACTTCCTACTTTATACTTCTTGTTTGAAAAATCTAAATCTTTGCTTATAGTATATTCACCATCTGGTCTTGTTGATAGTTTCTCAATAAATTCATCTTCTGAATTTATACTATCTTTTACAATAATAGATATTCCTCCATTAGGATCTAAATTATTTAATTTTGGAAGTTTACCATTTTGTATGTTATCTAAATTCCAAATTTCTGTATTCCATCCTAAAGTATTTTTATAAAATTCTATATTAGTAATATCATTTTTCATTGCAACATTTATTTTTCCATCTAAATTCACATCATTTCTATCTAATGTAGAAATTCCTGAATTTTCATTATATTCGTAATTTCCTTTATAGTTACTTAAATCTTTATTTATTGTTGCTCCATCAAATTTATATTGGTTATATTGATTTCCAAGTGAAATATTATTTTCAACTATTGCATTATCTGTTGATTTTCCTATAAATCCTGCTGTTTCGCTTTCTCCATTAGCACTTACACTTGTAAAACATTTTGTGATAGATGAATTTGATAATAAGCCTACTAAACCTCCTACTTTTGCATTTGCTTTTACTGTTCCTATTGAATAACTATTTTCTATTTTAGATGAATTTGCTACTTCACCTACTAAGCCACCTATTGAACTTCCTGTCATGTTGATATTTCCACTAGCACTAGATTCTTTTATGATAGAATTGTCTGTTATATAACCTATAAGAATTCCACCTTTGTCTGTTCCTGAAATTTTAGCATTTTTTACATGCACATTTTCAATTTCTGCATAACTTGCTTTTTTACTTAATGCTCCTATATATTTTTCTTGTGAATATATTGTAGTTTTTTCTATTTTTAAATCTGATATACGTGCATATTTTAATGTTTCAAATAGTGGTAATGTATTTCCTGTTAATGTATGATTATTTCCTTCTATTTTTCCCATGAATTCACCAACAATAATCGAATTTTTATTATTTAAATTTAATTTAGATAAATCTATGTCTGCTTCTATGCTAAACACACCATCTATATGTTCATTTAATAATTTTTCAAATTCCTCTGCTGTTGATATTGTGTATTTATCTACTGTGCTTGTAACTTCATTTGGATCTAAGTTTTTCAATTTTGGTAATCCACCAGTTTGTACTTTACTAAAATCCCAAATTGTATCATTCCAGTTCAAAGTTCCTGTATAAAAATCAGCATTTTCTACATCACTTTCTTTTGCAACACTTATCTTTCCTGTAAAATCTATGCCTTTTCTTGTTAATGTAGATGTTCCTATATTTCCTTTGTTTTCATAATTATTACTAAAGTTTGTAAATTTATTATTTGCTGTTCTACCATCAAATTTATATCCAGTTAATTGATTTATTAAAGTAATATTATTTTTTATGATACTATCATTTTTAGTTTGTCCTACTAAACTTGCTATTCCTGCATTACCTTTAGCTGTTGCATTACTAAAACAATTTATAATAGATGATTCATTTACATATCCAGAAAATCCACCTATGTCTTGGTTTCCTTTAGCCTCTCCTATTACATAGCAATTTTTAATTTAAGATTTATTTTGAATTTCACCTACAAATCCACCTGTTGCATTACCTTTTGAAGTTGCTTTTCCATTTGCTGTACTTTCTTGTATTTGAGTTTGATTTATATAACCTGCAAAAACTCCCACTCTGGAATCTCCATATACTGTGCCTTCGACTATGTGCGCATTTTCTACATAAGAGTTTGTCATATTTCCAAATAATCCACCTATTTGCTTATTTGTTGATGTAATAGCTATATTTTTTCCAAGTATATTTTTTATTTCACTATAATCTGCTTTTTTTGCAAGTGAACCTACATTTTCTGAATTAACTTCAATTTTACTATTTTCAATGTTCAAATTTAAAATATATGAAAATCTTAAATTTTCGAATACTGGTATTTTATTTCCAATTAATCTATGTCCTTGACCATCTAGTTTTCCCATAAAATATCCATCAATTATTGCTTTTTCTCCTGTTAAAGAAGATAAATTAATATCATTATCTAATACATAATTTCCAAATGGATTTTCCATTAATTTTTGTTTAAATTCATCTGCTGTTTTTATATGTATTTCATCAAAACTATTATCATTATTTAATATTTCTTGCCTAAAATCATCTGTTATACGTTTTAAATAGTGATAATTTATTCTTCTAACATTTGTACTATTTGTAACATTTCTATCACTATTTTGTGCATCTGTTTTTAATGCCTTTAAATAGTCTTCTACTAAATTATCTGGATTTAAATATTGAATTTGGTTCCAACTATCTTGCATTAACTGGTAGCGATTTTGCTTGAATTTTTGCCAAGTCATTGTATTATCTTTTGTAACTTTTTTAATTGCATCAAAGTCATCTCTACTTTTTCCACTATAATAAGTTATATATCCACCATCATAGCCTCCTATTCCAAGCATTTGCCAAGCAGTATATTTAAATCCGTATGTGTGTGTTCTTCCATTTTCATTATATGGTTGATACCATCTTCTTATATACATGCCTTCTGATCCATAGTCTCCTTGTCCTGTTTGTGCTGTATTTCCAACTACTCCTGGTTTTATAGTAATTTTATTATCCCACAAATCATCGATTGTATTTAAATTCATGTTTTCAAAATTTTCTTTACTTAGTGTTTTCCAACCTACTGTTGAATAATCCTTTGGTGCATTTGGATAATAAATTTGTACTGCTACTTTTGATTGTTCTTCTGGTGATAGTTGTAAAAATGCTTTTGCCTCTACATAGTCTAGAAAGTCAATTGTTTCAAACATTTTTTTATAATAACTTTCTATTTCTTCTGTTGTATTAATTCTGTCTGGTGTTAAATTTGTAGTAATTAATTGTTCTTTACTATAATTAGTTCCAAGATTAAAGTTTACTTCTCCATCACCAAATTTTTGTGATGTATTTCCATCTGTATAATCTTCCGAACCAGATATTCCATCCGCTGATGCTCCTCCACCTATAGGTCTAAAACCATTATTTTTAAAGAATAATCTAGCTGTTTGATTATTCCCTGTTTCATGAGTCCAAGCAGAATAGCTTGTTAATGCATGATTTGTTACAAAATATATTCTTTGGCTGCCCGCATAAGCTCCTACTCCACCTATCATAGACCACTCATTTAATATCTCATTAAAATTCTTATGGAATAAATCATTAGTTCTTGCATTAAATTGTTCACCCAAATTTGGTAAAAATCTAGTATCTATAGCTATATCACATATATTGTTAAAATATTTACGTTCTATAAATCCTGTCGCTGTTCCATAAAATGTTGACACTTGATTTGCAAAATTTTGCATTTTGTTCAATAATTCTTGTTGCTGTTTTTCATTTTCTGGATCCGTTATATACACCATTTGTGAGCCAACAAAAAATACTGTTGGAGTTGATACCATGTATCCAGCGTTTTCTGGTAAAGTTAAAAGAGTTAATATATAGTTACTCCTTTTCTTTAATTGTGTCCACGCCCTATAATCCACTTCATTTTCATGACCTTTGGCTGGTGCTTCTACTAGTAACCCTTTAAAATTGTCTTTAAACCACTCATTTGAATCATCATAATCTGTTAAAACTTTAATATTGTAATCTATAAAGTTTCCTAAATCAGATATTCCAAATCTAGGAGCCAAAGTATCTCTATAGAATTGATAATTAACATGACTATTTTTCCATGAACTATTCCAAAATTCTGATATCAAATCATTAGCCTTTGTATTTTCTCTATATAGCCCACCTTTAAATAGCATTATATCTGATAATTTTGCTCCACTCATATCTATTCCATAGAATCGAGAATAATAGTTATATGCAAATAAAATTCGTTTAAACTCATTTCCATTTATTAAAGTTTGTTCATTGTCATTTAATGTAAATTTCGCTTTTATTTTATCTTTATTTTCTGAATCTTCATTATAAGAAAAGTCTGCAATAGTAGGTCTATCTTTCAATATTTCTACTTGAGTTTTTGTTTCATTTGTAAGATCTAATTCTACCCAATTACTCAAAATTATCTTTTCTATTTTTATTTCTTTTATTCCATTTGTGTCATACCCTGGTAATGTAACTATATATTGGTTAGTTCCTGTTTTTCTTGTTGTTGTATATGTTTTTCCATTTATAATTACATTTTCAGGTATAAAATTAGATGCATTTGTACTTGTAAAGTTTAGAATAATTTCTTCATTTTTATTAAAGTATATAGTTTCTTTTTCTTTATTAGCAGTTTTTAAATTACTTACTTGTAATTTGTAATCATGTATTAATATAACTGGTATTTCTTCTAATAATTGTTCTTTTTGAATATGTTCTTCCGCTCCCACAAATCTGTTATATGTAACTAAAACTTTTGCTGTGTATGACACACCTTCTTCTACATGGTCAAAAGTAACTGTACCTACTCCATTTTCATTCTTTATAATTTCTTTTTCTTCTACTACATTGCCATTCTTTACTAATTGTACTTTTCCACTAATATAACTTTTATCTGTATCATTTATTGTAAAGCTTAATGTTACCTCATGATTCCCAACACTGTCTTCTTGTTTAATATCATTAATTGTTGGTACATCTTTTAATACATTTACTTGTAATTTATTTGTTACATCTACTTCTATTTCATCTTTAAAAATCAATCTTGTAGTTTCAAGATTTAATAATTGTGGTAAATTTCCAGTTTGAACTGTAATTTTATATTTCCCATTAGATAATTTTGTTGCTTTATAATCTACACTATTTACACGAATTTTTTCTATAGGTTGTTCACTATTTGTTTCAATCGTATATATAATATTTACTTTTTCATTTTTTTCAACTTCTGTTTTATCTATATCTGCTTGTTTAATATTAGCATATATAATCGCTGGTATGTCTTGTTCCAGTAGAACTTTGTTTTCTGCCACTTCTACATCTGTTACATTATAAGTTGCAATTACTTGTACTACATATTTTGTTGTTTCTTTCGTTTTTAATGTTGCTTCTATTATACCTTTTTTTATTTCTTCTATGCTTAAATCTTTGCTTTCTATTACATTCTTTTTACTATCATAAAGTACAATTTTTGCACTTTTAATAGCATTTTCTTCATCTATAATATTAAATTTAATTTTAATATTTCTATCTGTTACATTTTCTTGTGCTTCAAAGTTAATTATACTAGGTATCTTTTCTTCTATTCTAATTTGTACATTGTTGTTTTTATCTAAAGTAAATTCTTTTCCATTCCCAAGTTTTACTTTTTCTATTGTTATTATTTGATTTCCTAATAATTCTATTCCATCTATTGTAGCAATATAATTATTATCTTTTTCTATTACTTGATACTCTTTTCCATTAATTGTCACAATAGTTGGTTTAAATGTATTGTTTTTAGTTTCTTCAAATGCCGCATTTGTACTATTAAAAGAAACCTGAATTTGTTCTCCTTTTGTAAATATTGTGCTTGGTATATCATTTTTTAGTGTTTTTATATCAGATATTTTAAATTTATAATCTAAATTTACTGTAAATTCTTTTGAATAGATAATGTTTTCCCCTTGATATTCATTTTCTGGCAATTGTTCTGGTGCTAAATTATAATCTACTTTTATTTGTACAATATATGTTTTTCCATCTTCTACTGGTATTTCCTGTTTATTATTTCCTGATTTTATAGGAATTTCTACTACTGGTATATTTTCTCCCTCTAATTCTGCTTTTTCATATACTGTAAACTCTGCAGAAAGGATACTATTTTCTGTATCGATTAAATCAAAGCTAACATTAGCTTTTCCTTCAAAAGTTTCTTCTAATTTATATGTTTTTTCATCTATAAATGGCTTGTCCTTTAATACACTTACTGAAAAATTATAATCTATTTTTACTTCATCACCTGTTGAAAGCATCACCTTTGAAAATCTAAAATCTCGTTTTTCTGCTCTATCTCCTACATTTAATTTTAATTTATATTCATCATTTGTTTTTTGTACTTCATATTCTTTATCATTTATTATTACTTTTTTAATAGATACATCTTCATAGTTTATTTTTCCCATAAAAGATATTTCTATTTCTTGATTTTTATTTGGATAGTAATTATCAGTTACGACATTTTCTAGTTCCACTACATATTCTCTTTTATTTTCTATCTTTTTTATTAAAAGTGTTAAATCTGTAACTGTTATTTTATTATCTTCATTTAAATCTGCATTTTTTAATTTATCAGATATTAGTTCTTCTAATCCAATTAAATGTTTTTCTACTAATTTTACATCAGTATAGTCAATAACTCCATCTCCATTTACTTCACCTTTTTGGACGATATTTGTAACAGCTGCATAGGTAGTTCCTACTATTTGTGCCGTAAGTACTATAGCAAAAATCATTCCTAACATTTTTTTGTTTTTGATTTTTATCTTTTTATTTATTTTTTTATATTTTACAAATGAATATATAGCAATTATAATTAGTACTTCAATTGCTATTAAGATAAGTGTTTGATAATTTCCTAATCCTGTTTTTGGTATTTCTATTGAAGGTTTTCCTCCATCTTGATTGTTGTTTTGGTTATCTCCTTGATTACTGTCTCCAGAATTATTGTTATCATTATCTCCTATACCTGGATTATTATCATCTTCTTGAATAATTTTAATATCCATACTTAAATTATCAATTTCTATATCATCTTTACCTTCAGATGTTGTTTGATTTTTAATCACTATATTTGAACTTCCTGCTTTTGCATCATTCTTTACTTTTAATTTTATTTGCAAAAATTCTTCTGGATTTGTCACTCCAGACTTTTTTATTACAACAAATTCATTATTTTGCTTGTTATATTCCAAATTTGTCCAATCATTTTTTACCTCAAAATCTTTTGTTTCTAATTCATAAAAAACATTTTTATCATATTGAATTTGTCCTTTATATGCATATAATCCATCTTCAATTTCTTGAAAATTATTTAATTTAAAATTAAGGGTTGTTGTTTCCTCTTCCTTTGCTTGAATTTCTTGTTTTGTTGTTGTTATTTCTGTTTGAGCATTTGCTGCAAGCACTTCATTTGCAGTAAATAAAATTGTAACCATTATCAATATAATGATACATATTTTTTTAAATCTCATTTTTTTCTCCATCCCTTCTTTTTATTTTTTGACTAATATATTATAACATTTTATTCAATTTTTTTCTACATTTTTTTCATTCTTTTTTGGTCTTTTGGGACGGAGAAGAAAACGACCATATGGATTTTAACCATATGGTCGTTTTCTTCTCCGTCCCAAAAAAGACCAAAGACCCCCAAAAGACAAATCTTATCTACAATTACAATTTGAATCTAATGGTTTCATATCATTCATATAAAATTTTCTTTCTGCTAACTTATCTTGTACTCCACGAAGTGCCTCTCCAAATCTTTGGAAGTGAACAACTTCTCTTTCTCTTAAATATCTCAATGGATCTAAGACATCTGGATTATCACGACATAAATCAATTAATTTTTCATACGTTGCTCTAGCTTTTTGTTCTGCTGCTAAGTCTTCTTGTAAATTAGCAACTGGATCTCCTTTACATGCAATATATGCTGCGGTAAATGGCACTCCTGCTGCTGAAGCTGGATAAATATCTACACCATGGTCTGTATAGTATGGTGCTAAACCTGCTTTTTCGATTTCTTCTATTGATGCTCCATCTGTTAATTGATGCACAATTGTTCCTACCATTTCTAAGTGAGCTAATTCTTCAGTACCTATATCATTTAAAATTGCCTTTGCTTTTTGATCTGGCATACCAAATCTTTGAGAAAGATATCTTAAAGAAGCGGCTAATTCACCATCTGGTCCTCCATATTGAGAAATAATTACTTTTGCAAGTTTTGGATCAGTACATTTTATATTAATTGGATATTGTAGCATTTTATTATACGTCCACATTTAGAAATTCCCCCTTTCCCATGGCCACCCGTAGTTCAAATAGGAAGTATTTTTTTATGGGATAAAATCCCAATATTCTAATAATTGCTCAAATTTATATTTATTAATTTGGTATGCTAAAATTATATGTTATACTCTTAACTTTTTTATTTTCTATTACTATTTTGTCTATTAACTTTACTAAAATATCTCTATTAATTTCATTGTCTGTTTTAAATTCTAATACCTTATTAATGTACTCTTCAATTTTATCATCCTTTATTTTGACATTTTCTTCATCATACTTTTTTTGAATATCATTTAAAATTACATTTAATCCTTTTTTCTTTTCTTCTAATTCTTTAGACATTTGCACAAATAGTTCTGTTGAAATAATATTATTTAATTTATCTTCATACATACTTTTTTGTTTTTGTTCTAGTAAACTAATCTGTCTTTCAATATCAACTCTATTGTCTTTAATTTTCGGCTTTTTTACCTTATAATTTAGTTTTTTAAAATCTAAATACTTCTTTACATTTTTTCTTAAATTTTCTAAAACAATTGATATTAATTCATCTTCCCTTAAATATTGAATATTATTACAAAATTTTGCTCCTGCCTTTTTATAACTGCTACAAACACATCTGAAATATTTTCCATGATTTTTATTATATGTTACTTTTCCACCACAACTGCAATATACAAGTCCTCTTAATAAATGTGGAGAATTTGAACTACTATATGTCCATTCATTTGACTGTTTGTCTAACATTTTTTGTACAATATTGAATGTATCTATATCTATTATAGATTCATGGTTATTTGGAACAATAATATATTGTGACGGATCTACTTTTATATTTTTCTTTACTTTGTAATTAATTTTAGTGTGTTTATGCTGTACTAAATCTCCTATATATATTCTATCTCTTAATATCTTACTAATCATAGAACTTGACCAAACATAAAATTTTTTATTCGGGTTCTTATAATTGGTAGTTTCTTCTTTATATTTTAGTGGTGTTGTTATATGATTTTCATTAAGATATCTACATATTTGACTTTTATTTTTGCCTGATTTGTACATATCAAAAATTTTCACTACTATTTCTGATACATTTTTATCAATTATAATTTTATTTTTATTTTTTGGATCTTTCATATATCCATATGGTTGAAATGCTTTTATACTTTCTCCGTTAAGAGCTTTTGTCATTAATATTGCTCTAACCTTTTTAGAAGTATCTTTTGCATACATATCATTAAAAACAGTTTTAAATGGTGTTATATCATTATTGCTATTGTTAGAATCAAAAGTGTCTACATTATCAGTAATTGCTATGTATCTTATATTTTTAGATGGAAAATATTTTTCTATATAATATCCTGTATCTATGTAATCTCTTCCTAATCTTGATAGATCTTTTGTTATTACCATATTAATTTCTTTATTTTCTATATCAGAAATCATTTTTTTAAATCCTGGTCTATCAAAATTAGTTCCACTAAAGCCATCATCTTTATATACTTTTTTTATTTTCAAACCTTGTGAAAGTGTAAAACCATTTATAAACTTTAATTGATTTTCAATACTTTCAGATTGCTTATTAAAATCTTCTTTTTCATCTTCTCTTGAAAGTCTACAATAAACTCCAATATTCCAATTTATATTTATAACTGAATTATCTATATAGCTATTATATAACTCATACATCCTTTTCTCCTTTCTATGAGCAAAATTTATAATAACTATCTATCAATTTTGTCTGTATTGTAATTCTAATTCTTTACTTTTACAAGTTATATTCTCAATATTTTCGTTTATCCACTCTTGAACTAGATTTGTCAATTCTTTTTCTTCTTTTGCATATATTTCTTTAAAATCCTCGCTCATTTAGTTTCACCTCTATAAAAACTATATGCTTTAAATAAAATTCAATTACAATTTCCATTTTATTTTTTTAGGCACATTACTTCCTGCATTAATTTCTTTTCGTAACTTATAGCTTTGCAATTATTGTATCTCTTGACAAAAATTTTTTAAAATGTTAACATAACGTTAATATTGTTGCAAACTAACCACAATTTCCATTTTAAGGAGGAATAACTATGAGTAAGACAAATATTTTAACAGCAAAACAATTTTCAGCAATTAATATGGAAACTGGTAAAACCATTTGGTTTTCACGGTCTCGCTCTCCACAGCATCTTTATCCTTTAACAGAAAAAGATTATTGTGAAGCAATGAAATATGCAGTTCAAAATGGTATACCAGAAATGCCTATTCTTTCTGTTAGTACTAAAGATTTTCCATATTGCGATTTTGATTGTCAAGATTGTTTAGCATGTCCAAGTAGAATCTGGGCAATTAAAGACCAACATATAAAATATCCTATCATTCCTATCGATAAATATAAAATGATATTGAATGAAATTTCTTCTTACTCTGCTAAGCGAGGTTTCAATAGTGTAAGATATGAAATTTGTGGAGAAGGAAATCCAGATTTATACAAAGATAGAATTGAAATGATAGAATATGCAAATCAAAAATGCAATATGGGTATTGTATATGTAAGCACAGGCAGTAAAATTTCTGATGATTTATTAGATGCTTTAGTTAAAAATGTAGCTTTTATAAGAATTAGCTTTCCTGGAATTTCATCAGATTCATACAAAGCTTATTCTAATCAAAAAGCAAGAAAAAATAACTTTTCATACGATGATGCTATTCATTTATTAGATCGAATTAGTAATGCTAGGGCAAAATATGGTAGAGAGGATTCATTATTACTTGGTACAAGAACTTGCATAAGACCTTTAAATGCTGGACATTATGACAGTTTTATTAAAGAAATTTCCAATGTTGGCGTCGATGTGTTTCAAGGTGTAAAAGTTCTTATTCCAGACTTTCAAAAAGTTAAAGATGAAAATATTTCTCAAAAGGAAATAGAAGAACTTGTTGCTTTAAAAGAAACAGCATATTTATATGGACTTAAAGATTTCCAGATTCCAAATAATCTGAATACAGTTTATAATAACAGAACAATTGTAGAAAAAGATAAACCTTCTAAATGTTGGAGTTCGCTTATTTCTCCTCCATTGTATGGAACTAATCTTTTGTGTTGTGTTCTTTGGGATAGAATTACAGATCTTAACTATCATTATGGAGTATTAGAGGGAAAGAATAACGAATTAGAAGAATTAATGCATGGCGAAAAAGCAAAATTTATTATGAACAATTGTCCTAAAAATTGCACTGAATGTTGTGCTTCTAAAGACAATAATTTTATGGAAAGTTTGTGGCGTGTATTGAAATTACAAGAAAATTTGGATGCAGTTAAATTTGTAACAAATTATTAACTAATCAATACCAAAAAAAGGATTACCTGCAATAGGTTATCCTTTTTATTTGTTTGAACTATTTAAAATTCTCTTTTATTTTTTCTATTGTATTGAGCAATTCTTTTTTATATTCATCACTAATATTTAAAGTTTCTTTTGCATAAATCCCCATTCTACTAAAATCAGAATGAAATTGGTAACTCCATTCATGTTTTGGTATAAAATTAATATGTAAATATCCAGAACTTGCTTCATCTTGATATATCATCACTTTTTTAAATCCTGTTTTATGCATTGCCTCTAATAATCTACTTGACAAATCAATTAATTTATTTTTCTCTTCTATGGATAAATCTACAACAGTAAGTGTTGGTTTATTTATTGCTAATATCATATAACCTTTTATTGGAATTTCGGGATCTGTTGCAATATTAAAAACACCATCATCATAAACATAGCTTCCTGGAAAATTTGTTACTCTATGTTCTGCGATAGCTGAGCTAAGATTTCCTTCAAATTCCATAATTTGCCCTAACCAATTTTTTATTTTATTCATTATTAAACTTCTCCTTCTTTGCTTTGTATAAAATCCTTTAAACAATTTAATTCAAATTCAAACTCATATCTAGTAAATGTTGTATTATTCTTATCATTTTCTCCCATTGAATGTAATATATATTTATTACATTTATTTAAAATTCCTCTATATATAGGATTTTGTAATGCTGAAATATATAATTCATCTACTAATAATTCATATTCTTTGCTATCCCTTTTTATTTCATTTCCCTGCCAATATATTATTCCTGTTTCTCTCCAATCATAATTAGTAGAGGCTTTTATATGAACAGCTTGTGTTCCATAATAAGAAAATACATAATTTTGTATTTTTTTATCTTTAAATTTAATTCCTTGAAAAAAATTTTCTATACTTTTAAATTTTTTACCTTTAAATTTAAATTCATATGGGAATAAATTAGATAGCATTTGAGCAAAATCTCCTCTATTTCTATAACCAACATCAACCCATTTTTCTGTTTCACTAATTTTATTTCCGTTCCTTATCTTGCAGTATTTCGCCATCACAGTAAATAGATTCATTTTCATAAATTAATTCTTTTTGTAAAAAATTATATTTTTCCTTATATCTTAAAAACTCTTTTAATTCTTTTTTTATTTTACTCATCTCTACCTCTATTCTGAAACGGTATGTCTCTAATCATTTTATTTATTTCTTTTCTCAATTGTGTACACAAAAAAGCTGAACTTTTTTTAATATTCCCACTTTCTATATCATATAAGTTAACTTCTGCAAATTTTGAATACTTTTCTGCAAGTTGCATCAAGATTTGAATATCCGGTTTTCCTTCTTGTCTAAGCCCTTCTTCCTTCATAATATGCAAATAAGAATCTCCACCTTTTTCCTTTAATTCTTTAATTGAATCTCTCATAATCCAGTATCCTGGATCATCAAATATTGTTAAAAAATCAACTTCTCTGACATCAAATGTAGGATGATCAAGTTTTCCATGTTTTACTTGATTATAAAAATCCCAATTATACTTAATAGCACCAAATTTACATGTCTTTCCATGTTCTTTTAAGTTATTTCTTATTGCATTCATTGTACTACATGAGCCTACATTATCATCAATTAATATAATTTGGTTATTTGTATTTTTCCATCTATCGTTACTACATATTTCTTCAAAACTTTTTTGTTCTGAAATTTCCCTTAGTTTTTTATCTTTAGAATATAAACTAAATAATACATTTGTATAGTCGAATCCATACATACTTTTCATCATTGGTCCTACAAATATTGACCCCAGTCCTGGAGTAATTATATGTTTTTGATCTCTAAATTTTAAATTTGAACAAAACATATACAATATTTGTTTGTTATCCATTTCTATATGTCTTTCTAATATTTTGTCATCTCCTTGTGGCAAATTACCTACTGGCTTTTCTAATGGTTTGTGTTTAAAAAATCTAACTATATTTGCACAGTCCTCTTCAAAACATTTTTGAACTTCATCTGCTAAATTTTCTTTTCCTTCTATTTTTTTCTTTAATTCTTCGAAATAAATTTTGGCTGAAGCATTTGATAGATATTCTAATATCACAAAATTCTTTTTAGAACAATCTTCATTTAAAACTTTTCTTAATCTTTCTCTTTCTATTTTCAATTCACTATATGTTTTTGCTTCATAGTAAGAATTATTTCTTGATAAATATTTGCCATTGCTTAAAGGCTCTACAAGTTCTTCTATTCCTTCTACATTATCTAAATCAAATAGTCCATTAGAATCAAATTCATACAAATGAAGCTTTTCATTTTCTTTCAATATTTCATTTTGTTTATATAAAATATTTCTTCCTTCATCTTGATAAATAACTGTATATTTTAAATTTTTCATATAATCTTTAATAACTAAATTCTCATTATCTATTTTATAAGAAATAATATTGCCATTTGTATTAGTATAAATTGCATCATCTTTAATATATATGTTATTTTTTATAATATCTTCTAATGTATGTCCACTATTTAATAGTTCTCTTTCAAATTGACTAAATAATCTCAAAAATTCATTATTATGAACTATATTTCTATCTGCTCCTTCACTTTTTAAATATTTTAATAAATTCACAGGATACTGTGGTTTTATAAAAATATTATTTTCTTTCATTTTTTCTTGCCAAGTATCATTTTCATATTCTAAACTTGTATCATTCAAAGAAAAAATATAATTTTTATTTTTGAAATTAATTACAATTCCTCGCTTTCTTATATCACTATTTTTAAAGATTCTCTTGATTTCTTCATCTTTTAAATCTTTATTATCTACAAAAAAAGTTCTCGAACTAATTTTTTCCTGTTCTTCTTTTGTAAATATATTTTTTATTAAAATATCCGAAAACATTTTTAAGTCAACAACTCCATTTAAATATTTTCTATTATTTAAATATTTACTAATAAATTTTAATTTTAGTTCAGTTGTTTCATTTTCTGAAATACCGTTTCCATCATATGTTCTTCCTAATAATTCAATTGCAACTCTTTCGTTGTTTTTTAATAATCCTTCCATATTTGATAATTTTAATTTTAACAATTTTAAAAAATCATCTAAATATAGTCCATCTTTTTTATATCCTATCTTATCATCAATTTTTTCTAATTCTTTATTACTTAAAAATTTAATATTATTCAATACATTCTTATAAGTATTTTCGTAATAATTCAATGAGGCAAAGTTGTTTGTCCTTAACCCCACTTGCATTTCAATTAAATCAGTAAGTGGATCAACAATAAATTTATTTCCTTCTTTCGTTTTTATAAGCAAATCAACATGTCTAAATTGATCTTCAAATGGAGATATCAATTCGGAATCAATATTATAATTTTTCTTCAATACATCTTTAATAACATGGCAATAACTTTTACAAACAATATTAAAGTTTTGAATATCTTCTAAATTAAATTCCTGCTCATAAATATCTTTCCTATCTTTTAAATTTTCCTTATTTAAAAAAAAAGTATTATCACGATAAAAAAGTTTAGAAGCTTCTTTCATAACATATCTAACAATTGCTAATTCATACTTATCACCACTAAAATTCTCTATTTGGTCTATGTTTATTTTTTCTTTTAAATATTCATATAAATTCATAATACATCCTTTTTTATAAATTTTAGGGAGAATATTATATTCTCCCCATTTTAGCTAATTAGTTTTCCATGAACTTTTTTATTTTTTGGGCATATAATAGGCATTCTTCTTTCTGTTCTTCTGTCATATTTTGTTTCGCATACATTGTAATTTGTTTCAAATTTTTTCCTCTTCCAAATTGAAACATCCAGTCAGCTGATGGGATAATCCATCTTCTATAATGCTCAGAAAAACCATCTTCAAATAAAAGAATATTTCTTTCTCCAAAATGTTCAAAAGCAAGTTTTACCTTATTTGTAACATCTTCTATTTTTATTCTTTCCTCTCTTGTTATCTGTGTAGTAGATGCTACGTGTTTTTTGATTCCTATTACTATAAATCCTTTAATTGGAACTTCTGGGTCTATTGTTACATTAATAAAGTCATCTTCATATAAGTATCCCCCTGGCAAATTTGTTATTGTATGATTTCCAATAGAACAACTTTTACAACCTTCAAAAACCATTTCTTGATTCAAAAAATTCGTAACAGCTACTTCTTCTCCATTGGTGTTTATATAGCATTTTTTCCCTTCTTTTTCTACAACACCAAGTTTACTTTGAAAATCTCCTACATTATCATATCTGATTTCACAAATTTGCTCTCCTTTCGCATTTACATATCCCCACTTATCTGATATCCGTACTGCTGCAAAGCCTTCTGCAAAATCTCGAACTTCATCATAAATAAAATCACAAATTGGTTCTCCTTTTTCGTTTTCAAATCCCCATTTACCATTTTTTTCTTTCTTCGTGTAATACATATAATTCCCTCCTTATGGTAGTGTAGTTAAAAACTAATAAATTTAATTAGCTAAAATATAATAAAACTGCATTTTTATTATATCATTTTTAGTATTTTATGTCAATTTGCTTAATCTTAATCTATTTGCTAATGTTTCTGAAACTAATTTTATTTCATTCGGTTCCATATGATGTTTTAAATTCTTAAATTCTATAAGTTCCATTTCGGGTTTATTTTTTATAAACTCATATGTATCTTCTATTGGTGCTGTATCATCCAAATGTCCCTGTAAAATAAGTATTTTTCTTTTTTCCTTATAATTTTTGTATAAATCATTTTGAACTAAATCTTCATAGAAAGCAAATGGTACATCTATCTTTCCTCCATGTCCTGTCTTAGCATTTCCATTTTTCTTATAACTTTCAAATGATTCTTTTAACAAACAATTTTTAAAAATATTTTTCATATTAAATGCAGGAGATCGCAATATTATATTTTCATAATTGTTTTTATCACCTATAAGTTTATTTAATAAAATGTATGCACCAAAGCTAATAGCAAAAAAAGAAATTTTAGTATCATTTCCATACTTATTTTTTATATAGTCTATTACTGAATCTATATATGATATGCATGTTTTTACTGTAAGCTTTTCTGTACCTTGTACACTATCTATATGCCCTGGAAAATCAAAAGATATAGAAGATATATTATATTTCAATAATTCATTTGCTACTATTTTAACAGAGTTACTTCCTTTTCCACTACAATAACCATGACAAAATATATAAAATTTTTTTGATATATTATTTTCATCTTTATAAAATATTTTTGATTTCACGATACATTTTTCACTTTCATTATAAATATCTATATTTTTTTCCATAACTCTTATCCTCCCTTGATTTCTTTATAAATTCATATAAAGTATAAACAAAAAATTTGATAAAATCAAGATACTATAAAAAATGAATTTTATAAAATACTTTATCAACTCTGATTGCTATATCATTCTATTTTTTCTATAATTTTCTAAACATCTCCTCACTTACCTTTCCGCTATTTTTCAATAAAAAAAGAGTATATATATACTTCCAAAATGAACTAACCCCAAGGTTCTTCTAACCATCTCCATTTATTGCAAGGATATTTGATGGTAAGAGGTCCATACACTTTTTGATATTTATCTTTTAATTCTTTCAATTGTTTACTATACTTTCTGTGTAAACAAAGCGCCTTTTCATCATTTGGATGTGTGTCTAAATATAATGCTAATTCTGTAATAGCAAAATCATAACCTCTAATTTGTTGTATCATTTCTCTTCTTAAATCACAATCAACAGTTCTTTCAGGTTCACAATTACATTCACAAGTACAATTTCTATTTTCTTCTAACGACATTGATTACACCCCTTTCCAATTTTATTGCTATCCTTAATATATTGAATTTCTTCCATAGATTGGCATGGAACATAAGGACTTACTAATTCAGGAAAAATAGTTCCCATTTTTAATCCAATCATTGGTTTAAAAGTTTTATCCATATATTGGATTGGTACATAACTCTGCGCTAACATTGGATTTTCTGGAAACACATTATATTCTTCATCAAATCCACAGTCACACTCATTTTCATATTCTGTATGAGTATTAACATGGTCACATTGATGTTCTATCATATCATGTTGTAGCTCACAAGAATTATTTTGATAACTATTATTCATACAATAACATTTTCTTTCATTTCTTCTAAACATTTTCTTTCCTCCTTCACTATAAGATATGATTTTACTTCATTAGTTGACACAAAATCATAAAAAAAAAGACTTATAAGCCTTTTTTCTTCATTATTTCAAATAATTATCTATCTTTTTTATAAAAATAACACTTTCCAAAATATCTATAATTCCATAAATAATAATCATTACTCCTATCATTTGTAACATAGCTCCATTATTTACTAAAATATAAATACCTCCTAACAACATAACAATAGCTAATAATAAAGTCAATAACCATAATTTAGATTTATAATCTCGCCACACAATTGTTGTTTGTAAATTAATAATACTGCCATAAATAATCCATAATGCAATTATAATTCTAAAAATAGAGAGAATTATATCTGCACAAAACATAATAATAATTCCTAAAATAATAGATACAATTGCAATAGATAATGAAAAATTATCTTGTTTTCCTGAAGCAAAATAGTCAATCCCTTTCAAAACTCCTATTGCAATTACCATTAATCCTAATAAAACTGAAATCATTGACATTACAAATTCTGGTCTTGTTAATAAAAGTATTCCAAACAAAATAAATAAAATTGATACTAAAATATCTGTCCAATTTGATTTTTTTAAAAATTTTTCCATTTACACTCCTCCTATTTTTCCATTCCTCTTTTTAAAATTTTAATTTGAATTATTAATTCTTTCATTGCTTGCTCTTTTTGCATTTTTCCTGTTGTTACATTTGCAATTGCTGTCCTTGTAATAATAGATAATATCTTGAGTATATAAATTAAATCTTCTTTTTCATTTATATTTAATATTGATTGATCAATTAATTTGTCAATTTGCTCTCTTTCTTCTTTTTTATTAAGTAAAAGGAATAAACTAATATTATTCTTCTTTAATTCTTGTATAATATTATTATATAGATTTATTTTTCCTTTTTCCATCATTTCTGTGGTCATATAATCAAATATTTTAATGGCAGTTTCAAAAAGATTTCCTTTTGTTTCTATTAAAATTCTTTTTATAGTTACCTTCTCTAATTGTAAATAATTTTTAATAATATATTGAATTGCATCTTCTTTATCTTCAAAATATTGATAAAAACTTCCTCTTGGAATATGTGCTTCTTTAATAATACGGCTTACAGACGCTTTTTCAAAAGATGTTCTTCCTAATTCATTTTGAATAGCTTTTTCTATTTTTTCTCTTTTTTCTACATTTAAATGATAAAAAGTTTCTTTTGGCATTTATATCTCCTTTTTATGACACCTTGTCATTTTTAAGATATTTTATATTATTTTTCCTAATTTGTCAAACATAATATGCAAAAACGCTCATATCTTTATGATATAAGCGTTAGTTTTAAGCATTTTCAGTTTCTTTTTTAGCTACTACTTCTTTTCCATCATAATAACCACAGTTTTTGCAAACTCTATGTGGCATTACTGGTTCATGACAATGTGGGCAGCTTGAAAATGTTGGATTTTCTTTTTTCCATGTTGATCTTTTGCTATGTGTTCTTGCTTTTGACCATCTTCTTTTTGGTTGTGCCATTTTAATTCCCCCCTTGTTCTTTAGATATAGATTTATATCTGTTTCAATTTTTTCACTTTTTAAATCACTATAAAATTATACAAGTATTTTTTTAATTTGTCAATACCTCTTTTTTTAGTTTTTTTGAGAATTTTAGCCTACTATGATTCACAACATTTTTTGTACAAATATTTTATATTTTTTTTAGTCAATGTTTCATTAACTCCTTTTTCAGCAACTTCTGTCAATACATTTGTTACAAAATCATCTATTTTAGGATTTACTTGTATTTTTTCTCTTTCCTTCATCCAATATGATAATTCAAATTCCTTTGTCCATCTTTTTCCCTCATAAACCATACCTGCTGCTAATTTGTCACAAACCATTTCTGCCGCATATTGGTATGGTATAATTGGTGATATTTCTTTTGTTTCATAATCCACCCAATATTCTGCATGATGCTTATTTCTTCCTTTATGATGTAACCAAGCTTTTGAATATCCTTTTACTTTTTTAGCTTCAGTAATAGGAGAATGATTTCCTACATAATAATGAATACTTTCAAAAAACTCTGTTGGAGAATATTTTGATAAATCGTGAAGAAGTCCCCTTAAAGGAATTCCAATTCTACAGCACAATTTAAATACAATCCATTTATGATAAGTGATTAATTTAAAATGTTTTATTGCTTTTTTTAGTTTCATTTTATCTCCTCCTTCTTTAAGTTTACTATATTTTTTTTGAAAAATCAATAAATTTTCTATCCTTTTTTGCATACAATAAGAACAATAAGGAGGTTATTATGTGTGGATTTGTAGGATTTATTAATCAAAAACAAGAAATGTCTCCTAATAGAGACATTATTAAAAAAATGAATCAAACTCTAGTAAAAAGAGGTCCTGATGAGGAAGGTTATTTTTTAGATTCCCATATCCATATGGGACATAAGCGATTAATCGTTATAGACCCCAAAGGTGGAAAACAACCAATGTTAGAAAAAACATCTTATGGTGATTTCGTCATTTGTTATAATGGTCAAATTTATAACACAAAAGAATTAAAAAATACTTTAATAGAAAATGGATACACCCTTCACGGACATTCTGACACTGAAATATTGTTAAAAAGCTATATACATTACGGCTATGATGTAGTTAAACATCTCAATGGTATTTTTGCTTTTGCAATTTGGAATACTAAAACAAAAGAATTGTTTTTAGCACGTGATCATTTTGGAGTAAAACCTTTATTTTATACAATACAAAACGATACCTTAATTTTTGCTTCTGAATTAAAAGCTATTTTTTCTTATCCTGATATTAGCAGAATAATAGATAAGCAGGGACTTTCTGAAATGTTTGGAATTGGTCCTGCACACACATCAGGAACTACAATTTTTAAAAATATTTTTGAAATACAACCTGCTCATTTTGCAATTTTTAATTCTTCTGGCTTACACATAAAACAATATTGGAAATTGACTTCTCAAAAACATACTGATGATTTTAATGAAACTTGTGAGCATCTAAAATTTTTATTAAAAGATTCTATAGCAAAGCAACTGGTTTCTGATATGCCATTATGTACTTTTCTATCTGGTGGATTAGATTCTAGTATTATTACTAAATTGGCTTCAGATTATTGCAAAAAAGAAGGATTAGCACCTTTAAATACTTATTCTATTGATTATGTAGATAATGATAAAAATTTTATTAAAAGTGATTTTCAGCCTAATTCTGACAATTATTATATTGATTTAATGCAAAAAAATTTGCATACTAATCATCATAAAATTGTAATTGATACTCCAGAACTTGCTTCTTATTTAGAAGATGCGATGATTGCTAGAGATATGCCCGGTATGGCTGATATTGATTCTTCCCTTTTATTATTTTGTAAATATGTAAAAAAAGATATGACAGTAGCTTTAACAGGTGAATGTGCTGATGAAATTTTTGGTGGTTATCCATGGTTTTTCCGAGAAGATGCTTTAACAAGCAATACTTTTCCATGGTCAATTGCTCTTTCAGAAAGGCAAAATTTATTACATCCTGAAATTACTAAAAAAATTGATTTAAAAAATTATGTTGATTTTCGTTATAAAGAAAGTTTATCTAAAGTTGAAATATTAGAATGTGATTCTATTGAAACAGCAGAAAAAAGAAAAGTATCTTATTTAACTTTAAATTGGTTTATGCAAACTCTACTAGATCGCTCTGATAGAATGTCTATGTATCATGGACTCGAGCTTCGCGTTCCTTTTTGTGATTATAGATTGGCTGAATATGTATGGAATATTCCTTGGGAATGGAAAGCATTGCATGGTAGAGAAAAAGGATTACTTCGTTATATAGCAAAAGATTTTCTTCCTGATGAAATTATAAATAGAAAAAAATCACCTTATCCAAAAACTCATAATCCTAATTATTTAGCTAAAGTTAAGAAAATGTTATATAATATCATAGAAAATAATGATTCCCCTATTTGTTCATTATTAAATCGTAATTTTATTTTAGAGATTATTCAAACTGATGGAAAAGCTTTTTCTCGCCCTTGGTTTGGTCAATTAATGACTGGCCCACAACTTATGGCATATCTTTGTCAAGTTAATATGTGGCTTGAGAGGTATGAACCTAAAATTGAACTATAAAATAAATAAACATAAAAGAAGAAATGTCTTTAATTTAAAAGACATTTCTTCTTTTGGCTCCTAATTAGGAATTTTACGATTTCAAATATTGTTGCAAAATATCGAGAATTTCTATCAAACCTCCAATTAATGTTGCTTTATTTAATACTTCGTCCAATTTTAATATTAATTCATTAATGTCTTTAGATATTCCTGGGCACTCCTCGAAAATAACAATTCTATCACACCATAATGCGATTATTAATTTTCTTATTTGTGAATTCTTTTTATTTGCATTACAATTCTCTAGTACTTCAAGTGTAAAAAAATCTCTCAGCTTTTCAATATCTTCATC
The DNA here is from genome assembly GCA_963559365.1 of uncultured Clostridia bacterium. Classification (GTDB taxonomy): domain Bacteria; phylum Bacillota; class Clostridia; order TANB77; family CAG-508; genus CAG-269. Next base: position 11,928 of record CAUWKC010000005.1, on the reverse strand, counting down.
AGAAAATATATTTTCTTCACTTTGTAATTGTTTTATAATATTTTTCTGCATTTGTGAAACAAAATATTGTAACTCTTCTTTGTTCCAAATAATTTCTGATAAAAATTTATTTTCATCACCTTTGAAATACTCTTCTTCTGAATCTTGTAACATTTCCATTATGCTTATTTGATTAAATTCTCGTATGTCACCCTCGCTTTTTTGAATTACATCAGTCAATAAAAGTCCTAAAAATTGTATTTCATCTACTGAACAATTCTTTAGTATTGACTTCACATTTGCATCAATATTTTTCTTCCGTTTTTGGTCCATGTTTTTTCTCCTTTTCTACTAATTCATTTGAATTTACAGTTACATAAATATTTTATCACATTTTTGAAAAAAATACTAGACTTTCATCATAAATATATGTTATCATGTATACGAACAAAAGAAATTAACCAATTAATTTAAATGGAGGTAAAAAATGAAAAAAACAAAAAAAATGATTTTAATTTTAACTTTAATTTTATTATTATTAAATTTGAATTTCTGTTATGCCGTAGATTTAGATATGACAGATGATTCTTCTGAAAATGTAGATTTAACAACAAATTCAACTATGGAAGACAACAATACAACTGACACTAATACAAATAATAGCGGAGAAGAAAACACATTAAACACTAATACAAATTCATCTAACAATAGTTCTAATACAAACTCAAATTCAATGACTTCTTCTAGCAATACTTCTACTCCATCAGCTACTGTGACTGATATGAATACAAATTCTAATTCTGATTTAGAATTAACTAGTATACTTAATATTTTATTAATTGTGATTGGTGTACTTTTAATTTTATTAGCTATTGCAATTTTAATTCGTTTAAAAAAATAATAAAATTTTTAAAAAACTCTCAACAAATGAGAGTTTTTTAATTTTCAGATGTATAAATTTTATTATTTTATTAAATACTATAAATAGTATTTAATTTTCATATCAAATATATGGAAACTAATAAGCTTATTTTAATTTTATAATAGGAGGATAATTTTATGTACAAAAAATTATTATTCACAGCAATTGTAATTATTATGACTATTTTTTCTTTCTCTACTTGTTTCGCAAATAATGGATTACAAGAAGCTACTGATGGTGTCAGAAATATAGTTGGTGGTGCAGAAAATGCAATAGAAGATGCTGCAAAAAATATAACAAATGCATCTCAAGATGCTACCAATCGTATGGAAGAAGGAGCTAATAATGTTGGAAATGCTATAATGAACAATCATAATAACAATTACACTGCTACTAGAACTGCAACTACTGATACTACATTTATGGGAATGAATGCCACTGCTTGGACTTGGTTAATTATTGGAGTTGCCGCTATTGCAATCATTGCCTTAGTTTGGTATTATTCTATGCAAATTCGTTCTTCACATTATGATGAAAGAAATTAAAAAAAAAGTTGTTAAAATTTGATTTTAACAACTTTTTTTTTATGAAAAATTATGATATAATAAATAAAATTTAGATTGAGGTATTATATATGAATTCAAAATTAATTGCTAAAAATCCCACTGCTTATCACAATTACAATATAGAAGACAAATTAGAAACAGGCATTGTCCTAAGTGGAACTGAAATTAAATCTATTCGAGCAGGAAAAATTAATTTAAAAGATAGTTATGCCTATTTTAAAAAAGGAGAAATTTTTATTTGTGGTATGCATATCAGTCCTTATGAGCATGGCAACATTTTTAATAAAGATCCTTTACGTGATAGAAAATTATTATTGCACAAAAAAGAAATTGACAAATTATATGGTCTTGTCAAACAAAAAGGATATTCCCTTGTTCCTATTAGCATTTACTTTAATGGAAGTTTAGTAAAAGTTGAATTAGGAATTGGAAAAGGAAAAAAACTTTATGATAAACGTCAAGATTTAGCTAAAAAAGATGCTCAACGTCAAATGGAATATCACTTAAAACAAAGAATTTAAGAGGGTTTCCTAAAATAGGAACCCTCTTATCTATATTTCAGTATCTAATAATTGTTTTAATTCTTCTTTTCTTTTTACCTTTTTTGTTGTTGTTTTTATTAATTCCTTATCTGTCAAAATCATATTTTTTATATATTTATAAGGTGGAAAAGTTTTGTTTATTTCTTTGATTTTTTGCCATATTATATCTTTTAAATCTTCTAAAGAAATTGATTGATATTTTTCATCTACTACTTCTTTGTCATAAACTACTTTAACAGATAATTTTAAGTCATTTTTATCCTTATTATCAGGCATTCCATAAACTAAACATTCTTTTACTTCATCAATTCTATTAATTAAAATTTCTAATTCATCAGGGAATACTTTTTTTCCATTTTTCAAAACTATCATATCTTTTTTTCTTCCAGTTAAAAATAAATAGCCTTCTTTATCAAAATAACCTAAATCTCCTGTATAAAACCATCCATCTTTTAATACTTCTTTTGTTGCTTCTTCATTTTCGTAATATCCCAACATAACATTTGGTCCTTTTACTTTCAATTCACCTATACCTTGTTCGTCTTTATTTTCCAACTCTACTTCTACATTTTCCATAGGAATTCCAATTGAACCATATTTCATTTTTTTACAATTTTCAGCTGCTATTACAGGTGCTGTTTCAGTTAATCCATATCCTTGTACTAAGTTAATTCCTATTTCATTAAAACCTTGAGCAACTCTTTTATCTAATGGTGCTCCACCTGAAATAACAAATCTCATATGTCCACCTAATTCATCTAAAATAGCTTTAAAAAGTTTTTTTCTAATATCAATATGGAATTTTAGTAAAAAATTACTTATCTTTTTAGCTATAGCTACTAATTTTGTTTTTCCTTGTTTCTCAATTCCTTGTTCTACTTTTTTATAAATAGCTTCTACTAATAATGGTACACCAATAAATACTGACACTTTATATTCTTTCAAATTTTGTGCCACATAACGCAATCCATCTGGAAAAGCTGTTGTAATTCCATAAGCTAACATGACAATCATACATGTTGAACCAAAAATATGATGAAATGGTAAAAAAGCTAAATTAACATCTTCTTTCCTAAGGTCTTCTACTAATTGCATACTATATACATTAGAAGCTATATTATTTTGTGAAAGCATAACTGCTTTTGATTTTGATGTTGTTCCAGAAGTGAATAATAAAATATTCATTTTATAAGAATCAATTTTTGCTTCAATATATGACTTATTTCCATTTTGTAATATTTCTTTTCCATTTTCAATTAACTCCTTGACACTAGAATATCCTTCTTGTTTTGTCATAGAAATATAATTTTTAATTTGCGTATTTCCTCTTCTTTTTATTTCCTCAATTTTTTCAATATATTTAGGATCAAATACAAGTACATCTGCTTTACTTCTAACCAAGCAACTTTCTAATTCATCTACTTGCAATTCTTTATCTAATGGAATACTAACCATTCCTCCTAACAAATTTGCTAAATGGGAAACAACCCATTCATAAGAATTTCTACCAACAATTGCAACTCTTTTATCTTTATATCCTAAATCATAAAATTTAGTTCCTAAATAATTGATTTCTTCTAACAATCTAGTATAACTTATATTTTCATAACTTATGTCTTTTTCTTTTTTATGTTTTATAATAAAAGCTGTTTTCTCCTGATATTCTTTTGCCACATGATACATTATCTCCTTAATATTTTCAAATTCAATAGCATCAAAATATTTTTCTCTTTCCATTTTTATCCCTCCATCTAGTATCGATTACTAGATTAGCACATATCTAATATCTTGTCAAGCTTGAATGGATTTTTGGGTCTTTTTGGGTCTTTTTTGGGACGGAGAAGTCTTTTTTGGGACGGAGAAGAAAATGACCATATGGTCAAAAAGCATATGGTCATTTTCTTCTCCGTCCCAAAAAAGACTTCTCCGTCTCAAAAAAGACCCTCAAGCTTGGCAGATAATTGACTAAACATTCAAAACATGATATTATTACTAATATGAGGTGTTAAACATGAATAAAGAAATTAAAGATTTTCATATTCCAAGATGGAATGAACTTTCTAATATTGATTTATATGTTGACCAATTAGTAACTTTATTAGATCAATATTTAAGTGGTTATATAAAAAACGATAATGAAAAAGATGATAAAATCATAACAAAAACTATGATTAACAACTATGTAAAATACGGAATAATCAAATCCCCTATTAATAAAAAATATAATAAAGAACACATGGCTTATTTATTTGTTATTTCTATTTTAAAACAAGTATACAGCATTAGTGATATTAAAAAATTAATTAGCCTTGCTATTGAAACATCTTCTGTAGAAAATGCTTACGACCGCTTCTGTACAGAAGTAGAAAGAGCACTTCAATTAACCTTTAGCGGAAAAGATTATATTGAAAACGATAAACTTTCACATGAACAATATATTTTAAGAAATGTTGTACAATCTTTTGCAAATAAATTATATGTACAAAGAGTTTATTTAAAAAAATGAAAATGAGACAAATTGGACTGTCCCTATTGTCTCATTTCATTTTTTCTTTTATTTTAACTAATATGTTTAATGCATCTATTGGTGTTAATTCATTTAAGTTGATTTTATCAATTTCATGGGCAATTTCTGCTAATTTATAATTGTACAGGTCAAATTGTCCTTCTACTTGTTTTTTGTTTTGTTTTTCTTGTTTTTGTCCTGTTAAAATGTTTTTTCTTTCTAATGTTCTTAATATTTCATCTGCTTTTTGTGTAACTGATTTAGGAACACCGGCTAAACGTGCAACATGGATTCCATAACTTTCGTCTGTTCCACCTTTTACAATTTTTCTTAAAAAGATTATGTCTTCTCCTTTTTCTTTAACTGCAATAGAATAATTTTTAACTCCTTCTAGTTTGTTTTCTAGTTCTGTTAATTCATGATAATGGGTCGCAAATAATGTTTTTGCTCCACATTTTTCAGCATCACTAATAAATTCTGCAACAGCCCAAGCAATGGATAAACCATCATAAGTTGAAGTTCCTCTTCCTATTTCATCTAATATCACTAAACTATTACTGGTTGCCTCTTTTAGAATAGTTGCTACTTCCATCATTTCTACCATAAATGTACTTTGTCCCATACTTAAATCGTCTGATGCTCCTACTCTTGTAAAGATTTTGTCTACTACTCCAATTTTTGCAGATTCTGCTGGAACAAAACTTCCTACTTGTGCCATTAAAGTAATTAAAGCCACTTGCCTCATATATGTGGATTTTCCCGCCATGTTAGGTCCTGTAATAATAGATAATCGATTTTCTTGTTTATCTAAATATGTATCATTTTCTACAAAAGCTCCTGGTCCTAATATTTTTTCAATAACTGGATGTCTTCCATTTTTAATATCTATAATACCTAAGTTATTCATTTCTGGCATACAATAATTCATATCTTCTGCCACTTCGGCAAAAGAAACTAAAACATCTAAATTAGATACAACTTCACTAGTTCTTTGTAGTCGTTTAATATTCATCGAAATTTTTTCTCTAATTTCTACAAAGGCATTATATTCTAATGTTACAACTTTTTCTTCTGCTCCTAAAATTTGATTCTCTAAATTTTTTAATTCTTCTGTTATATATCTTTCTGCATTTGTTAAAGTTTGTTTTCGAACAAATCTATCTGGTACTTGGTCAAAATATGATTTAGTTACTTCGATAAAATATCCAAAAACTTTATTAAATCCTATTTTTAAATTTTTAATTCCTGTTTTTTTCCTTTCTTCTGCTTCCAATTGTATTAACCAATTTTTACCTTCTATTTGTGCTGTTTTTAATTTGTCAATTTCTTCATCATAACCTAATCTAATAATTCCTCCTTCTTTTATTGTCATAGGTGGATCTTCTACAATTGCAGTATCAATCAATTTATATAAATCTTGCAATTCGTCTAAATTTTCATTTAATTCTTTTAATAATTCTGTTTTACAATTAGATAAATTTTTCTTAACTTCTGGCAATCTTGCTAATGAATTTTTTAATGTTACCATATCTCTAGCATTTGCATTACCATAAGCCATCTTTCCAGCTAAACGTTCAATATCATATACTTTTTTTAGTGAGTCTACAATATCGCCTCTTAACATAACATCATCTTTCAATTCCTTAACTGCTTCTAATCTTTTATTAATTTCATTAATATCTACTAATGGGTCATTTAACCATCTTCTTAAACACCTTGCTCCCATAGAAGTAGAAGTTTTATCTAACACCCATAACAAGGTACCTTTTTTAGATTTATCTCGTAATTTTTCTGTAATTTCTAAATTTCTTCTTGCATTTATATCTAATGACATATATTTTGATAACGAATACATAACAATTTTATTTAAATGTGATAAACTTGTTTTTTGCGTTTGTGTCATATATTCAATTAATGCTTGAATAGAACTAATTGATAATGTCTTATCCATAAAATTGTTTACTTCTTTTCCGTTTGTATCAACAATTTGAAATCGTAATGGTATAGTTTCTGCCTCTTTAGTTGTAAAAAATTCATCTTTAAATTTAGTAATATAAATATTTTCAAATCTCTCTTTTATTTTATTTAATTCTTCTGTGGTTTCTTCTAACATAGAATTAATAACTAATTCAGATGGCGTATATCTTGCTATTTCATCTAATAACATTGGAAAATTATTATTGTCTTTTATTTCTGCAGTATAAAATTCTCCTGTTGAAATATCACATACACTAATTCCAAAATAAATACCAGATTTAAAAATACTCATTATATAATTATTTTTTCTTTCTTCCAACATATTGCTTTCTACAACAGTTCCCGGGGTTACTACTCGAATAACTCCTCTTTTTACAATTCCTTTTGTTGTTTTTGGATCTTCTAATTGTTCACAAATAGCTACTTTATACCCTTTGTTTACAAGTTTTGCAATATACATTTCAGCAGCATGATGTGGAACACCTGCCATTGGTGCTCTTTCCGCTTGTCCACAGTCTTTTCCTGTTAATGTAAGTTCTAATTCTCTTGCTACTAAAACAGCATCATCAAAAAACATCTCATAAAAATCGCCTAATCTATAAAATAAAATACAGTCTTTATATTCTTCTTTTGTTTCAAGATATCTTTGCATCATTGGTGAATATTCTGTCATTTATTTCTTCCTTTCTTTTTTTAATTTATTTCTCCTTTTAAATACCACATATGTTCAGAAACAATTTTCAAATCTATCATTTTACCAATCAAATTTTTATCTCCTTCAAAAATAACAACTTTATTACTATCGGTTCTACCAGTTAAAAAATTCTTATTATTTTTACTTTCTCCTTCTACTAGTACCCTTTGTGTTGTTCCTACATAATGCTGATTGTTTTCTTTAATTTGATTTTCTACTAAGTCTTTTAACTTATTAAATCGTTTATGTTTTTCTTCTTCTGGTACTTGATTTTCCATCCTATCTCCTGGAGTACCTACTCTTCTTGAATATAAAAACATATAAACTTGTTCAAAATGTACTTTTTTTACAACATCTAATGTGTCTTCAAATTCTTCTTCTGTTTCTCCTGGAAATCCAACAATAATATCTGTTGATAATGTTAAATTTGGAATCTTGGCTTTCATTTTTTCTACTAGGCTTAAATATTGTTCTTTAGTGTATTTACGATTCATTTCTTTTAAAACTTTAGTGTTACCAGATTGTAATGGCAAGTGAACCAACTTACATACTTTATTACATGTAGCAATTGCATCTATTACATCTTCTGTAAAATCTTTTGGGTGAGGAGAAACAAATCTAATTCTTTGAATTCCTTCTATTTTGTTAATTGCTTTTAATAAAGTTGCAAAAGAATTTACACCTTCATATTCTTCAAAGTATTTTCCTTTTTCTCGTTCTACTCGTAAGTATGAATTAACATTTTGACCTAATAAAGTAATTTCTTTATATCCTTGTTTTGCTAACTCTTTTACTTCATTTATAATATCTCTTGGTTGTCTACTTCTTTCTCTTCCTCGTACATAAGGTACAATACAATAACTACAAAAATTATTACAACCATTCATAATAGTTACAGACGCTTTTATATTGCTATCTCTTTTAATTGGCAATCCTTCGTAAATTTCTCCATCTATATCTATAATATCTTCTAATTTCTTTTTTTTGCTTAGTGCTTTATACAAATTTTCAGGAAACTTATGCAAAGTATGAGTACCAAATAGAATATCAACAAAAGGATAACTTTGTTTAATTTTATCTGTAATATGCTTTTCTTGCATCATACATCCACCAATAGCTACAATAATTCCTTTTTCTTCTTTTAATCTTTTTAGTTCTCCTAAATTTCCAAAAAGCTTATCTTCTGCATTTTCTCTTACACAACAAGTATTAAACAAAACAATATCAGCTTCATTTTTGTCCTGTGTTTTAATATATCCCATTTCTTCTAACATACCACACAATTTTTCAGAATCATTTTCATTTAATTGACAACCCATAGTTAAAATATGATATTTTAATAATTTATCCTTGTTTATTTCTTGTACTTTTTTTACATATTGTTTTTGTAATTTTATTTCATTTTCTGTATTCATGTTTAACCTCCACATTACTTGCTTATTTTATTACATTTTTATATAGTTTGCAACAAATTTCTTGCAGTTTTTTAATTTCATGGTATAATTTATAAAAGGGAGGAAATTTTTATGGGAAAATTTGATTCATTATTAAAATCAGATAATAGTAAAAGAATTTATCAATATAATTATACTAAAATATATAGAAAAGGACGTTTTGCTAAAACTGTTGACTATTCTTATTATGAATCTCTATATATTCAAGAACTTTTAAACGAAAATAAAAAGAAAAAATATGATACAAATTTACTTACATTATGGGGAAAGCTAGATATGCAGACTTATATAGATTATGATTTAGGAAATACTTTAAATTTGTATTTTGTAAATGGCTTTGAACGTATCCCTGTACATCAATTACCAGATTATAATTACATGCATGAAGATAGTAGAAAAATGAACCTTTTAGATATTAAATATATAAAAAAATTAACATTAGAAACCATTATATTAAAAGATTTATATTTAGCTACTTTCGAAATTCTCGATACAGATAATATTTTTAGACCTTATGTTTTATTATTTACAAAAGATGAAAATAATCTTTTTACAGAGATTGGATATGGTTATGATTCAAATAATAATGGAAATGTAGAATTATCAATTACTAATTTTAATTATCCTATATTTTTGACACCAAAAGGTATTATTCTTTTACCATTAACTAATGAAAAAATAAAATTAGATGTTTATGATTATATAACTGATAAAGATATTCAAAAAATACAAAAAGGAGCTGACAAATAGTTCAGCTCACTTTTTTTACTTATGCTAATCCATATTTCTTTTTGAATTTGTCTGCTCTTCCACCAACTGTTTCTTGTCTTAAGTTTCCTGTCCAGTATGGATGACATTTAGAGCATACATCTACTTTTAAATCTTTTTTTGTAGATCCTACTTCTAATACATTACCACAAGCGCATGTGATTGTAGTTTGATTATAGTTTGGATGGATTCCTTCTTTCATTTTCAGTTCACCTCTTTCTCGTGTTTCAATAATTCGACTGTTTTTTATAATAACATATTTTTTTTGTTTTTTCAAGTATTATTTTTGATTTTGTTCATTTTGTTGCTCTTGCATATATTCAGCAGAATATAACATTTCTTTGTTTAAGGATAATTTGTTTACCAATTTTCCCATAACATTGAAAACACAAGCAACAATTAAGATAATCATACCAATCCTTTTCCAGTGTTTTTTTAACATTACGATTTTCTCCTTTTCAAAATAAAAGTATAATACATATTTATTATACTTTTATTTTTCTAAATTGTCAACCAATTTTATTTTTTAAGCTTCGGTTTTCTAATTCATTTATGATATTGTCTTAATAATTCATTTTAGAAAATGTCTCAACTAAAAAATAATTGTTCTCTTAAATGATATAATTAAAACATCATTTAAATTTAAGGAGAACATATGAAGAAAGTTGAGTTAAGAATGAAAGAAGAAATTAAATATTTAACTATTAAAAAATTAATAGAAACAAATGAAAACAAGAAAAGAGCTGCTATTAAGCTTGATTGTTCTATTCGAACAATTGATAGAATGATTGCCGGTTACAAATCTAAAGGAAAACAATTTTTTGTTCATGGAAATCGTGGACGAGCTCCTGCAAAAGCTTTATCTTTCGAATTAAAAAATGAAATAGAACAGTTATATTTATCTAAATATTACGATTGTAACTATACGGTTTTTACTGAATTTCTTGCTGAAAGAGAAAATATTTTTGTTTCTATTGATGAGGTTAGAGTTCTTTTAAGGGATAGATATATATTATCTCCTAGAAGCCATAAATCAACCAGAAAACGTCTTAGAAAACAATTACTACTAGAACAACAAAAAGCTAAATCAAAAACTGAAAAAGCTAATATACAGGCAAATATTGTTGCTGTAGAAGATGCTCATCCTAGACAACCTAGATGCCAATATTTTGGAGAAGAAATTCAAATGGACGCTTGTATTCATCTTTGGTTTGGTAATACTAAAACAGCTTTACATGCTGCTATTGATGACTCTACTGGTACTTTAGTTGCTCTTTATTTTGATAATCAAGAAACTTTAAATGGTTATTACAACATTACTAAACAAATTCTATTAAAATATGGCATACCTTACAAATTTAAAACAGATAAGAGAACTGTTTTTGAATACAAAAGAAAAGGCTCTTCTCTGCTCGAAGAAGATACCTTTACTCAATTTGCTTATGCCTGTTCCCAATTAGGCATTCAGCTTGAAACAAGCTCTGTTCCTGAATTTAAACCTCGTATTGAAAGGGCTTTTCAAACCTTGCAACAACGTTTACCTCAAGAACTTAGATTAGCCAACATCACTTCAATTGAACAAGCTAACCTACTCTTAAAGGAATATATTAAAAAATTCAACAAACAGTTTGCTTTATGTATTAATAATACTAAATCTGTCTTTGAAAAGCAACTAGATGAGAAAAAAATTAATTTAATATTGGCTGTTTTAACAAAAAGAGTAATTGACAAAGGTCATTCTATTAAATTCAATAACAAATATTACAGATTAGTAAACCGTGTAAATACACCTATTTATTTTAACCATGGTACAACTTGTATTGTTATTAAATCCTTTGATAACAAACTTTATGCTACAGTTAATGATACTGTATTTGCTTTACAGGAAATTCCAGAAGTTCAAGCTCTATCTGAAAATTTTGATGAAATTGTAGAAACAGAAACCAAAAGAGTTTATATTCCACCAATGACTCATCCTTGGAAGCAAAAACTTTTTGAAGATTTTATTCACAAGCAAGAACATTATTTAGAAAAAGTCTCTTAATCTAAAATTTTAGCACTAATTTTTAATAAAATTAGTGCTAATGTTTAAAAAATTTTGAGACATTTTCAAAAATGATTGACACCAATTTTATTTTTTAAGCTTCGGTTTTCACAGCATTCAGCTCTACATGATATAAAGTGTGGGGCGGAAAGTATCGCCGCTGCCAGCAGCGTCAGTGCCGGTGCGACGTAAACTAGATACAAAGTAGCGGAGCTTGGTGCAAATGCCTCCACGAGTAACAATCGGATTGCTACCAGTGTTTTTTTCTGCTACATATTCAAAACAATTACCTTCTAAATCGTATATGTTTTGTACTTTATCATCATTATTTTTTCCTGTTTCTGCTATACTTCCCGTATGTCTTGTTTCGACATACTCTCTTACATCAAATAAATTTCCTTCAGCATCATTTTCTTGGTCTACAAAGTGCATTACCATATCCCATTGGATTCCTGAACTCATTGCACTTTTTACTA
>CAUWKC010000004.1:0-75633 GCA_963559365.1 uncultured Clostridia bacterium | reverse complement strand
CTCCTGTTAGCATTGCTATTGTTACTCCTGCCAATATTAAAAGTACAATTATTGTGATTACTAATGCTATTAATGTGATCCCTTTACTATTTGTTATTTTGGTTTTCATTTAAAAATTCCCCTTTCTTCATTTGTTTATTAAAGTGTTTCCTTTTATATTGTATAAATAATAATGAATTAAGTCAATATGTTGTCAATAATTATTTCAGTTACTTGTTGACATAATTTTTATATTCGGACAGTTTTAAAAAGATGAGAAAAATCTCATCTTTTTTACTATATTCTAATTTTTAAGAGAATATCTTATACATATTCCAATGAAAATTTAGTTAAAATATTACATTTTTTTCTCCAATTATTTCTTGAAATATTTTTTTTATAGCTTCTGTCATATAAATTGAGCCACATTGTTTTGTTTCTCCATCTATTAAAATCTGTACACTAATATTATTTTTATCTCCATTAAAATATCTTAATGCACCTCTCAATTTTTCTTTTTGTTCCTCATCTGCATTTGAAATATCTAAAGTTAATATTTTAGTTTTCTGGTTTTCAAAATTTTTAATTTCATTTGCTATAATGGTGGTTCTATCATCTTCCCTTATGCTTAACCTTCCTTCTACCATAACTATATTTTCTTCTACCAAACTACTTCCTGCATTTAAATAGGCATTTTCAAATACCAATACTTCTGCTATACCATACATATCTTCTATACTAACAAATGCCATAATTTTGTTATTTTTTGTATATTTTTTCTTGATACTATTAATTATCCCTGCATATTTTATTTTTTGTCCATCTACAAATTTTGGTTTTTCATCATTATTTACAACCATTTCTTCTATTCCCATGCTATTGTTCATTTGTTGATCTATTTCCCTTAATTGCATAGTATTGATAGTAGTTTGGGCTTCTATTTGATTTCTTATTTTTTCTAATGGATGTCCTGATAAATAAATTCCTAACATTTCTTTTTCTATAGATAATAATTCTTTATTTGACATTTCTTCTTTGTTGATAAAAGTGTATTTCATCTCTTGCATTTCTTCTTTTTCTTCTTCATTTCCTAAATCAAACATAGATACTTGACCTGCTAGTCCTTTTTTTCTTCCACTTTGAATAACATCTATAATACCTTCAAAAGATGCCAATAGCGTACTTCTTGTTTGTTCAAATTCATCAAAAGCACCTGCTTTAATTAAGCTTTCTATACACTTTTTATTAACCGCTTCTCCTGCCATTCTTTCACAAAAATCAGTAAAACTTTTAAATTTGCCATTTTGCTTTCTTTCTTTTACAATACTTTCTACAGGTGCAATTCCTACATTTTTTATACTTCCTAATCCAAAACGCACTTTTCCATCTTCAGTTGTAAATTTACTATCACTTTTGTTAATTTCTGGTTTTAATATTTCAATTCCTAGCGCTTTACATTCGTCAATATATTGTGGTATTTTGTCTAAATTTCCTAAAAAGCTATTTAGAGTTGCAGCCATAAATTCTGCTGGATAATAAGCTTTTAAATATGCAGTTCTATATGCTATTACAGCATAACAAGCCGCATGTGATTTGTTAAAAGCATATTTTGCAAATTCTGCCATTTCGTCAAATATCTTATTAGCAGATAATTCATCTATTCCATTTCTTACACAGCCTGGAACTAATATATTTCCTTCTTCATCCACTTGTCCATGAATAAATATTTCTCTTTCTTTTGCCATTACATCTAATTTCTTTTTTCCCATAGCCCTTCTTACTAAATCAGCTCTTCCTAATGAATACCCTGCTAAATCACGTACTATTTGCATAACTTGTTCTTGATATACCATACACCCATAAGTTACATTTAAAATTGGCTCCAATTTTGGATGAGTATATTCGTTGTGACCTGGATTTAATTTTCCTTTAATATATCTTGGAATTTGATCCATTGGTCCTGGCCTATATAAAGACACTCCTGCTATTAAGTCTTCTAAACAGTCTGGTTTAAGTTCTTTCATAAAATTTGTCATTCCTTGTGATTCAAATTGAAAAATTCCACAAGATTTTCCTTCTTGCCACAATTTATATACTTTTTGGTCTGACATTTCTTTATCAAACTCTACATCTATTCCTTTATTTTCTTTTACTAAATTAATTGTATCTTGAATTACTGTTAGAGTTCTTAAACCTAAAAAGTCCATTTTTAACAATCCTAATTCTTCTAATGTTGTCATTATGTATTGAGTAGATATTTGACCATCACGAACATATAATGGTACATATGTGTCAACTGGATCTTTTGTAATAACTACACCACAAGCATGTGTAGAAGCCTGTCTTGGCATTCCTTCTAATCCCATAGCTATATCTAATACTTTTTTTACTGTTTCATCTGTATCATATCTATCTTTTAATTCTTTATTTTGTTCTAATGCTTTTTTTATGGTAATGTGTAATTCATTTGGTATCATTTTTGCTAGACTATCCGCTTCTGCATAAGGAATGTCTAATACTCTTGCTACATCTCTAATTACCATTTTGGCTGCCATTGTTCCAAAAGTAATAATTTGTGATACATGATCATGACCATATTTTTTAGATACATAATCAATCACATCTTGTCTATGCTCATAACAAAAATCAACATCAAAATCAGGCATACTAATTCTTTCTGGATTTAAAAATCTCTCAAATAGTAAGCCATAACGCATTGGATCAATATCAGTAATTTCAAGAGCATATGCAATAATCGAACCAGCACCTGAACCACGCCCTGGTCCTACGGATATTCCATGTGTTTTTGCATAATGAATAAAGTCCCATACTATTAGGAAATAATCAACATATCCCATTTTTTGAATAACACCTAATTCATATTCTGCTCTATCTAAAATTTCTTGAGATGGATTCTCTCCATATCTATTTTTAATACCATCTTCACATAATTTTTTAAAATAATCATAATGAGTTTTATATTCTGGTGGTACATCATAATTTGGTAAAATTGTATGTCCAAAATCAAATTCAACATTACATTTTTCTGCAATTTTCACAGTATTTTCAATAGCATCTGGAAATGCTTTAAAATATTCTATCATTTCTTCTGGCGATTTAACATATAGTTCGTCAGTTTCAAATCTCATTCTATCAATATCACTCATTCTTTTTCCAGTTTGAATGCATAATAATACCTCGTGATTATAAGCATCTTCTTTTTTTAAATAGTGAGCATCATTTGTAGCTACTAATGGAATATTCAGTTTTCTAGCTAATGCTACTAATTTTTGATTTGCCAATACTTGTTCTCTAATTCCATTATTTTGAATTTCAATATAATAGTCTTCTCCAAATACTTTTTTGTGCCATAAAGCAATTTCTTCTGCTTTCTCGTTTTCTCCATTTAATAGAGCTTGATTTACAGAACCTGCTAAACAAGCACTTAAACAAATTAATCCTTCATGATATTGTTCTAATACATCTAAGTCAATTCTTGGTTTATAGTAATATCCATCTACAAATCCAATTGATACTAGCTTACTTAGATTTTTATATCCTTGTTGATTTTTAGCTAATAAAATCAAATGATTATAATGATTATCTATATTAGGTTCTTTATCAAAACGGCTTCTTGGTGCAACATAAACTTCACACCCTATAATTGGTTTGACACCTTCTTTTTTACAAGCTTTATAAAAATCAATTGCACCATACATAACACCATGGTCAGTAATGGCTATAGCATCCATTCCTAATTCCTTGGCTCTTACTGGTAAATCTTTAATTCGATTAGCTCCATCTAATAGACTAAATTCACTATGGATATGTAAATGAACAAATTTTGACATTTTTCTCCTTCTTTCTGTTTTCTTTCCCAATTTATCATATTTAACCAATTTTATCAAGTATTCTATTAATTTAAGTTTCGTTTTTTGATTTGATATATTTCTTAAATTCAAAAAAAGATAGCTTAGTTTCCTAAGCCATCTTTTTTTCTCATTGGAGCTGAATTATAAATTTCCTCTAAGACTTTAATCAATTTATTATTTTCTGTTATTATAGCTTCTCCTTTTTTTCTCCATTCTGCATCATTAGTAAAACAAATTTGAATAATCCTTTTACTAAATATAATCATTTTTATTCCAACAATAGAATCTATTAATATCCTATAATCATATTGCTTTGTTGGATTTTTTTCTGCTTCTTCTCTTTGTTTTAAGATTTTGATTATTTTTGCAATTTGGATAAATCTGGTTTCACTCATTCCTTCTTTTCGGATTTTTATAATTCCTTTTATCCGTTCTTCCCTCAATTGATACATTTTTTCTCCTCCAATTCTTATTTTTTTACCTCTATACCCCTAGAAGTTTCCTATTAATAGTTCTTTTAATTATAGCAGATTATCACACCTTTTGCAATATTTTCCAAATTTTAAGTTTCGGTTTTTTGATTTGACAATAATATTTTTTTCTTTTATAATATTTTTTTGAAAGGATGCGATATAATGGAATTTATTTTTAATAGAAAAATCAACTATTATGAGACTGATCGAATGGGAGTAGTTCACCATTCTAATTATATTCGTTTTTTAGAAGAAGCTCGATGTGCTATGTTAGATGCCTATGGCATGCCTTATTCTAGTTTTGAGGAACATGGTATTATGATTCCCGTTCTTGGTGTTTCATGCCAATATAAACAACATGTTACATTTGACGATGTAATTGAAATAAAAGTCTTTATTAAATCATATAATGGTGTACGTTTAAATGTACAATATGAAATTACAAATAAAAAAACAAATGCTATTGTTTTTTTAGGAGAAACTAAACATTGTTTTACTGATATGAATATCAAACCCATAAATCTAAAAAAATATTTACCAGAATTTAGTCAAAAATTTGAAAATGGAATAAAAAATAATTAGTGAAAATCCCTTAGATTAAAATTAAAATATCTAAGGGATTTTTATATTTAAAAATATCTTTTTAATAAACCTTCAAAACCTTTACCATGTCTTGCTTCATCTTTGCACATTTCATGTACAGTATCATGAATTGCATCATATCCTAATTCTTTAGCTCTTGTAGCTAACTCTTTTTTACCCATACAAGCTCCATGTTCTGCTTCTGCTCTTAAACTTACATTTTTCTTTGTATCTGGGTAAACAATCTCTCCTAACAATTCTGCAAATTTAGCAGCATGTTCTGCTTCTTCCCAAGCATATCTTTTAAATGCTTCTGCAATTTCTGGATATCCTTCTCTATCTGCTTGACGGCTCATAGCAAGGTACATACCTACTTCTGTACATTCTCCCATAAAATTATCTTTTAAACCTTTTACTACTTCTTCATCTAATCCTTGTGCTACTCCTATTCTATGCTCATCTGCATATTCTTTACTTCCAGCTTCTTGTTTTCTTTCCTCAAACATTTCTTTCCCTGCTCCACATTGTGGACATCTTTCTGGTGCTTCTTCACCAAAGTGGATATAACCACATACTTTACATACATATGCTTTCATAATAATTCCTCCTTTTCTTATATTTTTATTATATTGTTTTTTTTCAATTTGTCAAGGGTCTTTTTTGGGACGGAGAAGAAAACTGTGGTCTAAGATAGAAGCTTTTTATTAGATTGTGTTTTTTGTCTAATAAAAAGCTTCTATCTTAGACCACAGTTTTCTTCTCCGTCCCAAAAGCGACCACAGTTTTCTTCTCCGTCCCCAAAAAGACCAAAAAAGAGCAAAAAAACCTTTTCTTTTTTTTGTTTTTATGATAAAATACAATAGATTTTAAGTTAATTTGTCAAAAGATGAAATGGAGGAGTTATCATGGAATTAAATAGATGTAGTAGATGTGGAAATTTTTATGTGGCAGAAGGAAATGTTTGTCCTAAATGCAGTACAAAAGATGGTTTTGAATTTTCAACTTTTAAGTCTTATGTACAAGAAAATGGATTGGATAATTCTTTAAATATTATTTCTAGTGATACTGGTATTTCTGTTAAAAATTTAAACCGTTTTTTAGGTTATCAAGAATTCCAAGAGTACCAAAAAGAAGTAAACAGTATTGAAGCATTAAAAAATGCAATCGGTGAACTTGGAAATCAATAATTTACTTTACTGAAAGGATGATTTGAAATGAAGAATGTTTTTGATATATTGGATGAAAGAGGTTACATAGAGCAATTAACTCATCCACAAGAAATTAAACAACTCTTTGCTAAAGAGTCTGTTCCTTTTTATATTGGAATTGATCCAACTGCAGATAGCTTACATGTTGGACATTTTGTTTCTCTAATGGTGGCTAGTCATATGCAAAGATATGGTCATAAACCAATAATTTTAGTTGGTGGTGGTACTGCTACAATAGGTGACCCTTCTGGCAAGACAGATATGAGAAAAATGTTATCTAAAGAGGACATTGAACACAATGTAGCTTGTATAAAAAAACAAGTTGAAAAATTTATTAGTTTTGAAGGTGAAAATGCAGCTATTATTGTCAATAATGCTGATTGGCTTTTAGATTTAAAATTTGTAGAATTTGTTCGTGAAATTGGTAGTTTATTTTCTGTTAATAAAATGTTAGCAGCAGAATGTTATAAACAAAGATTAGAAACTGGTTTAACCTTTTTTGAAATGAGTTATATGCTAATGCAATCTTATGATTTTTTGTATTTATATAACAAATATGGTTGTAAACTACAAATGGGTGGAAATGACCAATGGTCTAACATTATAGGTGGTGTTGATTTAATTCGAAAAATAGGAAAAGACGATTCTTTTGGTTTAACCTTTAAACTTCTTACCACAAAAGAAGGTAAAAAAATGGGTAAAACAGAAAAAGGTGCTTTATGGTTAGATCCTGAAAAAACTTCTCCTTATGAATTTTATCAATATTGGAGAAATATAGAAGATTCTAGTGTAGACAATGTCTTAAAAATGCTTACTTTTTTACCAATTGAGCAAATTAATGAATTAGCTAATTTGAAAGATGAACAAATTAATGAAGCTAAAAAAATTGCTGCTTATGAGATTACTAAATTAATTCATGGTGAAGAAGAAGCAAAAAAAGCAGAAGAAGCTTCAAATGCACTATTTAATGGACAAGGAAGTTTAGAAAATATGCCTACTGTAGAATTAGATTCTACTCCTCTTTCTCTTGTAGACGCTATTGTTTTAACTAACATAGCACCTTCAAAAGGACAAGCTAGGACTTTAATTAATCAAGGTGGTATATCTTTAAATGATGAAAAAATAACAGATATTAATTATCAAATTTCTGATAAAGATTTTTCAACTGGTTATGCTATTTTAAAAAAAGGCAAAAAAATATTTTACAAATTACAAAAAAAGAACATGGATTAATTCTATGTTCTTTTTTTACCTATTTCTTTCAACTATTTCCACAATATCAGCAATATATTCTCCTATAACTGGAATATTTAAAGTTACTATTTTTTGTAATAATAATATCAATATTGCTGTAATAATTGTTACTCCTATCCCTATTCCTACTCCCCTTGCTATTCCTGCTAACAAATTTCTTTTAATAATTTCTTTTTTATTTCCGCAATAAATAAGACAATTCAATGTAATTACCTTCTTGCAAAATTTTTATTAATTTTTCAATTGATTTATTTAATAAATTTATTTTTTTATTTTTTATCCACATAAAAAATCCACCTTATTATTATAGTGGATTTTTTTATTTTTTTTATTCTTAATTATTAGTATTTGAAGTATTTAAATTCACGTTTTCTGTATTTGTTGTATTTGATTTATTTGTTGTATCTTCTAATTCTTGCTTTTTGGCATCTTCTTTTTCTTTTACTGTTTCCAATGATGTAATTAACTCTTGTAAACGCTTAATATCTTTTCCTACCATTTCCCAATCATTATTATTATTAGAATCTGTTAGATTGTGGTTTGCTTTAATAATTGCTTCAATTAAACCTTTAATATCATCTGTATTTTCCACCTCAATATCTACTGCATATTGAGAAAGTAAATTTTCTAATGCTTTTGTTAAAGTATCTCCTATTGCTACTTTATTTCCAGAAGCAACTATAATTTTCTTCAATACTGGAACTTCTGACTCGTTTAGCATTGTTTGATAAATTGGTTCTACATATAGTAAAGTATTATCAATTGGAACTACTATCATTTGTTTTGTTAATTTTGTACCTGTAGTATTCAATGCTTCTAATTCTTTTGCTATAACCTCATCTTCCTCAATCTGTTTATCTAATTGCATTGGACCAACAATATTGCTATCTGCTGAAAATTTGTACAATTCTAAATGATTATTTCCATTTTCAGTACTTCCCACTAGATAAGAAATAAGATTTTGTTTCTCATCTGGTGTGTAAATCTGTACTAAACCAAACTCTTCTCCATCTTCAGTCTTTATCATCGTATAATATGGTTTCATGTAAGTTCCTGTGGATTTAGTTGTTCTTACACTATTGTATTTAGCAATATCCCATAAATCATCTGCTCTGTATAATACATCTGGTTTTACATTGTGATATACTTTTAAAATTTCTGCTTGTACTTTGTATAAAAACTCTGGGTATACAAAATGATTTGCTATATCTTGTGGAATTTCTTCATCTAAATCAACAAATAAAGATTCATATATATTTCTGTATGCCATGGCTATTGGATCATTTCTATCTGTTATATAATAAGACATTGTTCCGTCATAAGCATCTACTATAACTTTTACTGAATTTCTAATGTAATTTATATTTTCTTTTATACCATCATGTTCAATAGAAGTATATTGAGAATAAGGATAACTACTTGATACTGTGTAAGCATCTATTACCCACATAATTTTTCCTTCTTCTGTTACTACTGTATATGGATTTTCATCATAAATCAAATACGGTAATGCTTTTTTTGCTCTTTGTATGATATTGCGGTTAATTAAAATTTTACTATCATCTGTTATTTCATTAGAAAAAGCTAAATTTAAATCTCCTTTTGTTATTCCTAAAATTAATCTATCCAAAAAGTTTACTTGCAATCCCGCTTTTCCTTCATATGTTGATGTATAGTCAATTCCATTTTCATCAGTATAATCATACTCTTGTTTATTTTTAGCATTAGTTGCAATAATTTCATTTGTTTCTAATCCAAAGTAAATACGTGGTTGTTCAATATTAATTTTTTCATCTTTCCCTGATACTTCTTTTTGTATATATTGTACATTACCTGTTTGTGTGCTTTCTGTTGCAGAAGCTATAATTTCTCCCATTCCATGAGTATACTCATAAGTTTTATTATTATAGGTTCTATCATCATTTATAATTTCTCTTGGTGCTACATATACAACTTGCTCTTTTCCATTCACTCCATATTTTGCTAAATTTGCATTTCTGTAAGAAAAATGTCCTGTTTCTGATTGGCTATCTTCTAATGTTTTTAATACTGCATCTTGACTGATAATTGGTATATTATTAATTACATTGTTATTTTTACTTACTTCTTCTCCTGTAATTGTTCCAGAATTTTGTAATTTAGTTTCTTCTATATTAATATTATAAGCACTTTTGGTATTATTAATATTTTCTGCTATATAATCCTTTTCTTTATCTAATTCATTTGAATTTACAAATATTAAGTCAAATGCTATCATCACTAAAAATAGTATTACTAAATAACTTGGTATAACAGCTAAATTTTTTAATACTTTATTTGTCTTTCCTTCTTTAAAATATTTGATAGCACGATATGAAAATATAACTATTATAAAAGCAAATAAAATATATCCCCAAAGTTTTATTGTTGTTTCTGTCATTCCTGCTCCTACAATATCAATATCTTCATTAATTGTTAATAATTTTCCAAATACCATATTTTGTGTATTCAAAACTGTCATAATAGCAATTCCAATGATGATCATTAAAATATTTCTAGTTAGCTTTTTCATAAATAAACTTTGCTTTAACATTTTTCCGTCAATACCATCAAAAAATCTATTAAATACAATAATATAATATAATGCCATATAAATAGATAAACCTACAAATAAAACAGTAAAGTATAAAGCAAATGCTTCTATTACTGGTTTTTGGAATATATAATAAGCAATATCAAAATTAAAAATTGTATCTTGTATTCCAAAAGAAGTGCTATTTATAACTAACATGATTTTTTGCATTAATACAGTTGATATTATAATACTTGCTATTGCTGCTATTACTAAAGCTAAAGATTTGTTTAGTAATTTTGGCATCGGTTTTTTTTCTTTATCAAAAAATTCTTTTAATCCTTTTTTTATTCCTCTATTAGTTAAATAAATAACAAAATATAAAAATACAAAATTAACTGCCATAATGACATATCTATATATATTGTTAGTATAGAACACTTGTATATATTGTTCCCCTAATTCTTTGTATTCTAAATAGCTTCCTCTTAATTGTATATAACTAATACCTGCAAATATTATTAAAAATAATATGACTAATATCATTCTAGTTTTACTTTTTCCATTTTTATCTTTCTTTCTAGTTTCTTTGGTATTTGCTGTGTCCATTATAGTTTCTTGTTTTACTTCTTGTTTGTTTTCTTCCACGGCTTTTCCTCCTTATATAATTGCTTTTACAAAATCACTAGCATTAAAAATCTCCATATCATCAATTTGTTCTCCAATTCCTATAAATTTAACAGGAATTTTATTTTCTTCTACAATTCCAACCACAACACCACCTTTAGCAGTTCCATCAAGTTTAGTTAATACAAGTCCTGTAATATCTGCTTCTTCTTTAAATGCTTTTACTTGTGAAATAGCATTTTGTCCTGTTGTTCCATCAATTACTAGTAATACTTCCTTATCGGCTTCTTGCATTTCTTTATTTATTACTTTTTGAATTTTATTCAACTCATCCATTAGGTATTTTTTATTGTGTAATCTTCCTGCTGTATCAACAATTAAGATATCTGCTTGTTTTTCTTTTGTTATTTTTATAGCATCATATACTACTGAAGCTGGGTCAACCCCTTCATCTCTTTTTACTATATCAGCCCCTGCTCTTTTGGCCCATATTTCTAATTGTTCAACAGCTGCTGCACGGAAAGTATCTGCAGCTGCCACAACAACTTTTTTGCCATCTTTAGCTAATCTATTTGCTATTTTTCCTATAGAAGTAGTTTTTCCTACACCATTAACACCTACTACTAAAATCACAGCTGGTTTAGTTTGTAAATGTAAATTAATATCTGCTACTTCTAATATTTTTTGCATTTCTTCTCTTAAAGCTTGTTTAACTTCTTCCTCTTCTTGTATTTTTTCTCTTTTTAGTCTATTTCTTAGATTTTCAATTATTTTTAATGAAGTATCCATCCCAATGTCAGACATAATTAAAATTTCTTCTAATTCTTCTAAAAAATCTTCATCTATTTTTTGAAAACTACGAAAAACATGACTTATTTTTTCATCAAATGAACTCTTTGTTTTGTTCATTCCTTTTTTTAATTTATCAAAAAATCCCATTGATTTTCTCCTTTTTATACGACAAGATTAAATATCTTTTTTGGTACATAAATTTCTTTTTTGATAGTATTATTATTCAAAATTTCTTTTACTTTTTCATCTGCTTTTATAGTTTTTAATATTTCTTCCTGTGTAAGGTTTTCTTCTACTTCTACTACTGTTTTTAATTTTCCATTTACTTGTACTGGTATTTTTATAATACCACCTTTTAGTTCTTCTTCTTTTACTATTGGCCAAGTTTCTAAATATATAGATTGTGTATTCCCAAGTTTTTCCCATTGCTCTTCTGCAAAATGTGGAGCCAATGGTGCTAATAATTTAATATAAGTTTCAATCGCTTCTTGTAAAATTTTTAAATTTACTTTTTCACTTTCTCTTATATATTCATTAATTTTATTTAAGTATTCCATTTCTCTAGCAATAGCAGTATTAAATTGAAAATCTTCTATATCTCTTGTCATAGCCTGTATTGTTTGATTTTTTACACGTAATACTTCTTTTTCTGCTTTTCCTATTTCTGTTGTTGTTTCTCCTGTGTATTCTTTTATGGTATCTACTAATCTTTCCACTCTGCCTATATATTTTGCCATAGATTCAATTCCTTTTTCATTCCATGGTCCACCTTTTTTGTATTCAAAGCCAAACATTAAATATAAACGGAATGTGTCTGCTCCATATTGATCAATATATTCTTCTGGAGATACAGTATTTCCTTTGCTTTTACTCATTTTATTACCATCTGGTCCTAATATCATTCCTTGATGTATTAAACGTTTGAATGGTTCGTCAAAATCTAAATATCCTAAATCTCTTAAAGCTTTTGTCATAAATCTAGCATAAATTAAGTGCATAGCAGCATGTTCTTTTCCTCCTACATATACATCAACTGGACAAATTTTGTTGATTAATTCTTTATCCCATGCTTGTTCTGCATTTTTAGCATCTGGATAACGTAGAAAGTAAAAGCTAGAATCCACAAATGTATCTAAAGTATCTGCTTCTCTTGTAGCTGGTTTTCCACATTTTGGGCATGTACAGTGCATAAATGATTCGCATTGCTTTAATGGTGATTCTCCATTTGGTCTAAATTCCACATCAAAAGGAAGTAATACTGGTAAATCTTTTTCTGGTACTGGTACCATTCCACAATTATCACAATATATAATTGGAATTGGTGCTCCCCAATATCTTTGCCTAGATACTAACCAATCTTTTAAACGATAATTAATAGTCTCTTTTCCTTTTCCTTCTTTATTCAAATCTTCTGTAATTTTCTTTTTAGCCTCTTCAGAAGAAAGCCCATCATATTTTCCACTGTTTATAACAATTCCATATTCAGTAAATGGTAATTGTACTTCTTCTTTTTCTTTACTTCTAATTACTTGTTTAATTGGTAAATTATATTTAGTTGCAAAAGAATAATCTCTTTCATCATGAGCAGGTACTGCCATTACAGCTCCTGTTCCATAGTCTTCTAATACATAATCAGCAATCCAAATAGGAACTTTTTCATTATTAATAGGATTAATTGCATATGCTCCTGTAAATGTTCCTGTTTTTTCTCTTTCAGTAGATAAACGATCAATCTCATTTAATTTAGCCGTTTCTTTTATGTATTCTTCTACAGCTTGTTTTCTATCTTCTGTTGTTATTTCTTGTACTATTTTACTTTCTGGCGCAATTACAACATAAGTCACACCACTTACTGTATCAATTCTTGTTGTAAATACATTAAATGAATGTTTTCCGTCTTCTGTAGTAAATGTCAATTCACTACCTTTTGATTTTCCAATCCAATTAGTTTGTACTTTTTTTGTTGATTCTGGCCAATCTAATTTATCTAAATCATTTAATAATTCTTCCGCATAATCAGTAATTTTGAAAAACCATTGTGCTAATTTTTTTCTTTCTACTACTGTTCCACATCTTTCACATTTAGCATCAATTACTTGTTCATTAGCAAGTACTGTATTACAACTACTACACCAGTTAACTGGTGCTTCTTTTTTGTAAGCTAGTCCTTTTTCATAGAATTTAGTGAAAATCCATTGAGTCCATTTATAATAATCTGGCATACAAGTTTCTACAGAATAATCCCAATCATAGGTTGCCCCCATTTCTTCCAATTGTTTTCTCATAGTTTCTATATTTTTTAATGTTGATTCTTGTGGATGAATTCCTGTTTTGATAGCATAATTTTCTGCTGGTAAACCAAAGGCATCAAATCCCATTGAATGAAATACATTATATCCTTGCATTGATTTGAATCTTGCAAAAGAATCTGCTGGTCCAAAGTTAAACCAATGTCCTAAATGTAATTTGGCTCCTGATGGGTAAGAAAACATTTCTAAACAATATAATTTATTGTTTAATTTTTCTTTGTTAAATTGGTATAAATTGTTTTCTTTCCATTTTTTTTGCCATTTTTTATCGGTTTGTTTTGAATATTCCATTTTCCCTAATCCTTCCTTCTTTTTACTTTTCCCTATTTTACCATTTTTCCAAGTGAATTGCAACTAAAAACTCTTAAATGTATACTTTTTCATTATGAAAAAAAATAAAAAAATAAGCATATAAATGCCTATTTTTTTATTTTGGTGCCAACAGGCAGAATCGAACTGCCGACCTACAGGTTACGAATCTGTTGCTCTACCAACTGAGCTATATTGGCATTATCATTGTTTGATATTATACTATTTTTATGCATTTGTCAACCAAAAACCGAAACTAAAAAATATCCCGCGATATTCATAACACGAGATATTTTTATTTTTTTCATTTTAGTACATTCCATCCATTCCTGCTGACATACCTGCATCGTGATTTCCACAGTTGCAATTTTTAGGTTCTGGAGCATCTGTTACAATACTTTCTGTTGTTAATACCATAGAAGCAATTGATGCTGCATTTTCTAAAGCACTTCTTGTTACTTTTGTTGGGTCTACAATTCCTGCTTTTTTCATATCTACATATTCTTCTTTTGCGGCATCAAAACCAATTCCAACTTCTGCTTTTTTTACATTATCTGCAATAACAGCTGGTTCTAATCCACTATTTCTAGCAATTTGTTTTACTGGTTCTTCCAGAGATTTTAGAACAATTTTTGCACCTAGTGCTTCTCCTCCTTCTAAAGATGATACTAACTTCTCTACTTCTGGAATTACATTTATTAATGCTGTTCCTCCACCTGCTACAATTCCTTCTTCCACTGCTGCTTTAGTTGCTGATAGTGCATCTTCTATTCTTAATTTCTTATCTTTCATTTCAACTTCTGTCGCAGCTCCTACTCCAATTACAGCTACTCCTCCAGCAATTTTAGCTAATCTTTCTTGTAATTGTTCTTTATCATATTCGCTTTTGGTTTCTGTAATTTGTGCTTTAATTTGATTTACTCTTTCTGTAATTTGTTGTTTGTTTCCTGCACCATCTACAATAATTGTATTTTCTTTTTGAACTTTAACTTGTTTTGCTTTACCTAATTGTTCGATTGTTGTATCTTTTAATTCTAATCCTAAGTCAGATGTAATTACTTCTGCTCCTGTTAAAATAGCAATATCTTCTAACATAGCTTTTCTTTTATCTCCAAATCCAGGTGCTTTAACTGCTACAACATTTAATACTCCTCTTAATTTATTTAAAATTAAGGTAGATAAAGCTTCTCCTTCTATATCATCACAAATAATTAATAATTTTCCTGATTCTTGCATAATAGCTTCTAATAATGGTAATACTTCTTGAATATTACTTATTTTCTTATCTGTTACTAATATATAAGGATTGTCTAATATTGCTTCCATTTTTTCAGTATCTGTTGCCATATAAGGAGATAAATATCCTTTATCAAATTGCATTCCTTCTACAACATTTAATTCTGTATTAGAAGTTTTTGATTCTTCTATAGTAATAACCCCATCTTTTGATACTTTTTCCATTGCATCAGCAATTAATTTTCCAACTTCCTCATTATTAGCAGATATGCTTGCTACTCTTGCAATGTCTTCTTTTCCATTTATATCAGAACTAATTTCCTTTAAACCTTTAACTGCTCTTTCTACTGCTTTATCAATTCCTCTTTTAATTGCCATTGGATCTGCTCCTGCTGCTACATTTTTAACTCCTTCTTTAATCATACTTTGGGCTAAAACTGTTGCTGTTGTTGTTCCATCTCCTGCAACATCATTTGTTTTGGTTGACACTTCTTTTACCAAACGTGCACCCATATTTTCATATTTATCTTCTAATTCAATTTCTTTTGCTATAGTAACACCATCATTTGTAATAAGTGGTGCTCCAAAACTCTTATCTAACACTACATTTCTTCCCTTTGGTCCTAGTGTTACCTTTACAGTATCCGCTAATTTATTCACACCTTCTAATAAAGATTTTCTTGCTTCTTCTCCAAATTTAATTACTTTTGCCATTTTATTTTTCTCCTTTCATGGGACGTTCCTTGAAAATCCTTAAATTAGGGATTTTGGGGACGTACCTTTTATTCTATTTTTATTCAACAATTGCTAAAATATCATCTTGTTTTACAATGATATATTCTACTCCTTCGTATTTGATTTCTGTTCCTGCGTATTTTCCTACTATAATATTATCTCCTTTTTTTACTTCTATTGGTTCTATTTTTCCGTCTATTTTTTCTCCTGGTCCTACTTCTATTACTTCTGCTATTTGTGGTTTTTCTTGTGCATTTCCTGCTAAAATAATTCCACTTTTTGTTGTTTCTTCGCCTTCTTTCATTTTTATTAATACTCTGTTTCCTAATGGTTTAATCATTTTCCTTCCTCCTTTAGTTTTATTTTTAGCACTCTACTTGTGCGACTGCTAATACTTTATACCCTTTTTTTTTCTTTGTCAATACTTTTTCTCTTTTTTCACACAAAGTTCACATATCTATTTTATTCATTATTATTCATAAGTATGACAAAAATAAAGCTAGTATCAGAAATTACTCTAATACTAGCTCAATAGTTTTTTTACAGAATTGGCACTAATTCATATTCATTCGATTTTAGGACTATTTCCTTACAATCTTTTGGATAAACATTAGATTCCATTAATAAAGATTTCATTTTTCTTTTCAGTTTTTCTCCCCATTTAGATTCTATAACTTTATTGTTAGCGAAAATAAACTGAATACCTCCTTCTGTATAATCTTCATCTAATGGTTCAATATCCATGGTTGCAATGAATTCTCCTGTTTTAGAATTGAATACTATTAGTGAAAAACATCCTGTCTCAGACTTCAAAGGATCTGCTTGATAAATCTTTTCTATTAATTCTTCGTTTGAAGTTTCATCAGGGATTTTATCCATTGTCTTATATATAATATTCCCTTCTTTATCCTGCATTCTTAGAAGAATTTGCTTAGCAACTATTTTTCTTGTTACCTTTACTATTTCTAGGTCTTGTGGCAATATTTGCCGAATTAATAGCTGCATTTTTTTGTCTTCATAATAGAAAATTTCATCATAATCTTTATTCCCTTTTACATCCCGGAATAATCTTCCTTTTTCCTCCTTTCCAATTCCTTTTACTTTCATCATGCTCTTTTTAGTCATAACTATTCCTCCTACTATGTTTTATGTATACATATATTATACTACATTTTACATAATATTGCAATTTCATATATTCAACACTTTTATTTTTATTGCATATAGTATTTTAGGTGATAAATTATGAGTATTGTTTTAACAGATGTTCCTTATTCTTCTTATATTCTTCAGCAAAATATAGCTTCTCTTTTACAATCTTATCCTTTTTTAAATGTTCAAACTGTTGGATTTAGCGTATTAAAAAATCCTATTTATGCTATTCGCTTAGGGCATGGTTCTAAAAAGGTTTTTTATTCCGCTTCTATTCATGCAAATGAATGGATTACTTCCACTATTTTAATGAAATTTGTGGAAGATTATTGCAATTCTTATATAAACAATTCTAATTTATATGGATATTCTATTCGAAATCTTTTTTCTTCTGCTTCTATTTATATTATGCCTATGATAAATCCAGATGGAGTAAATTTAGTAACTGGAAATATTATGACTAATTCTTCTGTTTATCAGAAATTTGCTTTTATTTCCTCTCGGATTTTCTTCAATTCCTTTTCCTTCTGGTTGGAAAGCTAATGCGAATGGTGTGGATTTAAAAAACTACCAACCAGTTTGCAAAGTCTTGTAACTACTAGAATTACATGACTTTGCATTTTTTATTCATTATGACTTTTTATTATTTTTTAGCCTGTTTTTTGTACTTGTTCTATTCTAAGTAATTCTTCGATTTTAACAAATTCATCTAGGTTTTCATTAATAACATTTAGTTTTGAAAAGCTAAAATATATGTAAATATTTTTATTTTTATCAATCTCTATTTTGTTGATTAATCGATATAAATAAATTTTATCAATCTTTTCTAATTTCAAAAAATTTTCTATTAATTCATCTAATTCTTTTTCTTCTTTTGTATGATTTTTTCTCTCAATTTTATTATCAAGTCCAATTAATTTTTGTTCTAATTCTTGCTTTTGTTCATTTAATTTTGTTCTTTCAAAATTAAATTTTTGTGATACCCTAACATAATCTTCCTCTTGTAAAACTCCTCTTAGTTTATCTATATACATCTTGTCTAAATTATTATTTATATCCAATATAGCTTTATCAATTTGTTCTATTTTTTTCTTATATCCTTTTCGAATATCAAGAGTTTTGTTTTGATATTTTTCATAAATTGAATAAAAAATTTCTTTATCCGCATATATTTGGCATATCTTTTTTACAATATAAATAATATGATTTTCAAATTTTTCGTAATTAATACTTAATGGATAGCACCCTCTTGTTTTATGGTCACTGCAAGTTATATATGGATGTGATTTTGCATTTCTTTTAGAGCTCTTTTTTAAAACAATTTGCAGTTTTCTTTTGCAATGATAACAATAAAGTAATCCTCGTAATAAATAATCATATTTTAGTTTTGTATTTGTTCCTCTTTTATTAATAATACATTGTACCTTTTCAAATGTGTCTTTATCAATAATAGCTTCGTGTGTATTATCAACTCTTATTTGATTTTCCTTTTCAATTGTTCTTATTTTCTTAACTTTGTATGATATAACTGACTTTTTATTTTGTACTGTATTTCCGATATACACTTCATTTTTTAACATGTTACACAATGTCACTTCATTCCAGTCATAGCTTGTTTTATTATAATCTTGAACTATTCCTGTTTTTCTGTAGCCTGTCGGAGATAAGTATTTATTAGTATTTAAATAATTTACTATTTCCACACTTCCATGTCCATTTGTATACATATCAAATATTTTCTCTACAACATCTTTTACTTGCTCATCTATAATTAATTTATTTTTAATTGTAGGATGCCTTTTGTAACCATAAGCTGGAATACTGCACATATATTCTCCTTGTTGTTGTTTTTCTTTTAAAACACTTCTAATTTTCTTTGAAATATCTTTTGCATACATATCATTCATTATTGCTTTAAAAGGTGTTATATCATTATTTGTACTATCTATATATGTATCTATTCCATCTGTTATTGCAACATATCTTATACTATTTTTAGGAAAATAATCCTCTAAATAAAATCCAGTTTTAATATAATCTCTACCAAGTCTTGATAAGTCTTTCGTGATTACCATATCAATAGTTTTATTTTCTATATCCTGCAATAATTCATTAAAAGAAGGTCTATCAAATGTTGTACCACTTATGCCATCATCAACATATTCTTTAACTAAACATAAATTATTCTCTTTCACATACCTTTGCAAAATTTTTCTTTGATTACCGATACTTTCACTTTCTTGCTTGTCACCATCTTCCCTAGATAGTCTTATATACATTCCGTACTTTAAAATTCTGGCTTTTTAAATCTAGCATCTGACCTCCTATCTGTAATCATCTATGTTTAAATTGTAACGTGCTCAAAATTATTTTGCAATAATATGTAATAACTACTTAATTTTTATTTTTATATTTTCTAAATAATCTTTAAAAATTAATCCGATTGTTTCTTTCACATCCTTTTTTTCTTCTGTAAATATGCAATATGTATTAAATTCTGACTTATTTTTTGGATTTTTGATTTTCTCACACATATTTGCATCATCTCCTTACTGTTTTTAATAAAATTATCTAATACAGAATATTAAAGAAAATGGCTTGTTATGACACTTAAAACAAGTGTATTTGTCAATGTACTTTTTTAACTTCTTCTATATAGAAGTCGGTTTCATATAGCAAAAAAAGTATTAAAATAATTTTTTTCATAAAAAAAGACACCAAATAATGTTCTCACACTATTAGGTGTTATTTTTATTCATATTTTGTTATTTGTTATTATATCTTTACAATACTAAAATTTTGCTATATTTTTACTTAACTTTCTGCTAACACATTTTCTTAATTAGAAAATCCGTGTAATGCCTATGTCATCACACTTTCTTTTCATATTTTATATACATTTACATATTTTGTCAAGACCTATTTAAAAATTTTTATTTTGGAAATGTCGGACATTTAAAACAAATTTTATTTTTATGCTAAAAGGCAGGAAAGAGATACAGAGTGAATCTCATAAACACCTAGAAAACCAAGTTTTCTAGTCCTGTACAAGTATTTAAAAAACACAGAAAAAACACAGAGGAATATATCATTCCCACTTCGGTATTTTGTTCATTTTTTGGTATATTACATTATGTATAAATTTATTTAATTTGCTTTTACTAATAGTTTAGCGTTTGTTTATTATATCTTCTTTAATTTTATTTATAGAATCTGTAACATATTTTGTAGCCTGTTCATCATAAATATATTTTCCATCAACTTTTCTAACGACATCTCCTAATTTTATATTTTCTGGCAAATCTTTTTCAAAAGCAATATATTTACATTCTTTATTATTTTTGTATTGAGTTACTTTGTATCTATGATATTCGTAATCATTTTCATACTTATCTGTAACAATAAATGTATCACCTTTACTTAAGTCTGATAATTCCTTGCTAAAATAACCTTCCAAAAAAGACCATTTTTTTCTATAAAGTTCCATATCTTCTTCAGGAGTTAATTTAATATCATCCATTTTTTCACCTTTTAATTCATTTCTACTATTAATTTTTTCTAATGTCTCACTTAATTCTTGCATAAAATTTTTTATAAAATCATTTTGTTCCAATTTTTCTATTATTGTATCTAAGCCTAAATTCAAATTATTCCTCCTTATCTATTCTAATAATTTAGCTTCTCCTGTTCTATAATCAATTTCAAAATTGTCTTGTACATTATATATAAATTTATTAAAAGACACTCCATCTTCTTCAACAGATTTTGCTTCTATTTCTACACCAGTTGCCAACTTATTTTCATCTTCATAAATAGGTGTTACTCTATATAAAACATGATAATCTTTATTTTGCTTATTTTTTTGTTTAATCCAATTTGCAACTATATTTTCATATTCTACCATAGCATCATTTAGCTGTGCAGTGCCTGTTAGTAGATTTTGTCTATTATTGTTTTCATTTCCTAATTGCCATGCAATTAGATGGCATCTCTCATATAAATGTTTTCTGTTATTTTCTCCATATAAATATTGAACCCAACCAGTAGGCTTATATGATAAACTTCCTCTTTTAGTTCCTTCTGGTGGCATTGTATATCTACATATATTTGCAAAAGCTGCACCTGCTCTATCAATTTCATCAAGTTGTGAATAATATTCAAAATTTTCAGTAGTTATTTCTGTATCTTTAAAATATGGTACATTATTATTAATGTCAATAACTATTTGTCCAGAATATTCTGGAATATCATTTATACTAACATTAGTATGAATATTATTTACTATATTTGTTTGTGTATTTTCGGTTGAAATATTGTTTGATAATTCTTCTCTGTTTGGAAATATTGCATAACCAATTAAAGCTAATAATATTATTAAACTTACTATTATTCCTATTTGTTTTAAGTTTTTCTCTTTTATATCCTCTTTATTATTATTCATGTTTCCCCCTGGCAACAATTCTTCATAATTATTTTACATTATAATATTATAATACTGGAAATTTTTCAACTCTAATATCAATAGAAATAATAGAACCATAAAAAGATTAGAATACAAACAATTAAGAAATAAATTTTTAAAATGAGATAACTGTTTATTTTATACCATATTTTGTAAATTTCTTCAATAATTACTGATTAATTTATACAATAAATTTATTTAAAATTAAAGAAGTAAAAAAATTAATAAAAATATTAAATTCCTTACTTCTTCTTGTAATAATATTATTAATAAATTATTTAATCACTTCTGATCATCTAAAATTTTAATTTTCAAAATCTAACAGGTTGATGTTTTGACAGTATTTTTGCTGTTCGGATAATTTTTACTAAACCATTTTTTAGCCCGCCGGAAGAATGTCTTTTATAAAAACACTATGAAATTTAATTCACAGTTCACGAATTTTTTGAAATTAATCTAAACTATTTTTTATTGCATTAGCAACTACATTAGCTAATTTAACAGGAACTGCATTGCCTACCATCTTATATCCATCAGCTACATCTGTATAATAGAATTGAAAGTTATCTGGAAATGTTTGAATTCTTGCACATTCTCTAACTGTTAATCTTCTATATAAATCTTCTTTTCCTTTTACAAATTCTCTCTTATTTTTTTCTACAAATGTCATTTTGGGTGCTTGAGGATGTATAGGAGCATGTCTTCCTCCAGCTTGTATTGTAAATGATTGTTCATCCCAACTTCTAACACGATTTCTTGACATATATATAGTAGAAAATCCCCCTGTCATATACTCATTATTGGGAAATTTACAATAAGCTCCATTTGTTTTATTTTTTTCTAATGCAGGAATAGCTGTATCTTGTAAATCTCCAATAGCCTCTTTTAAATTTACTTTCTTACATAATGGTTTTGGAAATTCAAATTTTATATTTAAATCTTCTCTAAATCCTATGTAAAATACCCTTTTTCTGTCTTGTGGCACTCCATAATCAGAAGCATTTACCAAATATAAATTAACATCATAACCTGTTTCTTTAAACATCTTTATAAAATTTTGTACTGCATCCTTATGTTTTTCTGCAAGCATTCCTGATACATTTTCTGCAACAAAAAATTTTGGTTTTTTGTCATTTAAAATTTTTATAAATTCATAAAATAATTTTCCTCTATCATCATTAATACCTTTGCATGCTCCAGCTTCACTCCAACTTTGACATGGTGGTCCTCCAATTATTCCATCACATTCAGGAATCTCATTTAATGGTATTTTTCTTATATCTCTTTTATCTAAATAATTGCTATGGTTTTTCTCATAAGTTTCCCATATTGATTTATCAAATTCATTTGCCCATTCTATTTCAAAACCAGCTTTTTCAAAACCTAAATCTAATCCACCAGCCCCTGAAAAAAGACTAATAACTTTCATAAATTCCTCCTTATTTGCTGTACGTTATTAAATATGCTACATTTAATATAGCTGGATTATCTGGATTTTTTATTTTTACTTTTGTCATATTTAAATCACTTTTATTAACAAAATCCTCAAATTCTTTTCTATCTTCTTTACTAAAATCTGCATATTTTTCTTCATTTATTATTGCAAAAAAATTAAACTCTTTACTTAAATCCTTTTCATATATATATTTAAACACTGTCCATGGATTTTCTATTCCCCACATTCCACGAACTCTTAAATATGTAATTCCTAATGGATCTACTTTATTAACTCTACCTAGTTCTCTAGTTTCTGAAAACTCTACTCCTGGTATTGCTTCAACTCCATCTTTAATTTTTGTTTTTATTTTAGTATATGTTTCTTCACTCGCACAATAATCTAATCCATAAACAAGACTTAAATTCATCAATTTATTGTTATCTACTACACCAACCGCATAAATTATATCCTTCTCATCCCATTCCTCTGCATCTCTACAATGTAAACTTATCATTGGACTATCTGCAAACAATTTATGTTTTGGATATGATGAATTCAAAGCTAATGAAGCATTATTATTTTCTATCTTTTTAACTTCTATTGCATCACCTTTCTTTAGCATTGCATCTGGTGGATTAGAATTGTTACCTAAATAGCTAAATACTTCACTTATTTTTTCTAATCGTTCTTGTTCATTTGCTATTGCATATGTACCTGCAAAAATATCTTTTATATATTCTTCAAGTGCATCTCCCATACTATTTGCTCTATTACGATTACTATAATATTCTTTTAATTCAAATGAAGGTGTTTGCACCAAATTAATAATTGCTTTTAAAATATTGTTGTTCAAATTTTAATCATCCTTTCTTTTCTATTACGCCAAAGTTATACTATCATACTTTTTTATTTTTTTCAACAAACTAATATATTTTTTCAACTCTATCTACAATAAACTTTATTTGTTTTTTATATGCTACTGTGAATAATGTAACTAGTCCAACAAAAAGTATTAAAATTATTGAAAAATTTTTATTTACAATACAAGTATAGCTTTGAATAATTGCCAATATGATAAATGTAGCTATATATGTTCTATATTGATTAGCTTCTCTTTGTAATATCTCTAATTTATTATCACTTTCACTAGCTTTAATATATTTATTGTAATCAGCATATTTTATTAGTTTTGCCTTTTTAAATATTGGTTGCAATATTACTGAACCAATTCTACTTAATATCAACCCTATAAAATAATATTCAATAACTGCAATTACAACATTACTGTCTATAAATTCATTTCCGCAAATTTTATTAAATATTGCTACAAATATAGTACCTGGTAAAAGGTAATTTATAAAGTGATAAATCTCTATCTTCTCAATTATTTTTTCCATTTATTCTATCCTTTCTAATGCAGTTGTTATCATTGTATAAAAATCCATCTTTCTACTTCTATACAGTATATTTTCTTCATCAGTAATGTCAAAATCAAAGCCTATCTCAGCTCCATCATAATAATCTATTTCTCCTGTTTTTTTAGGTAAAAATATTTTTTTATTTCTGATGTCTTTTAAATTTCTTATTTTTCCTGTGTTACAAGAAATAACTATAATATTATTTTCTGGAATATAATCTATATTATTTATAATATAATTATTGGTTATAGGATCATGACCAACTAGTATTAAAGCATCTAATTCATTTGTAGGAATACTCACTAATACAGTTATGTTTTCATCAGAATTTTTGCTGTCTTTGAAAGTATATATATGAAATAAATCATATATATACTTCATTCTAGCATTAATTTCTTGATTTGATACATCTTTCTTACAAATCAAATATCTCATAAATTCCTAAATTTCCAATAGTTTTTCTATTTTGTGAAATTTGATTTTCGTCCAAAGTTAGCATTCCTTTTTCTTTTGTACTCATTACCCTATACCCTTTTGTATCTAATTTATCTGATCCTCCATTTGAATTTCCAGTATTATCAGAAATTATATATTGTTTTTCTAAATCGTCTTTTGTTTCTTCAA
Organism: uncultured Clostridia bacterium; assembly: GCA_963559365.1. Taxonomy (GTDB): domain Bacteria; phylum Bacillota; class Clostridia; order TANB77; family CAG-508; genus CAG-269. Next base: position 50,612 of record CAUWKC010000004.1, on the reverse strand, counting down.
ATATCTTTTCTCCTATGTCTGCATTTCCATGATGTGGCAATTGTATTACTTTGAACTCTTCTAAATTCTCTTTCATTACTGATTCAAAAGATGAATCTCCGGTTAATAATACTTTTTTATTTCCAGCACTAATTTCTAAATGAATACTTGTAGCGTTAGTAATTGTTGAACTATCTATAGTATCTCCTTCTGTAGTATCTAATCCCTTTGCTGCAGCATTTAAAATATAATCTTTACCAGGGCCAGAAATTTTAATTCCTTCTGCAATTTCTACATGTTCAAATGCGTCCTGCAAATTATGCCCTGATAGTTGTTCTATATTATCATATGTATCTTTTATTTGTCTTTTCAAAGATTCTCTATTCTTTCTTCCATCATCTATAATATCTAAAATGTCATCAACATATTTTAACAATAACACTGTTGTTATTTCAGATGTTTTCTCGTTATTCACCAATACTGGAATTCCTTTAAAATGATCACCATCATTATGTGATAATACAACTTTTGCTTTTGAATAATTATGCTCTTTCATATAATCCATTACCCAATCAGCATACTCCTCACAACCACAATCATATATTACTATTTCCTTACTACTATCTATTACAAAACAATCCCCATTATTTTTACTACTATCCTCGCATTGTTGCGAACTTAAAACATAAATTTTCATTTTACTTCAATCCTTTCATCATTCAAATTTTAAAATGGTCTAAAACATATTTGTTCTAGACCATTTATTCCTGTTTCTGAAATTTTATTTTTAAAAACATATGGTCCTCCTTCCAAGAACCAATACAAAAGTTCGCTACTTTACAAAAATTATCATTTGTTATATAATAAGTATGTATTGAATTCTTGGCGGAATTTATACTTATTATGGGCTATATTCGTATGGCTCTTTTTCTTTTGTTTCTTTAACGACTAACTATTTAAAAGTCAATTGTATTGTTTTTGAAATTATTTAAAAATAAATCTATTTGCTCTTTATCTGGATGACATGAGATTTTTTTGCGTTTATAAAGATTTGCTACCGAAGCATCTCCATTCACTCTTGCACCATCAATTTGTAAATCAATTAATTTATCAATTTGAATATCATCACTATCACAATTAATGATAAAAATAGTATCTTGTTTAAAAATCTTTTTATTATTTTCATCTACAATATCAAAAATTTCTGGGCTTAATGTGGTAAAAATAATTTGAGCATTTTTATGTGTCATTTCACTAAATAGTTTTATTATTAATTCTACTAAATCTTTATGCAAATTTTGTTCAATTTCATCAATTGCTAATACACCATTTTTGTCTATTATTTCATTAACATATCGTATTAAATTTAAAAATCTTTCTGTACCTGTAGATAGCATGCTCCTTGTAATATTACTTCCATCTTTTAAAACAAAAACTAATTCCTCATACTTACTGTCATTTTCTATTTTTACATCTTTTATTTTTGGATCAACAACTCTTACTAAAGTTCTTAAAGATTCAGGTGATTTTTTATACCAATCAATATATTTTAATTCTTTATAATTACAATCTTCGCTAGTATCAATTGTTGCAGAATTCTTTATATAGTGTTCAACAAAAACTTTGCAATATTTGTATTTTCTCTCTAATTCAGTTTTACTTTTCCTATCAATATCTGTTATGTTTCTAAAAAATCTATTTATATAATATACTTGTCCCTCTCTTGCATCTTCTATTTGAATAATCGGTTCAATCTTATCTTTATATTTTTTTCTAAATCCTAAAAATTCATTTTTTATTTTTTTACTTTTTCCATTTAGTTTTACTTTATATGTGTAATATCCTGTCAACTCTTCTTCATTTGATGTTATATACATTTCAACTTCTATTTTTGTATCTTCATCTTTTCGTCGTAAATTTTGTACTGCAATATCAGTACTTGAATTTATACTATCTATCATATCTCTAAGTAATTTTCTCTCTTCAATATTATTGTCTTTTTCTAATAATTCACGTATACTATCCATTTTATCATTTAAATCAAACTGTAAAATAGGAGATGTTAATATTTGACCAATCATATTTATTGCAGTAAGAATACTAGTTTTTCCGCTTGCATTTCCACCAATTATTCCAATAAGTTTATTTACATATATTCCATCTTCTATTTTGATTACTGAATTTAACTTATCCTTATTTCTACTTTGAGAAATAAAATCAAATTTTACTGGAGCTGATATTCCTAGAAAATTATCAATAAAAATTCTTGTAAACATATTCTTCTCCTTTCATTTTTAATTACTATACTATATTTTTTCATGCTTGTCAATAGTTATTATGATTTTTCTAATAACTTATTCTATTTTTTCTAATAACTACTTGCTTTGCATTTATTTTTTAGCTATTTTAATCTTTATTTTGTTTTCTTATTAGAAAAAATATTATTAAGATTATAAATAATCAAAAATATGCTTTATCCTAATTCGCATACAAACTTTCCAAAAATTCTTTAGAATATTCTCTTTGATTTTCATAATTTGATATAAATTTTCTACGACAATTATTATTATTTTTAATATTATCTCTTATATTATTATCTTCCACTTTTTGATAGATAGCCTGTCCATTTTTTGATTGATACTGGCATCCATTATTTAATGGATATAGTGCATCATTTATATAAATTTTTCTTTGAATTATTTGATTATTTTCATTTCTAATTAGTTCAACAACTATAAAATTTTTATCCTTTAAATCAGAAATCCAGCTTGAAATTGTTTTAGGATTTACTCCTAATTTCTCTGCTAAATATTTATTAGTTGCAAAACAATATCCCTCTTTACAAGCTAGTGATGTTATAATTGCATATAGTAATTTTTCATTTGCTTTTAGTTCTTTATTGTATAAAACTGTTGCTGGAATTATTGAATAATACCCAACATTCTCTTCTTTTTCTTTCATATACCACTCCAATTCTAGCAGTAAAAATCCAATAAAAAATACAGAATACTTCAACTAATTTGAAATACTCTGTAATATAGATGATTACTGCATTTTATTCATTTTATTTTGTGGTTGGTATATTTTTAATACCACAGGTGTGGACTTAAACTTACAATTTCCTGCCGGATGGGAAAATGCCAAAGAAATCAAATATTCACAAGGATTTAATCGTCCAGCTCCACGAGATTTTGTTGGATATCGGTCCACTAACAGAGCCTGAAGCACTAGCCATTTATAATTTCACTTTATCACATGATTTTAAACTTGTACTTGCTTATCATACACAAGGCAAAGAAATATATTGGAAATTCCAAAACTTTAATCCTTCCAATGCTCTTGAAATTGGTCAACAATTTGATAACTCAAGTGGTTATTCATTAGTTGATACTCCTTACAATTCTAGTTTTGCTGGTTATAAAGATTGGTTTATCCAAACTTATCAACGCCCTGGTTATACTATCGAAGCAGGAATTGGAAAAAATCCTTTACCTATTTCTCAATTCGATGAAATTTATAATAATAATTTAGGTATATTAATTTTAGGTGCAATTTTAAGTTGAAAAACTTTAAAATATATGTTAAAGTATAATCAAATAGAAATTAGGAGAATTTATATATGGACAAAAAAGTGAAAATATTAATAGTATTTATAATTTTATTAACAATATTTACAATTGGAATTATTCTGCTAAATAAAGCAAATTTATTTAGCAATACTGCAACAACAAAATTACAATCAGTTAAAGAAATGACAGTTGTACCTACAATGAATGATACAATAACAGAAGATAGCAGTTGGTGTGGAACATTTCAATTAATATGGAATGACATGAAAAACGAAGTCGTAAAACAAGATATAGTATTTAATCCACAATTAGATATGGTAAAAAATTTAAATAAAGAAGATTTTAATGAATCCATGCTTTCAGAAGACTACTATTTCAAAATTTATGGAATAAAAAATCTAAAATTAAAAGAAACAATAGAAAGTGAAATAAAGAAAAAATTTAACCAAACAAGTGATATATTAAATAAAATTGATTGGTCTGAAAACGGATTAGATAATCCTAATAATAGTGATTCTAGAAGATACTTTTTTTATACAATGTTATATAGAAAATTTGAATTTTTAAAAGAATTTGATAAATTAGATAATGACAAATTCGGAAATAAATACAAAGATGTAGAATATTTTGGAATAGATGATGAAACCGAAGCATCAGTAGGAAATCAAATTCAAGTTCTATATTATAATTCAAAAAATGACTTTGCACTATTAATAAATACCACAACTAATGATGAGGTAATATTTTGTAAGAATCCTAAAGGAAAATGTTTCAATGAAATATATGAAAATATGAATAATGAATCTGATAAATATACAGGAAGTAGATCTTTTGAATATTTAGATGAATTTAAAGCTCCAAATTTAACTTTTAATCAAGAAAAAGAATATACAGAATTAGCAAACAACGAATTTAAAACAGCAGATCCAAAATATGATACTGCAGAAATACAAAAAGCAATCCAAACTATAAAATTTTCTTTAGATGAAAAAGGTGGAGAAATTAAAAGTGAAGCTGCCATAGATACCAAAATAGACATTGTTTCACTTAAACCAGAAACTGAAAAAGATGAGCCAAGATATTTTTATGTTGATGATACTTTTGCAATATTTTTAAGAGAAAAAGGAAAATCAAAGCCATATTTTGCAGGAAGAGTTGACGATATAACAAAATTTCAATAATCTTATATTTTAATGGATAAAAGTTTTACTATCTAAAGTAAAGCTTTTTCCATTTAAATAATTTAAGATACCACTATCTGTTTTGAAATTGAATTTTAAAACATAGCTACAAAGCATTTGATACTTTTTACCAAACTTTTTATTAACTGTATTAATTCCATATTTTCCATCACCAATAATAGGATATCCCAAATGAGCAAGATGAGCGCGAATTTGATGAGTTTTACCAGTTTCAATTTCAACATCTAAAAGAGAAGTGTTATTATCATAAGTTTTTAAAACATTATAAGTAGTAATAATTTTTTGATAACCTTTTTTTAAAGTGTCAGAAATATAAACACAAGATTTTTTAGTATCTTTAAATAAATAGGCTTCACATCTTTTATAACTAGTATTAGGAATACCATAAACTAAAGCTAAATAATGTTTTTCAATTTCATGTTTTTTAAATTTGTCCAATAAAATGTTTAAAGTCTTTTCATTTTTGGCAAATAAAACCAAACCAGTTGTATTACGATCAATACGATGACATGGCATTGGTTTATAATTAGTATTCGCATATTTCTGATGAACAAAAAAAGTCAAACTATTTTTACCAGTTACTTCAAGCTGATAAGGTTTATTCAATATCAAAATATTTTCATCTTCAAAAAAAATGTCTAAATTAAAAGATGAAGATAAAATAGAATCAGCAATATATATTAAGATTTCATCTTTTTCATAAACTGTAATATTTTCAGAAATTCTTTTTCCATTTACTTTTATATCTTTTTTTCTTAATGTTTTGTAAAAAAGATTAGTATTTAAGTTCGGAAATTCATCAAAAATAATTTTATTCAATTTTTTTCCATTATATTTATTAGGTACAATTAATTTTTTCATAATTATATTATATCTTTTTTTATGATATAAAGCAATAAAAATTTAAAAAGTCATAAATGTTGATTAATAAAAAAAAATATAGTATAATAAATAAGTATATGGGGATGTAATGGTTTCGACATATTACCAGAAAAATAGATAGCAAGTAGTGGATTCTCGTTGGCCACTTAAAAAAACGAGAATTTAAATATAAACGCTGATAAACAAGAATTAGCATTAGCTGCCTAAGATGCGGCTACGCTTTTCTAAAATTCCCCACAAATTTTAGAAAAGTGCCATAATATGTGGGAAACGAATTTACTTTTGCTTTGAAAGTAAAGGGTATTATAAAAGCTATATTTTATTTTAACCTGTTTATCGGTGAAAATAAAATGAATAAAAAAGATAAACTAAACTTGTAGAAGTCTATTTGGAAAGTAGTATGGACAGGAGTTCGATTCTCCTCATCTCCACCATTCAAAAATGCGGGTGTAATTTAGTGGTAGAATGTCATGCTTCCGACCTGATAGCGCGGGTTCGATTCCCGCCATCCGCTCCATTAGGTAAAAAGAAACCTTTTCTCGTAAAAGGTTTCTTCTTTTATTGGTGTTTATTTTGTTATCCATTTCACTAAATCCAAATTAGCTGGTTCTAGCAACATTTCATGTCTTGGCATTACTCTAAAAGTATAACCATAATTTCCCCCTGTTGTTAACTCTATTTTTGCCGTAAAATAATATTTTTTATTTTCTTCATCTTGGTCTTCTAATTTCATTGGAATTATGCTGACATTTTCCACAATTCCATTTTCAAGAATTTTTCCATAATATGCTTCAACTGTTACATTTTCTACATTTATGTTTGGCAATTCTACCTCACAAGCTACTTCTATATTATTTCCTGCATCCATTGTAATATTATCTAAATTATTTACTTGTGTAATTTTAATATCTTTCCAATTCATAAATAAATCTTTTTTCCAAGAATTATAAGCTGCTACATTATCAACATCTTGATAATATTTTTTGGTTAAATTACAAAGTGGTATGTAAAGTTTATTTGTATAATCTACTAACATTCTAGCCGTACTATATTTTCCACCTGTTGTTATAATAGAATTTTTCATTATAGATAACCATTTTTTAGATAAACCATTTTTATCTTTTTGATAATAAGTTGGTATAATCTTTTCTTCTAATGTACGATACATACTTTGGCTATCTGCCATATCTTGTGCTTCATAAGAATCATATTCTGCATTTGTTCCAATTGTCCATCCATTATCTTGTGTATATCCTTCTGCCCACCATCCATCTAAAACACTAAAGTTAATTACACCATTAACAGAAGCCTTTTGACCACTTGTTCCTGAAGCTTCCATTGGTCTTCTTGGATTATTTAGCCAAACGTCAACTCCACTTATTAAATATCTTGACATAGCAATATTATAATTTTCTAGAATGAAAATCTTTCCTTTGAATTGTGGCATCATAGATATTTCATGGATATATTTTATTAGGTCTTGTCCTTCTTTGTCTGCTGGATGTGCTTTTCCTGCAAATATAATTTGAACTGGTCTATCTACATTATTTAAAATTTGTGTAATTCTTTCTAAATCCTTAAATATTAAAGTTGCTCTTTTATATGTTGCAAATCTTCTTGCAAATCCTATTGTTAGTGCTTCTGGATTTAATTTTGAAACAATTTCTGTTATTTCATCATAACTATAACCAGAACGTCTTAATCGTTCCATTGTACTATCTTTTACTAATTTAATTAATTTAATTTTTCTTTCTATATGTACTTCCCATAGTTTTTCATCCGGAATATTTTTTATTTTTTCCCATACTTTATCTTGATACATATTGTCTTGCCAATATGGCATTAAGTATTTATTGTATAATTCTTTCATTTTTGGTGCTAACCATGAACAAGTATGGATTCCATTTGTTACATATTCAATTGGAGATTCGTTTGCTGCTATGTTTGGCCACACATCTCCAAATAATTCTCTCGATACTGCTCCATGTAATTTGCTAACCCCATTCTTCTTGCCAGCTATTTTTAAAGCTAAAATTCCCATATTGAATCCTTCATCTAAGTCTATTCCTGGTTTCATTCCTAATTTTAAGAATTCTTCTCTTGAAAGTCCTAACCTTGGCCAAAAATCCTTAAAATATTTTTCTACAAGTGCAATTGGGAAAATATCATTTCCCGCTGGTACTGGTGTATGTGTTGTAAATACTGTTTTTGAACTAGCAATATCTTTAGCAACTTCAAAAGATACTTGTTTTTCTTTGATAATGTTTTTTATAATTTCTAAGTTTAAGAAAGCAGAATGTCCTTCATTCATATGATATATTGTTGGATTTAATTTTAAATATTTTGTTAATAATTCTACTCCTGCTTGTCCTAATACTATTTCTTGACGGATTCTCATTTCTTGGTCTCCGCCATATAATTTTAATGTTACATCTCTATCTTCTTGGTTATTTTTTTCAATATCAGAATCTAGTAGATATAATTTTACTCTTCCTACATTTATTTGCCAAACTTTTAAATATAATCTTCTTTTTGGAAATTTGACAAAAATGGTTAAGTCTTCTCCCTTTTCGTCTTTTACTGGATGTATTGGCATATCATATAAATCAATTCCATTATATTCTGTTTCTTGTTGTCCATATCCATTAATTTTTTGACGGAAATATCCGTGTTTATATAATAGCCCTACAGCTACTAAAGGAATTCCTAAATCACTTGCTGATTTTAGATGATCACCAGATAAAATTCCAAGCCCTCCTGAATATATTGGTATAGTTTGGTCTAATCCATATTCTGCTGAAAAATAAGCAATTAAGTCATGTTTGTTTTCTGGATATTTGTTTGAAAACCATGTGTTTTTACTATTCATATAACTATCAAAGTTTTCTGCAATTTTGTCATATTCCTTTAAAAAAAGTATATCTTTTGAAGCTTTTTCTAATCTTTCTTGTGATACTTGTTTTAAAAATTTTACTGGGTTTTTACTGCATTGTTCCCATAAATCTATATCTATTTTTTGAAATAATCTTAAATATTCCGTATTCCATGACCACCATAAATTATTAGCAATTTCTGCTAATTTCTCAATTCTTTTTGGTAATTGTGGATTAACTGTAATTCTATTAAATATATACATTTTTTATCCTCCTTTGTTTTTTTCATTGTTTTTTCTTTTGGTATTTTTTCTAGTTATATTATCTATTAAAAGAATGTATTTGTCAAATGTTTTTTGCCTTTTTTTTAATTTTTTGATACAGTAGGGACAGTCTCAATTTGTCTCACTTTTTATGTAGAAGTATGTCGATTTATAGGAAATTCTCATATTCGACAAAAAACAACAAAAAAGTGAGACAGTTTTAAACTGTCCCCCTAGTCTCACTAGTTCTTTTAAAATATTCTTAAAATATCATGATATGTCACATAAATCGATAAAGCAATTAAAATTGAAAAGCCCAATAATTGAATATTAATCTCTGTTTCTGGTTTCATTGGTTTTCTTCGAATAGCTTCAATCAATAAAATTAAAATTTTCCCTCCATCTAAAGCAGGAATTGGTAATAAATTTGTTACACCTAATGATAATGAAATTAATGCCATCATCTCAAAAAATTCTCTAACTCCATTGGTTTTAGCTACTACTTCTGATATACCAACTGGACCCATCATTTGATCTATTCCTACATTTCCTGTAAATAATTGTTTTAAATTATCTATTATAGATAATAAAAACTCTTGTGTTTGCATTCCACCATAAATACAACGATTAATAAATGTGTCCTCTGCTGGTTGCATTGTTACTCCTAAATAATAATGGTATGCATAATCTGGTTCTAATTCTATTGTAATTTCGTCATTTCCTCTTTGTACTGTTAATGTCATAATGTTCACATCTTCTTTACTAATTTCTTGTAAAGCTATGTTTCTATCTCCATTGATTTCTGTTCCATTTACTTTTAATAATTTATCATTAGCTTGTATCCCTTGTTTTTCTGAACTACTTCCCTTTTCTACTGCTATGATTTTGCATTTTTCATCTAAATAAATTCCTGTTACTTTGGATTTTATTTCACTTGGTACAATTGAAAATTCTTGCACTTGCCCATTTCTTTCAATCTTAGCTTTTATTTCTTTTCCTTTTGATTCTTCTAATAATTTATCTATGTCCTTTTTACTTTTTATTGTTGTGCCATTGGCTTCTAAAATTTTATCCCCTGCTTGCAATCCTACTGTTTGTGCCGCATATCCATCTAATACATTTTCTATTTGATTAGATAAGTAAGTTCCTGATGTTGATATTACTATAAAATAAATAATAATAGCAAATAAAATATTTACTACAGCTCCTGCTAATACAATCGCAATTCGTTTTGGAATACTAGCTTTGGAAAAGGCTCTTTCATGTTCTGAAACTTCGTCTTCTCCTTCCATAGCATTATATCCTCCTAAAGGAATTAGCCTTAATGTGTATTTAGTTTCTTTACCTTGCTTTTGCCAAATAGCGGGTCCAAAACCTATGGCAAATTCATTTACTTTTACTTTGCATAATTTAGCAATCATAAAATGTCCTAATTCATGAATGGTAATTAGGACACCTAATAATACAATAATTTTTATGGCTGATATAATAAATGGTAACAATGTCGTCCTCCTTGTTTATAATAATGTAAATAATGCATAGGCAAAAGGTGCTAAAAAGATAAGACTATCAATTCTATCTAACATACCTCCATGCCCTGGTATTAAATTACTATAATCTTTTATATCTACAAATCGTTTTATTGTAGATGCTGCAAAGTCTCCAATTTGACCAATTAAACTTAATACTACTCCTACTCCTCCAATAAACAAATAAGAATAGTTCATTCCCCAAAATTGATTTGCTACATAAGTATAAGCTAACATTAATAAAACCGCTCCTATAACTCCTCCAATACAACCTTCAATTGATTTTTTAGGACTTACTTTGCTAAATTTATGTTTTCCAAAACATTTTCCCACTACATAAGCACAGATATCAGTTCCCCAAGCTGCAAAAATAGCATACCAAATTAATATTTTTCCATTTGGCATTCCATCAATAAATGCGACAAACATAATGAAAAATACTACATAAAAAATACCTAAAAATGTATAAGCTATATCTTTAAAGTTTGTTTTCATATCAGTTGCTATTACTTGTGAAAACAAAATTAATAAAATAGTTGGTACAGATAGTGTAACTATCATATTTAAATATTCTTCTGGCACAACATGTATTAGCGCTATACTTAAACAACTTAAATATCCTAACCATTTTACTGGTTTTGCTACTTTTTTTATGGCATTAAAATATTCGTTCATCGCTAATAAAGCAATTATAGCTAATGCTATGTCTACTACTATTTTATGCCCTAATAATAAAATTATTAATACTAATGGAAATCCCAATAGTCCAGATGTGATTCTTTGTATATCCATATTATTCTCCTAATTTGCTCCAAATTTTCTAGTTCTTTTTTGATATTCTATTATGGCTTTATCTAAATCTTCTTCTTCAAACTCTGGCCAATTCTTATCAATAAATAAAAATTCCGTATATACTAATTGCCATGGTAAAAAATTGCTTAAACGTTGTTCCCCACTAGTTCTAATTAATAAGTCTGGGTCTGGTTGGCCTTTTGTATATAAATATTCAGAAATTTTATCTTCTGTTATATCTTCAATTTGAATTTTACCATCTTTTGCTTGGCTTGCTATTTGTTGAATCGCTTTGATTAATTCGTCTCTTCCTCCATAGTTCAATGCAATATTGAAAGTTACTCCTGTATTATCTTTTGTTCTTTCCATGCATTTTTTTATGCTTTTTTGCATGTTAGGTGATAAAGCAGAAATATCTCCTAATATTTTGACTTTTATGTTTTCTGTGTCTGCTCTTTTGGCATAATCGTCTAAATAATTTTGAAGTAACATCATTAATGCTTTTACTTCTTCTTCTGCTCTTTTCCAATTTTCTGTTGAAAAAGCATATACTGTAATATGGGCTAAACCAATCTTATTGGCATAACGAACTATTTTTTCAAGTGTTTTAGCTCCTTCTTTGTGTCCATAACTAACTGGCATTCCTTTTGCTTTTGCCCATCTTCTATTACCATCCATAATTATTGCAATATGTTTTGGCATATTTTCTTTGTTAAATTCCATATTTCCCTCCGACTCCAAAATCATTTGTTTCTGTTTTGGATATAGTATGCTAATTGTCTTAAAAATTCTGCTTTTTCTCCATATTCGTTTAATTGAATTATTGCTTCTTCTATTATTTTTGCTAATTTTTCTTTCGCTTTTTCTAAACCATATTGTGATACATATGTACATTTTTCTAGTTTTTTATCATTTCCTACTGGTTTTCCTAAAATTTCTTCATTTCCTTCTTCTGATAAAATGTCATCTTTTATTTGAAATGCTAATCCTATTTTTTCTGCATAGTCAGTTAATTGCTTTAATTGTTCTTTTGTACAGCCTCCTAATATTGCTCCCATTCTAACACTTATTTTTAATAAGGCTCCTGTTTTGTTTTTGTGAATATATTCCAATTCTTCTGGTGTTATTTTATTTCCTTCAAATTCTGTGTCTACATATTCTCCTGCAATCATTCTATCAACAGCTTCTGTAAATTCTTCAAAAATTTTTATTTTTTGTGGTAACCCTTTTGGTTCACTTTTCATTAAGTCTTTGCTTATAACTTGATAAGCATTGTTTAATAATCCATCTCCTGCTAAAATGGCTGTTGCTTCGTTAAATTGCTTATGATTTGTTGGTTTCCCGTGCCTTATATCATCATTGTCAATTCCTGGCAAGTCATCATGAATTAGGGAAAAATTATGTATCATTTCTATTGCTACTGCATAAGGCATACAAATTTTTATGTCTTTATTGAAAAGTTGATAAGTAGCTAAAACTAAAATTGGTCTTAGTCTTTTTCCTCCTGCCATCAGACTATATTCCATGGATTGGTTTAATCTTTCTTCTGCACATTTTTGTTTTCTTATGTGTTTTTCTAATTCTTGATTAACCTGTTGCTGATATTTCTTTAGCTCTTCTTTGAAATCCACTTTATTTTCCTCCCCCATATTAGTCCTACTATTTTTATACTGACATTACTTCTTTTTCTTTTCTTTCTAATATTTGGTCGATTTCTTCAATATTTTTATCTGTTATTTTTTGAATTTCATTTTCTGCTTGTTTTAGTTCGTCTTCTGTCATTTCTCCCTCTTTTTGTGCTGTTTTTGCTATGTCCATTCCTTCTCTACGAATAGCACGAATAGCTACTTTTGCTTCTTCTGCCATTTTACGAACATCTTTTACAATTTCTTTTCTTCTTTCTTCATTTAATTCAGGAAATGCTAATCTTATTACTTTTCCATCATTGTTTGGATTAATTCCAATGTCAGAAGCTAAAATTGCTTTTTCTATTTCTTTTAATACACTTACATCCCATGGTTGAATTACTATCAATCTTGCTTCTGGTACAGAAACACCTGCTACTTGATTAATTGGTGTTGGTGTTCCATAATAATCTATTTTTACTTTGTTCAATATTGCAGGGTTTGCACGTCCTGCTCTTATTTCTGCTAATTTTTCGCTATATACGCTAATTGATTTTTCCATTTTTTCTTTTATATTTGTATAATCCATGATTTTCTCTCCTTTTTTTATTTTACTATTGTTCCTATTTTTTCTCCCTTGACTGCTCTTACAATATTCTCTGGATCTGCAATTCCAAATACCAATAATGGCATATTGTTGTCTCTGCACATTGCTGTTGCAGTAGAATCCATTACTTTTAAGTCTTTTTCTAAAACGTCCATATAAGAAATTTCTTCATATCGTGTTGCTGTGGGATCTAATTTAGGGTCTGCAGAATAAACTGCATCAATTGATTTTCCTAATAGAATAATGTCAGCTTTAATTTCTGTTGCTCTAAGAACTGCAGCTGTATCTGTTGTAAAATAAGGATGACCTGTTCCTCCTGCAAAAATTACTACTCTTCCTCTTGTTAAATGCTTTTCTGCTTTTCTTTGAATAAATGGTTCTGCAATTTCTCTCATTTCAATTGCTGTTTGTACTCTTGAATAAATTCCTCTTGCTTCTAAGGCATCTTGTAGAGCTAATCCATTCATTGCTGTTGCTAACATTCCCATATAATCAGCTGTTGTTCGTTCCATTTCATGTCCATTTCTTCCTCTCCAGAAGTTCCCACCTCCTACGACAATGGCAACCTGTACTCCCATTTCTACAACTTCTTTTATTTTGTCACATATTTGCCCAATAATTTCTGCATTAACTCCTGTTTTTTGTTCTCCGGCTAGTGCTTCTCCACTTAGTTTTAATAATATTCTTTTATATTTTGCTTCTGACAAATTTTCCACTCTCCTTAAAATTTATATTTTAGCCATGCACATTTTATCATAGTTTTTGAAAAAATACACCCTTTTTTTAAGATTTTCTTAATTTATTTTTAAGTATAACAAAAAAGATTTAATGATAATCTATCACTAAATCTTTTTGTAATATTATTTTAATTGGTTCATAACTTCTTCTGCAAAATTTTCTTCTTTCTTCTCGATTCCTTCACCTTTTTCAAATCTTGCAAATGCTATTACATCTGCGTCTTTTTCACTTAATAATTGACTTACTTTTTTATTTGGATCTTTTACAAATGCTTGGTCAATTAAACAGATTTCTTCATAGAATTTTCCAATTCTTCCTTGTACTATTTTTTCAGCAATTGCTTCTGGTTTTCCTTCATTCATAGTTTGTGCTTTTAGGATTTCCATTTCTTTTGCTACTCTTTCTTCTGGTACTTCTTCTTTTCTTACATATTCAGGTCTTGCTGCAGCAATTTGCATACAAATATCTTTTGCTACTTCTTTGTTTCCTTTTTTCATGTTTACTAAAACAGCAATTTTTCCATCTCCATGAATATATTTTTCTACTAATCCTTCTGATTCAAATCTTATAAATCTTCTTATATTCATGTTTTCTCCGATAGTTGCAATTTTGTCTACTAATACTTCTTGTACTGTTTTTCCTGCTACTTCAATTGATTCTTGTGCTAATAATGCTTCTACATCTGCTGGATTTTTTTCTACAATTTGTTTTGCTACATTCATAACAAATGTTTTGAATTCTTCGTTTTTAGCAACAAAGTCTGTTTCTGAATTAACTTCAACAACTGCTCCTGTTTTTCCGTCTTCTGCAATATATGCTTCTACTAATCCTTCTGCTGCAATTCTTCCAGATTTTTTAGCTGCTTTTGCAATTCCTCTTTCTCTTAATAATTCAATTGCTTTGTCCATGTCTCCATCTGTTTCAGTTAATACTTTTTTGCAGTCCATCATTCCTGCTCCTGTTTTTTCTCTTAGCTCTTTTACTAAACTTGCTGTAACCATTTTTTATTCCTCCCTTTCTATTATATGAAAAGAAGTAGAGCAGAACAGCTCTACTCTTCTTTGTTCTTATTTAAGCATTTTCTTTGCTTTCTTCAGCAGCTTCTACTACTTCTTCAATGCTAGTTGCTTCTTCTGCTTCAGCTACTTGTTCTTCTTGCATCTCTGGTTCAAAGCTTTCTCCTTGTTTTCCTTCAATAACAGCATTTGCCATAACATCTGCAATTAATTTTACAGCTCTAATAGCATCGTCATTTCCTGGAATTGGGTAATCCAATTCTTCTGGATTACAGTTTGTATCTACTAATCCTACTACTGGAATTCCTAATTTTTTTGCTTCTAATATAGCAATTCTTTCTTTTTTAGGATCTACTAAGAAAATTACTCCTGGTAATTTGTCCATTTCTTTGATTCCACCAAGATTTTTTTCTAGTTTTTCCATTTCTTTTTTTAGTAAGATTACTTCTTTTTTAGGTAATACATCAAATGTTCCATCTTCTTCCATAGTTTCTAATTCTTTTAATCTTTGGATTCTTTTTTGAATTGTTCCAAAGTTTGTTAGCATTCCACCTAACCATCTTTGGTCAACATAGAACATTCCACATTTTAATGCTGCTTCTTTCATACATTCTTGTGCTTGTTTTTTTGTTCCCACAAATAAAATTGTTTTTCCTTCTTCTGCTTGTTCTTTGATAAAGCTATATGCTTCATCTAATTTTTTTGATGTTTTTTGTAAATCGATGATGTGAATTCCATTTCTAGCTTGAAATATATATTCTGCCATTTTTGGATCCCATCTTCTTGTTTGATGTCCAAAGTGAACACCTGCTTCTAGTAATTGTTTCATTGCAACTACTGACATTTTAATTCCTCCTTTTTTGTTATTTCTTCCACAAAGTTTCTTCGTTTTATAGGACCTAAATAATTAGGCACATCCCTTTAAACTCTCTTTGTGTGATTAATACGCTCTATATTTTAACAAATTTTTCATATAAATGCAAGTGTTTTATGCAAACTTTTTCAAACTTCATCGCATTTTTCGACATAATTCTTGTAAATTGTGAGACATTTTGGGACCGTCCCCACTGTATCAGCATAAAATGAAATAAGGAGGTTGTGTATGAAATCAAATTTAAATTTTAAAAAATATGTGTGTTGCTTTTTGTTATGTTTCTTTTTGCTAGTTTCTTGTTCTTTACCTTCTTATGGGTTTGGTCCTTCTAGTGACCAAATTTATCAGGGTATTGATGTTAGTTCTTGGCAAGGTAATGTTGATTTTTCTGATGTTAAAGAGGCTGGTATTGATGTGGTTTATATTAAGTCTAGTGAGGGTAGGTCTTATATTGATCCTTATTTTGAGATTAATTATAAAAATGCAAAGGCTAATGGTTTACGTGTAGGTTTTTATCATTATGTGACTGCTAGGTCTGTTGAACAGGCTAAGGAACAAGCTAACTTTTTTGCTCGTGTTGTTCGCGGTAAACAGCCAGATTGTAGATTAGCTATGGATTTTGAAAGTTTTGGTGGTTTGTCTATTTTTGAAATTAATGAAATTTCTAAGGCATTTTTGGAAACTTTAGAAAGTGTTACTCAGGCAGAGGCTGTTATTTATAGTAATAGTTATACTGCTCGTACTATTTTGAGTAATGAATTAACTAAATACCCTCTTTGGATAGCTAATTATGGTGTTAGCAGTCCTGGTGCAAATGGAAAATGGAATACTTGGGTCGGATGGCAATATACGAGTACTGGTCGTGTTAATGGAATTTCTGGTAATGTAGATAGAAATCAATTTACAGATGGTATTTTTCTTTCTTCTACTTCTCCACTTCCAACACCTGAAATTCCAGATGTTCCTTCTACTGAGAATATTATTACTTATGTTGTAAAATCTGGGGATACTTTAAGTGAAATTGCTCTTCGTTATGGTACTACTGTAAATCAACTTGTTGCTATTAATAACATTCGTAATCCTAATTTGATTTATCCTGGCCAACAACTACGAATTTCAACAGTTAGTTCTTCTAGCAATCCTACAACTTATGTTGTGAAATCAGGTGATACTTTAAGTCAAATTGCTTTGCGATATGGCACAACAGTAAATCAGCTTGTTTCTATTAATAATATTCGTAATCCTAATTTGATTTATCCAGGTGAACGTATTATTATTTCTAATACCTCAATAGATGGCGAAGGTCAAAACTCTTGTGGTAAAATCCTTTATAAAATTCGTTATGGCGATACTTTAAGTCAAATTGCACTAACTTATTATACTACAGTTCAAGAAATTGTTGCTTTAAATAATATTGCTAATCCTAACCTAATTTATGCAGGTAAAATTATTCAAATTTCAAATTGTAGAAAATAATATTCTTATTTTGTAAAAAGACATAGAAAATTTATATTTCTATGTCTTTTAGTTTACTATTTTTATAACACTGCCCCTATTATACCTGCTTCATTTCCCAATATAGCTGTTTGAATAATTACTTTTGTTTTAAAAGTTAATGCCTTTTCTAATCGCTCTAATAATACATCTTCAAAATAAACAAAACTTCCTCCAATTCCAATTCTTTCTGGATCTAAAATGCGAATTAAGTTGTCAATTCCTAAACTTAAATTTTCAATATATTCTGTTAATGTATTTTCAATAACTTCATAATTTTCTTTTTCTGGTCTATTCTCTCTTATCATTTCCAATAATTCTTGTCCTCTTGTTGTTTCATCTAAAGATAGTGCTTTTCTTAAATTGTTTTTCAAAGCTTTCATAGAAGCATATCTTTCAAAACACCCTTCTCTTCCGCAATGGCATGGAATACCATGGTTATGAATTACCATATGTCCCAATTCGCAACTACACTCATTATTCACACCTAAAACATTATCATTAAATAAAATTGCTCCACCAATTCCTGTTCCTAGTGTTAAAAATAAGCTTCTATTTTCATGTTCTTTTAAACATCCATACTTCTTTTCAGCTAATGCTGCACATTTAGCATCATTTCTTAATTTAATTGGTAATTTTATGTTTTTTTGTAATCTTTCTACAATATTATAGTTTTCTATACATAAATTACCTCCAGTCAAAATAACTCCATCTTTTACTATTCCAGGCGTTCCAATTCCTATTTCTTCTATTTTATACTTTTGTTGGAATATATTTACTTGCTCTATTATATATTTCTCTATACTTTTTTTAATATTTTGTTTTTCTACCTTTGTTAATCTCTTTTCAATCTTTTCTAAAATTCTTCCTTCTTTGTCTACAACTCCAATTGCAATGTGACTTCCACCTAAATCGATTCCTATTTTCATTTTAAACATCAATCCTTTCTAACGGCATACGTAACATTAAAAGGAACCGTCCCCACTGTCTCATTATACATCATATGCTGAGAATAAGAAGTTACCCATATATACTTGGATACATGGTACTAATACTACTAATACGAAGAAGATTAATACTGCTCCAACTATTGCATATATTACTTGTGGTAAGGCTTTCATTATTTTTGTCATTATGTTGTCGATGTCAATTTCCATGTATTCTACTAGTTTTTCCATCATTTCGGTTAGGTCGGTTTGCATACCGATTTTTAACATTTCGGTTACCATTGGTTTTGCTAAACCTGATTTTTCAAATGGTTCTATCCATGATCCTCCTACTAGGATGTTGTTTATGGATGTTTCTATTATTGATAACATTACATAGTTTTTTACTACGTTTTTGCTTACTTCTATTGATTCTTGAATTCTCATTCCGTTTTTTAGGTTTAATAGCATTGCCTTCATTAGTCTTGAAAAGTCTAATGCAAAGATTAGTTCTCCAAATATTGGCATTTTATATTTGAAATAGTGAAAGTTATATTTTCCTTTTGGTGTGTTTATATAAAATAATACCGCTGCTACAATTGCTGCTATTAATATGGTTGGTATATACCAGTATTTCATTGCTTGGTCAATAAAGTTTGAAAACCATAATGTAATTGCTGGTAAAGTTTCTTCTGTTCCTAATTCGTCAAATACATTTTGTATTGCTGGTATAGCAAATAAAGTACCTACTACTAACATGACTATTAATAAAACAAATTGTATGATGTTTGGTATTAATATTCCTCTTAGTTTTTTGTTTAATGATTCTGTTTCGTCTAAGTATTTTACTGCTTGTTCTAATGAGTTTGTTAGTGAACCTGATAGTTCTCCTACTTTTATCATATTGATATAGATGTATGGGAAAATGTTAGAATAATATTCCATGGTGGTATACATGTTTTCTCCAGCTTCTACTCCAGCTAATATATCTTCTAAAACACCTCTGAATGATATGTTTTCTGTACTTTCAATAATTGTACTTAATGCATGTATATTATTGAAGTTTGCCTTTTTTAATAGATAAAAGTTTTGTGTGAATACTACTATGTCTCTTTGGGTTATTTTTTCTGTTTTTGCAAAGTATAAGTTGACTTTTTCTTTTATACTTAATGTTTTCTTTTTATTTCCCAATTGTGTAGTATTTACATTTTTCATGATTTCTTGAATATCAGTAACATTTCTTTTTTGTTTTTTCGGTTTTTTAGCACCACGGTAAGAAACTTGTTCGATTGATATTGGTAATAAATTACCATTTTTTAAAGATTTAATTAGGTTTTGTCTACTACTTGATTCTACTTTGTTTCTTACTATGACACCTGTTTTTGTTATTGCTTTATAGGTATAGACAGGCATTTTTTTGTCCTCCTTTATTTATTGCGTTTTATTTTTAATTGCATAATTGTTCTATTCAATGTTTCTAAATTCTTTTCCTCAATTTGTGCTTTTGCTTGTTCTAATGTGATTTTATCATTAACAAAAAGTTCTGCTAATGAGTTTATTAATCCAATACTTCCTTTTTCTAAGTTACTTTGTATTGCATCTTCAATTTCAGATACACTTAATTTTTCTTTACGTATAATTCCTGCTACTATATTATCTACAACCATAACTTCTGGTACTAGCACTAATTTTCCATCTGTTCCTGGTAATAATCTTTGAGATACTACTAGTTTTAATAAAGCTGATAACAAGTATTTAATCATACCTTGGTCTCTTACTTCATAGAAATTTATCATTCTGTCTATTGTTTCTGCACAAGATTTAGTATGCAATGTTCCTATAACTAAGTGACCAGATTCTGCCATTTCTATTGCTGCTTCCATGGTTACTTTATCACGTATCTCTCCTATTACTAATATATCGCAGTCCTCTCTTAAAGAGTTCTTTACACCATCACTAAATGTTAAACTATCTCTTCCTCTTCCTACTTCTTTTTGTACAATAAGTGATTTTTTTGAATGGTGTTTATATTCTACTGGATTTTCTAAAGTCAGAATTTTTTTGTTTTGATTTTCATTAATATGATTTATTAAAGCATTTAATGTTGTACTTTTACCTGAATTTGTTTTACCAGTAACTAAAATCAATCCTTGTGGTTGATATGTCATTCTTCTTACTATGTCTGGTACTCCTAATGATTCATAACTTGGTAATTCATTTTTTATCAATCTTAGTGTACAAATTGGAACATCATCAGAAAGTGAAATATTAACTCTTAAACGAATGTCTTTATATTCATAAGACATATCTAATTTTCTTGTAGTAGTAAATACTTCATCTTTATCGATATTTCCTTTTATTAAAAAATCATATAATTCATTCATATCATCTATAGTCAATATTTTGCTATTTGGTACTGGTGTTAATGTTCTTGCAATTCTTAGCATTGGCTTGTTATTACAAATCAAGTGTACATCAGAAGCATCTGATTTTATAGCTTCATCTAATATTTTTTCTAAGTTCATATGTATCCTCCTTTATTACTTTTAGAATAGTAATAATTTTTTATTCAATTCTTCTAAAGTAGTATAACCTTTAACTACTTTTCTAATGCCATCAATTACTAATGGTTTATATCCTTCTTCTAAAGCTAATTTTTTAATTTCTAAGCTAGATTTTCCTGCCATAATAGCTTCTTTTATTTCTTCACTCAGATTTAAAACTTCAAAAATACCTATTCTATCATAATATCCTGTATTGTTACAATGTTTACATCCAACTGCATCATATGTAGTACCTGATAAATCAAATTTAGAATTATATCTTTCTCCTAAAGAATTTATAATTTTCTTTTCTTCTTCATTAAATTTTCTTTCTTTTTTACATTTTGGACATAATTTTCTTACTAATCTTTGTGAAATAGCTGTAGCTAATGTGCTTGAAATGTCATAATCAGAAAGTCCCATTTTTCTTAATCTTGTAATAACTTCTAAACTATCTATTGTATGTATTGTAGATAATACATAATGTCCAGTCTGTCCTGCTTGAATCGCGATTTCTCCTGTTTCTGTGTCACGAATTTCTCCTACTAATATTATATCTGGATCTTGTCTTAATACTGTTCTAAGAGAACTTGAAAAAGAAGAACGATTATCAATTTCAATTTGGTTTAATCCTTGAATCCTAATTTCAACTGGATCTTCTATTGTAGTTATATTAATTTCTGGACTATTTAAGTAATCCATTATACTATAAAGTGTTGTTGTTTTACCTTCTCCAGTTGGTGCTGCAATAATTGTAATACTATTCTTTTTCTGAATACTATTTCTTAGTTGATCTTCATCTCCTGGAAAACCTAAATCAAAAATATTTTTGATATTTTCATTTTTCTTTAACAATCTTAAAACAAATTTTTCTCCATATACATTAGGTTGAGAAGATACACGAATATTATAATCATCATATAATAAAATTCTACCATCTTGTGCTTCTTGCTTTTCTTGGTGCATATTAGATATTGCTTTTAATCTTCCTACTATTTGTTGTTGTTTTTCTTTTTTAATTTTTGCAGCTGTAAATAGCTCTCCATCTATACGATATCTAACACGAACTTCTTTTGCCATTGGTTCAATATGAATATCACTTGCTCTTCTTTTCATTCCTGTTTTGATAATACTATCAACTAATCCAATAATAGTATCATTTCCTTCTTCTGACATTGCAAAATCAGCAGTTACTTTTCCCTCTAATGATTCTAAAATCTTTTCAATATCACTTTCAAAAGTAATATAGCTGTCCATAACAAGACCTTTGTTCAATAATAGCATTTTTATGGAATTAATATTTTTCACATTAGCAGTATTAGCAAAACAAACTTTGATTTTTCCTGCTGCAACTTCAAAAGGAATAGCTTTATTTTTTTGTGCTATATCATAAGAGAAATAATCGGTTATTTTTACTTTAATTTTATCCCCTGTTAAAAGAATTCCTTTTTCACCTAAAATATCTCCTATAGCTTGAATTAGCTTATTTGGTTCACAGGCATTTAATATATATAAAATATCTCCTAATTTCTTACTAGGATGGTCACTTTGATATTGAATAGCATTTTCGATATCTTTTTCTTTTACAATTCCTCTTTTTACAAGTTCTACACCTATTGGTTGTCTTTTTTTAACCTCCATAACTTTTCCCTTCTTTCGTATTTTCTCTTATTTATTATACTATATTTTTTTGATTTTTGCTGTTTTTTATTGAATTACATAAATTTACTAATTTTTTAATGTGTATTCTATTGACTTTTCATTTGAATTTTTCATTTTTAATTTTACATTAACAACTGTTTTTCCGTTTTTTATTTTATATTCAAAAGTACAATTTTCTACTTCTTGGCATACCTTTACTTTATTTCTATAAATTGCTCTGTTTTCATTAACAAAAGTATATTGAACACCATTGTCAAAAACTACATAATTTTGTTCACATTCTAATACTTTTATATTGCTATGATTAACTTCATCTGCAAAAAAGCTATTAAATTTTGTATATTCTGTCAAAGGATTTAAATTTCCTTCTGTTTCCTTTAAATTAGTATAAAAATAAGAACTAAGCAAAGATATAATAGCTACAATAACAACCATTACAATAATATATACAGTTAATGAAATAAGGCTTATTCCTTTTTGTGATTTCATATTATTTCTCCTTTGACATAATAGTAGTCAATTCTACTGTTTGTATATCTTTTTTAAATCTATATTGAATTTGTACTGTTACTTTTTTTACAAGTCCTGGCACTTTTCCTTCACTAATATCTGCATAATCTTGAATAATAACTCTTTTGAAAAATCCCTCTTTACCTTGAATTTCTTCAGTTTCTTTGCTTGTATCTGTAGGAAAGTACTGACTATTTCCATTTTTTTCACTTCTATTTGCAATATCTTCAAAATTAATATTTTTCATTTCTTCAATTGCTTCAACTGCAAGTGCAGTTGCTTCTGATTTTAGTTCTATTTCTTTAGATGAACTATTTAAATTATAAGATAAGATAGCTATTAAAGAAACAAATATGAAAATAACTACAATAGCAATTGCTATATCTATTACGGTATATCCATTTTCTCCTTTATTTTTCATGATTTTCTCCTTCTATCCTCTATAATTATTTAAGAATAAAACAACAAATAACATAGTAACATTTGCAATTCCTAAATAAAATCCTATACTTATTTGATTACCTACTTGTTTTTCTGTTTTAATTCTTGTTCTCTTTTTCTCTTTTATTTTATAAATTAATAAATAAAAAGAAAGAATTAAAAGTGTGAATATTATTGCATTTGCTGTTACATATTCACCAGTAAACATTGCCATAGTGATAATCATACTAAGTATTCCTGTTACATAACTATTTTTTGCATATCTCTTTAAAGTTATTGTATCTAAAAGTAAAACAATTATGTAAAAAATTAAATATATACCATATCTATAAATACTAGCTTTTTCTACTATGCATAGATATAACATATACATAATAGATATTATAATACCATAAACTAACACGAATTTGTCCATTTTTCTGTTTTCTTTATCAATTCCTGCTATTAATACAATAAATGTCAAATATAATGCCATAAAGCAGTATTCTGCTATTTTTGTAACTGTTAATGTTTGCATATTGAATTTCATAGCAAATGCCATTACTAAAAATAATAATCCTGATAAAATTTCTAATAACAAATAACGTGGTCTTATTTTTTGCCCACAATAGCGACATTTTCCTCTTAAAAATATATAGCTAATAATTGGAAACAAGTCTAAAAAACCTAATTTATGATTACAATTAGGGCAATAAGAATGTGTATGTATAATATCTTGTCTTTTAGGAATACGATATACTGCTAAAGTATAAAAACTTCCAAAAAGAGTTCCTATAATAAATATAACTATGTATAAGATTATGTTCATTTTTTTCTTTCCTATTTTTAATTTTAGCCATACACACTTTGTGTGCGTATGGCTATTTTTTCATTATTATTTCAATTTTACTTAATAATTAAGATCTTGCATCTGTCCATTTGATTGTTCCATCATCTTGTATTGCTCCTGTTATTTTTGACTCTGCTGATAATGTGATTGTTGGACTAGAGTAAGTATAAGATCCTTCTTTTGCTTTGAATTGAGCTTTTACATATGCTCCAGCTGTAGCTTCTACAGTTGAATTAGATTTAGCATATTTTTCTTCATAATATTTAGATACTAATTCAGAAGCTTGTAACATTGCATCTTCTTTTTGTTCACTAATTTTAGTTTCATCAGAAGCACTAGCTGCTTGGTTTAATATACCATTTTCACCTGTAAGCATAGCTATAGACACCCCAGCTAAAATTAATAATACGATGATAGTGATTACTAGTGCAATTAAAGTAATACCTTTTTGATTTTTCATCATGTTTTTCTCCTCCTTTTCTTTTGATTTTAAAATATATTTGATTTATATTGACTTTTCATCAATATAACGTTAAAAACTAAATTTATTTTGTTCCTTTATTTTGGAAAAATTGTCCTCCTGATGTTGATGTTGTATTTTCCTCTGTAGTTGATGGTCCTTGACTAGAACCATTTTGAGTATTTGTGCTTCCAGCAGAACTATTGGTTTGTCCTGTTGCTCCATTTCCAGTTGATGGATTTGTTCCTGCTGTTTCATAAGAAGAAAATGGATTTGCTTTTCCTGGCTTATAATCTTGAATTTTTTTGTAATTGCTTAAATCATTAGAATCTACTTCATATGTCATAATAACTTGACTTTCATCAATTCCTCCTGCTTCTGTTAATTCTTCTTTTACATTTTCTGGTGTTGTATAAGAAACTGGATTTGGAATAGTTTTTGCCATTGGAACATATTCATATAATAAAATTCCTAATAATAAAATGATTGCCAAACATAATAATAATACAATAATAATTTCTTTTATTATATTTTTAGCCATTCTAGTCTCCTTTCCTTTCTTTATGATTGTGTGTTTGTTGTATTTTCTGTGTTAGTAGTATTTGTCGTATTTGTGTCATTTGTTGTGTTTGTGCTATTAGTTGTATTTGTTGTGTTTGTTGTGTTATTTTTGTCTTCTGGTAATCCAATGTTTGGATCACTAGTTTGTGATACATCTTTTATAGCAATATTTTTACATACAAATGTTGCTTGTAAATCTTGTCCTGAAGTTGATGGTGCCATTTTGAATTCTTCAATTTTGAATCCTAATGTAGTGTCATTTTCAATATCTGATATAAAGTCTGTTATTGAAATGTAGCTACCATTTACAGTAAATTTCAAGTTGTAAGTATTTTCTGCGTTTTCGCTTCCTTTTACAATGTCCATTCTCATAATAGCACCTTCACTAGTTGCATAATTTCCTAGCTTTACCCATAATGTTTCTACTTCATATCTTTCTATTTGGTTTGCTGCTTGTACATCTCCTTCTGTACTAACTAATGTCATATCTTCATATTCTTTTTTCTGTTGTTCTAATTTTTTGCTATTTTCTTTTACTTCATTTACAATTTGCTTAAAATCTTTTTCTGCTAATTTACTAGATTCTTGAATCTTTTCATCTAGTTTTTTATTTCTTTCTACTATTCCCTGATAACTAAGTACTTCCACGTTACCAATTTGAAAACCGTTTAAAG
Organism: uncultured Clostridia bacterium; assembly: GCA_963559365.1. Taxonomy (GTDB): domain Bacteria; phylum Bacillota; class Clostridia; order TANB77; family CAG-508; genus CAG-269. The sequence continues at coordinate 24,563 of CAUWKC010000004.1, read as the reverse complement.
CAATGTAAATGCCAAGTGCTAGTAACAGCCCAATTAGAACTACCATTAATACTTTTTTCATGGCAAATCTCCTTCTATTTTAACAGTAACAACATTATTGTCTTTTTGTCCTGCTGTTGAAATTACATTGGTTAAAATAACATCTGTTTTTATTTTTGCTTTCAAATAACCTAATTGTTCATACTTGTTAGATTGTGCATTAATTACAATATGTGTATCAGATGTGTTTTCTATTGATGTTAATTGCACATTTTCAGGTACAATTGACATGATTTGATTTAATAGGTTTGGAATTGCATTTCTTGTTTTGTTTCTATCTGTGATTCTATTATTTGCTTCTTCTAAATTTTTTAATAAATTAGTATAATCATTTGTTTTACTTTTAATTGCTTCATTATCAGCTCTAGCTAAACTGATTTCTGAATTGGTTGCATCAATAGATTCTTGGGCTTCTGCTTCTTTTTTGTTCATTTGAGAAGCTAAAATTCCTGACAAAGTACTATAAATTACTACAAGTAATACTAATGCAATTGCGCCTCTCATTAAATTTGTTTCTATTACATCTAATTTTTGTCCTAAATCCCAAGTAAAAATTCCACTTAATTTATTTTTATCTGCTGTAGATTTTGGTGAACCAATTTCAATTTTCAACCAATCTGGCATTTTGTCGCCAAGTGTTTGACGTTTGAAATTCATTCCTTCTATTCCTTCTTCTAGTCCCATTAATCCTAGAGAAATAGCAGAGTTTACTTCAATATAATCTTTGATACTAATATCTCTTACTGTTTGTATAAAATAAGGTTTCAATATTTCACATTCTACATCATCTAAATATTCTTGGAAATATAAGTCAATATTGTTGATAAGAGCTGCTGTTCCTGTTAGATATACTTTACTGATTTTTTCTCCATTCTTTCTTACAATTTCTCTTACTTTTCCTACTATACTATATAATGTTGGCATTATTTGTTCTAAATAATCAGATTGTTCTTCTTGTAGTTCAATTCCTTCTGAAGTATATATTGTTGTGTTTTTACAAATTTCATAAGAATTTAAGTAAGAATTTTCTCTTGCATTAATTTTTGTTAAAAATTCTGCACTTCCTTCTTCTAATTTATCTACATTGTAAATTTTAGAGTCTAATATTGTTGTTATTGTTGTTTTATCTTCTATGTTTACAATTAAACAACTTTCTTTTTTATCAATATTTATCAAATTTGGAATTGACATAGATATAGGTGATATGTTTGTTAAGTGATATCCTTCTACAATTTGTGTTTGTTTGTTCATTTCTATTTTGTTATCTGCAATATGGATTACTCGAATTTTTTCTTTGTCTTCTTGGTTTTGCACAATGGCATATCGAGTTTCAAATACATTTGGATTATATCCTTTATCTGCACAGAAAGATTCAAATTCAGTTTTTATAGCTTTTTGTAAGTCATTTTTTGTCAATAAAGAAAACATATCAAAATAGTTGTACATTTCTTCTGACAAATTAATACTTATTGGTGTTTTTTGACTATAAGTTTCATGAATTATTTGTTGAATTGCTTCTCCTATTTTTTCATAAACTTTTATTCCAAATGCTTCTACTTTTATAGTATCATGGTTTTTTGAAACTTTTGCATATTTAATTAAATTTTCTTCAATATACAGCCCTAGGCAGCTTCCTTTTGCCATCATTTTCTCCTTTTATTTAATCTATTTTTATTTTTTACATTTTTTTTAAATCCATACTTGAATAATTTGCATATTGCTTCGAATATACTTATATTTTATAATTAATTGTCAAAAAGTCAATATGTTTAACAGACTTGTAAAGAAATCGTAATATTTTTGTAATATTAGTTGTTTTATTCTTTTTTTTGCAATTTTGCCATAAAAAATCCATCATTTTTTTTACTAGGGTATATTTGTATTTCTTCTAGCATTTCAAAGGTTTTATTATTTTCTAAAAAATCATATATTACTTCTTCATTTTCTTCTTTTAAAATACTACAAGTTGCATACACAAGTTCTCCTCCATCTTTTAAATATTTTGAACAATTTTTTAATATATTTTTTTGAATTTTAGTTATTTCTTCTATATCTTCTGATTGTTTTTGCCATTTAATGTCTGGCTTTCTTTTAATTACTCCCAATCCTAAACATGGTACATCTAACAAAATTTTATCAAAATAATTTCTATATTTTTCTTCATATTTTGTTGCATCTTTTTCTTCTGTTTTTATAATAGTAATCCCTAATCTTTTTGATGTTTCTTCAACCAATTTTACACGATGTGGATGTATATCCCATGCAATAATTTCTCCTTGATTTTTCATTTTTTCTGCCATATATGTTGTTTTTCCTCCTGGACTACTACAAGCATCTAGCACTTTTTCTCCTGGTTTTGTTTTTAACATTTCTGGTATCAAACCAGCTGTTTTATCTTGTATAGTGAACAACCCTTCTTTAAAAAGTGATAAATTTTCTATATTTTTTATACCTTGTATAATTAAAAAATTACCATCTATTTGTGCTTCTATTTTTTCTTCATTCAACCTGTTTTTTAATTCTTCTGGCGTTATCTTTAATGTATTTGTACGAATCCATAATATTGGTCTTAAATTAGACGCTTTACAAATTTCTTCCGCCTTTTGAATAGAAGTTTCTTTAATTAATTTTTCCACTAACCATACTGGCATAGATGTTGTTTTACTAATTCTCTCTGCATCATTTTTTATTGCAAAAAATTCTTCATAATCTTTTTTCTCTACTTTTCTTAAAACAGCATTAACAAAATTTTTGCTCCCTTGATGTCCGTAACGTTTAGCTAAATTAACTCCTTCATTTACAACTGCGGATTTTGGTACCTTATCTAAAAAAACAATTTGATAAATACTCATTCTTAAAATATTAATTATCCATGGAGATATTTTTTTTAATTTAATTGTAGAATATTTTTTGATAATTTCATCAATAGTTAATTTCCAAGCAACAGTGCCATAAACAATTTCAGAAATAAATCCAACATCTCTATTATCAATTTCATTTCCTGATTTTCTTACACTTTTTAATATTTCATTTAAAGCAATATTTGAATAAGCTCCTTTTTTATCCACTTCATATAAAACCTTTAGAGCTGTTTCTCTCACCTTATCCATAAAAATTCCTCTTTTCATACTTTACTTACCTAACTTACCTATTAATTAAGATTATATAATTGTTTTTCAAAAATTTCCACCACTTTCGTATAATTTTTCTAAAATTCGGAAAAGATAGAAACAAAAGATATTTGGAGGTCGATTATGGATATAAAAAAGCACTTAAAAATAACTGGTAACTCTACGGTTTCTTGGAAAGACGCCATTGTAAAAGCAATTTCAGAAGCCTCAAAAACCATTGACTATTTATCAGAAATAACCATTTTAGAACAAAGAGCAAAAATAGATGGTGACAAAATCATCGAATACTTCGTTGACTTAGACATAAGCTTCACCCTTGACTTAAACAGAAATAAAAATTAAATAAAAAAATAAGGAGGTATACAATGAATCCATTAGAAAGCAAACAAACTTATCAAAACTATGTAGACAAAAAATCACCAAACTCACCAATAATAAAAAACTGTCTCAATGCCTTCTGGGTTGGAGGATTAATTTGTACCATAGGACAAGTCATACTTAATATATGCAAAGAAAAAGGATTTGATACCCAAACATCAGGCACAATTGTTTCCATTTTACTAATAGGAATAGCAGCCTTTTTAACAGGGCTCAACCTATTCAACAAAATCGGAAAATTTGCAGGAGCCGGTTCCCTAATCCCAATAACAGGATTTGCCAACTCAATAGTATCCCCAGCCATGGAATACAAATCAGAAGGCTATATAATGGGAGTAGGCGGAAAAATGTTCACCGTAGCAGGACCAGTCTTAGTATTCGGTATCTCAGCATCCATTCTAATCGGAATAACATTCTTAATTTTCAACACACAAAGCATTACATTAGTATGAGACAACAGGGACAGTTCTCTTTTGTCTCACATTTTAAGTCGATAAATGTCGAATTTTATCTTAATAAATAGATTGGAGATGATTTTTTGGAAAAGTTAGGAAATCAAACAATTAAATTTAATGCCCCTCCTACAATTTTAGATTGTGCCTCCATTGTTGGTCCAAAAGAAGCACAAGGTCCTTTAGCTAAATATTTTGACCAAACTTTGGATGATGAATTTTGGGGTGAAAAAACTTGGGAAAAAGCTGAAAGTAAAATTATTAAAGAAACTGTTAATGCAGTTGTTTCAAAATCTGGTGTTCCTTCCAATGAAATTGATTGCATTTTTGCTGGTGATTTATTAAACCAATGTATTTCTACTAGTTTCGGTTTGCGTGAATTGAGTATTCCTTTTTTTGGTGTATTTGGCGCTTGTTCTACTTTTGTTGAGTCTTTAAGTTTAGGCGCTATTGCAATTGAAGGTTTTGCTAATCATGTATTATGTGCTACTTCTAGCCATTTTTGCAGTGCGGAAAAGCAATTTCGTTTCCCTTTAGAATTAGGAAATCAAAGACCACCTACAAGTCAATGGACTGTAACTGGCTCTGGAGCAGCTATTTTGTCAAAAGATGGTTCAGGGCCATATATCACTCATATTACACCAGGAAAAATTGTTGATATGGGGATTAAAGATGCTAATAACATGGGTGCTGCTATGGCTCCAGCTTTTGTTGATACATTAGTTAGCCATTTTTTGGATACTGGTAGAAATCCTAGTTATTACGATGCGATTATTAGTGGTGATTTAGGTCATGTTGGAAAAGAAATTGCTATTGATATTTCTAAATCTCAAGGTTACAATATAAAATCTAATTATAATGATTGTGGAGTTTTAATTTATGATAAAAATGCACAAGATACTCATTCAGGTGGTAGTGGTTGTGCTTGTTGTGGAACTGTGTTTTCAGGATATTTATTTAAACAATTAAAAGAAAAGAAAATGAAAAAAATATTATTAATTGCTACTGGTGCTTTAACCAATTCTACTACTGCACAACAAGGAGAATCAATTCCTGGTATTGCTCATGCAGTTAGTATAGAGGTATAAGAAAGGAGAATTTATAATGGATATTAATTGGGCTAATGTATTTGATTTGGTAATATTGTTAAAGTGTTTTATTACCGGTGGTCTTATTTGTATAATTGGTCAAATTTTAATCGATAAAACCAAATTAACACCTGCTAGAATTTTAGTTATTTTTGTTACAACTGGAGCTATTCTTGGTGGTTTAGGCATTTATCAATATTTAGTTGATTTTGCCGGTGCTGGTGCTACTGTTCCTTTGACTGGTTTTGGTTATAATTTAGCCAAAGGTGCAATTGAGGGAGTTATGCAAAATGGTCTTGTTGGTGCTTTTACTGGTGGAGTTAAGGCTGCTGCTGGTGGTATTGCTGCTGCTGTATTTTTTGGATATTTAGCTTCTTTAATTTCAAAACCTAAAATGAAAAAACAATAATTATATGCAAAAAACTGCCAAAAAGGATATACCCTTTGGCAGTCTTTTTTGTCTCCGTCCCAAAAATTGATTTATGCTTTTTTTGCTATTTCTGCGATTTCTGTAAATGCTTTTGGATCAGATACTGCAATTTCAGCTAACATTTTTCTGTTGATGGTAACATTTGCTTTTTTTAATCCTGCTATCATTTTGCTGTAAGTTGTTCCATTCATTCTTGCTGCTGCATTGATTCTTGCAATCCATAGTTTTCTGAAATTACTTTTTTTGTCTTTTCTTCCTACATATGCATATGATAAAGATTTTAATACTGCTTGGTTTGCATTTCTAAATCTATAACTTTTTGCTCCATAGTATCCTTTTGCTTGTTTTAGTACTTTTTTGTGTCTTGCTCTTGTTGTTCTTGCTGTTTTTACTCTTGCCATTTATTTTCACCTTCCTCTTTATTTTTTCTTCTAGTTACCATATGGTAATAATTTTTTGATTGTATTTTCACATGTTTTGTCTGCATAAGCATTTTGAATTTTTCCTGATTTTTTTTGTCTTTTTGTTTTGTTTGCTAGTAAGTGTCTTCTGTTTGATTTTGTTCTTTTTACTTTTCCTGTTGCTGTTAATGAATATCTTTTTTTAGCAGCTTTGTTTGTTTTTAATTTTGGCATGATGATTCTCCTTTCGTTTTCTTTATTTTTCTGTTTTTTTGGCTAAAATGGTAAACATGTTTCTACCTTCTAGCTTTGGTGCTTTTTCAACAGTTGCCACTTCTTCTAATGCTTGTATGAATTTGTTTAACACAAGTTCTCCTGCTTTGGCATTGTTTACTTCTCTACCTCTAAATCGAACTGTTATTTTTACTTTGTTTCCTTCTGTTAAAAATTTTTTGGCATTTTTACATTTGAAACCAAAGTCATGTTCTTCAATGTTTGGGGTTACTCTTAATTCTTTTATTTCAAAAACTTTTTGTTTTTTCTTAGCTTCTTTTTCTTTTTTTGCTTGCTCAAATTTGTATTTTCCATAGTTCATAATTTTACAAACTGGTGGATTTGTATTTGGAGCAACTAATACTAAGTCTAAGTTTTTGCTTTCTGCTTTTTCTAAAGCTTCTTCAAATGGAATAACTCCTGCTTTTTGACCGTTATCTTCGATTAGTTGTACTTCTTTTGCTCTGATTTGTCTGTTGATTGGTAAATCTTGTTTTATTGAAAACACCTCCATCATATAAAAAATTTGACTTTGTTACAAGTCAAATCAAAATAAATCCGAGCTTTTAGAACTCATTGTTTATTTAATTTCTAACCTTTTTCCTTATTTGGATAAGGTGAGAAGCTGACTTCTTCTTGTAACGTGTTATATTATATACTACTTTTATCCATTTTGTCAAGCATTTTTAAATAAGTTTCGTTTTTTAGATTTCACTTGCTATAATATAATATTAAAATTCCTATTGATTGAATAATAAACAAATTCAAAAGATTTGATGTCAAAAGATTATTTGTGGCTTCTACAACTCCTAATATCTCATCCTGTTTTTTCTTTTTATAATGTTTCTGTGCCTCAAAAAAAGTAATAAGCTCTGGAATGCTAGTAATAAAACCAAGTAAAATTCCAATTACTGTTTGTGATATATTTAATTTATAGCACAATTGGTATAAAGTATCACCTAATAATTCTGCTACAACATATAATAGTATACCTGCCCCTATTAAAATCATAGTATATAGCAATGTTTTTCTTGTATTTCCTCTTTCTTTTTCTTCCTCTTCTTGTATTTTCTTTTCTAATTCTTTATCCTCTTTTTCTAAATAAAGTTTATGAATATTTTTATTCAAGTAAATAAATAAACTATATAATATCAAAAAAAGTGGAACAAAAATCAAATTCATTTCTATATTTTTAAAAACTAAAAAAATTGGTATTATTATTGTTATCATTACCATTATCAAATCAATTCTTATTGCCGGATTATTAAATGCCTTTTTATTTTTATTAATAATAATAGAAGCTAAATATTGTGTTAAATTAATTATATTAGAACTTAATATATTAAATATGCTTGTACCAACCAAACCTTGTATACTAGAAACACCAACTGTTAATAACTCTGGTATAGAAGTAGCATAACCTGCTATATTCCCCACTGTTTTTGGTTTCAAATTAAGATTTTCTGCTAATTTTCTTAAAGTTGTTACTAAAATGTATTTAGCAATTAAAACAATTAAACCTGCATATATTATAAATTTCACAATTTCAAAAAACATTTCTTTTTTCTCCCAATAACTTTTTCTTTTATTTTACCCATGTTTCTTGCCATTTATTAGAAAATAAGGTATAATAGGAACAATTATTTAAAAGGAGCGATATTTATGGAAGAAGTAAAAATTGGAAAAGTCTATCGACATTTCAAAGGGAACTATTATTTTGTTGAAAATATTGCCTATGACTCGGAAACCAAAGAAAGAATGGTTGTTTATAAACCTTTATATGAAAGAGAAGACGGTCGAAAAATATGGGTAAGACCAGAAAAAATGTTTTTAGAAAAAATTCAAGAAAGACCAGATAACATTACTGGACAAAAATTTAGATTTGAATTATCTAATGAAATTGAAAAAAATTATATAAAATAAGAAAGAGGTAACTTATGATTGATATTAAATTTTTAAGAGAAAATCCTGAAGTGGTAAAAGAAAATATAAAAAAGAAATTCCAAGACCAGAAATTGGTATTAGTAGACGAAGTAATTGAATTAGACATAAAAAATAGAGAAGCCAAATTAAATGGTGATAATTTAAGATCAGAAAGAAAAAGTTTAAGTAGTCAAATTGGTAACTTAATGAAATCAGGTAATAATGAAGAAGCAGAAAAAGTAAAATTACAAGTAAGTCAAATAAATGAGAAATTGGAAGAAAACGAAAAATTAGAAAATGAATATGCAGAAGCTATAAAAACAAGAATGATGAAAATTCCTAATATTATGCACGAATCTGTTCCTATTGGTAAAGATGACAGTGAAAATGTGGAAGTACAAAAATTTGGAGAACCAGTAGTTCCAGATTATGAAATTCCTTATCATGGAGAAATTTTAGAAGCATTAGGAGGATTAGATTTAGACAGTGCTAGACGTGTTAGTGGAAATGGTTTCTATTACTTATTAGGAGATGTTGCAAGACTTCATTCAGCAGTTTTAACTTATGCTAGAGACTTTATGATTAACAAGGGATTTACCTATTGTATTCCACCATTTATGATTCGTTCTGATGTAGTAACTGGCGTTATGAGTTTCGAAGAAATGGATGCTATGATGTATAAAATAGAAGGAGAAGATTTATACTTAATTGGAACTAGTGAACACTCTATGATTGGTAAATTTAAAGATCAAATTCTAAAAAAAGAAAATATGCCATATACTATGACCTCTTACTCTCCATGTTTCAGAAAAGAAAAAGGCGCACATGGAATTGAAGAACGTGGTGTTTATAGAATTCATCAATTTGAAAAACAAGAAATGATTGTTGTATGTGAACCAGAACAATCTTGGGAATGGTATGATAAAATGTGGTCATACACAGTAGAATTTTTCAGAAGTATGAACATTCCTGTTAGAACTTTAGAATGTTGTAGTGGTGATTTAGCTGATTTAAAAGCAAAATCATGTGATGTAGAAGCATGGAGTCCTAGACAAAAGAAATATTTCGAAGTAGGAAGTTGTTCTAATTTAACAGATGCTCAATCTCGTAGACTTGGTATACGTATTAAAGGTGAAAACGGAAATTATTTTGCTCATACATTAAATAACACAGTAGTTGCCCCACCTCGTATGTTGATTTCTATTATGGAAAATAACTATCAACCAGATGGAAGTGTTATTATTCCAGAAGTTTTAAGACCTTACATGGGTGGATTAGAAAAAATAACTTGCCAATAGGGATAACCTATTGGCAACTTTAAAAAGGAGGCTAATTATGCTAGTTAAAAATCCTAAATTTGAAATATCTGCGGTGCACCCCAAACAATATCCTTCTCAAGGATTACCTGAAATCGTATTAGTTGGTAAATCTAATGTCGGAAAATCTAGTTTTGTTAATACTATGATTAATAGAAAAAAGTTAGCAAGAACTAGTAGTGAACCTGGCAAAACTCGTCAAATCAATTTTTATAATATGGATGATACTTTCTATTTTGTAGATTTACCTGGTTATGGTTATAGTAAAATGTCCAAAAAAGAACAAGAAAAAGTAGGTAAATTTATTGAGCAATATTTGTTTCATCGCAAAGAAATTTCTTTAGTTGTGTTTTTGATTGATATTAGGCACAATCCAACAGAGAATGACAAGTTAATGTATCGTTATATTATTTCTTCTGGATTACCTTGTTTGATTTTAGCTAATAAGGCTGATAAAATTGCAAAAACAAAAGTAGATGATGTTGTTATTAATCTGCAAAAACAATTAAATCCTTTAGGTGATATTAAGACACTTCCTTTTTCTTCTGAAAGAAAAATTTATCAGGAAGCTGTTTGGGAAATTATTGATTCTTACATAAATTCATAAAAGTCAGTACGCATTATGCATACTGACTTTTTTTAACAACAACATTTGCACTTACATTTGTTTTTCTTTTCTTTTTTATTTCCACAAAGCATTAGTATTACTGTTAGTATCAATAATATTCCTAATACAATGGCTAATACAATAATAGCTGGTAATGCTACCAAAATTGTTGCTGAAATAGCTGCTCCTATTAGTAATCCAATTACCAGAGTAAACAAAGCTAATAGTATAATAGCTATTATTCCTAAACAATTTCTTTTTCTGTTGCATTTTTCTTCTTTGTTATCATAACAATCAATAACTTCTTGTGGTTCCATAACAGTCACCTCCTATGGTATTTTATGCTATTTTTTGTCGTTTGGTGACTTTGTAAAATTCCTATTGTTTTTCTATCTTTTTTGTTATTGCTTTTAATGCTTTTTGTCTTTCTAATGTAACCACATGTCCACATCCTTGACATTTTAATTTAAAGTCTACTCCTACTCTTGTTATTTCCCATAATTTGCTACCACATGGATGTGTTTTTTTGGTTCTTACAATATCTCCTATCTGATATTCCATTTTTATTTCCCCAATTCTTGCTTTGCTTTTTCAAATCTTTTTGATATTCTTTCTTTTCCTAAAATTTTCATTATTTCATACATATCTGGTGTATTTGTTCTTGCTGTTAAAGCTATTCTTAATACTGTGCTTACATCTCCTACATGTGCTTTGTATTTATCAGGATTTGCTTTAAATTCTTTTACTTCTTTTGCATATCCCATTTCTCCTGCTAATTCTTTGATTTTATCGAACCATGTTTGTTTGTCATCAGTTTCATCATAATATTTTTCTATATATAGGTTTAGAATTTTTTCTATTTCTTCTTTTTCTTTAATTACTTGATATGGATATTCTTTTGCTTTTTTATAAAATTCTTCATCATACATATAGTCAATATTTTCTTTTACTTCAGACCATTTTGCAATATCTTTTCTTGGTTTTTTATTTCCTCTTTCTATTCCTAATACTTGTAAAGCATATTCTTTATCTTGTAACATTTTTACTAGTTCTTCATCATGTCTTTTTGCCCATTCTAAAGTTTTTTGATAAACTTCTTCTGCTGTCATTCTAGATATAACTGTTTTTCCTACATCTAATAATTTTATCATATCAAATAATGCTCCACTTACACTCATTTTGTTAAATTGTAATTCAAATTCTTCCATTTTTTTCTCTGGATTAGCTCTTCTCCAATTTTCAAAATTTGAGTTTGCAATATTTAATAAATATTCTTTTACAGCATCTTCTGGCACACCTTCTTCTTCATAATAACTAACTGCTGCTTCTGCATCTTTTCTTTTACTTAGTTTTCTTTTATTTCCATTGTCATTTTTCATTATTGGTGCAATATGTGCATATTTAGGTGCTTTAAATCCCATTTCATGGAATAGTTGCAAGTGAAGTGGTATTGATGAAAGCCATTCATCTCCACGAATTACATGTGTTGTTCCCATTAAATGGTCATCCACTACATGGGCAAAGTGATAAGTAGGTAATCCATCTGCTTTGATAATAACAATATCTTGGTCATTTTCTGGAAAGTCTACATTTCCTTTAATTACATCATGATGTTTTATTTTTTTGTCTTCTCTTCCTGGTGATTTGAAACGAATAATATAAGATTCTCCGTTTTTTATTTTTTCTGCCATTTCTTCTACAGTATGGTTTCTACATTTAGCCCATACTCCATAATAACCTGGTCTTATTTTTGCAGCTTCTTGTTTTTCTCTTATTTTTTCTATTTCATCTGGTGAGCAAAAACATGGATAGGCTTTTCCTTCTTCTATTAAATGTTTTGCATATGATTGATAAATTTCTTTTCTTAAAGATTGCTTATATGGTCCATAATTTCCTTTTTCTTCTGTTTGTGAAATCATTCCTTCATCTGGTACAATAGCAAAATCATTTAATGCATTTACTATTCCTGTAATTCCATTTTCTACTTCTCTTTTTTGATCTGTATCTTCTATTCTTAAAAAGAACACTCCTTCTGTTTGATTTGCTAATTTTCTAGCTATTAAAGATTGATATAATCCTCCTATGTGTACAAATCCTGTTGGACTTGGGGCAAATCTTGTAACAATTGCTCCTTCTTTTAATTGTCTTCTAGGATATTTTTCTTCATAATAGGTAATCTCTTTTACCTCTGGAAATATTAAATTTGCTAATTCTTTATAATCCATTGATTTTTCTCCTCTTTTCAAGTTTGATTTTGGCTTATTATACTACATTTTTGCTTAATACTCAAGTATCTTTCTTGTTTTTTTATGTTTATTATGTTATAATTTTATTGTTACTTGTTGATTAATTAAATGAAAGGAGACTATTATGAGTAAAGTAATACGTGGAGGATTTTTGGAATTGCGGAAAGTAGGTAATAACTATTATGACGTTTTCTTTCAGACTAAACGTCTTGGTATTATAAGTTATAACCGCAAAAATGATGACGCAAAAGTGATTCATTATTGTGAATTTCAAAGAGACATACTACAAAAGTTGTTGCCTTCTATTGCTAGTCTTTTATCTTAAACTAGTTAAACCTTTCTAAAAAGGTATCCTGTTATTTTAGGATACCTTTTTTATTATTTTTATACTTCCATAATAATTGGGATTATCATCGGATTTCTTTTAGTTTTCATAAATATATAATCTCTTAAATTTTCTCTTGTTGTTGATTTTATTGTTGCCCAATCCGTAATGCCTCTTTCTTCACATTTTTTAATTTCATGTCTTACCACTGATTTTACATCATCCATTAGATTTTCTGATTCTTTTACATAAACAAATCCTCTTGAAATGATATCTGGTCCTGCTATTACTTCTCCTGTTGATGAATCCATAGTTAAAACAATAACTATCAATCCATCTTGTGATAAATGCTGTCTATCTCTTAAAACAATGCTTCCTACATCTCCAACGCCTAATCCATCTACTAAAACTCTACCACTTGGAACAGAAGATGTTAAAGCTGCTCCTTGTTCATTAATTTCTAAAACTCTACCATTTGACATCATAATTATATTATCTTTATCAATTCCCATGCTTTGTGCTGTTTCGCTATGTGCAATTAGTTGTCTATATTCTCCATGTATTGGTATAAAATACTTTGGTTTTGTTAAAGCCAAAATTAATTTTTGCTCTTCTTGACAAGCATGCCCAGAAACGTGAATTGTTTCTAGCGAACTATAAACTACTTCTGCTCCAATTTGCATTAAATCATCAATGACTTTAGATACAAATTTTTCGTTTCCTGGTATTGGTGTAGCTGATATAATAACTAAATCATTTGATGTTATTTTTACTTTTCTATGGTCACCAGCTGCCATTCTTGTTAGTGCTGACATGGGTTCTCCTTGGCTTCCTGTTGTAATGATAACTAATTGGTCGTCTGTGTAATTATTAATGTGGTCTATATCAATAAAAATATTTTCTGGACATTCAATATATCCTAATTCTCTTGCTGTTTCTATCATGTTTATCATGCTTCTACCACAAACTGCAATTTTACGATTATATTTAATTGCTGAATTTACAATTTGTTGTACTCTGTGAACATTAGACGCAAATGTTGCTACTACTATTCTTTTAGTACAATGTAAAAATAGTTTGTCAAATACTTCACCAATAGAACTTTCTGACATTGTAAATCCTTTTCTTTCAGCATTTGTACTGTCTGACATTAATGCTAAAATTCCTTGATTTCCGATTTCAGCAATTCTTCCAAAGTCCATTACTTTCCCATCAATTGGTGTATAGTCTACTTTAAAATCTCCTGTGTGTAATATTGTTCCTGCTGGTGTAGTTATGGCTAGCATTACAGAATCTGGTATACTATGAGAACTTCGAATAAATTCTACTTTGAAGTTTTGTCCTAAGCTTATCGTTTGCCCTTGCATTACTTCTGTCATTTTTGTACTTCTTAATAATTTGTGTTCTTCTAACTTGTTTCTGATTAATCCTGCTGCTAGTTTTGGTGCGTAAATTGGAATATTAATTTTCTTTAATAAATACGGTACGCTTCCTATATGGTCTTCGTGTCCATGTGTTATGATTAATCCTTTTATTTTGTCAACATTTTTTTCTAAATATGTTATATCTGGTATAACTAAGTCGATTCCTAACATGTCATCTTCTGGGAAAGATAATCCACAGTCTACAACAATTATTTCATTTTCGTATTCAAAAACGGTAATGTTTTTTCCTACCTCATGTAATCCCCCTAATGGGATAATTTTTAATTTGGATTCTTTGAATATTTTTTTTGCTCTTGATACTTTTCCTTTGTTTGTTGTTGTTCTTCTTTTTGTTTTATTTATTGGTTTTTTTTCTACTGTTTCCTCAATTTCTGCTTTTGGTGTGGAAACTTTTTTTTCTTTTTCTTTATTATTTTTTCTATGATATGGTCTTGTTGTTCTTGTGTTGCTTTTTGCTTGTCTTTCTCCCTTCTCTTTGTTTTGTCTTTTTCTTTTTTCTAAATTTTCTTCTGTCATAAATTCTCCTCTCTTTTTTTCTTCCTATGTGGCTTTTTTTCTCTTACCTACATAGTGTAAAATTTTTATAAATCCGCACTTTTTATTATTATTTGCTTTGTTTTATCTCTTCATACAAAAATTTTTATTTATTCTAAAATCTCATATCACTGTTTTGCATTATACTATATTTTTCCATAAAAGTCAAATAAACAAAAAGTGAGACACTTTTGACTGTCCCACTTGTCTCACTATTGGTTATTTTCTCCTCTACCTTCTGGAAGAGCGTCTGAGTAATCTAATACTATTCTAATTCTTGTAATTGCTTTTATGGCTCTTACTATTTTGCTTTGTTTTATTCTTTCCCACAAGCTTGGTTTTGTTTCAAATGTTGTTTCTTGTACGTATTGTTGTTGTATTTCTTCTATTGGTTCTATTTGTTGTGGTTCTTCTACTATGTTTACTACTGGTTCTTCTATTGGTGTTGGTATTGATTTTAGTGCGTCTGCTATTTCAATTCCTATATAGCTTAATGCTTTCGATCTGTCTTCGATTCTTTCCATGTCAATTTCTATATGTAAGTTTGATTCTAAATTGTTTATTCTTGCATTTAATAGTTTTATTGCGTCTTGATAGTTTTCTGATGTTTTTCCTTTTGATTTTCCTACTATTGTTAATGTTTCTATTATGTCTTCAGAAAATGTATTTTCTGCTTTTTTTACTTGTTCTTTCCAGTCTTTTTCTTTGTTTTCTGTTATTTCTAGTAAATCTTTTAGTTCTCCCGCTGCTGCTATATTTTGTTCTCTTTGTCTGATTAGTTCTTCTATTTTTTTGGTATTTTCTTCGAATTGGTTTGTTGCAAATTCAACTAACCCATATGATGCTTTATATACGCTTGCTGGGAAATTTTTCTTTTTTGGGTATTCAATTAAGTACATTTTTATTGATTCAACTAAGTCTTTGAAGTAAGAGTCGTCTTCTAGTTGTACTATTTGCTTCTTACTTTTAGGATTTATTAATCTTTGTACTTTATCTATATTTGATAATATTTTTTCTTCTGTGATAACCATTCTCACATTTACTATGCCTGATTTTGACATTGTAATGTACCTCCTTTTATCTTACGCATGCTTGCTTTTTACCTTTTCTTTTATTATTATACATGAACTTACAAAAAACTACAAGTGGTTTTGTTTATTTTTATTTTACTTTTTTATTACATTTATATTACAGTTTTATTACATTGTTTTATTAGTCTTGGAGTTCAATTTTCCATTATTCCCTAAGCTAAATTTCTTATAATACAGTTTTTATTTCTTCAAATCTTTTTATTTTTTGGGTTGTTGTTTTTATTAAATCTTCTTTTGTTATATTGATTTCTCTTACATATTTGTAAGCTGGCATGGTTTTGTTTACTTTTTTTACTTCTTGCCAGATTAGTTCTTTTATTTTTTCTTCATCTTTTGTTCCGTAAATGTCTTTTACTAATTCTTCATCATATACTATTTTGGCACAAATTTTATAATCTCCATCATCTTCTGGTTTTCCATAAACAAAACTTTCTTTAACACCTTCAATTTTGTTTACTAGGTTTTCTAATTCTTCTGGATAAATATTTTTTCCGTTTTTTAAGACAATTACAAATTTTTTTCTTCCTGAAATAAAAATGTATCCATCTTTATCTATTTTTGCTAAATCTCCAGTATGTAACCATCCGTCTTTATCAATGGTTTCTCTGGTGGCTTCTTCATTTTGATAATATCCCATCATTATTGATGGTCCTTTGGCTACTAATTCTCCAACTCCTTCTTCATTTTCGTCTACTACTTTTACTTCTAAACTTGGAAATGCTTTTCCTATAGAGCCTAATTTTCTAAATTTGTCATCTTCTGCTGCGATAACTGGTGAGCTTTCGGTTAACCCATATCCTTGATACATTGTGAATCCTAATTCATTGAAGCCTTTTTCCGCTTCTGGGTCTAATGCTGCTCCTCCTGCTACAAATAATCTTACTTTTCCTCCTAAACTATCATGGATTTCTTTGAATATTTTTTTACGAATATCGATACCGAATTTTAATAAGAATTGACTTATTTTAATTCCTTTTTTTACTGTTTCTAATTTTCCTTTCTTTTCAATGTTTTTCATTACTTTTTTATACATATTTTCAAAAAGAATTGGTACAGAAATCATTGCTGATATTTGATATTCTTTAATATTGTCAGCTATATGCCTAATTCCTTCACAAAAAGCAATTGATGAACCTTTTGATATAGGATATAAGAACCCTACTGTACATTCAAAGGTATGGTGTAATGGTAAGAAAGATAGGAATGTTTCTGTTTCTTTTATAGCTATAACAGATGAAATATCATATAAGTTACTACATATATTTTTATGTGATAACATAACTGCTTTTGACATGGCTGTTGTTCCTGATGTAAATAGCATGATTCCCATTTTTTCATTGTCTATTTTTGCATCTAAAAAATCTCTAGTTCCGTCTTCAATTAATTTTTTTCCGTTTTCAATCAACTCTGATTGCGAATATACTCCATCTGTTTCTTTTTCTAAATCCATAGAAATAAAACATTTAACATTTGTATTTTTCTTTTCTTTTATTTCATTCATTATGTCATTGTATTTGCTAGAATAAAATATAGCTTCTACTTCAGAACGGATAATTAGACTTTCTATTTCATTATTTGGTAGTGCTTTATCTAATGGTACTACAATTCCGGTTCCTGTTACAATTGCTAAATAAGCAACTCCCCATTCATAACGATTTTCTGAAATTACAGCAATTCTTTTGTCTTTTAATCCCATGTCTATTAGAGCTGTTCCTAAATTGTTTATTTCATCTCTAAATTGTTTATGTGTAATTTCTCTGAATTTTCCTGGTACTTCTGTTTTAAATTTGTACGCTGGTCTATCCCCATATTTCTTTCCTGATTTTTTAAGCATTTCTTTTAAATCTTCATACTTTTCTGCTTTATGAATTGGTTTTCTCATATCGCTATCCCCTTTTTATTTATTTTTTAGTCCTTCTATTATTGTATTTTCAAACTCTTTATATAATTTCATAATTTCAATTGTTCCACCATTTCTAACTTTGTAAACAAGTCCTGAACAAATCAAGCTGTATATTTCAGAAGCAATTGCTTGTGGATCTCCTGTTTTTATTTCTCCTTTTTCAATTCCCTCTTTTACAATTTGTTCAATTTGATTAATGTATTCCAAAATATGATTTTTGCACATTTGGTTTCTCGATTCATTTCCCCAAAATTGGCTTAATAAAATAGTTATTAAATCTTCATATTTCTCTATAATTTTTATTTGAATTAAAACAATAGCCTTAATTTTATCAATATAATTTGAAAATTTAGCAGTTTTAATATCCACACTATTTTGTAGTAACTTAATTCCTTCCTCCACCAAGAAATTAAAAATTTCCTCTTTACTTGAGAAGTGATAATACAATGTTCCCTTAGCAACTCCTACAGTTGCAGTTATTTCTTCAATACTGGTTGCTTCATAACCTTTTTCAGCAAATAATTTCATTGAGGCTTCAAAGATTTTTCTTTTAGTTTTGTTCATCTTTTTTTCAACCTTTCACATATGAATAATCATTGTTATTATATCTTTTTTTTCAAAAGATTGCAATACCTTTCTCTTTTTTGAACTACATGGTCATTTTGGTCATTTTGGGGACGGAGAAAAAAATTGCACTATCCCAAAAATTCTCTTTTTTCAAAATATTAAATTTTTAGAAAATTTTATTATAATTTCTTTACTTTTCTTTATTTCTAATATAAAATAACAATAAATTGGTTATACTAAGAAAAAATTGGAGGAAACAAATGAAAAACAAAAATGAATTAAATATTAAAGATTTAAAAATGACTTGTAATCCAAATGTATTTAAATTCGATACTACTGAAGAACTATCTTCTATCCAATCTGGAATTGGACAAGATCGTGGTATTAAAGCTTTAGAATTTGGTTTACAAGTTGATGTAAAAGGTTATAATTTATATTTAGAAGGTCCTAGTGGTGTTGGAAAAACTATGTATACAAAAAATTATTTGGATACAATAGCACCAAAGAAAAAAACGCCTTGTGATTGGTGTTACATTTATAATTTTGAAAATCCAAATGAGCCAATAGCTGTTTCTTTACCGGCAGGACAAGGAAAAGAATTTCAAGACGCTATGGATGGTTTTATAAAAGAAATTCGAAAAGACATTAAAAATACTTTTAATAATGATGATTTTGAAAAAGAAAAAGCCCTTATTAAACAAGAATTTGAAGTTAGACGTTCTGCTTTGTTGGATAAACTAAATGAAGATGCTTCTCAATATAATTTTCAAGTTAAAGCAGCTCAAAATGGTATTTATATGATGCCAGTTGTAGATGGAAAAGCAATTGAAGAAGAAGAATTTGAGAAATTAGATGAAACTGTAAAACAAGTTTATGAAAAAAATTCCGTTTTTGTTCAAGAACAAATCATGGAAGTTATAAGTCAAATTAAGGAAATCGAACGTTTATCTGATAAGAAAATAGCAGAATGGCAATCTAATGTTGCTTTACTTACAGTTAATGTTCATATTAATTTCTTGAAATCAAAATATAAAAGAAACAAAAAAATTAATAAGTTTTTAAATGATGTAAAACAAGATGTTTTGAAAAATATTCCTGTATTTTTGGAAGAAGATACTCCAAAAAATCAACAAGCACCAGTTAATCCTAATATGAAAAAACCAGACCCTTGTTTAAATTATCGTGTTAATTTATTTATTGATAATTCTACTCTTGAAGGTGCTCCTGTTATAATGGACTCAAACTACTCTTATCATAATATTTTTGGTTCTTTAGAATATGAAAATTACTATGGTGCTCTAAAAACAGATCATACTATGTTAAAGCCTGGATTATTACAACGTGCTAATGGTGGATATATAATCTTTCAGGCAAAAGATTTATTAGCTAATGGTATGTGTTATGAAGCTTTAAAAAAAGCTTTACGAGTTAAAGAATTAAGTATAGAAAATGCAGCTGATCAACGTTCTTCTATGGTCTTAATTTCTTTAAAACCTGAACCAATTCCTTTAAATTTAAAAGTTATATTAATTGGAAATGCAAATATTTATCAAACTTTATTAGCAATGGACTCTGATTTTAGAAAATTATTTAAAATAAAAGTAGAATTCGAAGATGATGCAATTATAAATGCTGAAAATCTTCAAAAATTATCTCAAATTGTTCACGGATTTTGTGAACATGAAGAATTACCACATTTAGATAAATCCGGAATGGCTCGTTTAGTAGAATATGCTTCTAAATTAGCAGGTAGCCATCATAAAATTTCTACACGTTTTGATGATTTAATGCAAGTAGTTGGAGAAGCTGCTACATGGGCAAAGATTTCAAAATCTAAAATTGTTACTTCTAAATTTATTGATAAAGCATTAGAAGAACGAATAGAACGTGTTAAAAAATATGATAGTAAATATTTAGAAATGATAAAAGAAAACTCTCTTTTAATTAACACATCTGGTTTTGAAGTAGGTCAATTAAATGGCTTAACAGTTATGACAATTGGTGATTATACTTTTGGAAAACCTGTTAAAATAACAGTAAATACTTTTACAGGAAAAAAAGGTATTATAAATATAGAAAGAGAAGTTGAAATTTCTGGTCCTTCTCATTCTAAAGGTGTTCTAATTTTAACTGGTTATTTAGGTGAAATGTTTGCACAAGATATGCCATTATGTTTAACAGCTAGCATTTGTTTTGAACAATTATATAATGGAGTAGATGGAGATAGTGCATCTAGCACAGAATTATATGGTTTGTTATCTAGTTTATCTGGAATTCCTATAAACCAATCAATTGCAGTAACAGGATCTGTCAATCAAAAAGGGCAAATTCAGCCAATTGGTGGTGTAAATGAAAAAATTGAAGGATTTTTCCAAATATGTAAAATGAGAGGACTAGATGGCTCACATGGTGTTATGATACCAATCCAAAATGTAGACAATTTACAATTATCTGACGAAATTGTAGAAGCTGTAAAAAATAAGCAATTTCATATTTACTCTGTCTCTACAATTGAAGAAGGAATTGAAATTCTAACTGGTGTTCCTGCTGGTAAAAAAGACAAAGACGGTCACTTCCCAGCTGGTACTATCAATTACTTAGTTTATGAAAAATTAAAAAAATACAGGGATTTTAGGGACGTTCCTTAAAATCCCTATTTTAAAATACGTTTTGCAAGTTAAAAGCATATTTATCTTCCATGTGTTTTAATAAAAAAGCTCCTTTGTCAATTTCCATAATGGCTTCTTCTTTTTCTTTTGTTTCAATATCACTTTTGACTGCTGTTAATTGTGTCTCAATCTTTTCTAATTCGTCATGTTCTATAAAATATGCTAATGTATTGTGCTTTGATTCCCAAATTTCGTAAATTTTAGATGTCTTTTTTTCAAGCTCTTTTAATGATTCTTTTGTAGGTTCATTTAATATTTCCTCTCTTACTTCAATCAAAGGTTTTAATAATTCGCTAACAGATTCTTTTACATAATTTTGTGTTAATTGATTCCCCACTAAAATTGTAATTACTATAATGGCACAAATAATAATTTCCTTTTTCATTTTATTTGTATCCTTTCTTTGTATTAATTTTCTTTTTTCTGACAAAAAATTTGTCCTTTTCCATCTATTGTTACAACTAAAGCCTCTTCTGGTTTCATTTTAAATTTTTCAACTTGTTTTTTTAACCATTCCTTATTTTTTCCTATCATTTTCAAATTTTTTTCCATTATTTTTCCATCAATTACTAAGTCATAAGGAATTCCTTCATATTCTGGTTGAATTTGAAAGTCTTCTGGAATTGTATTTCTTTTTTCTGGTTTTTGTATAACTGTTACTTCTCCACTTGTTTCTAAAATAGCATATTCTACATCTCCTAGATTAACAACATTATTTCCTCTTAGTCTCTCTTGTAATTCATTTATAGTAAATCTTTCTTTTTTTAATGTCTTTTCGTCAATTTTTCCGCGATAAATTAATATACTTGGTTTTCCACAAATTATTTCTCTAGCTTTCATACTTTTTAAGTTAATTATGGATATTATCAAATGCATTACAAGAAGTCCTAAAATTGGAATTATTCCGTTAAAAATCGGTATTCCTACTTCTGTCATTGGAATAGATGCTAAATCAGCAATCATAATAGCAATAGCTAGTTCAAATGGTTGTAACTGTCCAATTTCACGTTTTCCCATTAATCTCATTACTATTAAAACTAACAGATATAAAATAATAGAACGAATAAATGTTATTAACATTTTGTAAACACCTGCTTTTTTCTTTTTTGATTTATTTTTTACAAATATTAACTTTTTTATACGTATTTTTTTGAATAAATTTATTTTTTTTGAGAATAATATTTTTATAACCTTTTAAAAAGTCGAGCTGAATAAATTTTATGTTTTAAGGAGGTTAGTCTTATGTCAGAAGCTCAAGGAAGAACAAAATCAGGAGCTTCTACTGCATGGCAAATCGTTGGTAGATTAGTTGCTTCTGCAGTAGTTTTAGCTATTACTGCATTTTTTACACCTGGATTTACGATTAATAGTTTTTGGACTTTAGCAATTGCAGCTGTCGTCCTAACGGTAATTGATTATTTGATTATCAAATTCACTGGTTTACATGCTAGTCCATTTGGTAAAGGTTTTGTAGGTTTTGCATTGGCAGCAATTGTTTTATATGTTACACAATTCTTTGTAGCTGGTTATTCTATTTCTTGGATTGCCGCTATTATTGGAGCTTTAATCTATGGTGTAGTTGATTACTTCATTCCTGGAAATCAGCAAATGTAGTAAACTTCAAAAAAGAAGCGATTATAAATTTCGCTTCTTTTTTATCTTTTTTCTACAATTTCATTTTGTTTTTTATAGATACTATTTTTTGGTATTACTCCTCTTACAGATGATAGTGGATAAATGTTAGAATTTTTTCCTATTACAGTTCCTGGATTTAATATGCTTCCACATCCGACTTCTACTTCATCTCCTATCATGGCTCCAACTTTTTTTATTCCTGTTTCTATTTGGTCTTTTCCATTTTTTATATTAACCAATTTTTTATCTGATTTCACATTAGATGTTATAGAACCTGCTCCCATATGAGCTTTGTATCCTAAAATTGAATCTCCTACATAATTATAGTGTGGCACTTGTACTTTATTAAATAAGATAACATTTTTTAATTCAGTAGAATTTCCTACAACTGCTCCTTCACCTATAATTGCTTTTCCTCTTATAAAGGCACAATGTCTTATTTCTGCATTTTCTCCAATAATTGCTGGTCCATGTATATACGCAGTTGGCATAACTTTAGCTGTTTTTGCAATCCAAATATCTTCTCCTATTTTTTTATATTTCTCTGTATCCAAACTAGCTCCTAATGTTAGGATAAAGTCATTAATTTGGCTTAATGCTTCCCAAGGATATGTTACTTTTTCTAATAATTCTTTTGCTATAGTTTCTTCTAAATTATATAGATTACATACTTTACATTCTTCCATTTTTATTCTTCCTTTCGCCTTTTAGTTCCAATATTTTTCATATAGTTCTTTTGCTGTTTTTGGACTGTCTACTCCTTCTCTATTTTTTACTGGTGCAAAATCGTCTTCTCGTTTTCCTCTTAAAATGGCAATATCATCAAAAAATTCAAAAGCATCAAAAATAAAAGATTCAAATTTATATGAATTTGGTTCTTCTGGAATAATTTCTTTACCATTTTCATCTATGTATGAGTTTTTCTTGAAAGCACTATGATACATTAATTGCTCTTTGCTTATTTTTTCAATAGCCTCTATTGTATATAAGTTACACATGATATGAGATTCACCATATTTTAGTTCTCCTTGTTCATCTATTTCTTCTGCCATTTTTTCTGGTAATTCTGCATATTCAATTACTTTTGGGTGCCCATTCATTTTACAAAATACACCAACTCTTTCATGTGGATTTGCTTTCACTACTGATTTAGATGCTATTTGTACGCCTTTTTTTATTGCCATACCTAGTAATGTTACGTCTACCATTTTTAGAAGTACATTATCTACTCCTCCAATGAATACCCATTTAATTCCTTTTTCTTTCATGTCTGCTAAACATCCACTGATTCTTAAAGAAGAATATGTTCCCCCATTTCCGTCAGATGCTTCTTTTATTTTTCTTTCTTTACTAATTAATAATTTTCCATTTGTATCTATTAATGGTAATTCACTTTGTTTAAAAATTACTACATTATTTTTGTCATAACCAAAATAATTGTTTTTTTCTAAAAAGGCTTCTGTTTCATCATGGTTTTCTTTGCTTGTCATGATATACCAAGGAATTTGGGTTTCATATTTACGATTTGCCTCTTTTAGATTTTCTATTAATATTTCAAATAAGTATTTTCCTTTTCCATAAACATCTAATTTAAATGTTCCTTTTGGTCCATTATGTCCGAAGTCTACTTCCTTGCCCTCCTGCCATTGTAACTACAGCATATTCTCCATTTCTTATTGCCATTTCTCCTAATAAGTCAAATTCTTCTTTTTGTTCTTTTGATAATTTGGCTTTGTCTAAATATGAAATGTTTTCTATTTTGTTTTCTTTTATTTCAATTTCTTTTTTTGTATTATCATATAATTCCATTATTTGGTGGAAATCTATTTTATTTATTTGCTCTATTAATTCCTCTTTTTCTTTTCCTTCTAATTGGTTTAATAATTTTATAATATGTTCCTGATTATATGTTTTTAGTAAGTCTATTGTATTTTGTATTTTATCCATCTACTTCCATCCCCTTTAAGTCTTTCTCCACTTTTTTCATTATATTATATGTGATTTTATCACATTAGTTTCTATTTATCAAGTTTTTGAATTAATTTAAGTTTCAGTTCTGATTCATTTGTGATAATGTCTTAATAAATCATTTGAGAAAATGTCTCAACAA
>CAUWKC010000003.1:0-76532 GCA_963559365.1 uncultured Clostridia bacterium | reverse complement strand
CAAATTTCAAAGAAAGGAGAAATTCGTATAATAAATATATTTACATTATACGAGGAATAAAAATGGAAAAACAAAAATTTAATCAAATAATAAAAGAATATGCGAAAGAAATAAGCATTGAATTAGATGATAAAAAAGTAGAACAATTTTATATGTATATGGAATTATTGTTAGAATGGAATGAAAAAATAAATTTAACAGCAATTACAAAACCAGAAGAAGTAATTTTAAAACATTTTATTGATTCTCTTACAATTATTAATAAAATAAAACCAAATACTAAAATTGTTGATGTTGGAACAGGAGCAGGATTTCCGGGAATACCAATAAAAATTGTTAAAGAAGATGTAGAGATTGTTTTGGTAGATTCACTTAATAAAAGAATTCATTTTTTAGATGAGGTAATACAAAAATTAGGATTAACAAAAATTGAAACAATTCATTCTCGAGCAGAAGAATTAGGAAGAAATAAAAAAATACGCGAAACTTTTGATTATGCCACATCAAGAGCAGTAGCTAATCTTTCTACTTTATCAGAATATTTAATGCCATTTGTTAAAGTGGGAGGTAATGTAATTGCTATGAAAGGTTCTGAAATAGAAGAAGAGTTACAAAAGGCTCAAAAAGCAATTTCTATTTTAGGAGGAGAAGTTATAGCTGTTGAGAAATTTATTTTACCGAAAAGTGATATAAAAAGGCATATTATAACCATAAAAAAGAGAAATATGACTCCAATGAAATATCCAAGAAAAGCTGGAACACCAGCAAAAGAGCCAATTTAGAGGACGGTCGTTTTTTTCTCCGTCCCAAAAAAGACCAAAAAGTTGATAAATTTTGCATTTTTTATTGACTTTTTTTTGATATTTTTATATGATAATAGTAGAAATAAACAAGAAGTAATAAGTAAAAATAAACTAAAAATGGAGGCAAAAAAATTGGGAAAAATAATATCAGTAGCAAATCAAAAAGGTGGAGTAGGAAAAACAACAACTACAGTCAATTTAGCAACAATTTTAGCAAAAAAAGGGAAAAAAATATTATTAATAGATGCTGATCCACAAGGGAATGCAACAAGCGGATTAGGAGTAGAAAAAGAAGTAGAATTTTCCACTTATGATATTTTAGTCAACGAGACAGAAATGAAAGAAACATTACAAGACACAATAATAAAAAACTTAAAAGTATGTCCTTCTAATATAAACTTAGCAGGAGCAGAAGTAGAGTTAGTATCAATGATGTCAAGAGAACAAAGACTAAAAGAAAAACTAGAAGAAATAAAAGAAAAATTTGATTATATATTTATAGATTGTCCACCATCTTTAGGGCTAATTACATTAAATTCTTTTACAGCATCAGACAGTGTTTTAATACCAGTACAATGTGAATACTATGCATTAGAAGGATTGGGGCAGTTATTAAACACAATAAACCTAGTAAAAAAACACCTAAACAAACAAATAAAAATAGAAGGAGCCTTGCTTACCATGTATGACATGAGGACAAATCTTTCTAACCAAGTAGTAAAAGAAGTAAAAAAATATTTTGAAAACAAAGTTTACAAAACCGTAATTCCAAGAAACGTAAAACTAAGTGAAGCACCAAGTTATGGAATGCCAATAACAGAATATGATCCAAAATCAAAAGGAGCTAAAAGTTACTTAAAATTTGCAAAAGAATTTTTAAAAATGAATGAAGAAGAGAAAAAAGCCAAACATATGATGTAAAAAAAAGGAGGAAAAAACCATGGCAAAAATGACAGGATTGGGAAAAGGATTAGACGCTTTATTTGGACCAGCACCAGAAGAAGAACAAATACAAGAAAATGACACATTAAAAAATTTAAAAATAAATGAAGTAGAGCCAAATCGTGATCAACCAAGAAAAAGATTTGACCAAGAAGCTTTAGAAGAACTAGCACAATCAATAAAAGAATATGGACTAATACAACCAATAGTTGTAACACAAAAAGATGGTTACTATAGTATTATTGCAGGAGAAAGAAGATGGAGAGCATCTAAAATAGCAGGATTAAAAGAAATACCTGCAATAATTAGAGAAGACAACGAAAAAATAAATTCAGAAATTTCATTAATAGAAAACATGCAAAGAGAAGACTTAAACCCAGTAGAAAAAGCAATGGGAATAAAAACCCTAATAGACAATTATGGAATGTCACAAGAAGAAGTAGCAAAAAAATTAGGAAAAGGAAGAAGTACAATTGCGAACTGGGTAAGAGTTTTAAACTTAGAGCCACGAGTTTTAGAAATGGCAAAAGAAGGAAAAATAACAGAAGGATATTGTAAAGCCTTATTAGCAATAACAGATCCAGAAAAACAATACCTAGCAGCAATTCAAATGTTAGAAAGAGGAGCAACAGTAAGGCAAGTTGAAAAAAAAGCACAAATAAAAGAAACAAAAGAAGAACAAAAAAGAAATCACATATTATATAAAAATATAGAAGACAATTTTCAAAATTTTTTCGGAACAAAAGTTAGATTAGATGCAGGAAAACGAAGAGGCAAAATAATAATTGAATATAGTTCAAATGATGATTTAGAAAGAATTTTAGGATTAATCCAATAAGAAGGGAGACAATTTATGGAAGCAATCATGGAAATAGTAAAAACAGACATGTTTTTGTTAATCATGTCGATAATCATAATATTTTTATTAATATTAGTTGTTATAATGTTATCAAAATTTTCAAAATTACAAAAAAGATACAAAGACTTTATGTGTAAATTAGGAAATGGAAAAAATATAGAAGAAGACTTAGAAACATATATATACCGTGTTGATAAAGTAGAAAAACAAAACGGAGAAATTCAAAATCAAATAAAAATGTTACAAGAAGATGTAACAAAATGCATTCAAAAAGTTGGAATTGTTCGTTATAATGCTTTTAAAGACACAGGAAGTGATTTAAGTTTTGCTTTGGCCTTATTAGATGAAAACAACAATGGAGTAGTTTTAAATGGAATCTATTCAAGAGAAATGTCTAACATTTATGCAAAACCAGTAGAAAAAGGAAAATCTGATTACACTGTTTCAGAAGAAGAAGCAGAAGCAATTAAAAGAGCAATAGAATCAGATGTTATATATAAAATGAAATAAATAAAAAAATGCAAAAATTACTATTGACAAATGTCTCAAGAAATGCTAATATAGATACTGTCGCTAGACATTTGTCAAAGACATGGAGAGGTGGTCGAGTTGGTTTATGGCACCAGTCTTGAAAATTGGCGTGCGTTTGTAGCGTACCGTGGGTTCGAATCCCACCCTCTCCGCCAACATAAAAGTTAGATGTAAGAGCTATATCTAACTTTTATTTATAAAAATGGAGATGTACCCAAGTGGTGAAGGGGACTGTTTGCTAAACAGTTAGGTCCCGAAAGGGGCGCGGAGGTTCGAACCCTCTCATCTCCGCCAAGAATAGCTTAAAGTAAAAACTTTAGGCTATTTTTTTGCATTAGATAAAAATATTAAAAAGATTGTTTATTGTAAAAAATGAAAAAACATGGTAAAATTGAAGTACCTGATGACACACAAATGAATTTAAGGATACCAAAAGTAAAGGAGGAAGTTTTATGAATGAAAACGGAATACAGAACCACAAAACTTTACAAGAACAACTGGAAGATTTAAAAAGAGAACAAGCAGAAGCAGAAAGAATATATAGAGGTAGAATAGAATTAGGAGCATTAAGTAGAGACCCTGCTTCTGTTCAAACATTAGCACAGACAATATTAGATAGAAAACTGCAAATAGAAAATTTAGAAGCTCAAATAGGTAGTACAAAATTGAACAATCAAGATTACATAGAAGAGGTTCAAGAAGATACGCAAGAATATCAAGAAACTTCACTTACAAAATATCATAGAAATCCAATAATAAATTGGCTTCAAAAAATGATTTCAAAAATAGAACAAAAATTAGAAAACATGGAAAAAAGAAATGCTATGAGAGGAAATAGAATACCGACTGAACCTAAAATATATCAAACAAAATATGAAGAATATCAAGAAATTATTGATACAGACTTTTCGAAAAATAATCACAAACAAAATCAGGAAAAAAACTCGTGGGAACTATCGTCAGAACAACTTGAACAAGTAAGAGAAACAACGGGAAAAATTGTAGAAAAATATAGAAATAATAGTACAATAGTGAAATCAACAAATAAAGAAGTATCTCAAAGATAATAAATCATGTATTTAAATATTACAAAAAGATTACAGTTTTATTAAAAAAACAAAACAAGTTGAAATAAAAGGAAAAATAAGTTATAATAAAGAAGAGAGTAGGTGAATGTAAATGAAAAATAAAATGAACTTTTTTGTAATTATAGGAATTATCTTAATTATCATTACATTACCTCAAATTATATATGCAAGAGAAGTAAATGAGTTAGAAGTAACTAAAATATCATTAATTTATGATGAAAATACAATTTATAAAGATCCAGCAGGAACACAAAACAAATCATCTTCTGGAGAAAGTTTAGATAATATGATTGGTAGTGCAGAAGATTTTGCAAAAGAAAGTGATCCAAATACACTAGCTTTACGACAATCAGAATTACAAAGTCTTTCATCTTTGCTATTTAATATAATATTAAATATAGCAGTTGTAGTAAGTGTATTAGTAGGGTTATATATAGGAATTCAGTTTATAACAGGAAGTGTAGAACAAAAAGCAAATGTAAAAGAAATGATAATGCCTTATGTAATTGGATGTTTTGTGGTATATGGAGCTTTAGGAATATGGAAAATAGTAGTTACAATATTACAAAATGCTATTTAAAATGAGGTGATTATAAAATGAGAACAAAACAAATTAAGATATGTTTAATAATTTTTGGACTAGCACTTGTTATTTTGTCAAATTTTTGTTATGCTAGCGATATAGGATTAGGAAGTTTAGATGCCTATGGAAGTGGAATGGCACAATCACAACGATTAAAAAATATGGCAGGACCAATTATTACTATATTACAAATGGTAGGAAGTTTTGCCTCTGTTATCGTATTAATTGTTATTGGGATTAAGTACATGATAGGAAGTGTAGAAGAAAAAGCAGAATATAAAAGGACATTAATGCCATATATAATTGGATGTGCAATAGTATTTGGTTTTAGCAATTTAATAGGAATAATTTTCAATGTAGCAACAGGATTGTTGAATTAAATAAATTTTTGTAGTATAATATAGTTATTAAAATTCCTTAGTAAAAAAAGGAGAAATATAGATAAATTATAAAAGGAGGAAAAACATGAGAAAATTAGTAGAAAAATTAAAATTTTTACCAGTAACATTAATGGGAATTTTATGTTCTTCTAAAGTGTTTGCAGTAGTAGATCCAAGTACTATTAAAGGATCAGATGTAGCAGGGTTAGACAGTGTAACAAATGTAGGTAACCAAATAGTTACTATTGTAAGTACAGTTGGTTCAATAGCTTCTGTTATCGTTTTAGTAATATTAGGTCTTAAATACATGATGGGAAGTGCAGAAGAAAAAGCAGAATATAAAAAGACATTAATGCCATATGTAATTGGTGCTGCATTAGTATTTGCTGCATCAGCAATCGCAGGAATCATCTTTAGCTTTACACAAAACTTAGGGAAATAAATGATAAAGAGTGGATAAAAATCCACTCTTTTATTACAAATATATTACAAACCTATTAAAAATGTATTAATTTGTATTTTTTATGCCAAAATTGTTACAATTTTGGCTTTTTTTTGTTATAATGATATATAGGTAGAAATGTAATAATTTTAAGGGGGAAATTGCCATATGAATACATATGATATTCCAAGAAACGTAAAAGGGGAAGGAAGAATTTTATATATTTTTTCTACAAAAGCTTTAATTTATACAGGAGTAGGAGCAGCAATAGGAGGAATTTTCTATTTTATATTAAAGTTAGTAGGATTAGGAATGATAGGAATTGTTATAATGGCTTTATTTGGATTAATAGGGTTTTCTATTGCTACTTTTAAAATTCCTAATACAAATATTTTTAAATTCACGAAAGCAACAGGAGGAGAACAGATTGATGACGTTATAAAAAGAGCTATAAAATTTCATAAAAATAAAAATAAATTATATGTGTATACAGAAGAAAAAGGAGGAGAAGTAGATGAATAGTGGTGTAGATAGTAATTTAATATCAAATATTCTTATGATTGTTTTAGTTTTTATGATTGTATTATTATTTATTTTGGTAGTTGTTTATTTAGTCATAAAAATCAAAAGCAACTCAAAAAGTGGAAAAGAAGAAAAGAAAAAAATACAAAGTACAAATGAAATAAAAGCAGACAATACCACAACAGAAGGATATGGAAAACAATCTATTTTTAATTTTATGGAATTTGAAAAAATAGAAGATAATATGATTGTTCAGAAAAAAGGAAAAAGATACGTTATGGTAATTGAATGTCAAGGAGTTAACTATGACTTAATGTCAAAAGTAGAAAAAATTGGTGTAGAAGAAGGATTTCAACAATTCTTAAATACTTTAAGACATCCAATACAAATTTATATTCAAACAAGAACTGTAAATTTAGAAAAAAGCTTAGATAATTATAAGAAAAAAGTAGAAGAAGTAGAAAATAAATATAATCAAATGGTTTATGAATACAACAGAAGAAGAGAATCAGGTGAATACTCAGAAGAAAAATTACAAAAATATAATTTTGAAATAGTAAAACAAAGAAATCTTTTAGAATATGGAACAGATTTAGTTGCTAATACAGAAAAAATGAGTAAAAATAAAAATGTATTAAATAAAAAATATTATATTGTTTTACCATATTTTCCAGAAGAAGCAGGTAGTGAAAAATATGATGTAGAAGAAATTAAAAATATTGCTTTTTCAGAATTATATACAAAATCACAAGCTATTATGAGTACTTTAGCAGCATGTTCGGTAAAATGTAAAATTTTAAATTCTAATGAATTAGCAGAATTATTATATATTGCTTACAACAGAGATGAAGCAGAAACATTTGGATTAGATAAAGCAATAAATTCAGGAGCTTTAGATATGTATTCAACTGCACCAGACGTATTCTTAAAGAAAATAGAAATGTTGGATAAACAAATTCAAAATAAAGCAGTTGACTATGCAAATCAAAAAATTGAAAAAGCAAAAAGTAAATTACAACAAATTGCTGAAGAAAGAGAAAGACAAGAAGAAGAATTAATTAGACAAGTAGCACAAATAATTATTGATGAAAATCAAAATTACATAGGTTCTGAAGTAGCACAAGAAGCTATTTCAGAAATAGAAAAAGAAAAAGGAGGGGAAGTAGAAGATGAAAAAGTCAAAAAAACAACTAGAGGAAGAAAAAAGAGAACAACAGAATAAAGTTCAAGAACCAGGAGCATTAAAAAGAAAAACAATAAAAGAACTAATAGCACCATCTGGTATTGATGCTTCTAAATTAGACCATTTGGAAATTATGTCTAATATGAAAAGATATGCAAGAAGCTTTTTTGTATCTAGCTTACCACGTATGTGTACTTTCCCAGAAATTTTTAGAGATTTATATTTCTTTGGGGATATTAATACAAGTATTTATATTACACCAATTCCTGAATCTAGATCACAAAATGAGTTAAATAAAACAATTAATGAATTAGAAACAGAAAGAATTGTAGCCGCTGATAAAGGTAACATCAACAGAGAAAGAACTTTAGCACAAAAAAGAGCAGAAGCAGAACAATTGAGAGACGAAATTGCAGCAGGTTTCAATAAAATGTATGAAGCATCTATAATTTCTACATTATTTGCTTACAATATGGAAGATTTGGATAAATTAACTAAAATGCTTTCAACAGAAATGTCTAAAACATTAGTAGGGGTAAAAAGTGCATGGGCTCTTCAAGAAGAAGCTTTTAAATCAAATTTACCATTAATGGATGATAAAATAGAGAAAAAACATTCTTTTGATAGTCGTTCAATGGGAACAGTTTTTCCTTTCACAACTTCAGAAGTAGGACATGAAACAGGAGTACCATTAGGATATAACAAACAAACAGGAACACCAATTTTATTTGATAATTTTCATCCATCTCTTACAAATTATAATATGGTTATTTTTGCTAAATCTGGTGCTGGTAAATCTGTAACAATGAAAACTCTAATATCAAGATCATCTGTATTAATGGGAATTGAAAGTTTAGCATTAGATGCAGAAGGAGAATATACCATAGTTGCAGAAAGTTTAGGGGGAATTAATGTTGTATTAAGTCCAAACTCAAAAACAATTATAAATTTATTTGATATAGAAACTGAAAATGTAAAAGATGAAATAACAGGAAGAGAAAGAACAGTATTAAATGTTGAAAATAAAGTAGAAGACGTAACACAAGCTTTACTTACAATGGCAAGAGGAAGTACAAGAAGTACAGAAGTAAACGAATTGACAAAACAAGTTATTGCAGAAGTAGTAGCAGAAGAATATAAAGCAATTGGAATTACAAATGATCCAATGAGCTTGTATAAACCAGGAAATGAATTACAACATGGAAATAAATTGTACCGTGATAAAAAAGATATGCCAACAATTGGTAGTTGGTATAAAAGATTAGAGCAAAAAGCAGCTCAAAATACAAATAAAGATTATAGTTTCCATTATAGTTATTTATTAAAAGTTATGAAACAATATATAAGAGAATTTAATGGACAAATGGCATATTTTGATGGACAATCTACATTTGAATTATTAGAAGGAGCACCTTTTATTAATTTAGATATTTCTCAACTAGAAGAAAGATTTGCAAGACCATTAGCGCAACAAATATTACTTTCTTGGATTTGGGAAAAATATGTTAAAAAGAATAGTGAAGATAAAACAAGAGCTAATAAAAAAAGAGTAATAGTGGACGAAGCTTGGATGTTATTACCTTATCCAGAAGCAGTAGATTTCTTAAATACTATGGCAAGACGTGCGAGAAAAAGAAATGTTTCTTTAGCTATTATATCTCAAAGATTCCAAGACTTTTATGAAAAACCAGAAGCACAAGCAGTTTTAACTTCATCAGATACAAAATTATTTTTAGCACAAGATAAAGCAGAAATTGAATACTTAAAAGAAGTATTTAAGTTGAGTGAAGGAGAAGCAGGATTTTTAATTAATTGCTTAAAAGGAGAAGGGTTATTAAAAGTAGGAGCTGATACAGCAATTCTTCAAATAACACCAACAGCTAAAGAATTTGAATTTGTAGAAACAAACTTAAATAAAATTGCACAAATGAATCAACAAGCACAAGCAATGAAAAATAATGCTATATAACAGTAAAGGAGGAAAAGATGAAATTTTTAACAAATAAAAATATGACACAAAAGATAATAATAGCAATTGTTATAGTAATTCTTTTTAACTTTGCTGTACCAATACGTTCACAAGCAGGAGCAATTGGAGATGCTGTGACAGATTTAGTAGTGGAATTAATGCATTTGGTAACTTTTTTAGGAGATTCTGTTATGAATATGCTTTCTTTTGCTATGGTAGGGGCTGAATTTGGATCATTAAATTTAGAGCCAGATGATCCAAACTTGGAAGAAGGATCGGGTTCTTTCGTAGATCCCTCTAATACAAAAGGAGGAAATACATATGAAACAGAAGAATTCAAAGAAGATGAATTAGATAAAGGAATATTTACATCATGGAATGTGCCAAACATTATCTATTCTCCGGAAAATATATTTGCTAATAAGATTGCAGCTTTAGATGTAAATTTTATTAATCCAAATGAATATAAACCAGTTAATGATTCTGAAATGGCTGAACTTACATCAAAATCAGCAGCAGCTCAATTAAGACCAACTATTGCTACTTGGTATCGTTCTTTTAGAAATATTGCAGTTGTTGGTTTATTATCTGTATTAGTGTATTTAGGAATTAGGATTTTAATTGGTTCTACAGCACAAGATAAAGCAAAATATAAAGAAAGATTAAAAGACTGGATAGTAGCACTATGTTTAGTATTTATTATACATTTTATCATGTCAGGAATTTTAATTATTACTGAAAATATAACAGCTTTATTTAGTAATTCAACAGAACAGAGTATTATTGTTTCTGTTGATAATGGTGTTAAATTTAAAACTAATTTAACAGGATATATTAGATTTCAAACTCAAATTAATGAAATATTTGCAAGTATATCATATACGATTTTATATATTATGTTAGTAGTTTTTACAGCAATGTTTACTTTTACATATTTAAAAAGGTTATTATATATGGCTTTCTTTACTATGATTGCTCCATTAGTTGCTTTAACATATCCACTAGATAAAGCAGGTGATGGAAAAGCTCAAGCTTTTAATATATGGTTTAAAGAATATTTAATGAATGCTATTTTACAACCAGTACATTTATTATTATATTCAGCATTAGTAACATCAGCAATGTCATTAGTAGTTACTAATCCAGTTTATGCAGTAACAGCAGTAGGATTTCTTATCCCAGCAGAGAAATTTGTTAAAAAGATGTTTGGATTTGATAAAGCTTCTACACCAGGAGGACTTGGTTCTTTTGCAGCAGGAGCAGTTGGAATGAAAGCTATTGACTATGTAGCAAATAGAGTTGGTAAAAAAGGTAATGCAGGAAACTTAAAATCAGGAGAATCAGGAGAAGGGGAAGGTACTTATAAAAGACCAAAAACAATTGAAAATGGTATGAATCAAGCAGCAAATACTGAACAAAATTCAAAAGAAGATGATGCAAAAAGAGAAGTGTATGAAAATAGTAGAAATATGGCACAAGAACGATTAGATGAAGCAAAAGCAGAAGGATTTACTCCAGGAGATTCCGAATATGATAAACATCAACAAGAAATTGATAAATATAATGCTTTAATTAATGGAAATACAAATCAAAATCTTACACAAGAAGAAGAAAGAGAATTAGAACAAGCACAGCAACAAAGACAATTAGAAAGAAGAGGATTTGCAGGAGTATGGGACAAACAAAAAAGTAATATTAAAGACAATATATATGCTAATGGTGGAGTTCTAAGAACAGCAGCAAAAGTAGGTGGAACAGTAGGTAAAAAAGCTGCTAAAGTCGGAGGAGGAATTGTTTTAGGAACAGCAGCAGGAGCAGCAATGGCAGCCACAGGAGATCCATCATCAGTAGCAAAAGGATTAGCAGCAGGAGTTACAGGAGGAGTTATGATAGGAGGAGCTTTAGGAGAAAAAGCAGTAAATGCACCAAAACAAATAAAAGAAAAAGTTCGAAATACAGTAGAAAATTCAGGTTGGTTTACATCTGAGGAAGTTGTGCAAAAACAACAAGCAAGATTTGATGATGACTTTAAACATGATAAGAAAAATATAGAATTTTTAAGAGCACAAGGAGAAGAACCACAAGAATTTTTAAATGATATGACAACACAAGAATTTTTAAACAATGATATTACAGACATTAATGCTATTTATAATGCAAGAAAATTAATGAAAGATAAAAATGTATCACAAAAAACAGCTATACAAGCTGCTAAATATGCAAAAGATATACCAAAAGGATTTAAAGGAAATGACCAAGCTAAAAATGCTTTTGTAGAAGGTCAAATAAAAAATGGAAAAACAAGAGAAGAAGCAAATAGAATGAGAGATTATATTATAGAAATTCAAAAAAATAATGGAAAATAATATATAAAAAATTGGGAGTTGAATAATGTGAATAAATTAAGAAGATTTTATAATCAAAACACAAAAGAAATATGGATAGGAATTGTGATTATAATATTTATTATTTCCATTATTCAACTTTTTAATAATTTTGCAGCAAAAGAAAACCAAGAGAAAATAGAAGAATCAAAAAATGAAGAACAAGTTGAAACAAAATATGGAAAAGAAAGTGAGACAATTATTTTAGGAAGAGATATATCTGAAAAAACAAAAGATACATATGGAGAAATAATGGATCAGTTTCTAACACATTGCGTTAAACAAGAAGTAGAACAAGCATATAATTTTCTTTCAAAAGATTGTAAGGAAATGATGTATCCTTCACAAGAAGTTTTCAAAACAGAGTATTGTGAAACAAAATTTTCTGGCAATAAAACATATTCTTTTCAATCATGGACAAATGTTAGAGAAGTTATTTATTATGTGAAAATTTTTGATGATATGTTAAGTACAGGAATTGCTAATACAAGAAATTATAAGGAAGATTATATAACAATTGTGAAAGAAAATGATGAATATAAATTAAACATAAATTCATATATAACAAAAAAAGAAAGAAATGTAGAAGAGGAAAAAGAAAACATAAAAATTAAAGTAAATGATACAAAAGTATATATGGATTATGAATTATATTCTATTACTATATCTAATTATTCTGATAAAGATATTTTATTAGATAGTAGAGAAAAAACAGATACAGTTTATGTAAAAGATGAAAATGGAGCTACATATGAAGCTTTACTATATGAAAATGAAGAAGAAGATTTAATAGTTAGGGCAGGAAAGAAAAAAACAATTACTATAAAATTTAGTAATAGTTATCAAGCAGGAACTAGAATGAAAATGATTTCTTTTTCTGATATCATTTTAGATAAAGAACAATATAATGAGAGATTAGAAATACAAGTAGGATGGTAGAAAAGAGGTGATAATTTTATGAAATTTGATGATAACCAACTAGATGATAGTAGAGAACAAGACAAAAGACAAGATACAAATAGAAATCAAAAAAAAGGAAAAAATAAAGTAGCTCAAAAAACTATTAAAGCAACTCTTATAGCGGCTGTTACCATATTTATAAAATTATTAACTTTATTTACAATAGTATTTGTTATTTTTACGCTTGTTACATGGGTAGTAGAATGGATTTATGCAGTTAATACACCAGAACAAATATATAAAGGATTAGATGTTGATAATTTAACTGATTTAATTGAAATTAAAGGAAATGAAACAGATGGATATCACTTAGCTTTTAAAGATGGAACTGATAAAAAATTAGATAGCGTAGTAGAAGAATTGAAAAAAAGTTCAGGTGTAAAATCTATTGATAAAGAATTATTGAAAAAAATGATAAAAGCTGAAGTTATTACACAATTTCCTAATTTAGGAGGAAAAATACAAAATCAAAAAGAAGAAATTGAGGATGCAAGTGGGGAAAGTGATAATTCAATTACTAATGGAATTGAATATTTAGCTAAAAAATACGGTTCTAAATCAGATGGTGCTAACTTAACAGCAGGAGATGGTGGTTATTATTATGGAAGATACTTGTTTGATACAAGAGATTCTTTACCAAATTTTGTAGATTGGTGTTATGCAGATGATGCAACTATCTATGCAGAATTTGAGCCATTTATAAATGGGGCACAAGATTTAACTAATAATCCTGCTTTTATTACTGCATGGCATAATATATATACTAATAATGGAGTAGAATTTACAAAAGCACAAGATGAATTTGCTTATAAATATTTTTATCAAAATGTAGCAAATCAAATAAAAAGTTTATATCAATTTGACTTAGAGCAAAAATCAGATGCTTTAAAAGCTGTAATATTTTCAGTTGCTGTTAAAGGTGGTCCTGATTGTGCTAATTATCCATTTTTTGAAGATGTCTTTGTAGGAACAGATGAAGAAATAATAAACAAAATTTATGCTAATTTAAAAGAATACTGGGCAGAAGATACTGGAAGATGGGAAAAAGAAAATGAAGCAGCTTTAAAAATATTAAACGGAAAAATAACTATTAATAAAAATATAAAAAAAGAAGAAGATAAAAAAATAGAAGATAATGAATTTCAAGGTTCAATTCGAATTAGAAGAGTAACGCCTAATAAAGAAATTGGGGAAGTTAAAAATACAGGTGCAGGAAGTATTACACAACAAGAATCAACCACACAAAATATGGCAGCATTAGGAACAAAAGAACCAATACCAAAATCCATAAAAGATATGATGGCAGGTCTTTCAATGCCACAAGGGGCCAATATTAAATATGAAGATTTATCTTATTTAACAATTCCTTATTATGACTTGGATGGTAGTGTACAACAAGGGCATATGATTATAAAAAAAGAATTAGCAGATGAAGTATTATTAATATTTCAAGAATTATATGAAATGAAATATCCAATTGCTAAAATGCAATTAATAGATACATATGAAAGTGGAAATGCAAATGAATTAAATGAAAAATCTATTAGAGATAATAATACAGTAGGATTTAGGCAAACAGCACAAGGAGAAGCATCTTCAAACCATCAAATAGGACAAGCAATAGACCTTAATCCATTATTTAATCCAGCAGAAAATAGTAATGTAGAAGAAAAATACAAAAATCGTTCTCAAACAGGATGGACAAGTAAAGAAAAGAAAGCATTTATAGGGAATGATACAGCAGTTTATAAAACTTTTGAAAAATATGGATGGAAATGGGGCGGCGATTGGTCAAGCAATAAAGATTATGGACATTTTGAAAAAACAGATTTAGGAAATACAGCAGTTATTGAAGGAAATAATTCTGGTGAAACTGAATCAAAAGAATATACCATTGCCATTGCAGCAGGACACAATAATACAGATGATAAAGGAGCATCTTATCAAGGTTTAGTAGAAGAAGAAATGACAATAAAAGTTGCTGAATATGTAAGTCAATTATTTTCTCCTTACACTAATATCAAAGTTGTACAAACAGGAAGTACAAGTAGTAATCCAGGTGGTGTAAAATTAGAAGATCGTATGCAACTAGCTAAAGAAGCTAATCCAAATTTATTAGTAGTAATTCATTTTAATGCTACAGAAAGTCATAAGGCAAGTGGAGTAGATACTTATTATAAAGCAGGAGACAGTAAATCAAAAGAATTTAGTCAAATATTAGTAAGAACAATTTCAAATGCTATGGGATTACAACAAAGAGGTCATCATCCAGATACAGAAACTAATAATGGTAATTTACAATCAATTGGTAATTCGTCAGAATGTGGTTTCCCTTGTGTTTTAGCAGAAGGAGGATTTTTAGATAATGAAACAGATAGAGCAGTTTTAAGTTCAGATAGTGGGTTAAAAAACTATGCTAAAGGGATTGTAGATGGTGTTTTAGAATATTTAGGTATGGAAAATAGAGGATATGGTGATGCTACGATTTCTACTTCTGGTTCAGTAGCAACAGCAGTAAATTCTAAAATCTATGATTTAAAATATGTACCAGAAAAAACTTTTAATAAATATGTAGAAGAAAATAATGAAAAAGCATTAGAAGTATTTACTTTAGATAAAGACATGAAATTAATTACAGCTAAATGGTCATATACAACAGAAGAAGGAATAAAAATTCTGAAAAATTCACCAGTTAATTATCTACCAGTATTACAAAAATATATGATGCCATATGAATATCTAATTAATTGGCTAATAGATTGTAAAGACAGTAACTTTGTAAGTTCTTTAGCAGATTTAGCAATAAATAGTGAATTTATTATAGCAATTGAAGATAATGTAACTACTGTAAAAACAGTTGTCGATACTCAAAACAGAGATATTGTACGAAGAGGAGCAACTATAAGTGGTAGTTATCAAGGCTATCAAATATCAACTTCAGATTGGTATACTGTTTCAACAGATACTAAAATAAAAGAAAGTGTAAGTAATACAATAGAGCTTACTTATGCAGATTGTTGGTTTGTAAAATTCCAAAAAGAAACTAGTTATACCTCAGCAACTATAGGAGCTAGTAATAATGTAACAGCAGACCAAGGAGATTTAATAGGTAATTTTAAAATTACAACCTATTGTTCTGCTTGTAATACGCCACCAGGTAAAGTAACAACAGCATCAGGAGTTGACGCAAAACCAAATCATACTATAGCTGTACATTTAGAAGATTATCAAAATAGTTCAGGACCATTAGGAAAAGGGAAAAAAGTAGTTATAAATGGAAATGTTTATACTGTAGAGGATACAGGAGATTCAAATCATCGTTGGGGAAACAATTGGATTGATATATTTATACAAGATGAAAATGGTTCCTGTGTTTGTAATTATTCTCCTAGCAAT
The DNA here is from genome assembly GCA_963559365.1 of uncultured Clostridia bacterium. GTDB lineage: Bacteria > Bacillota > Clostridia > TANB77 > CAG-508 > CAG-269. Next base: position 60,490 of record CAUWKC010000003.1, on the reverse strand, counting down.
GGTAATGATATACCAGTTTATGTAGCAGATAATGTTAAGGACAGTGAAGTAGAAACTAATTTTGATAATACATTAATAAATGCAATTGCTAATGTAAAAGGAAAAGTAAATGATTCTACTACAGTTACAACTAATTATTTAGGTGAAGAAGTAGATAAAGTAAATCAAAATTTTGTCTGGAATAATGATAAAGGAGAAGTGCAACGTGTATATGATGCTAATATAAAACAAAAAAGAAAGATAACAACTGTTAGAACTATCAGTAATAAATATGAAACAGGGGAATCTCTTGTTGTAGGAAATGAACACAAATTTACTAAAATATTAAAAGAAAGTATAGAAGCAAGAAAAAGAATGAAACCAAGTTATTTATTTAATATTTTACAAAGACAACCTAGAACAGCAAATATGGTAGATTTAACAAAATATTTATTATATAAAGCATTAGGCGAAGATTATGGAAAAACAGATTATGCTATTGAATATGAAAGATATAAATATAATGATTTTAATTCTTTAGGATATGGTTCAGTAGATATATCTTTAACAAAAAGTGTATTAACTAAAGAAAAATTTGTACAAGCACTACAAGCTTATTATGACAAAACAGGTAATATACATTTCCAACAAAACTTTTTATCCAGAGCAGAACAAATATATGATTGGGGAGTACAATATGAAGTTAATCCAGAATTAATTATAACAATGGCATTAAAAGAAAGTGGATTTGAATCTCCTGGAGGAGGAGATCAAAACTTCTGGGGATTAGCAACTTACAATGGAGCGTCGTCTCATTATATAGGATCTTTTGAAGAAGGTGTTAAATTATTAGCAAATACTTTCAAATCATATTTAGAAGGAAGTGGAACTTGGCAAGAACAAGAAATTCTAAAAAGATATAATGAAAGAGAAGCAGCAAATTGTAATTCAAATGGATATGGTAAACCTGGAACTTTAAAAGGAATGTTAAGTATATATTCTGATTTATGTGGAAGTAATACAAAGCATAGAGAAGGAAGTTCAGGTGATGGTGGAAATTATTACTTAAAAGTAATTTATGGAACACAATTTAATGAAAAATGTGGTAATGTTCACAGAATTGGTGTAGATGATTACACAATTCAAGAGAAAGCAGATTATACAGCATGGTTATATGAACAACAACTAGAATATTGGCAACTAATTTTTGGAGAATTTGGAAGACTAGGCGGAGGAGGCAGTATTGTAGAAAATGCTGTTAGCCTTCATGAATATCTAAGATTAAATGGATATTATTATGCACAAGCAGGTATTACATTACCTAATCCAAATGGTAGAACAATAGATTGTAGTTCATATGTTACATGGGTATTGCTAAATGCAGGTGTAGAAGGATTTTCAGATGGAATGTATCAATGGACATCTTATACTTTTGAAAGTAATCCTTATGGTTGGCAAACAGTATCAGTTAATGAGGCACAACCAGGGGACATTGTAGCATATCCAGGACATGTGGAAATTATTGCTGAAAACAATCCAAATAGTGATAGATTTACAGTATATAATTGTGGAGGAAATTCTTCTATAGGAGCCGCAGGAACAGCTGAACTACCAGAAAGTAGTACATCTGGAAGAAGTAAGAATAGTGCAACTATTATACTAAGAGTACCACAATAATAAAAGAAAGGGTTGAAGATGATATGAAATTAGATTTAGCTAAAATTAAAAAACTAGCAATTATAATAGCGATTTTAATTGTTCTAATAATTATTATTGTGGTATGGATACATTTTTCTAATAAAAAAGGAACAAGTGAAGAAGAAAAAGCAACAGAATTTGAAATGCAAGAAAGCTATGAAGTAGAAGAAAATATTGAAAAAGTAAAAAATAGAAATAAATATTATACAGTTAAAACTTTAATTGAGCGTTATATAACATATTTGAATGATTTAAAAGATGAAAAAACAGAAGATGAAATAAAAAATCTTACTACAAAAGCAGTAATAGATGTTTTAGATAAAACATATAAACAAGAATATGATATTAACGAGCAAGATATAGAAAAACTTTATAATGAAATATCAGAAGATGAAGTAATAGAAATTAAAGACATGTATTTTGTTGAAAAAAGTGCTTCTTCTAACTTGTTTTTAGTATATGGAACTATGAAAGTATCACAAAAAGATTTTCAAATTATGGTAAGAACAGACAGTTCTCAAATGAGATTTTCAATTTTTCCAGAAGAATATATGAAACAAAAAAATTATTCTTATGAAAGTAAAAAAGAAGATTTTGATACTGTATTTTCAGAGCCAATTGAAGAAAATGAATACAATAAATTTAAATTTGTTAGTATTTCAGAAGAAAAAATGGCAGTAGAATATTTTAATGACATGAAGAAAAAATTATTATCAAATGCAAATATTAGTTATGAATTATTAGATGAGGAATATAGAAATAAAAGATTTGAAAATCAAGAAAACTTTGAACAATATCTACAAAATTATAAAAAAGACTTATCTAAAATTGAAATTAAAGGATATCAAGTAGAAAATAAAGAAGATTTCAAACTTTATACTTGTAAAGACCAATTTGATAATATATATACTTTTAAAGAAACAGCAATTCATGAATATACAATAAAATTAGATAGATATACAATAAAAGATGATGAATTTAAACAAATTTATAAAAAGTCATCCGAACAAGAGAAAGTTGCAACTAACATAGATATATGGATTCAAATGATAAATAGTCGTGATTATAAAGCAGCTTATCAAGTTTTGGATGAAACATTTAGAAATAATTATTTTGAGTCATTAGAAGATTTTACTTCTTATATGCAACAATATTTTCCGGCTCATTACAAAATAGAGTTTGGAGATTTTAATGAAGAGGCAAAAGTATATACACAACAAGTTACTTTTATAAATATGGAAAATGAAGAAGAACCTACTTTTGATAGAAGTTTTGTTATGCAGTTAAAAGAAGAAGAAAATTTTGTTATGTCTATGAATTTATTTAAACATTAATATAAAAATCCTAGAATTTCTAGGATTTTTATTAAAAAGTAAGGAAAACTTACGGAGATATGTGTAATCAAAGTATTTTTACAAAAAAATTAGGATATTTTAAAAAATGTAATATAAATTTAATAAAAAAAAGAGATTTTATGGCTAATGTATATCCGTAAGCTAATTACAAGTGTATTTAAGCAACATGATTAATAAGTACTTTACAAATTAAGAAAAATATTGTAATAATAAATTATAAGACTATAATTGAAATAGGAGTGTATGGTTATGAAAAAATCTCAGAAAATATTTTTAATTACATCAGCAATAACAGGTGTCATTATTGTTTTTGTTACTTGTGCCATTGCTATTTTTAATGTTGATGAAAAAATTCAAACATTGGCTTCAATAGGTGGAACACAAACAAAAGAATTGCTAGCTGATGGAGATAATACAGAGGAACTTATTAATAATCAATTAATTGAAACTGCGTTGATGCAATCTGGTTTTGGTTATTTTATTTTACCTGGAAATAATATAAAGGAATATACTGAAGAAGAAATAAGAAAATTGTTTTTTCAAATCGAAGGTGTAGTTGATCCAGGAGAAAAACCAAAATTAGAATCTATAACTTATAAAGCAGCAGATGATATTGTGCCAGGACAAACGGCATATTATGCAAAAGCCTTTTATACATATAGGGGGAGAACAGTAGAATCTAAACCTATAAAAGTAGGATTCTTTGTAGGAGATGTAGCAGAACAAAAAGAAGCTGAGGCAAGAAAAAGTATACAAGAAAATTTTGATGCTGCATTAAGAGATTATGAAAGATATATTAAACAGTTGGATAGTTGGACTGACAATGGTAAGAATTTTCAATCACAGTATCCAGATGGAAATTTTGATTCTTATACTAATTTTTGGATAAAAGTATCAGAAAAAATATTAGGCACAAGTTTTGTAGGCGAAGATGGAAATTTTAAAGATAATGAAAGTAAGATGGCTTTTAAATCTATGTTAGAAAAAATTGTAAAGGAATCAAAAGGTGAAAATATATTAGACGGATATATAGGAGGAAAAGAATTATCAGACGAAATAAAAGATATAGTTAATAGCTCAAAAGAAGAAAATCAAAAGCCAGACGGAGGAGGCTCAGGCGGAGGTTCTGAAGGAGGAGACACATCAGGAGGAGGCTCTGGAGGAGGAGACACATCAGGAGGAGGCTCAAGTGGAGGCTCTGGAGGAGGAAACACATCTGGAGGTGAAGGAGAAAAACCAGAAGAACCAGTAGACAAAGTAGCACCAAGCATTAGTAAAGTTAGTGTAACATCTCCAAGTAGTGGAACTTATCGTGAAGGTCAAGAAATAAAAATAAAAGTAGAATTTGACAAAAATATTTATGGAACAGAAAAGAAAATTGTGATTAATAAAAATACAGCTCCAAAATTATTTATTAAATTTGGAGTAGGAGGACAAAATAAATTAACTACTTTTGATTCAGCAAATGGAAAAGCAATTAATTATTCTTATAAAATACAAAAAGAAGATACTGGAAAATTAGAAATAGGTTCAGGTGATAATTTCATAGGAACCGTTTACAATGAATCTGGAGTTAAAGCAGATTTAACAAAAATAGAAAAATTAGAAGAAAACAAAGAAATAATAGCTGACAATTTAGGACCAAGTGTACAAAAAATTGAAGCAATTTCAGAAGCAGGGGAATATAAGACAGGAGATAAAATAGAAATCAAAGTTTCTTTTAATGAAAAAATTTATGGAACCAAAGATAAAACACCAATTATAGATGAAACTGCTCCAATATTACAAATATACTTTGGAGAAGGAAATAAAAAAGAAATAACTTATAAATCATATGATAATACAGACAATAGTTTAATATATGAATATACTATTACAAATGAAGACAGAGGAGAATTAAAAGTAGATGCAGAAGAAGCATTTACTATGAAAGAAATATATGATGAAATAGGAAATGTAACACAATTAATAAAAGGAAAAGAATTAACAGGAAATGTTATAAAAGCTAATAGTGGTTTAACACAAATTACATTTGACAAAAAAGAAATAACATTAGATTTAAATGGAATGAAAACAGCTCAAATAAATGCAACAGTAAAACCAGAAAATAAAAAATTAACATGGGAAACAGCAGATAAAAATATAGCAATAGTAGATGAAACAGGAAAAGTAACAGGAATTGCAATAGGAGAAACTACTATTATAGCAAAAGCAGAAGATGGAGCACAAGCAAGTTGTAAAGTAACAGTAAAAGATACAACAAATGGAAATACAAAAGTAAAATTAAATAAAGAAAGATTAGAATTAGACTTAAACGGAACAAAAGAAGAAAAATTAATAGCAACAGTAGAACCAAAAGAAATGGAAATAACATGGAGTAGCTCTGACAAAAATATAGCAACAGTAGATGAAACAGGAAAAGTAGTAGCTATTTCAACAGGAGAAACACAAATTATTGCAAAAGCAAAAGATGGAACAACTGCAATTTGTACAGTAATTGTTACAAATTCTAACAAAAATGAAATTGAACCAACAAGCATTGAAACTAATATAAAAAATATACAAGTTGTACTAGGTAAAACACAAACACTTCAATTAAAGACAACAATAATACCATCTAATAGTAACAAAAATACAAAAATTACATATAAAAGTAGTGATGAAAATATAGCAACAGTTGACGAAACAGGAAAAGTAACAATAAAAGCAAAAGGAACAGTTGTTATAACAGCAACAACAGCAAATGGAAAAAAAGCTTATAGTACAATAGAAGTAATAGAAATAGAAACAGGATCAAATTTAAAAATTGGTGATATAAATTCAGATGGAAATATAGACACAACAGACCTATTATTAATATTAAGACATATGGCAGTAATGTCTAGTGAAGAAATATCTACTAAGCACCAAGATTGGATTTTAGAAAACGAAAAATTCTTGTTGGGAGATATTAATGCAAATGGAATTATCGACATAACAGATGCTTTGAAAATACAAAGACATATGGCAGCTTCTAAGAGTGAAACAATACAAACGAATCATCCAGATTGGATTATTCAAACAAATTGGTAATAAGTAAGGAGTTTACAGATGAAAAAAACAAAAATTTTTGTATTAACTTGTATTATATTTCTTTTGATGGTAGGAATTTCTTATGGTGCAACAAGTGAATATGATATAAAAATGGAAATAGAAAAAGAAAAATATGTAACAGGTGAAACTATTCAAATACCAGTTATAGTAGAAAATATTAATATGGAACATGGGATTGTAGCATTAAGTACAGTATTATCTTATGATGAAACAATATTAGAAGAGCCAATAATTCTAAATGGTTCTAATTGGACAACTCCTATAATGGTAGAAGATTTGATTCAAACAACAACAACAACTATGCAACCAACAAAAGAAAATCAGAAAGTTATGATTTTATCTTTTAAAATTAAAGATGATGCAAAACCAGGACAAACAGAAATTAGTTTATTGAATTTTGAGGCATCTGATGGAGAAAACACAATTGAAAATGAAGATACAAACATAAAAATTGATGTCAAAAACAAAAAAGAAGAAATGGCAGATGTTTTACTAGATAATCAATGGATGTTTAAAAGAAATATGATTATTTCTCTTATCATTGGAATTGTAACAATTATTATAATTTTACTTATCGCATTTTATTATATTCAACATAGAGAAAAAGAAGAAGTAAAAAATATATTATACGAAGAAGTAAAAGGAATAAAAGTAGAGAATGATAAACAAGAAGAAGAAAAATCAGAATAATAAAAAAGGGATAAAAGTATCCCTTTTTTATTATAGTTAAAAAGTAAAAAAAGCTTATAAAACATCGTAAGTCAAAATAAAAAACACGGAATAAAAACATAAAATATCACGGAATAAGATTGACAAAAATCACCGAATGGAATAAAATAATATTGATATATCTAATTATAAAAGGAGATTAGTTGATTATGGAAATAAAAAATTATAAAAAAAGAATTGTTGACGATAAGATAGAGCATTATTTAAAACTATTTGGTGCTATTTGTATAGAAGGTCCGAAATATTGTGGTAAAACATGGGCAGGAAGATATCATTCTAATAGTGAAGTACTTTTACATAAAAAAACAGGAGAATCATCAAATAATGTCGAACTTGCTAAAATATCTCCATCATTAATTTTAGAGGGAAAGAAACCAAAGTTAATTGATGAATGGCAAGAAGCAACAAACTTATGGGATGAAATTAGAGCAGATGTTGATAAAACAGGATTAAAAGGACAATATATTTTAACAGGATCTTCTACACCTAATAGAAAAGGAATATCACATAGTGGAGCAGGAAGATATGGAAAAATATATTTAAGAACCATGAGCTTGTTTGAATCGGGAGATTCAACAGGAGATGTATCACTTCAAGAATTATGTAATAATAAATTAAAACAAAAATTAACAGGAGAAGTGGATTTAAAACATCTTGCGGGGTTAATTATTCGAGGAGGGTGGCCTGGAAATTTAGAATATTCTCCTAAAGATTCTAGTGAAGCTATAGAAGAATATATAAAGTTAATAATTGATGATGATTTAATTAGACTAGATGGAGTAAATAGAGATAAACATAAGGTAAAATTATTATTAAAATCATTGGCGAGAAATGAAAGTACAACAGTATCTAATATGACATTAAAAAAGGATATAAGCGATGTTGATAATGAAGATATAGATATAGATACAATAGCTTCGTATTTAAATGCATTAGATAAATTGTATTTGCTAGATAATGATGAACCATTTTCAACTAATATACGTTCTTCTATAAGGGTAAAACAATCAGAAAAGAGACATTTTGCTGATCCATCAATAGCATGTTCTTTATTAAATATAAGGGAAGAAGAAAAATTAATTAATGATTTAAATACATTTGGATTTTTATTTGAAGCAATGGTAGAAAGAGATTTGAAAATATATGCTGACAGTTTTAATGCTAAATGTTATCATTATCAGGATTATCAAAACAGAGAGGTGGATTGTGTTATAGAATTAGAAAATGGAGAATGGTGTGTATTTGAAATAAAACTTGGGGCGAATAAAATTGATGAAGCAGCGAGAAATTTATTAAAGTTAAAAGAAGAAATAGAAAAAGAAGGAGGGAAAGCGCCATCAGTTCTTTGCGTAATATGTGGACTTTCAAATGCAGCCTACAAAAGACCAGATGGTGTATATGTTGTGCCAATTACGACACTAAAACCATAGTAAATAAATAATTTAAAATAAAAAAAGAACTAGGAGCTTTTAAAAAGCATTCCTAGTCTTTTTTTCTTGAGGTTCTAAATTTGATGTATTTTCCATATCGATAGCTTGTTTTCTTTTTTCTTGTAAAGCTAAATTATCTTTAGCTACAGTCATTAATAATTTAATACGATTAGTTTGATTTGTTTCACTAGCGCCAGGGTCATAATCAACTGGAGAAATATTTGCATCTGGGTATTTTTCTCTAATTGTTTTAATAACACCCTTACCTACAACGTGATTTGGTAAACAAGCAAATGGTTGAACACATACAATATTTGGAATACCATTTTCAATATATTCAATCATTTCAGCTGTTAAAAACCAACCTTCTCCTGTTTGATTTCCTATAGATAAAACATCTTTTACTTTTTCTTCTAAATGCCAAATATCACAAGGTGGTAAATAATTTTTCTTAGATTTAGATAGTGCAATTTTAACATCTTTTTCAAGAATATCAATTAATTTAATAGCTACTTTCATTAATTTAGAAGATGTTTTATTAATATTTAGTAAATTATGGAATGTAATTTTATGTGTACACATAAATTTTGTAAATCCCATAAAATCAGGTAAAATTACTTCAGCACCTTCTTTTTCTAATAAATCTGCCACATAATTATTTCCGAAAGGATGGTATTTAATTAATACTTCACCTACTATACCAACACGAGGTTTTTGAACAGAAGTATCTAATTCTATTTTTTCAAAATCATTTACTATATCGTAAATACTTTGCTTAAATTCTTTGTTGTTTGCTTTTGCTAATAATTCTTTACATTTTATCATCCAAGAATCAAATAACTTTTGTGTTTCTCCTTTGTTTTTTTCATAAGCTCTATTTTTTGTTAGCATTTTTTGTAATAAATCACCATATACAACCATTCTTAATAGTTTTTCTACTAAAGGAACTGTTAATTTAAATCCTGGCATTTTTTCCATACCAACAATGTTGAAGGAGATAACAGGAATATTAGAGAAACCAGCGTCTTTTAGGGCTTTTCGTATAAAGCCAATGTAATTTGTTGCACGGCATCCTCCACCAGTTTGTGACATAATTAAAGCTGTTTTATTTAAGTCATATTTGCCAGATTGTAAAGCTTCTATCATTTGACCTGTTACTAAAATAGATGGGTAACAAGCATCATTATTAACGTATTTTAAACCAGTTTCTACAGTTTTTTGGGTACATTCTCTTAATAATTCTACATGGTAACCAGAAGATGCAACAGCTGCTTCTAATAGTTCAAAATGTATAGGTGCCATTTGTGGGATTAAAATTGTATAATCTTTACGCATCTCTTTGGTAAAGATTTTTTTCTTTACTTCGTAATTACCATCTGATATTTTTTCTCTTTTTTCTTGTTCACGTTTTTTCATACTAGCTAATAAAGAACGAATACGAATACGAACAGCGCCTAAGTTATTAACTTCGTCAATTTTTATTAGTGTATACATTTTATTATAACTATTTAAAATTTCTTCTACTTGGTCTGTGGTAACAGCATCAACTCCACAACCAAAAGAGTTTAGTTGAACTAATTCTAAATTATCATGTTTTCCAACAAAATCGGCAGCGGCATAAAGTCTTGCATGATATACCCATTGGTCAACAACACGAATTGGTCTTTTAGCTTCTGCTTTGTCAGAGATACTGTCTTCCGTTAAAACACATAAACCTAAAGAAGTAATTAATGTGTCAATGCCATGATTAATTTCAGGGTCTACATGATAAGGGCGACCAGCTAATACAATGCCTTTTAAATTATTTTCTTTAATATATCTTACAGTTTCAGTACCTTTATCACGTATATCTTTTTTACATTTCTGATATTCTTCTTCTGCTTTTTTAGCAGCTTCCATTAGTTCTGCTTTTGTAAAGTTATATTCTTTAAATTCGTCTAATTCCATGATCTTTTTAACTAAATTTTTTTGGTCAAAAGGTAAAAATGGATTTATAAATTTAATGTCATTTGCTTTTAAGCCTTCTACATTATTTTTTAATACTTCTGAATAAGAAATAACAATAGGGCAATTATAATGATTATCTGCTTTTTCATATTCTTTTCTGGAATAAGGCATACAAGGATAGAAAATTGTTTTAATTCCTTGTTCTAATAAACTTTCAATATGGCCATGAGATAGTTTTGCAGGATAGCATACAGATTCAGATGGCATAGATTCCATTCCTTTTTCATATGTTTTACGAGTACTTTTTTCAGAAAGTACAACACGAAAACCTAATGTGGTTAAAAAAGTAAACCAGAAAGGATAATCTTCATACATATTTAAAACTCTAGGAATTCCAATTGTACCTCTTGGTGCAAACTGTTCTTCTAATGGTTTATAATCAAAAATTCTTTCATATTTATATTGAATTAAATTTGGCAGTTTTTTAGATTTTGTAATCATACCACTACCTTTTTCACAACGGTTACCAGATACATGAATTTGGCCATTGCTGAATTTATTAATAGTCAATTTACAATGATTTTCACATTGATTACAGCGTGTATGAGTTACTTTGATTTCTAAATTATCTAATTCATCTGGTTTTAAAATAGTAGATTTATAACTCATATCCAAATTTGCTTCATATTGTTCTTTAGCAAGTAAAGCCATTCCATAAGCTCCCATTAAACCAGAGATATCTGGTCTAACTACATTTTTTCCAACAATTAATTCAAAAGCACGTAATACAGCATCATTATAAAAAGTACCACCTTGTACTACAATATGATTACCAAGAGTTTCTACATCTCTTATTTTCATTACTTTTTGAATTGCATTTTTAATAACAGAATAAGATAAACCGCTTGAAATATCACCAACAGAATAACCTTCTTTTTGTGCTTGTTTAATTTTAGAGTTCATAAACACAGTGCAACGAGAGCCTAAATCAACAGGTCTTTTGCTGTTAATAGCCTCTTTTACAAATTCAGAGATTTCAAGATTTAAGCTTTTTGCAAATGTTTCAATAAAAGAACCACATCCAGAAGAACAAGCTTCATTTAGCATGATATTATCAATAGAACCATCTTTCATACGGATATATTTCATATCTTGTCCACCAATATCTACAATACTAGTTACATCAGGTTCAAAAGTTTTGGCAGCTGTATAATGTGCAATTGTTTCAATTTCATTTAAATCTACATTTAAAGCTGTTTGTATTAATTTTTCTCCATATCCAGTAACACCACTATAACGTAATATCGCTTTTTGTGGTAAAATATCATATAATTTTTTTAACATCCCCATAACACTTTTTAAAGGATTTCCTTCATTACTTTCATAAAGAGAATATAATAATTGATTATTTTCATCTATTAAAACTAATTTAGTTGTAGTAGATCCAGCATCAATACCAAGATAACAATTACCTTCATAATTATCTAAAGAAGCCTTTTTAACAGTTGCTTTATTATGTCTTTCTAAAAATCTTTGATATTCTTCTTTATTTTTAAATAAAGGATCCAATGGATGAGTTGTATTATCATGAGAATTTCTTAGATTTTCTATTTTTTGTTCTAATTCATTAGTTGTTATAACATCAGAATTAATAGAATCTAAAGCAGCACCTTTAGCTACTAAAAGATGTGCTTCTTCTGGTACAATAATTTCGTCATCTTTTAAGTGAAGTGTTTCAATAAAACGTGTTCTTAATTCGGATAAATAATTTAAAGGACCTCCTAAAAATGCAACATTACCACGAATTGGTCTACCACAAGCAAGACCGCTAATAGTTTGATTTACAACTGCTTGAAAAATAGAAGCAGCAATATCTTCTTTTGCAGCACCTTCATTAATTAAAGGTTGTATATCAGTTTTAGCAAAAACACCACAACGAGAAGCAATAGGATAAATAGTAGAATAATTTTTTGCCAATTCATTTAATCCAGCTGTATCTGTATGTAAAAGAGAAGCCATCTGATCCAAAAAAGCTCCTGTTCCACCGGCACAAGTACCATTCATACGTTGTTCAATAGATTGATCAAAATAAATAATTTTAGCATCTTCACCACCAAGCTCAATAACCACATCAGTTTTAGGAATATACTTTTCAACAGCACGTTTACAAGAAACCACCTCTTGAATAAAATTCACTCCCAAAAACTTAGCAGCAGACATAGCTCCAGAACCAGTAAGAGCAAGAGTAAAAGAAGCCAAAGGAAAACGAATCAACAAATTTTCCAAAACCTTACAAACAGTATTTTTTGTATCCGAAAAATGTCGTTGATAATCTTGATATATCGTATTTTTATCCTTATCCATTACTACAATCTTAACAGTGGTAGAACCAACATCTAAACCAACATGTAAAACATCATTTGTATTTTCAATATTATTTATATTTATCATGACAAAAACTCCTTTTCTGTGCATAAAATAAACCTTTAAATCCCCTTAATTGTATACGGAAAACGTCATTTTGTCAAATGGTAATTTTTGGGACGGAGAAAAAAATTGTAGTTATTTTAAATTTTGAATAAAGAAGGAAAATAGAGTTCTAAATTGGACAAACAAGTAATAAGATGTTAATAAATAAAAAATAGGAGGAAAGTGATAATGAAAAATAAAAAAATTTGGCTTATTTTTTTAATAGTATTAATAATTGTTTTGATAGGGGGATATTTTGCTATAAAGATTGTGAAAAATAAGAAAGAACAAGTAGTGGTCGAAGAATATACACCGCAAGCAGAAATAACAGAAGAACAAGAGAGGCAAACTATTGTAAGTTTATATTTTATTAATAAGGAAAATAATAAATTGAATCCAGAAGCACATTTATTAGATATAAAAGAAATTATAAATAATCCATATGAAAGATTAATACAACTATTAATAGAAGGACCTAAAAGTGATAAAAATAAAAAGATAATGCCGGAAAATACGAAATTAAATAAATGTTATTTAGAAAAAGATTGTGTAACGTTAGACTTCTCGATTGAATTTTTGAATTATGTAAAAGAAAATTCACAGGAAAAAGAAAATTTAATAAATTGTATTGTAAATACATTAACAGAATTATCAGAAGTAAATAAAGTTAAAATAGTTATTGATGGAAAAGAACAAGAAGAATTTAAAGAAATATATCAGCGAAAAAGTTGAAATATGATTTATTTTTTAAACATTTTATATAATTTTAAATATTTAAAAAAATGATGAAAATTATTTAAAAAGTATTCAACATCATTTAAAGAATTTAATGTATTTTTTCTATATAAATCAAAAGATTTTTTTTGAGGAGGAATTTTTTCTCCTCTATTATTTTTGTTATTTAAATAAATTTTTTCCATTATTTATTCTCCTAATTAAATTGAAATTTTGCAAAAAAGTTCTTTTTATAGTATAATATGTAGAAATCAAAATTAGTTTACAATTTTTTTATTAAGTAGTAAACAAAAAAGGAAAAAATAAAATGAAAATAAAATTAAATAAAAATGAAAAAATAGAAGATTTGCAATTAAAAGATTTAAAAATAATCCAAAATAAAAAAGGATTTTGTTTTGGAATAGATAGTGTGTTATTATCAGATTTTGCTAAAGAAATAAAAAAAGGAGCTAAAGTATTAGATTTAGGTACTGGAACAGGAATTATTGCCACTTTATTATGTGCGAAAACTGAATTAAAAGAGATAATAGGAGTAGAAATACAAGAAGAAGTTTGTAAAATGGCACAAAAGAGTATTCAATTAAATCAACTAGAAAATAAATTCAAAATAATAAATGAAAATATTTTAAATTTAAATAAAAAAATAGAAAAAAATAGTATTGATGCCATTGTAACTAATCCACCATACAAGAAAAAAGGTTCTGGTATAATTAATGAAGAGGAAAAGAAAAATATAGCAAGACATGAAATAACAGCAACATTAGAAGACTTTATTAAAATATCTAAAGAATTATTAAAAGACAAAGGTGAATTTTATATGGTTCATCGACCAGAAAGATTAGTAGATATTTTAAACATTATGAGAAATTATAAAATAGAACCCAAAATTATTCGTTTTGTATATACAAATAAAGAAGCAGAACCAAAATTAGTATTAATAAAAGGAATAAAAAATGCAAAACCATTTTTAAAGGTTCAAAACAATTTATACATTTATGATGATAATGGAAATTATACTAAAGAAATTAATGTTATTTATAATAGGGAGGAAAAATGAAAGAAAATAAAAAAGGAAAATTGTATATAGTAGCTACACCAATAGGAAACCTAGAAGATATTACTTTAAGAGCGATTCGTATTTTAAAAGAAGTGGATTTAATTGCAGCAGAAGATACGAGACATTCTTTAAAATTATTGAACTCATTAGAAATAACAAAACCATTAATAAGTTATCATCGTCATAATGAAGAAATAAAGACAGATATTTTAATAGAAAAATTATTAGAAGGACAAGAAATTGCATTAATATCTGATGCTGGAACACCAGGAATTTGTGATCCAGGTGAAATTGTAATACAAAAATGTATTGAAAATAATATTGATATTGTACCTATTCCAGGGGCTTGTGCTATGATAAATGCCTTAATCACTTCAGGAATTAATACAAAAGAGTTTACTTTTTTAGGATTTTTGCCTTTGCATAAAAAATTGAGAAAAGAAAAGTTAAAAGAAATTCAAACAACACAAAAAACATTAATTTTATATGAAGCACCTCACAAATTAAAAAATACATTAAATGATTTAAAAGAAATTTTGTCTGATAGAAAAGTAGTAGTGGCTAGAGAATTAACTAAAATTCATGAAGAATGGATAAGAGGGACTATAGAAGACATTATTGAAAAAACAGAAAATATAAAAGGAGAAATTGTTATAATAATAGAAGGTTGTGAAAAACCAGACACAGAAAATGATTGGCAAAGATTAACTTTAGAAGAACATTATCAATTGTATGAAAAACAAGGAATTGAAAAAAAAGAAATTATTAAAAAGATAGCGAAAGATAGACATTTGAGTAAAAATGAAGTCTATCAAAAATTTATATAAAAAGGTATAATTAATTTAAAATTATACCTTTTATATTTTTTATTCGTTTTCTAATGTACCAATTTTATTGGCACAATTAGTACATATTAATTTATCATTATATGATAATAAATTTTTAGTATTTCCACAGAAAATACAATTTGGTTCGAATTTTTTCAATACAATAGCACCCTTATCTACATAAATTTCAATAGGGTCTTTTTCAACTATATTAAATTGATTCCTAATTTCTATAGGAATAACAACTCTACCAAGTTCATCAACTCTTCTAATAATTCCAGTAGATTTCATGTAACTCAACCTCCTTAAAAGTTATAATTTAACAATCCTATGCACTTAATATACCATAAATAGAAATGTAGGTCAATTATATTGTAATAAAAAGTCAAGTTTTGAATAAAATTATGTAGGTGATAATGATGTTAAATAAAATATGGCCACTTTTTATTATAATATCTTTTATATATGCTATTTTATTTGGTAATTTAAATAATTTAAATACTGCTATTTTTGAAAGCATTAATGAAGCTATAAAATTATCTATAAGTTTGTTAGGAACTATGTGTTTGTGGTGTGGGATTATGCAGATTGCTAACAAAACTAGTCTAGTTGATAAATTAACAAAATTATTAAGTCCGATTATTAAACTATTATTTCCAGAAATGAAAAAAAATAAACCTATTCAAAAAGAAATTTCTATGAATATAATTGCAAATATGTTAGGTTTGGGAAATGCAGCTACACCATTGGGATTAAAAGCTATGAAATCTATGCAGAAAGAAAATAAAAAAAAAGATACTTTAAGTGATTCAATGTTAATTTTTATTGTTTTAAACACAGCATCAATTCAAATTATACCTACTACTGTTATTGCAATTCGAAACTCTTTACAATCGAAACAGCCAACCAGTATTGTATTTCCTGTTTGGATTGCGACAATCAGTGCTGCAATAGCACGGATTAGCAATGACAATAATATTGATTAAATTTAGTAAAAGGAGTAAAAAATGAAATTGATAAATTTTATATCTGATTTAGCTATGCCATTGTTTATTTTAGGAATTGTCGGATATGGATACTTACAAAAAAATGAAATTTTTGATGATTTTTTGGATGGAGCAAAAGAAGGGATGGAAATGGTAGTAAATATTTTTCCTACTTTGATTGCATTATTTGTAGCTATTGGTGCTTTAAGGAGTTCGGGAATTTTAGATAAAATTATTTATTTTATTATGCCACTTTTAAATATATTTCATTTTCCAAGTGAAATTATGCCATTGGCTATGCTTAGACCAATTTCAGGAAGTGGCTCAATTGCTATTGCAACTGATATTATGAAAAATTATGGAGTGGATAGTATTTTAGGAACGATGGCGTCAGTTATTATGGGGTCTACAGAAACAACTTTATATACTATTGCAGTTTATACTAGTTGTGTAAAAATAAAAAAAACAAGATTTGTTTTGTTGGCAGCATTAACAGCAGATATAGTTGGAATAATAGTAAGTGTAGTAATATGTAGAATTTTGTCTTAAAATTAAAACTGAAATTTTAAAAATTCTTATTGACAAATGGAAAAAAATGGGATATACTTTTCCTATGATAACAAAAATTTTATTATTTATATCTATTTTTTTAATAGTCAAAAAAATTATAATCAATAAATTATCAAAAACAATTCAAAAAAAGTTATTAAATTTGTAGAGAAAATAACCCCCATAAAAACCGATTGTTAAGCCCCTATATTTATTATAAATTGTTTTTTTTCTACTATTTTCTCTACAAAACCATAATATATTTAGCGATGATAAGTTTCGCCATTACTAATTTTAAAAGCACGAAAAATTTGCTCTAACAAAAAAACACGAATTAGTTGATGAGGAAAAGTCATTTTAGAAAAGCATAATTTTTGTTGACAAGAATTTAAAAATTCATTTGTTAATCCCAAAGAGCCACCAATAACAAAAGTAATATGGCTAGACTCCATTGAAATTTTATCAATTTGTTCAGAAAAATCTTCAGAAGAAAGCATTTTTCCTGATAAATCCAAAGCAATAACATAAGAATCTTTTTTAATATGATTTAAAATATTATTACATTCCTTTGTTTTAATCTCATTTGATAAAGTATCATTTAATTTGTCTGGAATTTTTTCATCAGGCAACTCTAAAATATCTAACTTACAATAGCGAGAAAGTCTTTTAGTATATTCTTGAATAGCTTCTTTTAAATATTTTTCCTTTAATTTTCCAACACAAATAATTTGAATATTTAACATAAATTTTCCTCCTTACAAAATAGACGACCATATGTCGCCTAAATTTGAATTAAATTACTATGTTTATCTCTGCTTGCTACACTAAGCTTAAAAGAATTTTTTTCATTAGAATTATTTGTAAGAACTTCATCTATCACAGTTTGATAAGCTAATTCCGGAAAATTACTTTCTTTACTTAAATGACCTAGCATAGCATTTTTTAAACCAGATTGTAATAAATAACTAATAGTTTTGCCTGCCATCTCGTTAGACAAATGTCCAGTTGGACCAGCAATCCTAGATTTTAAAGTAAAAGGATAAGAAGAACAACGTAATACTTCTGGGTCATAATTAGCTTCTAACATAATAAATAAACTTTCTTCTAAATTTTTTAAAATATCATTTGTCATATGACCAATATCAGTAGCAATACTAATTTTTTTATCATCTTTACAAATATTAAATCCACAAGGATTTGCAGCATCATGAGGAATTGAAAATGGTTTAACTTCTAAATCCCCAATAGAAAAACAATCACTTGGTTTAAAAATTTTAATTTTATTATTAGCAATTTTATCTTTTTGTTTTGGCATAGCATCTAATGTTTCTTGATTAACAAATACAGGCAAATCAAACTTTTTAGAAAAAGTACCTAATCCTTGTACATGGTCAGTATGTTCATGAGTTACTAATATACCATCTAAGGAAGAAGGATCTATATCAATATCTAATAAAGCATTTTCAATTTTCTTACTACTTACACCAGCATCAATTAAAAGTTTAGTATTTGCTGTTTCAACAAATAAACTATTTCCGCTACTTCCACTATATAAACTACAAAAATTAAACATTTTTTTCTCTTTCCTTTGTTTATTCATCAACTCTTTTGATTTTAGCTCCAATATTTCTAAATTTTTCTTCTATATTTTCATAACCACGGTCAATGTGTTCTAAATTATAAATCTCTGTTTTACCATGTGCAGCAGTTCCTGCTATAACAAGGGCAGCGCCAGCTCTTAAATCAGTAGAATACACAGGTGCACCTGATAACTTTTTGACTCCTTCAAAAAAAGCAGATTTTCCTTGAGCAGTTATTTTTGCTCCCATTTTATTTAATTCATCTGTATATTGAAAACGAGAGTCCCAAATACTTTCGTGAATCATACTATTTCCGTTTGCTAAAGATAAAACAACTCCCATTTGTGGTTGCAAATCAGTTGGAAATCCTGGATATGGTAAAGTTTTAATTGTTGCTTTTTCTGGTCTTTTATCACACCATACACGAATACTGTCAATATTATCTTCTACATGTCCACCAACTTCAATAATTTTAGCAGTAATAGATTCTAAATGCTTAGTAATACAATTTTTAATTAATAAATCACCTTTAGTTGCTACTGCAGCTAACATAAAAGTACCAGCTTCAATTTGATCAGGAACAACACTATAAGTAGCATTACCTTGTAATTTTTCAACTCCATTAATTTTTATAACATCTGTTCCAGCACCACGAATATCAGCTCCCATGGTATTTAAAAAGTTGGCTACATCAACGATATGTGGTTCTTTAGCAGCATTATCAATAATAGTAGTACCTTTGGCTAAAACACTAGCAAGCATAACATTAATAGTTGCACCTACTGATACAATGTCCATATAAATAGGGCATCCAGTTAATTTTTTTGCTTTTGCATAAATAGTTCCTCTTTCTACAGTAACATGAGCACCTAATCTTTCAAAACCTTTTATGTGTTGGTCAATTGGTCTGGCTCCTAATTTACAACCACCTGGCATACCAACTTCAATTTCACCTTTTCTACTTAACATAGCTCCTATTATGTAATAAGATGCTCTAAATTTACTAGTTAAATCTAAAGGTGCTTTTGTTGTAGTTATATTAGATGTATCTATAGTAATACTGTTTTTATTGTTCCATTTTATTTTAGCACCTAATTTTTCTAAAATTTCACAAGATATTTTAATATCACTTATATTTGGTAAATTTTCAATAGTACAACTTCCATCAATCAAAAGGGCAGCAGGTAAGATAGCAACAGCTGCATTTTTTGCACCATTAATGGTTACCTCTCCTTTTAAAGGGGTTGGACCTTCTACGATTAATTTTTCCAATTCAATAACCTCCATTATTGTATGTTTCCAATCAAAAAGAGTGTATTAAACATAACACTCTTTTTCTATTTTTATATATATCACAAAGTACATCTAATTGCAACTATTTTTTTGCAGTTATTAGACCAGATTTATTAAAAAATTCCAATAATTTAAACTTAAACTTAATTTGATTATCTGATTGGTCTGAAATAAGAGCAAATTCTTCTTCTGATAAATTGTCTTCCATCCATTTTTTTGACTCATCTGGTACAACACCAGAAGAAATATCTACAAAACATAAAGGAGGGAACATCACACACCACCAATTTTGTCCTTTTGCTTCTCCAATTTCTACACGTAAAGCATCATAATAACCAGCAGGAAGTGAAATATCACCATAAGTTTTTGTAGGAAATTCGAAATTTCCAATATTAATAGTTACAGGATAAGAATAACCTTGTTCTTTGATTGTATTTTTTGCTATTTGTTCAAAAGTATATTTGTTTTTCTCTACTAAGCTAATAGCTTCTTGTTTTGTTTTACAATTTACACAAAGAGAATTCATGTAACTTAATAACGAATCGCGAACTTTATATTTCAAAGCTTGATCTTCTTCACTATCACTATTAGCTAAAACATGTAAACGAAACATATTATCAGAAAGATTATAAGAAATATTTTCCGCATAAGAAATAGCACAAATAGAAGTGTAAATAAAAAGAAGAAAAGCCAAAATAACAATCATTTTTAAATTTTTTTTCATATGTTTACCTCCAAAAATAATCTTTAATATTAATTATTAACCATTTTAAAAAATTTATACTAAAAATGGAGAAAAATTCAAAATGTCGAAAAAACAAGATGAATTTTCTTTGAAATAATATTGACATATTTGTAAACAAATGGTAAAATTTACCAGTAATCAGAAAACAACAAACTTGATTTTCCGTATAATTTTGAAGTTAAAGGGGAGAAATTCAAATGAATAAAAACACAAAAGAAAAAATCTGTGCATTTTATGCCAGTGACTATCATTTTGAAATGATGAGTTTACCATATATAGATAAAAAGATGGGAGAAAAAGAAGAAGTAATAATTCTAACAGAAAACAATTTAGAAGAAACAATGCAAAAAGTATTAAAAAGTACAAATTTCAAAGAAGAAAAAAAGCAACAAATAATAAATTTAAATTGGAAAAACAATGACTTAGAAAAATTCAAAAAAATGAAAGAAAAAATAAAAGAAGAAAAAGAACTAACAATTTTCATTAAAGGAAGAGAAAACTATATACATAACATACACCAAAACATAGAAAGATGGATTCCAGAAAAACAAAAAGTAAAAATTATAGATTGTTATGCAATGGAAGAAATAGGAGAGAACTTAGAAAAAATTATCAACAAATATTCAAAAATTTTAAAAATAACAGGAGAAAAGGAAATAGAGAAAATATAGAAAATGGGTTGATAAATTTTAAAAAGTAGTGTATAAATAAAAACAGATAATAAAATTATCTGTTTTTAGTCGTGAAAAAAATAAGGGGAAAAAGAAAGGGAGATAAAGATGGATATAAAAGCAGAAAAATGGAAAAGCACATTAAAAAAATATGGGCAAGAACATTTGCTAAACCATTATGAAACATTAGATGATACACATAAAAAAGAATTATTACAACAAATAGAAAACATTAACTTTGAATTAATAAACCAAATATATGAACATACAAAAAAAGAAGTAAAACAAAAGCAAGACGTAATTACTCCAATAGAATATTTAGACAAATATAAATTATATGATGACTATAAGCATTACGAAAACATAGGGAAAAAAGAAATAAAAGAAGGCAAATTAGCAGCAGTAACAATGGCAGGAGGACAAGGAACAAGATTAGGACATGATGGTCCAAAAGGAACATATGATATTGGATTAAACACACATAAATCTTTATTTGAATTATTATGTGACAACCTAAAAGAAGAAGGAAAAAAATATGGAGTAACAATTCCATGGTTTATAATGACAAGTAGAGAAAACAATAAAGCAACAATCGAATTTTTTGAAAAACATAAATATTTTGGTTATGAAAAAGACAAAAACATCTTTTTCTTTATTCAAGGCGAATTACCAATGACAGACACAGAAGGAAAAATATTAATTGGAGAAGATGGTCTTATAAAACAAGCAGCAGATGGACATGGAGGAATTTACGAATCACTTGTGAAAAGTGGTATGACACAAAAAATGAGGCAAATGGGAATAGAATGGGTATTCATAGGAGGAGTAGACAACTGTTTAGTAAAAATGGTAGACCCTGTATTAATGGGAATTGCTATTGACAAACAAGTAACAGTTGCATGTAAATCTGTAGTAAAAGCAAATCCACAAGAAAAAGTAGGAGTATTTTGTAAAAGAAATGGAAAACCAAATGTAATTGAATATTCAGAAATAACAGAAGAAATGGCAGAAGCACGTGACAAAGAAGGTGAATTATTATATGGAGAAGCTCATATTCTTTGTAACTTATTTAATTTAAACGCAATAGAAAGAATGGGAGAAACACCATTACCATATCATGTAGCTTATAAAAAAGCGACCTACTTAGATAAAGATGGAAATTTAATAATACCAGATTCACCAAATGCATATAAATTTGAAGCTTTTCTATTTGATGCTTTTGGTGTAGTAGATGAGATGGCAGTATTGCGAGTAAAAAGAGAAGAAGAATTTGCACCAGTAAAAAATTCAGACGAAGCAGGAGTAGACTGCCCAAAAACAGCTAGAGAATTATATAAAAAATTTTATAAAATAGATTAAAATATAAATAAGTCCTAAAGATTAATTATATTTAAAGGAAGGGATAAAATGAATTATTTAGAAGAATATCAAAAATGGTGCGAAAGTTCAGAATTTGATAAACAAACAAAAAAAGAATTACAAGAAATCAAAGAAAATAAAGAAGAAATAGAAGACAGATTTTATAAAGAATTAGAATTTGGAACAGCGGGATTAAGAGGAATAATTGGAGCAGGTACTAACCGTATGAATAAATATACTGTAGGAAAAGCAACCCAAGGATTAGCAAATTATATCTTAGAACAAGGAACACAAGAAAAAGGAGTAGCAATCAGTTATGATTCGAGAAAAATGTCAAAGGAATTCAGTTTGCAAACAGCTTTGATTTTTTGTGCAAATGGTATAAAAGCTTATTTATTCGAAAATTTAAGACCAGTACCAGAATTATCTTTTGCAATAAGAGAATTAAAATGTACAGCAGGAGTAATGATTACAGCAAGCCACAATCCACCTAAATATAATGGTTATAAAGTATATTGGGATGATGGAGCACAAATTGTATCACCAAGAGACAAAGATATTATTGGTAAAGTAAGAGAAGTAGAAAAATTTAGTGACATTAAAGAAATGACTAAAGAAGAAGCAATAGAAAAAGGATTGTTAAAAATAATCGGAACAGAAATGGATGATAAATATTTAGCAGTTTTAAAAGATGCAGTTTTAAATCCTGAAGTTATGAAAGAACAAGGAAAAAAATTAAAGGTGGTATATACACCATTACATGGAACAGGAAATACTATAACTGAAAAGCTTCTAAAAGAATTAGGATTAGAAAATGTTTATGTTGTACCAGAACAAAAAGAGCCAGACGGAAACTTTCCAACTGTAGACTATCCAAACCCAGAAGATCCAAAAGCATTTAAGCTAGCATTAGAATTAGCAAAAAAAGTAGAAGCAGATGTAGTGTTGGCTACTGATCCAGATGCAGATCGTTTAGGGATTTTTGCAAAAGATGTAAAAACAGGAGAATATATGACATACACAGGAAATATGTCAGCATTATTAATTGCAGAATATAGAATTTCTCAAATGAAGGAAAAAGGTATTTTACCAAAAGATGGGATGTTTATAACAACAATAGTATCATCTGAATTAGCAAAAGCAATAGCAAAAAATTATAACTTAGAATGTATAGAAGTATTAACAGGATTTAAAAATATCGGAGCAATTATGAAAAAGGCAGAAGAAAACAAAGATAAAACTTATGTATTTGGTTATGAAGAAAGCTATGGTTGTTTAATTGGAGATTATGCAAGAGACAAAGACGGAATTGCAGCAGTAATGGCTCTTTGTGAAGCAGCATGTTATTATCAAGCACATGGAAAAACCTTATGGGATGCAATGATAGATATTTATGAAAAATATGGATACTATAAAGAAGCGCAAGTATCAATAATTAAAGAAGGAGCTCAAGGAGCCCAAGAAATTAAAGAAATGATGACAAAAATGAGAAATAAAGAAATTACAAACATAGGAGAATATCAAGTATTAACTTTTAAGGATATACAAAAAGACATTGTAAAAAATATGAAAACAGGAGAAACGAGCAAAACAGGACTACCAGAATCTAATGTTTTATATTATGAATTAGAAGATAATGCTTGGTGTTGTATAAGACCATCAGGAACAGAGCCAAAAATAAAATTATATATGGGAATTAAAGGGAAAACAGAAAAAGAGGCAGATGAAAAATTAAAAGATTTAAAAGAGTCTATGTTGAGACAATTGGGACAGTCCTAATTGTCTCATTTTTTCCAATCATTTAGGTTTCTTTGAATTGCGCCGAATAGGTTAGCACGAATCATAGGAATACTTTTGGTTAAGTTAAAAATAAATTGTTTCATATCTTCTCTTTTAGATGTACCATCCATTGGACATACTTTAGGCATAACTTCAATATTATTTTTTCGTATAAATCTTCGAATTTCTTTTTCTGGGGTGTAAATGAGAGGTCTAATTAATGTTATTTTAGAACGATCCATATAGCTAATGGGTGAAAAGGTATTAATGCTTCCAGTATAGAAAAGGTTTAATAAAAAAGTTTCTAAAACATCATCTTGGTTGTGCCCAAGTGCAATTTTATTACAGCCTTGTTCAATTGCTATTGAGTTGATTACACCTCTACGTAAATTAGCACAAAGTGAACATGGATTTTTTTCTTTTCTTATATCAAATACAATTTCTTTTGCATTGCTTTTTCCAATGAATAAAGGAATTTCAAGGGAATCGCAAATTTCTTTTAAAAGTTTAGTATTAAAGAATTCAAAACCTGGATCTATACTAATGGCGATAATACTAAAAGTTTTTGGATAAAATCTTTGTAAAGTTTTAAAGGCTTGTAACATAGTAATTGAATCTTTTCCACCAGATAAACAAACAGCGATTTTATCGCCGTTTTCTATCATTTTATATTCTTCGATTGCTTTTCTCATATGACTTAATATTCTTTGCATTTTATATCACTACTTCCTTTTGATTTTTATATTAAGAGTAAAACCCATTGTATTTTTTGTAATAATAGTTGAGACATCTTGCCATGTAAGGAGGTTCCACTTGATAGTGTTCTGCTAATTGTGTTGCAGTTGTTAGTCCATGTTTCATGAGTTGTTTGATTTCTGTATAAGGGAAAAAGGTTTCCCAAGCTTTTTTATCTGCTTTGTATTCCATTTTTGAAATTAACTCACAGTGACTGTTCGTGCGATAATATGCACCTGCCATATAATGTCCTAATTCTTGGATAAGTACGGTGTTTTCTGCTACTTGTCCTTTTACTTTGTTGTCGTCTACTATTATGGCAGTAATGTCTTTATAATGTGCTATCATGCCATTAGTAGCATATAGGTTGTGGTTACAATAATGAATTTTTTCTTTTTCGATTATTTTGTATAAATCGTTTGTTTCCATGTAGCTCCTTTATGGCAATTATTCTTTTTTTTCTTCTTTTTGTTGTTTTGCTAAAAGTCCTTCAATGATATTTTTAGCAATTTCTTGATTTTCTTTGGTAAGTCCTCGTATGCCACTTGCAAAAGCGATATCAATGTCATCTAAGTTGTTGGCATTTCTAATGTCTGATTTTCCAAGAAGATAGTCTAAAGAAACATCGAAATAATCAGCTAAAATAGTCCAAGTTTCAGAACTTGGGTCTCTTTCTTCTCTTTCGTATTGTCCAACGGCTCGGTCACTTTTGTTGATGATTTTTGCGATGTCAGATTGTAATAAATTTTTTTCTAATCTTAATTGTTTTAATCGATTCATGGAAAATCCATCCTTTCGTTTTTGATTATACTACAATTAGTTCAAATTGTAAATTACAAAGAACAAATTGTACGAAAAACTATTGACAAACAACTATATGTTGTGTATACTTGCAGTTAGAAAATCATAAAATTTTATATGGATAAGTTAATATGATTTGTTACTAATAAATAATAGCAATTCTACGAAAAAATACAAAAACTGACATTTTTAGTGCCTACCATTTTTTATAAAAATGTGATAAAAAGAGAAAAAATAAGAAGAGGTTGGTTACACAAATGATAAACGATTTTGAAAAATTAAGAGAAAAATTGCATGAAGTAATTGAAGAATATGGACTAAATTCAGAAGAAGCAATTGATGTCAGTAATGAGTATAATAATTTGGTAAATGAATATTATCGAAAAGAGAAGCAATATCATGAAGGAAATCATATGCAGACACAGTATATAGAATCAATTCAATATTTGAAAAGTATAGCAAAAGATTATATTAGTTTTCCGACAATTAATGAATGGAATGAATATGCTAAAGAGAATAATTTGTTAAATTCGGAAAGTTTAAAATATATTAGTGGAAATGCGTGGCATGATTTGAAAAATAGAATTTTATCAGAAAAATTTTCGTAGTGTTTGCAAGGCATTGCGGATTTTTTTGTCGAAAATGGATTTTGTGATTTAAATAATGGTATAGTATAATACAAAACAAGGAGATAGCTAGACCGCAAAACCTTACTATCTCCATAAAATGTAATACACACTCGAAAGTATGTACAAGATTAGTATAACCTTTTTGAGTGTGAAAGTCAAACGATTTTTATACGAAAGAAGGGTTTTATTTTATGAAAAATACAACTTTAAGTGGTTTTATTAAAAAAAGAATTAAAGAAAACGAAAAATTATTTACGAAAAGCGAGCTTTCATATATAAAAAAACATTATCAATGTGTAAAAAAGATTTATTTATTAGGTTTTATTGATGGAAAAGATTGTTATGATAAATTTTGAATAAAACAATGAAAATATTAAATTTTCTTGATATTTAAAAATATATATAGTATAATTTTTTTAGCAATTTGTGCCTATAGCTTAAACGGATAGAGTAACCGCCTCCTAAGCGGTAGATGAGGGTTCAATTCCCTCTAGGCACACCATAAATTAAAAAAGAAAAGGTAAGAGAAAAAATGCCAACAATAGAAGCAAAAAAATTTATGAAAGAAGCTATTAAAGAAGCTCAAAAAGCTGCCGAGAAATTAGAAGTACCAGTGGGATGTGTTATAGTAAAAGATGGTAAAATTATAGCAAGAGCTCATAATTTAAAAGAAACAAAAACAGATACTACTAAACATGCAGAAATTATAGCAATTCAAAAAGCAAGTAAAAAATTAAAAGAGTGGCGTCTATTAGATTGTGATATGTATGTGACATTAGAACCATGTTCTATGTGTGCAGGAGCAATGATTCAAGCTAGAATTAGAAAAGTATATATTGGAGCAATGGATGATAAAACAGGAGCTTGTGGTTCTGTTTTAAATTTATTACAAGATTATACTTTTAATCATACAATAGAAATAGAAACAGGAATTGAAAAAGAAAAATGTGAAGAAGTTTTAAAAAGCTTTTTTAAAAAATTAAGAAAAATGAAAAAATAGGAGGCAATATGCTCGAAAAATTTAAAACAATAACAAATAAAAGATATTTTCATTTAGTAGTAATTATCATCATTTTAGTTGTCCTTATATTTATATCAGGTGTTATTATTTTACGCTATCAAGTAGAAGGAGAAACTAATATGCCATTTCAACTGTCAAAAATATCAATAATTAGTTCATCAGAAGGAATTGACAAACAAGCTATAGATACAAAATGGGCTTTTGATGTTTGCCAAAATAATGATATCTTTTTGTATATAGATAAAAATGAAAATTATGGAAAAACAGAAGCAATACAATCAATAAATATTAGTGGAATAGAAATTGAATCTTTAAAAAAAGAAAATATTAAAATTTATAAACCAGATGAAAAAGACGAAAAATTAATTTTTAAAAATAAAGAAGAAAACATAATAGAAAATATGACTTATACTGGAGAAATGAAATCAAATCTAAAACAATTAAAAATTTCAAATCAAGGAGGAATAATAGCATTACGTTGTTCAAATGAAAAATTAGCAAACTATACTTCTAATGAAGAAGAAATTAAACATCAGGAATTATTAAAAAAAGCTGGAGTAACAATAGAAGATTTACAAGCAAAAATGAAATTTATATTAACCATTCAATTAGCAAGTGGAATACAATACCAATCAGAGATAAGGTTAGAACTTCCGATTGAAGATGTTATTGAAAAAGGAACTACATCAAGAGAAATAACAGATATGAAAGATTTTATCTTCAAAAGAGTAAATAATTAATAAAAATGACTTGATAAAATTGAAATTTCAGTATATAATATCCATGGTTGATGTTTCATCTTTGTATGGAGAGAATCCAATAAAGACCTATGAATCTTGTCAGGTCCGGAAGGAAGCAGCAATAAGTAGAAATCTTTATGTGGAGTCTTTCCATAGAGAGATGAAATATCAACCATTTTTAGTATAAAGGATGTGAAAAATATGGGGTACACAGCTCTTTATAGAAAATTTAGACCAATAACATTTTCAGAAATGGTAGGTCAAGAAGCGATTACTAAAACATTGAAAAATCAAATTATAGCAAATAGAGTAGGCCATGCATACTTATTTAATGGAGGACGAGGAACAGGAAAGACGTCAGCTGCTAAAATTTTAGCAAGAGCTATTAATTGTTTAAATCCAAAAGATGGAGAGCCATGTAACGAATGTGAGATTTGCAAAGGGGCTATATCAGGAGCTTTGACAGATATTGTAGAAATGGATGCAGCTTCTAATAATAGTGTAGAGGACATTAGAAGTATTCGAGAAGAAGTAAACTTTTTACCAACAAAAGCAAAATATCGTGTTTATATTATAGATGAGGTTCATATGCTTTCCACAGGAGCTTTTAATGCTTTATTAAAAACATTAGAAGAACCACCAGAACATGTAAAATTTATTTTAGCAACAACAGAACCACAAAAATTACCAGCTACTATTTTATCCAGATGTCAAAGGTTTGACTTTAAAAGGATTGCTAATGAAGATATTATTAAAAGATTAGAAATTGTTTGCAAAGAAAGTAACATTGAGGCAACAAAAGGAGCATTATCTATTATAGCTTCTTTGTCAGAAGGTGCTATGAGAGATAGTTTATCTATTTTAGAAAGATGTATACAAGACGGGGAAAACAAAATTGATGAAGATAAAGTAAAAGACTTAGTAGGGATTCCAAAAATAACTTTTGTAAATAGTATCATACAAGCTATTTTAGAATATGATGTAGAAAAAGCTTTTCAGAAAGTAGAAGAAGTATTGCAACAAGGAAAAGATATTCAAAATTTTATCTGGGAAATGATAAAATATGTAAAAGATGTATTAGTATATCAATCAACAAAAAAGTCAGAATTATATAATGAAGAAGAAATAAAACAAATAGAAGAAATTGCAAAAACAGCATCAAAAGAAAAATTAGTAGAATTGATTTACAAATTATCAGATTTAGAAAATGAAATAAAATGGTCAACCCAAAAAACAATTCTGTTTGAAGCGGGAATAATCAAATTATGTCATAAACCAGAAATAAGGCAAGTAGAGCCAATAATAACATCAACACCAACATCAATACAAAAAGCACAACAATCAGTAAAACCAATAATGCAAACAATAAAACCAGAAGTTCAAAATAAGCCACAAGAAAATAAAACACCAACACAACAAACAAAGCCAAAGAATTTTTCAAAACATGCTCAAGAATATTGGCCACAAATAATGAAAGACCTAAAACAAAATGGAAAAATTGTATTATATACAAACCTATTAGGAACAAACGCAATAGAGTTAAATGATATGACAGTTGGAATTGAATTTCCAAATGGAATGACAGCATTCGGAAAAGCAGTACTAGAAAAACAAGAAAACATAAGAGAAATTTCTAACTTAATTTCTATAGCATGCGGAAAAGAAATGCAAATCAAATATCTTACACAAGAAAAAAAAGAAAGGTCAATGAGTAATACAGAAAACTTACAAAATTTTGCTAATCAATCAGATATACCATTTAAAATTATAGAATAATAAAAAAGAAAGGAGAATGTAAAAATGGCAAAAAGAGGAGGATTCCCAGGAGGAATGGGAGGATTTGGCGGAATGAATATAAACAATTTAATGAAAGAAGCCAAAAAAATGCAAGCAGACATGGAAAAATCGCAAGCTGAACTAGCAAGCAAAGAATTTGATGCATCAGCAGGAGGAGGAGCTGTAACAGTAAAAGTTTCAGGAGAAAAAGTAATAAAAGAAATAAAAATAAAACCAGAAGTAGTTGATCCAGAAGATGTAGAAATGTTAGAAGATCTAATTTTAACATGTATAAATGAAGCATTAAGAAAAGTAGATAGTGAACAAGCCTCTCAACTTGGAAAATTCAACATACCAGGTTTTTAAATAGCAATATAAAACAAGCAAAAAGAAAGGAAACAAAAAAATGTCATTATACTCACCATCCATCGAAAAACTAATCGAAAGTTTTGAAAGGTTACCAAGCATAGGGCATAAAACAGCAGCAAGACTAGCATTCCATATACTAAACAGTTCAGAAGAAGAAACAAACGAATTCATATCATCCATTGTAAACGCCAAAAAAAACCTAAAATATTGTAGTAAATGTTTTAACATATCAGACACAGACCCATGTACAATCTGTAGCAACCCAAAAAGAAACCAAGAACTAATATGTGTCGTAGAAGACGTAAGAGACGTCATAGCCATGGAAAAAACACACGAATTCAAAGGAGTATATCATGTACTACATGGATCCATATCACCCATGAACGGAATAGGGCCAGACGACATCAAAATAAAAGAACTATTAGCAAGAATAATGGACGGACAAGTAAAAGAAGTAATATTAGCAACGAATCCGAGAGTAGAAGGAGAAGCAACAGCCATGTATTTATCAAAACTAATCAAACCATTAGGAATAACAGTCACAAGAATCGCCCATGGAATTCCAGTAGGAGGAGACTTAGAATACACAGACGAAATCACACTAACCAAAGCCTTAGAAGGCAGACGCGAATTATGAGACAATAGGGACAGTTCCAATTTGTCTCACTTTTTTTGTATTATTTTGTCGAAATATAAAAAAATTACATGTCATATTCAAAATGTAATGATCAAATCAAAAAACAAAACTTAAAAGGGAACATAATTGCCAAAAATTAAAATATATGTTATAATCCATGTGATACTTGTTAGCAACCAAAAGGGGGTACAGTATGAATAATAAAAAAATAAGACGGTTTGATGTAAAAGGGAGAATTATAGTACCTAGAGATATGATGAAGTTCTTAGGTATTACAGAAAAAACCCAGTTAGCTATCTGTTCATGGAAAGAAAACGAAATTACTATTAAAAAGATAGAAGAATGCAAAGATTGCGAAGTACTTTCTTTTACCAAAATAGATAGACAGGGAAGAATCAATATCCCTAAAAACATTAGAGGGGGAGATATTGAGGTAGAAATTTTCCTAGTAAATGGAGGTCTTATATTAAGAGGAACACACTAATTGTGTGTTCTTTCTATTATACTTATATTAGACTATTTTCGACAAAATAATACAAAAAAAGTGAGACAAATTGGAACTGTCCCCATTGTCTCAATTTAGTAAAATATCGCAAATTTCTTTTGTGGAATTTGGCTTCCCTAGTGTTAGGGTGTTTTGTTTCATTTTTTCTAATTTTTCTGGATTGGAAAATATGTTTTGTAATGTTGATTTTATGTTGTCTTCTTTTTTTAACCAAATTCCAACGCCTTTTGATTCTAAGAATTTGGCGTTTTCTTCTTCTTGCCCCGGGATGGGGTTGATTATTATCATTGGTAAATGTGATGCTAGGGTTTCGCTGGTTGTCATTCCTCCGGGTTTGGTTATGACTAGGTCGGAAATACTCATTAGTTCTGGTATTTGATTGGTAAAGCTGAGAACTTTTACTCGATTGTTGGCTGTGTTGCTGGATACTATTTCTTCGAATTTTGTTTTCATTTTTTCGTTTTTTCCAGCAATTGCAATTATTTGCTTGTCTTTTGCTAATTGAATTAGTGTATCAAAT
Source organism: uncultured Clostridia bacterium (assembly GCA_963559365.1). GTDB lineage: Bacteria > Bacillota > Clostridia > TANB77 > CAG-508 > CAG-269. Next base: position 28,476 of record CAUWKC010000003.1, on the reverse strand, counting down.
ATGGTAAATGTTCTTGTTTTTCCTAAACCAAATTCACCGCCACCAAAGAATAAAATGGTTTGTTTTCCTTCTTCTAATTCATATTGCTTTAAAATTTCTTTTTTATTGTATTTTTGCAGAAATCGGCTTGATAAAGGAATTCCTGTTACAAAAATGTTAGAACTTTTAATTTGTTTTTGGATTAAAAATTCCTTCATTTTTTCATTAGCTACAAAGAAATAGTCAGTAAAATCACTTCCTATTAGCCATTGGTCATGTGGTGCAAAATCTGTCATGATTGTGGCGATTTTAGATGTGATTTTACCTTTTCGTTTTAAATAACTACACATCTGGCTACTAAATGGGTGTGTTGAAATAATTAAATCTGGTTGTTTTTCACGTAATAATTGTAATAGTTTGATAGCCATAATTTTATTTGAACGGCTAGAAATGTGAGCTAAAGGACCTTTTTGTGAATCATTGTAAATTTTTCCCCAAACCCAAGGTGCTTTTTTAGCAGCTTCACGATAAGCAGCAGTTGTTACTTTTTCTACTGTTTTATTTACATACTTCATACAATCGATTAATTCGATTTGGTTTCCTTGATAATTTTTTTCTATGTATTCATAAATGGACTTTGCAGCATTTAGATGACCGCCACCATAAGAGGCATAAAAAATTAAAATATTTTTCATAATGAATACTCTCCTTTTGTTTTATTGTTAGTATTTTATCATAAAAAAAAGAAAAATTCAAAAAATGGAATATTTTTTAATAAAAAAAGCAAAATAATAAAAACAAATAAATTTAAATAGAAAAAGGTGATTTTTTGAAAAATGGAGTGAAAATAATATTATTTTTATTAATATTGATTTTTATAATTTTAGTATTAATTTTTTTACCAGGAGATAAACAAGAAATTAATGTTAGCTATGCAGCTATTTCTCAATCTTCTGATATACAATTAATGGCAAGGGCGATTAATGGAGAAGCAAGGGGAGAACCTTATGAAGGTCAAGTTGCGGTAGGAGCTGTTATTTTAAATAGGGTAAAAAGTTCACAATTTCCCAATACAATAGCTGGTGTTATTTATCAGTCAGGGGCTTTTACAGCAGTAGCAGATGGACAAATTAATGAACCTATTAGTGAAGGGTCTACAGTGTATAAAGCCGCGCAAGATGCAAAAAATGGATGGGATCCTACAGGAGGATGTATTTACTATTTTAATCCATCTACTGCTACAAATAAATGGATATGGTCAAGACCTTTGGTAAAAACTATCGGTAAACATCGTTTTTGTAAATAAGGAGGAATAATATGAATAAATTACAAGATTGGAAAGAAAGATTAAAAAAAGGACATATGCTTAGTGTTATTTGTGTATTGCTTATTATTGTTGCTATTTTAGGGTTTATTTTATATCGTAAACAAAGAGAATATAGACAAGCTTCTGAAAATAGTTATAATATGGCTTTTTATGAATTAGTGGATTATGTGCAAAATGTAGAAACCTATTTAGCCAAATCATTGATATCTTCTACTTCAGAGCATGGAGCAGAAACTTTAACAAGTTTATGGAGAGAAGCAAATTTAGCGCAAGCTTATTTGTCAAGATTACCAATTGAAAGTCAAGAATTAGAAAATACAGAAAAATTTTTAAATCAAGTAAGTGATTATAGTTATTCTTTATCTAGAAAAAATATTTATAAAGAAGATTTAACTCAAGAAGATTTAAAAAATTTAAAAGAATTACATTCTTATAGTGTAGAATTAGAAAATACATTAAATCAATTATCAGATGACTTAAATAATGGAAGATTTGCTTGGGGAGAACTAACAAAAAAAGGAACAATGGCTTTTGCTCAACAAGTTGATAATATTTCAAAAGAAAGTTTCAGTAATTTAGAAGAAAATTTTCATGAGTACTCTGGATTAATTTATGATGGTGCATTTTCAGAACACTTAACAAGTAGTGAAGCAAAAGGACTGACAGGTGAAGATATAGAAGAAGAACAAGCAAAAGAAATAGCGAAAGAATTTATTGGTAAAAATGATGTTAAAGAAATCAATAACTTAGGATTTTCAGAAAATGCTACAATTCCAACTTATGACTTTTCAATTAATAATCAAAACAATGAAACAATCAATGTATCTGTTTCAAAAAAAGGTGGACACATTGTATATATGAATACAAATCGTGAAGTAAAATCAGAAGTAATTTCACAAGAAGAAGCAGACAAAAAAGGAAAAGAATTTTTAGAAAATAAAGGCTTTACAAACATGAAAGAAACGTATTATTTAAAACAAGAGGGGATTGTAACTATAAATTATGCAGCGACACAGGACAATGTAATTATGTATCCAGATTTAATTAAAGTAAAAGTTGCTTTAGATAATGGAGAAGTATTAGGAATAGAAGCAACAGGTTATTTAAATAATCATACGAAAAGAGATGTATCAAAAATTGCTATAACAAAAGAAGAAGCTAAAAAAAGTTTAAATAAAGATTTACAAATAGAAAGTGAAGGATTAGCTGTAATTCCCACAGAGTGGAAAACAGAAATTTTGTGTTATGAATTCAAAGGAAATGTAGAAGACAGAGAATTCTTAGTATATATAAATGCTGAAAATGGAAGAGAAGAAGATATTTTAATTATAACTAATACGCCAAACGGAACTTTGACCATGTAATTTTAATGATAAAAAAATTTAGGGACGAATAGGGATTTTAAGGAACGTCCCTAAAATCCCTAATGTCTTTTATAAGTGTCTTTTGACAATAGTTGTGTATTGATTATTTTGCCATCTCTTTTTAAAATGCGGTAAGCTTCTGAGTAGATAGCAGTTGAAGTTCTTCCTGTTTCATAAGAGGAAATTTGTACTTCACAGTCGTCTTCTTGACGTAAACCAAATATTTTGAAGTTAGCGATTCCACCAGATACGGAGCAAACTAATTTTATTGGGTAGTTTCTGTTATTTTTAAATTGGAAATCAATTGCTCCATATACTACAGTTGCATCACGGCTTGCTGTTACATAAGAAGGAACAAATTGATGATTGCTTCTTTGTGTGATTTCTAAGTTAGCATATAAAACAGCATTGTATAATGTAGAGGTAATTTGGCAAATTCCACCACCAAGACCGTCTACAACTTCTCCTTGAACATATATAGGAGCTTCTTTATAACCAGCAGCAATGGTTCTAGCACCAACTACTTTATTGTAAGAGAAGGTTTCTCCTGGCATTAGAACTGTACCATTTATTTTGTTGGCAGCTAAAATTAAATTAGTGGTTCTATCTCTGTTACTTACTGCATAGTTGGTAGAAAAATTAGAAAGTAAATCTGGAAAAGCTTCTGTTCCAATCATGTTAGTTGTAACATTAGGTGTTATAAATTTTAATGGAATACTATATTCATCTTTTTTTTCAGAAGTAATAATAGATTTTGCTTCTTCTAAAGAAATATTAAAGTCAACTCCATTTTCAGAAGGGTAAACTGAAAACGGTTCAGTAGTATAATAGGCATCTACTGGTTCCTTATAAATTTCATTATGAATTTTTTCTATATTAATTTCATCTGGTTGTTGTGTTTTTACAATAATTTCAACTGGTTGGTCTTTGCAAGAAAATGTAGAAATAGAATTTTTTATTGCTTCCATTGTTGCATCAACATCTACTACATTTCCTTCTTTTCCTGCTGTAATGATTAATTCATTTCCTTCTATATAATAACTACTTTGTGAAACAGCATCTGGTAATTGTGGAGATAAATCTTCTAAATTTTTTGTTAATAGTTCTTTATTTAAAGTAATATTGGGCTCTATATTAATGTTACCAAACATAGTAGAAATCATTTCAAAAGTATTTTCAAAAATATTTCCTTGTCTACTGATTTGAAAAGCAGATTGTGAAGCAGATTTAGTATCAAAAGTAATATCCATTTGTTCAAGTGATATTGTTGCCTCAAAATCATTATATTTTACTTTAATTTCTTCAGGTAAATTATCTTTTATATAATTATCTATTTGGTATTTCGCATCAGATGAACTTAATCCAGAAACATCAATACCTTTAATTGATACACCTGAAACAATATTACTACTAAAAGAATGATATACAGAAAAAATGGCAAAAATTACAAGTAAAACAACTATAAATAAAATAGCAAATAAACCTAAAGTAGAAAAAATATTTGTATTTTTGGTCTTTACAGGTACAAATTCACTACTAGGTTTTGTTATCATTTCACTTGTATTTTCTTCAATTCCAGGTTTTTGTAAAATTGGATTCTTATAGCTCATGTTAAAACTCCTTTTGTAAAAATCTAATTTATTATATCATATTTTGACAAAAAAGTGAAAAAAACATAAAAATTGTTATGATATTTTTTAAAAAAAAGTTCATACTAATAATATAAAACTTGAAAAAAGTTTTATAGATAAAATCGTTTAATAATAATTGAACGATAATTAGGAGGATGTTATGTCTAGAAATAGTAAATTAATATCTGAAAATTTAAGAGAAGAAATTGCAAAAGAATTAGGAGTATATGATCAAGTAAAACAAGATGGAGGAAGTTGGGCTAATGTATCATCAAAACAATGTGGTAATATTGTAACAAAAGCAATTGAAATTGCTAATCGAAGTGTAGAAAATAAATAATATAGTACACTTTAGAAAAAAGGAGTTTTTTGAAATAAACTCCTTTTTTTAGTTGCAAAAAAAAGAAAAAAGACATATAATCTAACAAAAGAAATAAGAGGTGTAAAAATGAAAAATTTAACCATAAAAGAAATAGTAGAAGTAACCAAAGGAAAATTAATACAAGGAAACGAAGAATATATTTGTAAAAATTTTTCTAAAGATACAAGAACCATAAAAAAAGGAGATACTTACATAGGAATTAAAGGAGAAAGTTTTGATGGCAACCAGTTTTGGGAGCAAGCATTTTTACAAGGAGCCGATACTGTAATAATAGCAGGAGTTAATATCGAAAAAGAAAAAGCAGATAAATTTAAAAATAAAAATATAATAGAAGTAGAAGATACATTAGATGCTTTATACAAAATAGCTAGTTTAAAAAGGGATTACTACAAAATACCAGTTATTGCTATAACAGGAAGTGTAGGAAAAACTAGTACAAAAGATATTGTTGCTAATGTTGTATCACAAAAATATAAAACTTTAAAAACAATTGGAAATAATAATAATAATATAGGGTTACCATTTACTATTTTGCAATTACAAGAAGAAGAGGCTATGATATTAGAAATGGGAATGAATCATTTTGGTGAAATAAAATTATTGACGCAAATAGCAAAACCAGATATTTGTATTATTACTAATATTGGAACTTCTCACATTGGAAATTTAGGCTCAAGAGAAAATATACTACAAGCAAAATTAGAAATTTTAGAAGGAAGTAAAAATCCAGTTGTAATTTTAAATAATGATAATGACTTATTACATCAATGGGTAAAAGAAAATAGAGAAAAAAGACCAATTTTTACTTATGGGATTCAGGAAAAAAGTGATTTAAATGCTAAAAATATAAAATTAAAAGAAGATAGTAGTGAATTTACTTGTGAAATAGAACAAAAAGAAGTAAAAATCGAAGTGCCAGTAGGAGGAGAACACTTTGTCTTAAATGCTTTATGTGCAGCATGTGTGGGAAAAACTTTAAAAATAGAAGTAGAAAAAATAAAACAAGGAATTGAAACTTTTGAATTAACAAAAAAAAGAATGGATATTATTACATTAGAAAACAATGTAAAAATAATTAATGATGCATATAATGCAAGTTTAGAATCTATACATGCGAGCTTGAAGTATATGTCAGAATTAAAGAGTAATAGAAAAATAGCGGTATTAGGTGATATTTTAGAATTAGGTGAATATGCAAAAGAATTGCATGAAAAAGTAGGAGAAGAAGTAGTTAAAAATAATGTAGATATTTTATTAGTAACTGGAGAAAAATCAAAAGAAATTGCTAAAAAAGCAAAACAAAAAGGAATGCCAGAAGAAAAAATTTATGAATGTAAAAATAAAGAAGAAATTATAGAAAAGTTAAAAGAAATTATGAAACCAGAAGACGTTATTTTAATAAAAGCGTCAAATGGAATGAAATTTTTTGAAATAGCAGAAAGTTTAAAATAGGAGGTCTAAAGTGAAAAAAATAAAATTAGGAGTTATTTTCGGAGGAATGTCAACTGAAAATGAAGTATCTGTAGCATCGGCAACATCTGTACTAAATAGTTTAAATCGAGAAAAATACGAAGTATTTCCGGTTTATATTGATAAAGATGGAACATGGTATCAATTTTTAGAGCAAGAGAAAAAACGAGAATTTGGTCAAGAAATAAAAAATAAAGAAAAAATACAAGATGTAATAGAATATTTGCGTAAATTAGATGTTTTATTTCCAGTTTTACATGGATTGTATGGAGAAGATGGAACAATACAGGGATTGTTCGAATTATTACAAAAACCATATGTAGGATGTGGTGTATTAGCTTCCAGTGTAGGAATGGATAAGGCTTACACAAAAATAATTTTTGATAAAGCAGGATTAAAACAAGCTAATTATGAATATATAAGAAAATATAAAGAAAACTATATTTATGTAACAAAAGATTTTAAAGAAGAAATTTTATCTTGTGAAGAAATTGTTGAAAAAACTAGTAATAATTTAAACTTTCCTATGTTTGTAAAACCATCAAATTCAGGTTCTAGTGTAGGAATTCGTAAAGTAGAAAATAAAAATGAATTAAAAGAGGCAATTGATTATGCCGCAAAATTTGACCGTAAAATTCTAATTGAAGAAGGTATTATAGGAAAAGAAGTTGAATGTGCTGTATTAGGAAATGAAGAAGTAAAAGCTTCTTGTGTAGGGCAAATCAAATCAGCAGCAGAATTTTATGATTATGATGCTAAATACAAAAATCAAGAATCCAGAACAGAAATACCAGCAGATATTCCAAAAGAAATATCAGAAGAAATTAGAAAACAAGCAATTAGAGCTTTTAAAGCGATTGATTGTAAAGGATTAGCAAGAGTAGACTTTTTCATTGAAGATAAAAGTAATGAAATTTATATAAATGAAATTAATACTTTGCCAGGATTTACAAATATTAGTTTATATCCTAAACTATGGGAAGAAAGTGGAATTTCTTATACAGAATTATTAGATAAATTAATTGAATTATCAAAAGAATATTAGTTATTAATAATAGAAGGCGCATATATATGCGTCTTTTTTTACAAAAAAACTGAAACTTAAATAAAAACTATGGATTTTTTTTGTATTTGTGGTATAATAAGCTTACCTGATTTTTAGGGAGGATGTCAAAAATGGTTTTTAAAAATTATTACAAAATATTAAACTTAGAAACAAGTCATGTTTCAATAGAAGATATAAAAACTGCATATAGACAAGCAGCAAAAAAATATCATCCAGACTTAAATGTAGGAGATACATTAGCAGAAGAAAAAATAAAAGACATAAATGAAGCTTATAGAACTTTATCTGTACCAGCATCAAAAAGAAAATACGATAGAATCTGGAACTCTCATTTTGGAAAAGCAGAAAAAGCACTTTCTGGTAAAGGAGAAAAAGGAAATATTTTTACTATGTTTTTAGGAAATGTAGAACAAGAAGCAGAAACGATGTCTACTATGCCTAAAAAGGGAAGTAGTAAAGGAGAAAATATAGAAACAGAAATCAACGTTAGTATCCAAGAAGCTTTTTATGGAAAAGAAAAAACAATTGCTCTAAGAACAGTAGAAGGAAAAATAAAAAACTTATCAATTAATATGCCAGAAGGAATTCAAAACGGAGAAAAAATTCGTCTTATTGGGCAAGGAAAACCAAGCAAAAATGGTGGAAAAAATGGAGATTTACTAATCAAAATCAACATAGAAGATAGTAAAACATTCAAACTAAAGGGAAGTGACATTTATACAGATCTCTTATTAACACCTTGGGAAGCGGCTTTAGGTACAAGGGCAAATGTGGCATCAATAGATGACGAAACAAAAATCTATATCCCACAAGGAATACAAAGTGGAGAAAGAATCAAAATACCAGGAAAAGGATACAAAAACGGAACAGAAGGAAGAGGAGACTTAATAGCAGAAATAAAAGTAGTTGTACCAAAACAGCTAACAGAACAAGAAAAAGAAATTTATGAAAAATTAAATGAAATATCAAATTTTAATCCAAGAAACGAAAAAATATATTGATTTACATAAAAATAACATTGACAAAAAGCTGGTTTTTCGCTATAATTAAAGATAGAGTGTAACAAAAGACAAACTATGGATTAAAATCATAGAGGAGAGGTGTAAAAATGGAAGCATTTCAAGGAAAACATTTCAGTATAACAGATCCAGAAGGTGTAAAAACAGTTATTTACGAAGTAAACAAAACAGAAAAAGAATTTTTGAAAGACTCACCAAAATATACAGTAGAAAGATTAGACCATACAGAAGAAATAGTAGGAAAATACAATAAAAAAACATTCTATGTAGACAATCTAAAAAAAGAAGGAAACCAATTAGTTATTTTATCTTTTGGATCAGATAAAGTAGTTATTAATAATGGTATTTTAGAAGAAGACAAAGTAAAAATTTCCAAAAAACCAATGCCATTCAAATTCAAAACAATCTACAACGAAACAGCAGAAGAATATAGAGATGTCAACTATACACCTAACTTAAAAAGACCAATATCAATCATTGATCCAGAAACCACAGAAGAAATAAAACCAACCCTTTACTTTGACGAAAAAACAAACGAAGTAAAAGGAAAATGTAAATTGCAAGCATATAAATCTTATTTTGTATTTGAAATAAGAGAAGAAAATGGAAAAATTAATTTGGTAGGGGGAAGCCCTGAAATTACAGATTAATAAGGAGGAATAAAAATGGTAAACTTAAAATGGCCGGCAGAAAGAACTTTTAAATATGAATTTAATTCAAATTTAGAAATGGAAATTCCAGCATTTGATACTAGTAAAAAAATGAAAAGAGTACATTCTAAAACAGAAATGGAAAATCCAAAAGCAACAGACATTGGAAGATAAAACCATACAAAAGAGAAGGTGAAAAGTATGAATTACAAAATAGAAGGAGCCATAAAAAGGAACAGAAAGAATTTTATAATATTTGCAATACTATGGATATTTATAGCCATAGTATTTGTTTCGCCCTTTGCATATAGTTCTTATATGGCAGGAATAGAAGGAAAAATGGATTTGCAAGTATTTATTGAAACCTTTGGGAAATCAATAACAAATCCAATTACAACATTACAGAATATCTTTGAAGAAGGAGCTGTAGGAACTTATTTTTCAACTTTATTAGTAGTAACAATAATTTATTCAGTATTTTTCTTTATTGGTTTTGTAAGATCAGCACCAAAAAATGAATACTCAGACATAGAACATGGTTCTAGTGATTGGAGTCAAAGAGGGGAACAATATCAAATACTAAATAAAAATAAAGGAATTATATTAGCAGAAGACAATTATTTACCAGTTGATAAAAGAGGAAATGTCAATGTTTTAGTAGTAGGACGGATCAGGATCTGGTAAATCAGCATCTTATTCTATACCAAACGCATTTCAATGTTTAGGTTCTTATGTATTTACAGATCCAAAAGGGGAACTATATGATAGAACAGCAGGATATCTAAAAGAACAAGGATATGAAATCAAAGTATTAAACTTAGTGAGACCACAATATAGTGATGGATATAATCCGCTAATGCATATATCATCTGAATTAGATGTAGATGTCATTGCAAATACAATTGTAAAAGGACAACAATCTGAAAGTGGAAAATCAGATCCATATTGGGATGACATGGCAGAAATGTTATTAAAAGCATTGATTTATTATCTAATTGCAACTAGACCAGAAGAAGAGCAAAATTTAGCAAGTTGTGCTGAATTGGTAAGAGCAGCTAATAACAATGGTGGAAGCAATTTATTAACAGAATTAATAAGTCAATTACCTTATGATCATCCAGCTAGAATGTATTATAAATCAATTGAAATTGCACCAGAAAAAACTTATGGTTCAATTTTAAGTTCATTACAATCAAAACTAGGAAAATTTGATTCAAAAGAAATTGCTGAATTAACATCAACAGACACAATTGATTTTGAACAAATAGGAGAAAGAAAAACAGCAGTATATGTTATATCATCTGATACACATACAGCATATGACTTTTTATTAACAATATTTTTCTCACAAATGATACAACAGCTTTATGATCATGCTGATCAAAATGGTGGAAAACTAAAAGAACAAACATTTTTTATATTAGATGAGTTTGCAAATATCGGAAAAATACCAGACTTCGATAAAAAGATATCAACATCAAGAAGTAGAAAAATATCATTTAGTGTTATATTACAAAACATAGACCAATTAGAAGCTGTTTATGAAAAATCATATGAAACAATAATGGGTAACTGTGACACACATATATTTTTAGGAAGTAACTCCTATAAAACAGTAGAATACTTTTCAAAAGCCCTAGGAGAAAAAACTATTGGAAGAGACAGCATTTCTATAAATAGAGATAGACAGAACTGGAAAACTGGAAAATCAGTATCTGACCAAGTTATGGCAAGAGCACTAATGACACCAGATGAGCTTAGAAGAATGGATAATGATGAATGTATAATTTTTGAAAAAGGAATTAAGCCAGTAAAAGCTAAAAAATTCTATTATTTTAAAAAACCTATGGCAAAGAAAATGGCAGCATTAGAAATAAGTCATAATGATATTGGAGAAAAAGATAGAGGAGTTTGGAGAAAATACAATCCATATAATCCATATGTAGAAGAAAAAGATGAAAAACCAGTACAAGACTTAAAAATCGAATCTTTAGATGATTTATTTGAAGAAGACGTAAAACCTAAAAAAGAAGAACCAATAGAACAAGCACCAATATTGCCACAAGAAGAAAATGAAGAAGTATATGATTTACAAAAAGAATTAGAAGCCAAATTTGATGAATTATTTGGACCATTAGAAGAAGATTAATAAAAAACTGAGATAAAAATTGTTACTTATCTCAGTTTTTTATTTACACATAACAGCGAAAAAACTTTCGTAAAAATTTATTGCCAAAAACAAAAAATTATAGTAAAATAAAATTCATAAAAACAAAAATAAAAAAGGAGAAAAAGATGAAATTTGTACATATAGCAGATATGCATTTCGATAGACCATTTGTCAAACTATCTGACAAAGATATCTTAGGAGATTTACGAAGACTAGAGCAAAGGAAAGCCTTCAAAAAAGTAATTCAATACATAAAAGAAAACCAAATACCATATTTATTTATTTCTGGAGACTTATATGAGCACAAATATGTAAAATTATCAACCATAGAATATATTAATCAACAATTCAGAGAAATACCAGAAACAAAAATATTTATCGCACCAGGAAACCATGACCCATTTATCAAAAATTCATATTACAATAAATTCAATTGGTCAGAAAATGTTACCATATTCCATTCTCAAATTGAAAAAATAGAAGAAGATGAAGTAACAATTTATGGTTATGGATTTGACGAATTTTATTGTACAAAATCTGGAATCGAAGACCTTGAAATAGAAAACAAAGAAAAATTAAATATATTAATCATGCATGGAACAGTAGACGGTGTTTTACTAGAAGAAAAACAATATAATTCCATAGCAAGAAAAACCTTAAAAGAAAAAGGATTTGACTATATAGCACTAGGGCATATTCATAAACCAGACTACAAAACTGAAATCGTATATCCAGGTTCTACAATTTCTCTAGGATTTGACGAACTAGAAGAGCATGGAATGATAGTAGGAGAACTAAAAAAAGGAAAATTAAATGTAGAATTCATACAAATAGACGAAGAATCCTTTCAAGAAATAGAAATAGATGTAACACAAATAATATCAAAAGAAGAGCTAATAGAAAAAATAAACGAATTAGAAATACCAGAAAAAACATATAATAAAATTATATTAGTAGGAAATAGAAACTTTGAAATAGATAGATACGAAATATTAAAATACATTCAAAACGAAAGAATAATAAAAATAAAAGACCATAGCAAAATAGCCTATGACTTATCCAAAATAGCAAACGAAAACACTCTAAAAGGCTTATTCGCTAAAGAAATGAATAAAAAATTGCAAGAAAACATAAATGAAGACGAAAAACAAATAATAGAAAAAGCAATTGAAATAGGACTAGAAGCCTTATCATGATTTGGGACGGAGTAAAAAAATGTTAAAGGAGGAAAATGTGTGATAATTAATCAATTAAAAATAAATTCATATGGGAAATTAAAAGAAAAAGAAATAAATTTAAAAGAAAATATTAATATTATCTATGGAAAAAATGAAACTGGAAAATCAACTATTTTAAATTTTATTTCAGATAGTTTCTATGGAATATCTAAAAATAAAAAAGGAAAAGAAATTTCTAATTTTGAAAAATATATGCCATGGTCAGGAGGAGAAGAATTTTCAGGAAAATTAGAATATGAATTAGACAATGGAGAAAAATTTGAAATATTTCGAGATTTTAGAAAAAAGAATCCTAAAATATTTAATGAGAACATGGAAGATATATCAAAACAATTTAATATAGATAAAGCAAAAGGAAATGAATTTTTTTATGAGCAAACAAAAGTAGATGAAGGTTTATTTCTTTCTACTGTATTAGTGGGACAAGAAGAAGTACAATTAGAAAAACAAGAACAAAATATATTAATTCAAAAAATTGCTAATTTAGTAGGAACAGGAGAAGATAATGTTTCCTTTAAACGAGCAATTGATAGAATAGAAAGACGTCGTTTAAATGAAATAGGGACAGAGAGATCTAGGGAAAAGCCAATTAATATAATTTATAAAAAAATAACAGAATTAGAAGAAGAGAAACAAGAACTAGAAAAATATGTAGACATAAAATACACAATTGAAGAAAACAAAAATAAATTAAAAAAAGAAATAGAAGAATTAGAAAATGAAATTAATTTTTTAAAAGAAATAAAATTAGTAGAAGAAAATGAAAAAATAGAAAATGAAAAAATAAATTTAAAAATAAATTTAAAAAATGAAAATAATGAAAAAATAAATTTAATAAAAAATAAAATAAAAGAAATAAATTCAGAAAATAAAAATATATTAGAAAAAAATAAAAAAATAAATAATAAAAAAAATAAATTAAATAAAAAAATAATAATTATTTTATTATTTATTATTTTAATTAATATTTTACAATTTATTTTTATAAAAAATAAAATAATTAATTATATTTTTCTTCTTACAGTACCAACGGTTTTAATTTTTTATTTAATATCAAAAAATAAAATAAAAAAAGAAGAAAAAAATACAGAAAAAAATACAAAAGAAATAAAATTAAAAATAATTAAACAAGAACAAGAATTAAATTTATTAGAAAAAAATAATTTAAAATTAGAAGAAGAAATAAAAGAATTAAAAAATAATTTTAATTTAAAAATAAATTTAGAAAAAGAAAAAATAAAAAATAAATATTCAAAAAAAATAGAAAAAAATAAAATAAATAATTTAAAAAATATTAATTTAGAAATACAAAATTCAGAAAATCAATTAAATAATAAAAAAATTGAATTACATACATTAGATTTAGACTACAAAAATATTGAACCTAAATTAGAAAATTTATCACAAATAGAAGAAAAAATAGTTAACAATAATGAGAAAATGGTAAACTTAAAAAACTTAGAAAAAAGTATTAATTTAACTAAAGAAATTTTAAATAACTGTTATGATAAAATGAAAAACACAGTTACCCCTAAGTTTACCGAAAATTTATCAAAAACTATCCAAGAAATAACAAAAGGTAAATATAGTAAAGTTAGTTTTCATGAAGATACTGGACTTGTTGTAGAATTAGAAAATGGAAATTACATACCAGCTTTTAGGTTAAGTATAGGAACAATTGATCAATTATATCTTTCTTTAAGATTATCTATGGTAGAAGAAATATCAGAAGAAAAAATGCCAATTATTTTAGATGAAGTTTTTGCTTATTATGATAATGAAAGACTAACAAATATATTAGAATATTTATCAAAAAGATTTTCAGAACACCAAATAATTTTATTTACTTGTACAAATAGAGAAAAAGAAAATTTCGAAAAATTAAAAATACCATTTAATTATATAGAAATATGAGACACTTTGAACTGTCCCTGTTGTCTCAAGTTAGAACTTTTCTATTGAAATTGGTGAGAAAATATAGTATAATAGCAAAAGTAATTTGAAAAAAGGAGAAAAGTTATGTTTGAAAAATTAGAAGCTGTAGAAAAAAGATATGAAGAATTAACTAAAATGATAGCAGATCCAGAAGTAATATCTAATCACACAGAATGGCAAAAATTGATGAAAGAACATGCTAGTATAGAAGATATAGTATTAAAATTTAGAGAATATAAAAAAGTAAAACAATCAATGGAAGAAGCAGAAGAATTAATGCAGGATCCAGAGATGAAAGAATTAGCAGAAATGGAGTATTATGAAGGAAAGGAAAACTTACCTAAAATAGAAGAAGAATTAAAAATTTTATTAATTCCTAAAGATCCTGATGATGACAAAAACATTATGTGTGAAATAAGAGCAGGAGCAGGAGGAGAAGAAGCAGCTTTATTTGCAGGAACTTTATTTAGAATGTATACAATGTATGCAGAAAAAAGGCATTGGAAATTAGAGGTATTAAATGAAAATGAAACAGGATTAGGAGGCTACAAAGAAATTTCTTTTATGATAACAGGGAAAGGAGTTTATAGCCGTCTGAAATTTGAAAGTGGCGTTCATAGAGTACAAAGAGTTCCAGATACAGAAAGTAGTGGAAGGATTCATACTTCAACAGCAACAGTTGCTGTATTACCAGTAGTAGAAGATGTAGAAATTGAAATTAATCCGGCAGATATCAAAATGGAAGTATTTAGAGCTTCAGGTGCAGGAGGACAACATATAAACAAAACTTCATCAGCAGTAAGATTAATACATGAACCAACAGGAATTGTAGTAGAGTGTCAAACAGAGAGATCGCAATTTCAAAATAAAGATAATGCCATGAAAATGCTTCGAACCAAATTATATGAAATAGAAAAAGAAAAGCAAGACAGTGAAATATCAAATGCTAGAAAAACACAAGTAGGTTCAGGAGATAGAAGTGAAAAAATAAGAACCTATAACTATCCACAAGGAAGAATTACAGATCACAGAATTGGAATGAGTATTTATCAAATGGAAAATTTCTTAAATGGTGATATTGATGAAATGATAGATAACCTAATAGCAGCAGATCGAGCAGAAAGGTTAAAAGGAGAAGAGGAATAAAATTAAACTTCTTACCATAAATATTTAATAATATTTATGATAAGGAGTTTTTATTTTGGAAGAGATTATAAAAACAACAGTATTAGGTTTATTTTTTGGAACATTTGGTACTACATTAGGTGGGATTTTAGGCATAATAATAAAGAAACATTCTAATAAGTTTTTAAGTTTTATTTTGGCTTTTGCTTCTGGTTTGATGATGGCAGTTATTTGCTTTGATTTAATTCCAGAAGCTTTAGAAATAAGTAATCTATTTATGGTTATAGTAGGAAATATTTTAGGAATTATAGCAATGATAGGATGTGATTTATTAGTAGAAAAAAAATTCAACAAAAATACTAAACCTAGAAAAGGAAAAAATTCGTTATTGAAAACAGGAATTATTGTTTCGATTGGTCTAGCAATTCATAATTTTCCTGAAGGCTTGGCAATAGGTTCGGGTTTTGAGGCTTCAGTTAAATTAGGTTTTAGTTTAGCATTAGCAATTTGTTTACATGATATACCAGAAGGTAGATGCCAAAGTAGACAGTGGTCAGAAAATACTTGAGATATGATTTGAATTTGAAAAAAGATAGTAGAAGAAATTGCAAAAGACGTAAATTTTTAATAGTAACATATCAAGAACATTATCTTTTTAATTAGCATTTTTCTAATGCAAAAAAAAATAATGTATAATGTAGCTATTTATATAATATTATCAAAAGAAGATGTATCGTAAAAATTCACAATTAGGACTTTGTACACCACATAGATTCAACTGTCAAATATTGGAAAACTTAATACTAGAGTACATAAAAAATAATTTTTTTGTGTCTACTTTTTTACTTAGCATAAAAGTACCAAAGAGATTTAAAAATATATATAGAAAGTTATAATGGTAACTTATACCATTTTATAGATAATACAACAGGATTAGAAATAGATTCAATAGTGAAGATGCCAAATGGTGAATATGGAGTTATAATTAAAAGACCTGATGGAATATATATAATACCAATGACAGCATTAAAAAATAATTTGAGTGTGATAAGATTTGAATAACCTTTAGGGGAATGGTATGGGTAGAAACTTTATCAAGATTTTGAAAGGAGAACAGTCATAAGAATTGAGATGCCTAAAACAAGAAAATAAAAAGAAAAGAAAATATGCGTAATCCATTTTCTAGGAAAAGGTAAAAAAATGTAATGGTAAGTAATAAAGTGCATAAAATGATGTTTTCATTTTTATGCACTTTTACCCGTGGATTGTTATCCACTTTAGCTAATTATTTCTGTAGCAACTATATTTGGATTATTAAAAAAGTTATATCATTTTTGCAAATATGTGGATTTGAAAAATTGGTAATTAAGTATAAAACTTAATTATATTATTATTAGCAATAATGTATCATTTTTCAAGCAAAAAGTAAATACTTAAAAATCAATTTTTTCTTTTCATATTTTCTGAAATTCTTTTATATCTAAGATTAAATGGATTTATACTTTTTATTAAGTTTTATACTTAATAAAAAATATAGGAGGAATAACAAATGTTAAAAATGAAAAGGAACAAAGGAATAACACTTATAGTTTTAGTAGTGACTATAGTTGTTTTATTTATTTTAGTAAGTGTAACCATATCAATTCTTGGAGGAGATAACGGAATATTAAATATGGCTCGAAAAGCAAAAACAGAAACAGAAAAAGCACAAATAGATGAAAACAATAAATTAGAAATAATGGAACAATTACTTGGAACAAATAAAGAAAAAGAATCAAATAATTTAACATTATTCGTAACTTCTGATAATCATGTTGACTCTTCTATTTTAAATTATACAGAAAAAATATCAGAAACCCGAGATATGGTAGCTACTGCAAATCAATATAATGCAAGTTTTATTGCAAATTTAGGAGATTGTATCGCAGGAAAAAATCCAAAAGAAAAAGAGCTTAATGATTTAAAAGACCTTGTAAATAATACTAAAGCAAACTCAAATGTTCCAGTTTTTTTTGCTAGAGGAAATCATGATGATAATGGTTGGTACTCTTTAGGAAATGGAGGTAGCTATAAAGAAAATGAAATTATAAATGATTTGGAATGGAAAGAAACTACAAATACCAGTGATAAAATTGTTCGTGATAGTAATAATTCTAAAGGGAATTATTTTTATTATGACGATATCAAAAGTAAAATAAGAGTTTTTGTTTTAGATACATCTGATATTCCATATTATATTGGTTATAAACCTATAACCGATAAAAGCACCATTAATTTTGATATTACAGAGTATTTTGTTAAGAATAATAACCAATATATAAAGATTACAAAAGAAGAATATAATACTTCTTCAACTAAGCCCCAATTATATGCACATGGATATAGATACACTTCATTTGGTCCAGGAGCATTTAGTAATGCACAGCTTAACTTTGTAGCAAATAATTTAAAATCATTAGAAGATGGATGGGCTACATTATTTTTAATGCATATACCTTTAGATACTTCTGTATCAGATTATGAAAGGTTTGGAATAAAAGATGCATTAGTAAGAAATACCGACATAATGTTATCAATTATTAGTGCATATAAAAATGGAACCAAATGTGAATTAAGTGGAGATGGAGGATATGTTAAAGATGTTAATATATTAGATAAAGTAGGTGACTTTTCATATAATGTAAATATCGATTATAGTCAAAAAGGAAAAGGTGAAGTAATTGCATTTATAAGTGGTCATACTCATTGGAACAATACAAATAATGAAGTTGGTATTAAAAATAGCTTAAGTTATGGCTTTAGATACATAAGTATTGGTTCTAACGATTATTCAATTCTCTCTATAAATAGAGAAAAAAATACTATATCAGTAGCAAGAATCGGTTCAAATATTACTCCTACAACTACTACTGATCAAAATGCTGCTACTGGAGTAAATATGGGTAATGTATTAAGTGGAAGCATAGAAAGTGGAAATTATATTGTGAATTATGAGCAATTTTATCCAACAAACGAAAATTTATTAAATTGGCAATGGAGCACTTCTAATGAATTTATGGCAGGTCCAAATATTTGGGTAGATATGAATAATTACAATGTATCTTTAAATGATGCTAATACTGCTGGTGGGAAATATGAAACATTTTTGAAAGCTATTCCTGTAAAGCCATATACAACATATACTATTGGAACACTTAAACAAAAAGGTGCATTTGTTGGGACAGTCACAGCCGTTAATAAACAAGGAAAGCGTAGTGGAGATTTATCACAATTTAAAAATTCTAATGGAAATATAATAGTAAAAACCTCTGGAACACAGTATGCATTAGTTTTAAGAGTAAACTCAGCATATAAGGAAGAATTAATGGTAATTGAAGGAAATGAATTGCCGCAGAAATATATTGAATATAATAGTAATTAAAATTAGATAAGAAAGTAATAACTCTAAAATATCAAATAATCAAGCAAATATAGATTTTTTAGCAGAAAATAACAGTGGTATCATAGTAAAATTTAATAGTAGAAATATATATCAAAATAATGTGTTATTATTTAATTACAATCGTTTCTAAGAAAAAACAACTTGATATAATGTTTGAAAATGTGTATAGTACCAAATGTAAGACATTCACAATCGCACTGCTATAGCGGTCATGACTAATGAAAGGAGAAAACATTATGCCAGGTTATTATCTTCATCTCGCATCTTGCGGAGGACATTCTCTGGAGAATCGGAGTTTTGTTCTCGGAGTAGAAGCCCCCAACATTTTGAAAAAGCATGTCAAGTTCTGTGGCGGAATCGAGGAAGCTCATGCTAAGTACGATTCCCTTCGCACCAGAGAAATGCCCGAGTACTGCGAACTGCAATCCCGTATCCAGCAGAAGAAAACTGCTAACAACAATATCTAATATATAATAACTAGTCTGTCAAAAACTTTCAATCCTGTAGCTACAATGTGGCTATGGGATTTTTCTAAAAAAATAAGAATTATTTTCAAACAATAGAAAAAATATTTATATTTTGACAGTTTTACTAACTAGTAAAAATTAGTAAAGCAGAAATGAAAATATAGTGTTTATCCTTCAAAATATAACCCTTCATATCAACAATTTATATGTGAATAATAAATTTTTTAAAACATATAAATTGAATAAACAAATTAAAATGAGCAGGAGGTAACTATGTGCGAATCATTTAGAATTAATGTGTATTTTGATGAAAAGGGTGAAGAATTAGAAAGCTTAATAGAACGTCTACTAATTGATATATTAGTGAAAAGATAACAAAAAATTTTTATCATTTGAGCATTTGAATTCTCTAAAAGATAGGTTATAATTTAAGCTGAATTCAAATTGTTTTTTATCAAGCATAGGAAGGGAGGAGCAATGCTTGAACAAATAGAAAAAACAATATACAATGTAGCAATTTATATAAGGTTATCAAAAGAAGATGTAGATAGAGGTTATGATGAAAGTGAAAGCATAAAAAATCAAAGAACATTATTAACAGAATATGTACAGAAATTAGGATGGGAATATGAACTTATAGATATTTATATTGACCAAGGTTACACAGGAACAAACTTTAACAGACCAGCTTTTCAACAAATGATTAGAGATATCAATTCAGGAAAAGTTAATATGGTTGTAACAAAAGACTTATCTCGTTTAGGTCGTGATTACATAGAAACAGGGGAATATATAGAAAAATGGTTTCCTGAAAATAATGTTAGATATGTGTCTCTAGCAGATGGTATAGACACTTTTGAAACATCTAATGGTAATAATGATATTGCACCTTTTAAATCTATATTAAATGATATGTATTCTAAAGATTTATCGAAAAAGATTAGGACAGCTCTACATACTATGCAAAAACAAGGAAAATGGGTAGGTGGTAAAATAGCACTTGGATACACTAAAGATCCAAATAATAAAAATAAATTAATTATCTGTAAGGCAGAAGCGGAAATAATAAGAAAAATTTTTAGTATGGCAATTTCACGGAAAGTCAATTAGTGAAATAAGAGACTATTTAAATAACAAACATATCCCTACAGCAAGTCAGATTAGATACAATAAAGCAACATTTTGGGAAAATAAAACAGTAAAAAATATTTTAAAAAACGAAATATATATTGGAGTTACAGTACAAAATAAAAGAAGCAGAATAAATTATAAAAATAGGAAAATAAGACCAAATCCAAAAGAGCAATGGAATATTGTAGAAAATACACATGAACCAATTATAGATAAAAAAATTTTTGATACGGTACAAAAAATGGTAATAGTTCAAAATTATAATAGAAGTGAAAAGAAACATCATTTTTTGTTAGATGGTTTGCTAGTATGTTATGAATGTAAGCACAAAATGGGTGTAAGAACAAGAAAAAATGGAAGATTAGATATGATATGCAATAATTACCGTAGAAACTCAAAATTAGGACTTTGCACATCACATGGATTTAATTATGAAACATTAGAAAGAATAGTATTAGAGTACATAAAAGAATTATTTCTACAAATTGATACTAAGAAAATAGAGTTAAATATAAAAAACAGTATATCAAAGCATGATTATGTAAAAATGTTAGAGAAAATAGAAACACAAATAAAACTAATAAATAAAAATATTGATAAAATGTATGTTGATAAATTAAATGAAAAAATTAGTGAAGAAATGTATGAAAGAATATTTAATAAACTAAAAGGTGAGATAAAACAAAAAGAAGAAGAATATATTGGGTTAAAAAATGAACAGGAAAATAATTCAGATGATGATATAGAAAACATTAAAAAATTGATAAATGATTTTTTGAAATTAGAAAAACCAACACCAGAAATAATGAAAGTTCTTGTTAATCGAATAGAAGTGCATCAAGATAAACAAGTTGATATTATTTTTAATTTTAAAATACTAAATCAGTTACCCCAAAATTTAGAGTAAGTGAAAAAATATAAAATGTTAATAAAAAAACAAAAAAATAAAAAAAAATAAGTTTTGTTAACAGATTAACAAAACTTGACAATAAAAAACTAGAAGTGTATAATTATAATGAGGTGAAATTTATGATAAATAGAGAATTATATATTAACAAATTATTAGCTTATAAAGATACAGAATTTATAAAAGTTATTACAGGTATTAGAAGATGTGGAAAATCTAGCTTATTAAAAATATTCAAAGATGAAATATTAAAAGAAAATAAAAAAGCAAATATTATATATATGAATTTTGAATCATTTGAATTTGATGATATAAAAAATTACAAAGAGATGCATGATTGGATAAAAGAAAGAACTAAGCAAAAGCAAAAAAATTATATATTGCTTGATGAAGTTCAAAGAATAACAGGATGGGAAAAAGTTGTAAATGCATTATTAATAGACATTGATAGTGATATTTATATAACAGGTTCAAATGCTTATTTGTTATCATCAGAATTATCAACATATCTTACAGGCAGATATATTGAAATAAAAGTATTGCCATTGTCATTCAAGGAATTTTTAGATTTTACAGTTCTTGAGGACAATATAAGTATTGAAGATAAATTTATTGAATATGTAAAATTTGGAGGAATGCCAGGAATTATAACAATAAAAAATGAGGCAGACTTGTATGAAAATGTTATAAAAGGAATATATAATACAGTGTTTATGAAAGATGTTGTTGAGCGAAACAAACTTGTAGATGGAAGTTTATTAGAAAAAATCTTAAAATTTTTAATGAGCAATATTGGAAGTCAAATATCTTCTAAAAAAATTGCAGATTATTTAACAAGTCAAGGTACAAAAATAACACACAACACAGTTCTCAATTATTTACAAATGCTTGAAAATGCATATATTATATATAAAGCTCCAAGATATGATATTAAGGGAAAGGAATTATTAAAAACATTAGAAAAATATTATATAGTAGATACGGGCATAAGAAATGTAACATTAGGTTTTAGAAATTCAGATTTTGGTCATATTATAGAAAATATAGTTTATTTTGAATTGTTGCGAAGAGGATATGATGTTACAATAGGAAAAACAGATACACTAGAAGTTGATTTTATAGCAACAAAGTCAAACGATAAAAAGTATTTTCAAGTGACATATACAATGCTAGAAGAAAATGTAAAACAACGTGAATTAAATTCTTTAAGACAAATAAATGATAATTACGAAAAAATAGTTTTAACAATGGATAAATTATATAATAACACTTCGGAAGATGGCATTAAGATTAAATATTTAATAGATTGGTTATTAGGAGATGATTAAGTGAAAAAAATGAAAACACTTTTTAAAAGGCAATTTGAAAATCATGATATAATAAAATGTTTAAATGAAGTGGAAACTGAATGTCAGTGGGTATTAAATCGGAGAAGGTTGGGCAACAGAAAAGATAGATGGGACATGTTGTTTTATAAAGGACGGAAAAATTTATAGAAGATATGATTATAAAAAAGGAAGAATTCTGCCACAAGGTGCAATTTCTTGCCAAGAAAAACCTGATCCAGTAACAGGGCATTTTCCACATTGGCTTTTATGTACTGAAGATGATTCAAATGCTAAATATTATTTAGAAGCATTTGAAAGGCAAAAAAATGATAATTTAGAAGAAGGAACTTATGAATTAATCGGAAAACATATAAATGGTAATCCATATAATTTAGATACAGATATTCTAGAAAAACATGGAAAGAGAATATTAGAAAATGTACCAAGAGATTATGAGGAAATTAAACAATATCTTGAAAATCACTATATAGAAGGAATAGTTTTTTATCGTGGTAATGGAGAAATGTGTAAAATAAAAAGAAGTGATTTTGGCTTTGAATGGAATAAAAAGAAAAAATTAAAATAACTGTCTAAATCGGAATCAACCAGAAGGAATATCTATGGCAGTACCAATGAAACAAGGAGGAATGAAAATATCCAAAGTATTATTTTTAGTTATCCTGTCAGGAATAACAACAGGAATAGGAGCATTTTTTGGAGCTATAATTGGTTCTATTTCGGAACAAATTATAGCTATATGTTTAAGCTTTGCCTCAGGAGCGATGCTGTATATTGTATCAGGGGAATTAGTTCCAGAATATAATCAATTATACCATGGTAGGATGACAGCATTAGGAAACATGATAGGTTTTTTAATAGGAATTTTTGCAACAACACTTTAGAAAAAATCGAAACTAAAAAAAACACTTGCATTTTAAAAATAGATATAGTAAAATACAAACAGACATTTGAAAAAGACAAAACAAAAAATATACAAAAATATAACGAAAGGAAGTAAAAATGCAAGATATTATAAAAGGACTAAATGATAAACAAAAAGAAGCAGTAACTTACACAGAAGGACCATGCCTAGTAATTGCAGGAGCAGGAAGTGGTAAAACAAAAGTATTAACACATAAAATTGCTTACTTAATTAGTGAAAAAGGAATCAAACCATGGAATATTTTATCAATAACATTTACAAATAAAGCAGCAAACGAAATGAAGGAAAGAATATCAAATCTAGTAGGAGATGAAGCAAAAGATATTTGGATGGGAACATTTCACTCTATTTGTGTGCGAATTTTACGAAGATTTATTGACAGAATCGGTTTTGATACTTCATTCATTATATTTGACACAAGTGATCAAAGAACTTTAATTAAAGCATGCTTAAAAGACTTAGGAATAGATGACAAATTATTTACTGATAGAAGCGTATTATCAGAAATAAGTAATGCAAAAAATGAAATGTTAGAACCAGAAATGTATACAGCAAGAGCAAATGGAGACTTTAGAAAAGAAAAAATTGCCACTGTTTATGAATTATATCAAAAAAGACTAAAAGAAAATAATGCAATAGACTTTGATGATATAATTAATTATACTATAAAAATTTTATCAGACAATCCAGACATATTAGAATATTATACAAACAAATTTGAATATGTATTAGTAGACGAATATCAAGATACAAACAAAGCACAATTTGCACTAATCACAATGTTTGCTTGTAAACATGGAAATATCACAGTTGTAGGGGATAATGACCAAGGAATTTATAGTTTTAGACGGAGCAGACATTTCAAATATTTTAAATTTTGAAAGAGACTTTCCAGGAACCAAAATTATAAAATTAGAGCAAAATTATCGTTGTACACAAAATATCTTAAAAGCAGCTAACAGTGTAATTAAAAATAATGAAGTAAAATATAAAAAAGAACTTTGGACACAAAATGATGAAGGAAATTTACCACATGTATATCAGGCAGAAAACGAATATGATGAAGGAAGTTATATAGTTCAAGAAATAGAACATTTAAGAAGAGAAGAATATTACAAATACTCTGACTTTACAATTTTATATAGAATGAATACACAATCCAGAGCTATAGAAGATATTTTCAGAAGAGAAAATATCCCATATAAAATTGTAGGAGGCTTAAAATTCTATGAAAGAAAAGAAATTAAAGACACAATAGCATATTTAAGATTAATACAAAATAGTGCCGACAATTTAAGCTTAAAAAGAATAATAAATGAGCCAAAACGAGGAATTGGAAAAACCAGTTTAGAAAAAATAGAACAATTAGCTAATGCAAATGAAAAATCAATGTATGAAATCATTAAAAAAGCAGATGAATATGGATTAAATCGTGTGTTTTTAAATTCTAGGGAATTTATAAATACAATAGAAGAATTAAAAGATAAAAAAGAAAAATTAACTATTTCAGAATTAATTAAACTTACATTAAAAAAATCAGGATATACAAAAGCATTAGAACAAGAAAATACCATAGAAGCAGAAAATAGAATTGCAAACTTAGAAGAATTTTTAACAGTTGCTATAGAATTTGAAGAAGAATTTGCAGAAAATACTCTAAGCGAATTTTTAGAAGGAATTACCTTATCAAGTGATTTAGACAATATGGAAGAACAAGAAGAATCTGTAACACTAATGACATTACACAGTGCCAAAGGGTTAGAATTTCCAGTAGTATTTTTAGTAGGAATGGAAGAAGGGATTTTTCCAGGACACCAATCTATGATGGAACCAAAAGAGTTAGAAGAAGAAAGACGATTATGCTATGTAGGAATTACAAGAGCTAAAGAAAATTTATATTTAACTTGTAGCAAACAAAGAACGGTATTTGGTTCTACTAGCTATAATCCAGTATCAAGATTTTTACAAGAAATTCCACAAGAATTATTAGAAGGATATGAAGAAGCCTTTGGAGAAAAAACAAATAAAGAAACTATGTTTCAAGATTCACATTACACATGGGGATATGGCAATAAAAATAATGGTTCTATAAAAACTTATAAAATTGAAACTAAAGAACCAGTTATGGCTGCTAAAACTAATAATAGTTTTGCTTTTCGAACAGCAGAAAGCTTTTTAAATAATTTAGGAAAAAAACCAAATAATAAAGGCAATGTAGATTTATCACAATATACTGAAGGAGTTAAAGTATTTCATAAAAAGTTTGGAGAAGGTGTTATCAATTTAGTTGAACCAGAAGGTGATGACTTAAAAGTAGATATAAATTTTGTTAAAGCAGGTCATAAAAGACTTATGGCAAAATATGCTAATTTGGAAATTATAGAATAGAAGAAAAAGAACATGTAATTCAAATACATGTTCTTTTAAAACTAATCTTAAAACATAATTCATATTTATTTTTCTATCAATTTTTCTATTTCTTTTTTTTCTAGTTCACTTATTTCTGCCACTTCTTCAATTGTCATTCCTCTTTTTAATAATTTTTTTGCTACTTCTTTTTTATTTTCTTTTTTACCTTCTTCTATTCCCTTTGTTATACCTTCTTCTCTTGCTCCTAGTATTGCACTTTTTTCGTCTTTTATTGCTTTTTCTCTTAAAAATGCTATTCTTCTTTCTGCTTCTTCTCCTGTTAAATATTCATACTCCTCGTTTGCTTTCTTAATTTCAGGATTTTCCTTCATTACCCTTTTTACCTCCCCCTCTTCTTTTTGTGTTATAAAATATAACCATTGCTCTAATTTTGGATTTATTTTTTGCTTTTCTTTTTGGAATTTTGGTATTTGTATATAATGCATTTCTAACTTGTCTGTTAATATTTCATTATTCCAGTTTCTTCTTAATTTTACTATTTCATGACATTCTCCATCTTTTATTAGTTCATAGTTCAGTATATTTACTGATATTGTTTTTTTCGTTGTTTGATATTCTTCTCCTGCATTTAAGTTATTATAGTAATTTCCTGCCCAATAATATAGACTTCTATCTATAAAATTGTATTGGTTTACAACTTGTACTTCTATATTTACAATGGTTCTATTGTCTAATATGGCTACTATGTCTAGCCTTCCTAGTTTATTTTTTTCTAGCTCTTTTTCTAAGCTTACTTCTGTTTGTACTTCTATTTTTTCTATTGGTATTTCTAATATACCTAATAGAAAATCTTTTAATATTTCTTCATTTCCTTTTTTGCCAAATATTTTTTTGAATATATAATCATTTAATATTGGAATTTTTTTGTTTTGTTTTTTATTTCCCATTTCATTCCTTTCTATTTTACCAAAAAGGCATGATAAAAACAACCCTTTAGGTAAAAATTTATTAAATTGTATTAGTTCGGATTTTGTTTTTTGATTAAAAATATTGATTAAAATTTTTTTATTTTTTAAGAGCTCTTTTGATAAAAAATATTATATAAAAAACTGTGATTTCAATATATCACAGTTCTTTATATTTTTCAATTATTCTATTACATTTTTTCCCATTTTTCATCGCATTTTTCGACATTTTACACTCTCTTTTTGGTTTTCACAATTTCTGACAGTCCCCCCATTCAGCTCTACATTATGTAGAGTGTTGGGCGGAAAGTAGTGTAGCCGTTGGCATGGCCAACGCCGCCGAAACGTAGGCTAGCTATGCGGCCGCTGTCCTTGCCGTAACCGCCTCCACGAATAACAAACGGACCGCTAGAACTGTTTTTTTCTGCTACATACTCATAAGCATTTCCTTCTAAATCATATATGTTTTGCACTTTATCATTATTATTTTTTCCTGATTCTGCTTTACTTCCTGTATGTCTTGTTTCATCATACACTTTTACATTAAATAATTTTTTTCCTGTTCCATCATATTTTCCATCAACAAAGTGCATTACCATATCCCATTGTATTCCTGAACTCATTGCACTTTTTACTATATTATTATTATACATTTTTGTCTTTGCTATTTCTTTAAACTCTGTTTGAGTTTTGTATATATATACCATTGCATGTTGTTTACTTACTACTGTTGTTCCTTCTTTTCCTGCTTCATATCTTCCTATATAAAATCCATTATATTTTAACACACTTTCTCTTTCTGCATTTTCATTATTTTCTGCATTATCTTCTCCTTGATTTATTCCTTCTGGTAAATATCCTGTATCTGTAAAAGTATTTTTTGCAGTAGCTCTATAATCACTTGGATAACTTAAATCCCTTTGATAACTAGCTTCATCTTTTACTGGTATCCACACAAATTGATTATATTTTGTCTGTATGTCTGGTACTCCATCAGCATTTGTATCTTCTGTCCAATTTGGTGTTACTCCTTTTGGTATATCATAAATAACTAATCCATTATCTATTATTTGCTCACTTGCAATTCCTGATACTGTAAATCCTCCTGGGATTGTTGCTGTAGCTGTTCCGTCTGAATAATTGTCTTTTTTAGTTTCTGTTGCAATTTCTCCTGGTTTTACTCCTTCATCTGCTGGTGGAACTACTCCTCCTGTACTTTCATATAATTCAGAATATAATATTTCATGATTTCCTTTTTTAGAAATAAAACTATTTTCTTTTACGTCTTTTACATATTCTTTTCCTGTTAAAATACTTTTTATAACACTATCATTTAAGTTTCCATCTCTTCCTTCTGTCATTTCTTTTGTTTGCCATCCTAAAATATCTACTTGTGCTCTTTCTTTTGCTTCTGCTATCTCTGTTTTTTCTTTTGATTCATTCGCTTGGTTTAATATTCCATTTTCCCCTGTTAGCATTGCTATTGTTACTCCTGCCAATATCAATAACACTATTATGTTTAGTATGTTATCGATGGTTAGGCTATAGAAAATCAGACTAGCATAAA
>CAUWKC010000002.1:0-89232 GCA_963559365.1 uncultured Clostridia bacterium | reverse complement strand
TTCATAATTCTGTGGATAACATTTCTGAATTTTTCAAAAAAAACCGAAACTTAAAGCTACTCTATATTGATATATATGAAAAAATATTATAGAATGGCAGTAAGAGGGAGATCAAAATGTATAGTAAAATAGTAAAAGAGTATTTCGAAAATCCAATAAATTTAGGTATAATTGAAGATGCTGATGCAATAGGAATAATAGAAAATGAAATCTGCAGTGATATAATAAAAATTTATATAAAAGTAGATAAACAAAGTAAAAGTATAATAAAAGATGCAAAATTTGAGGTTAAAGGATGTCCGCCAGTTATAGCATCATGTTGTGTTGCAACAGAGATGATTAAAAAAATGAACATAGAAAAAGCCAAAGCTTTAACTACAGATGAAATAATAAAAAAACTAAATGGATTGCCAAAAGAAAAAGAACATTGTGCAGAGTTAGTAGTAGAAACATTAAATAAAGCTATAGAAAATATAGGTAAGTAAAAAAGAGATACGATGATATATATTACAGGTGATACACATGCTGATTTTACAAGATTAGAAGAAGATAAATTTCCAATTCAAACAGAAATGACCAAAAATGACTATGTAATTATTTGCGGAGATTTTGGTGGAGTATGGAATTATATAGTAGAAAGCATATATGAAAAGCATTGGCTAGATTGGTTAAATAATAAAAACTTTACTACTTTATTTGTCGATGGAAATCATGAGAATTTTGAAAGATTATATAGATATCCAGTAGAAGAATGGCATGGAGGAAAAGTACATAAAATAAGAGATTCTGTGTTACATTTAATGCGTGGAGAAATTTTTGACATTGATAATAAGAAAATATTTGCTTTTGGAGGAGCAAGGTCACATGACATACGAGATGGAATATTAAATATAGATGAATATGAAAAAATATATGAGTATAGAAAAAGAGGCGCATATTTTAGAATAAGAGATTATTCATGGTGGGATTTAGAACTTCCAACTGAAGAAGAAATACAAAATGGAATAAAGAATTTAGAAAAAGCAAATTATAAGGTTGATTATATTATTACTCACTGTTGCCCAACTAGCATTCAAACATTACTAAATCCATCTTATAAAAAAGATATTTTAACAGATTATTTACAAGAAGTTTCAGAGAAATGTGAGTTTAAGAAATGGTATTTTGGACATTATCATGATTATAGACAAGTTAACTCACAGTTTACATTGCTATATGAGAATATAGTACCATTAGAATTTAATAGTATTTTTGAATAAATATCAATAAAATTTGAGAAAATTTCCCAAAAATATTGATATTTTTTTATTTTAGCATATAATATATAAAGTAAAGGAGGATTTTAAGATGTTAATAAGATTTAGTTTTAAAAATTTCAAATCTTTTAAAAATGAAAATTGTTTAGATATGGAAGCAACATCATTAAAAGAACATGAATATAATGTAGCGAAAATTGGTAATGGTGAATATTTAAAAGTATCTGCAATTTATGGTGCTAATGCTAGTGGAAAAACTAATGTGTTACAGGCTTTTGATTATATGAAAAAGAGAATATTGGTAAGTGATGATTCTAAAAAGAATTCTCCAATAGATGAAGAAAATATTTATAGTTTTATGATAAATAATGATCCAATTGCTTTAGAAGTAGAAATATTAGCAAAAAACAATAAAATATACAAATATGGCTTTGAAGTGTTAAAAGATAAAATAATTTCCGAGTGGTTATTTGAGAAAAGAGTTAATAAATTTTATTCTATTTTTGAAAGAGAAAATAATAATGTATCAATGAAACATAACAAAATTTCAGAGTTAGTAAATATAGACGAAAGAACATTATTCTTAAATATATATAGTAAAATAGATAGAAATAATGAAGATTTTAGTAATGTATATGATTGGTTTGTAAACAGCACATATTTAGATTTAGGTAATCCTAATTTTGAAAGGTTCATTAATAATAGAGTTTCACTAAAAAATTTGAGTGATGAAAATTATAAAAAAGAACTATTAAAATTTATAAAAACTTTTGATTCTGGAATTGAAGGAATAAAAACTACGTCAGATTCAATAGAAGCTGTTAAAAGTAACAATGGCATTATAGATATTGAAGTTATTCATAGGGGAGAAAACGGAGAATTAAAAGCATTACCATTTTATTTAGAGTCTAATGGAACTAGAAAGATGCTTCACTTATTTGATTTCTTTATGGATGCATTTAAAAATGGTATGGTATTATTTGTTGATGAATTAGATGCGAAACTACATCCTTTATTAACAAGATATATTATTAATTTATTCCATAATAGTGATACAAATAAAGGCAATGGACAGTTAATACATTCAACACATGATACAGTAAACTTAAATAAAGAAACATTTAGAAGAGATGAAATATGGTTTGCAGAAAAAGATAAAGATGGTATTTCAGAAATATATGCATTATCTGATTATATACTAGAAGATGATAAAAATGTAGGCAAAAAAGTAAGAAATGATGCGACTTACAATAAAGATTATTTAACTGGAAGATATGGTGCTATTCCAGTATTGGAAGAATTTGATATAATACATGAAGAATAATAGAAATATATCAAGGAAAGACAGATTAAAAAGTAAGAGGCTTGCACCAGCTAATTACTTAATTGTATGTGAAGGGAAGCAAACTGAAGCAAATTATTTTAATGGACTAAAGAAAAAGATAAATGAAAATTATGGAAACAAAGTGGATGTATTAATTTCTAATATTGAAATAAAAGGAACAGGCGAAAATACCACAGCTTTAGTAAAACATACAGATAAATTTGTAAACTATTCAAATAAAAGATATGGACAAGTTTGGGTTGTATTTGATAAAGATGATTATTCAGATGAACAATTTGATAAAGCAATTAAAACTTGTGACTGTGATGTAGCTTGGTCTAATCCTAACTTTGAGCTTTGGCTATTGGCACATTTTAAGAAATTAAGCAGATATGTTTCAAAAGATGATGTCTTACAAGAACTTAGCAAAGAATTTCAGAAAAAAGGTTTAGGTGATTATACTAAAAACGGTACAAATATATTTGATAAAGTTACTGATGAAGGAAAGTTACATACTGCGATAAAAAATTGCGAATATATGGAAGAATTAAATAAAAATGGACAAGCATCACCAAGAAATCCAATGACTAAAGTTTATAAAATAGTAGATGGATTGAAAGAATATCTAGAATAAATTTTACAAAAGAAAAGCAAAGTATGAGAGTAATTAAAAATTACAGGATTATTTTGTTTTTTTTTGATAATAAATATAAGAAAGTAGTATATTGATATGAGTAGTAGTGAACAAGCATATTTTCAAATGGAGAAAAATGAAGAATACAAATTAAATACAAAAGAGGATTATAAAAAGATAGCAATATCAACTTATAAAACAGCAGTTGGATTTTATATTATTTCACAAAGATGTTTAGATATGATATTAAGCGAATATAGTAATCCAATATGCACTAACATTGCTTTTTCATGTGAATTATTTTTGAAAAGTATTTTATTTGAAAAAGAAATTGATTGTAGAAAAGAACACGATTTATACAAATTATACAATTTACTGCCAACCGAAAATAAAAAAGTTATAAAGAAATTGCATAAAAGTGGAAATATAAATAAACAATCATTTGAATTAAATTTAAAAGAAGTAGGAAAAGCATTTATTGTGTTGAGATATGCTTATGAGAAGAAGAGAATAGCTTATAATTTACAATTTTTAATGGAACTAATAATTGCACTTGATGAATATTGCATGAGCATTTTTGAAAAATGAACTATGAAAGGAGAAAATTATATGGAATCAAAAGATATATTAAACATACTTAAAGATTTTGAAAGTAGAAGTACATATAAAAAAATATTCATAAATGGTAAATGGGGAATTGGAAAAAGTTATTATACTAATGAATATATAAAAAATAAACAAAATTCAATATATATTAGTTTATTCGGAAAAGATAGCATAGAAATTATACAAGAAGAAATAGCTAAAGAGTTGTTTAAAATAATTAATTCTAAACGAAAATTCTTTAAAAAAGGAAAAGAATTAGTAAAAAAAATAAGTGGCTCAATATCTTGCTATGGAATTAGTATTAATTCTCCTAATGTTAAAGCCAAATCTTTTATAGAAGAATATCATTCTATTTTAGATAAAGAAGATAACTTAATAATAGTAATAGATGATTTGGAAAGAAAAAGTACAAAAATATCAATAGAAGATATTTTAGGAGTAATAGAACAACTATCGCTATGTAAGAAAATAAAAATAGTATTAATAGGAGATGAAACCAAGATAAATGAAACAGATAAAGAAGTTTGGACATCTTTTAAAGAAAAAATTATAGAAAAAGAATATAATATTTCAAGATTTTCTAAAGAAGCTATTTTTTCTTTAGTAGTCTCAAGGTTGAATAAATATATAGATGAGGAACAGTTAAATAAATTTATTGAAAATTTTATAGAAAAATTTCCAATTGATAATTTAAGAACAATTAATAAGGGAGTTAATTTATTTTTAGAAATTTATACTAAATATTTAAATAATAATTTCAGAGATATAAACATAGTGATTTTAAAATCTTGTATGGCTGTTACTATAGAGAAAACAGAAAATTTATATCAACCAAAAGAAATGGAAGAAAATGAAAAATATGATTCATACAAAAGTTTTGAAAGAAGTCTAGATCAAGATATGGAAACAAGAATAGAAAGACATTACTTCAATTCATCTATTATAATAAATAGGGAGGCTTTTCTAGTTCATTATGTTTTAAAAATCTTTGAAGGAAATTATACTCAAAATTTAATTAATGAAATGAATCAATTAATAGAGCAATTTTTATACAATAAAGATGAAAAGAATATTTTTTATCTGAGTGAAGATAGAATAAAAGAAAATGTTAGAAATAAATATAATTCAATTTTAGAAAATAAATATAATTATACATGCTTAGATGAATTAGTAGATGATATATATAACATAATATATTGGTATGATATTTTTGAAATAGAATATAGTGAACATAAATTAAAAGAAATGTTTAAACAAATATTATTTGAAAACTATTATAATGAAGATAAGGAATTATATGAAAATACAATAGATAGATTTTCATTAAGATATGAAAATTGTGAAAAATTAAAAACATATGTAGACGATTATAATAAAGAAGCAGATGAAAAATATTATATGAAAAAGATTAATAATATAGAAGAATCATACACTAAAAAACAATTTGAAGTAATAAAATTAAGATGGATTGAGGATGCTTTTATTCAATTAAATAAAGAAATCCAATTTAAAAGATTTATATTAAAAGCTAGAAAGAATAATTATTTTATAAGTGACCTGAGCGGAGAAATTACAGAAGATGAATGGAGATGGAATCGTTATATTTGGAATATCTTTTTTGAATATTTGCCACAAAAATATAAAGATGAATTACAAAATTATGTCAATACACTTAAAGAAGTAAATAAGATACAGGATATTAGAATAGCTGCACTTCAGAGAAATAAGCCTTTAGTTAAATCAGTTGAAAGTAATAAATGATAATAGGCAATATGAAATTAAATTTTCATATTGCCTATTTTTAATTATTCATTACCAAAATATCCGCCAATCAATTCAACCCCATCACAAAATCCATTCCTATAATACTTCTCATTCCAATAACAGAGATAATCCATAAAATTCTCATCTAGTTTATTTAATTGTTTCTGAACATATTTTTTATTCTCATTAGGAACATTCCTTAAAATATTTGCGCTAATCTCATCAAAATAAACAAGATGTTTTCTATCCTCATCACAAGTCAAAGAACATAAATCATCCTCTCTAAACATTAACCAATCTTTCAAAATATCATCATTAACTTCTCTAAAATTATACATAATCTAAAACCTCCAAAAATTAAAATTTTTCATTTTCAAAAACGCATTTATAAGAGCCAATTTTTTAAGAACAAACGTACCATACCAATTGGGTAAAAATTGAGTAAAATCTTTTCAAAAAATGCCCTAAAAATGCACAAATGTTCTATGAATCAAAACTCTTGTAAATATCGAAATACCAACAAAAACTCTAATTTTCACAAAACCACAAAAACCGGTCAAACCTCGCTCATAACCCGAAGATCATAAATTCGAATTTCATACACAAAACTAGAACAGCAGTCAAAGAAGTTAAACAAATTTTAACAGACAATGCATTTCAGTATTCACGATAAGTGGTATAATAATAGAAAAAAGAAATAAAAAAGTAAAAATTAAGAATAAGAACCAAAACAATAAAATTAAATAATCAAACTTTAAAAGGAGAGTAAAACATGACTGAATTATGGGATATATATGATATTAATAAAAAGAAAATAGGAAAAACTGCCGAAAGAGATGTATATAAATTCAAAGAAGGAGAGTACCATATTGTAGTAACAGGAATTATAATGAATTCTAAAAATGAAATTTTAATAAGTAAAAGAGCAGGCCACAAAAAATTTGGGCTAATGTGGGAATGCAGTGGAGGTTCAATCCTAGCAGGAGAAACGAGTTTAGAAGGAATAATTAGAGAATTAAAAGAAGAATTAGGAATTGAATTTTCAAAGAAAGAAGCTATATTTTTAAAAGAAATACGAAGAGATAAAATACCACCAGATTTTAAAGATTTATGGCTATTTAAAAGAGATATAAATAAAAAAGAAATAACTTTTCCTGATGGAGAATCAATTGATGCTAAATGGGTCACTATAGATGAATTTATGAAAATGTGTAGAAGCAAAGAAATTGTTCCGACAGTTGATTTTGGAATAGATGAATATCATAAAGCGTTAGTTTTAAAACAGAGGAAATCATATAACTATATTGGAAATATAGTTCAAGTAAAAATAGATAGACCACTTAATAGCAAACATCCAAAATATGGGTTTGTATATACGGTAAATTATGGATTTGTACCTAATACAATTAGTGGCGATGGAGAAGAGTTGGATTGTTATGTGTTAGGAATTAATAAAGAGATAGAGAATTTTGAAGGAAAATGTATAGCAGTAATACATAGAACAAATGACAATGATGACAAATTAATTGTTGTACCAAAAGGAAAAAATTATAATGATGAAGAAATTAAAGAACTAATTAATTTTCAGGAACAATATTTTGAAAGTGAGATTATAAGATGAATGAATTAAAAAAGCTCTCCAATTATGCCTCATAACCCAAACACCATTAATCTGAAACTTGAGGTACTGCGAAAAATGTAGAAAATTGCGATGAAAAATCCTTGAAAAGCAACAAGAAACATAGTATGATAAAAAACAATGCACGAAAAGAGGAGGGGAAAATGAAAATTTTTTACAGCAGTACTTTTATTAAAAAGGAAGACTTAGAAAAAGCAGGAATTGACTATCCAATACAACTAGAATATTACAAAATAATCAATGAAGACCAATTGATAAAAAAAGAGAAAGCGATATATGGTATGAATGTTATAAAAAGTGAATATAGAAAAGAAGGAACAAAAATAGAAAATAAAGAAATAACTTATATATCAAATGATGAAAAAGAAATAGAAGAAATTTTAAATCTATTAAAAGAAAATGAAGTAACACCAGTGATAGTAGAAGATGTTTTAAATGATTTTCAAAGAAAAAACTTGCAAATTGTAGGAAATTAGTCTAAAATACTAAGGTAAGGGGAAATAAGGAGGAGTATATGGCAGACAAATTAGTAATAGTAGAATCACCAGCAAAAGCAAATACCATAAAAAAATTCCTAGGAGGAAGTACCAAAGTAGTAGCTTCCATGGGGCATATTAGAGACCTACCAAAATCAAAAATGGGAATTGATATAGAACATGACTTTGAACCACAATATATAAATATAAGAGGAAAAGGAGATTTAATAAAATCTCTTAAAAAAGATGCCAAACAAGCTAAAAAAATTTATATTGCAACTGACCCTGACCGTGAAGGAGAAGCTATTGCTTGGCATTTGGCAAATATTTTAGAAGAAGAAAAAAGTAAAATTACAAGAGTAACATTTAATGAAATAACAAAAACAGCTGTACAAAAAGCAATTAAAGAACCAAGAGACATAGATATTAATCTAGTTGATGCACAGCAAGCTAGAAGAGTATTAGACAGAATTGTAGGATATAAAATGAGTCCAGTTTTGTGGAAAAAAGTAAGAAGAGGATTATCAGCAGGAAGAGTACAATCTGTTGCTGTTAAACTAATCGTAGATAGAGAAGAAGAAATAGAAAACTTTATTCCAGAAGAATATTGGAATCTGTATGCAGATTTAAAAGAACCAGAAAGTAAAAAAGAATTTCAAGCAAAATTTTATGGAAAAGAAGGAAAAAAGCAAGAAATACATTCAGAAAAAGAAATTAATGGTATTTTAAATGATTTAGAAAAAGCAAAATATATTGTAAAAGAAGTAAAAAAAGGAGAAAAGAAAAGAAATCCAGCACCACCATTCACTACTAGTACTATGCAACAAGAAGCTTCCAGAAAATTAGGATTTACACTAAAGAAAACTATGTCAGTAGCACAAGGTTTATATGAAGGTGTTAAAATGCCGGAAAAAGGAACAGTTGGTTTAATTACTTATATGAGAACAGATTCTACAAGAATTTCTGAAGAAGCTAGAGCATCAGCTAAGAAACACATAGTAGAAACCTATGGGGAAAAATATTACGAAAATCGATATTATAAAACAAATAAAGAAGCACAAGATGCGCATGAGG
This sequence comes from uncultured Clostridia bacterium, assembly GCA_963559365.1. GTDB lineage: Bacteria > Bacillota > Clostridia > TANB77 > CAG-508 > CAG-269. The sequence goes on along the minus strand of CAUWKC010000002.1, from coordinate 80,459 downwards.
GTATCAGGCCTACTTATGCTGACTTAGAGCCAGAAACTATAAAAGAATATCTAACAAAAGACCAATACAAGCTATACAGGTTAATTTATAATCGATTTATGGCAAGTCAAATGGCAGCAGCAATTTATAACACAATGGCAGTTACAATAGATGCTAATAATTATACATTTAAAGCTAATGGACAAAGTATACAATTTAAAGGATTTATGACATTATATATTGAAGGAACAGATCAAAAAGAACAAGAAGAAGATGGAATGTTACCAGAGTTAAAAGAAAAACAAGAATTAAAATTAAAGAAATTAAATCCAAAACAAAGCTTCACAGAACCACCACCACGTTATACAGAAGCGAGTTTAGTAAAAGCATTAGAAGAAAAAGATATTGGAAGACCAAGTACTTATTCACCAACCATTACAACTATTTTAGAAAGAAGATATATTGAGAAAATTCAAAAACAATTATCTCCTACAGAATTAGGAAAAGTTGTAAATAAATTATTAACAGAAAACTTTGAAGATGTTATTAATGTGGAATTTACTGCTAAAATAGAAAATGAATTTGATGAAATCGCTATGGGAAAAGAAGAATGGAAAAAAATGATAAGAACTTTCTATGGACCATTTGAAAAAGAAATTCAAAAAGTAGAAAAAGAATTAGAACACGTAGAATTGGTCGACGAAGTATCAGATGTACCATGTGAAAAATGTGGCAGAATGATGGTATATAAATATGGTAGATATGGAAAATTTTTAGCATGCCCAGGATATCCAGAATGTAAAAATGCAAAACCAATTATTGAAACTATTGATGTACCATGCCCAAGATGTGGAGCAACTGTACAAGTTAGAAAAACAAAAAGGAAAAGAAATTACTATATTTGTGAGAATAATCCTGGATCTTGTGATTACATTTCTTGGAATAAACCTAAAAAGGGAGAAAAGTGGAATCCAGAAGAAGCAAAAGAAATGAAAAAAGAAACCACAAAAAAGAAAACTAAAAAAAGCAAAAAGAAATAAAGAAAAGAGTAAAATATGAAAAAATATAAATTAGAAATAATTGTTTTTATTTGTGGAGCTATGACAATGATATTAGAACTTGTAGCAGCTAGAGTGCTATCTCCTTATGTTGGAAGTTCTAATTTGATTTGGACCTCTATAATTGGAATAATGTTAGTTTGTATGAGTTTAGGATATTGGGTAGGAGGAAAAATTGCAGATAAAAAGCAAGATTTAAAAGATTTATCAAAATTCATAGCAATAGCAGCTATCACAACCAGTTTAATTCCTATTTTTGAAGTTATAATTGTAGAATGTTTAGCAGAAAAATTAAATGAATTAATTCTTGTTGCTATTTTATCTGCAACTTTACTATTTGGAATACCTAGTTTTATGTTGGCTACTGCTTCACCAATTGCTGTAAAATTAAAAAATAAAGAACAAGAGTCAGTAGGTACTGTATCAGGGAAAATATCGTCTTTATCAACAATTGGGAGCATTGTAGGGACTTTTGTAGCAGGATTTATATTAATACCAAATTTAGGTGTAAGCAATATAATTTTAGGAAGTAGTATTACATTATTAATATTATCAATTATTAGTTATCCAAATAAAAATAAAAAACATATAGGAATTGGAATCATACTTTTAATTACTATTATTATTTTATGTTCGTCAGGAAAAAACTTATTCAAAAAACAACATCCAGATATCATAAAAGATGTTGATTCTGAATATAGTAGAATATGGGTAAAAACAATTGCAGGAGAAAATAATATCAATTATAAAACACTTCAAGTAGATACAGGATTAGAATCATACATTAACGAAGAAACAGGAGAAATGGGTGCTAAATATTTAACTTATTATGATTTATTTGAATACTATAATAAAAATGCAAATAAAACATTGATGATAGGAGGAGCAGCATATACATATCCTAAGCATTATTTAAAAAAATATGAAAATAAAACTATAGATGTAGTAGAAATAGATAAAAAAATGACACAGATTGCTCAAGAAGAATTTGGATTAGAAATTGCAAATCCTAATTTAAAGATATATCATCAAGATGGAAGAAGCTATCTTAATACAAGTAAAGAAAAATATGATACAATATTAATAGATGCATTTAAAGGATTAAACGCACCTTTTGAATTAACTACTTATGAATCAATGAAAAAAGCAAAAGAACTATTAAATGACAATGGAATTGTTATTACAAATATTATTTCTTCTTTAGAAGGAAAAAATTCAAAATTCATACAACATGAATATGCTACTTATAAAAGTGTTTTTGACAAAGTAAAATTATTTGCAGTTAAAACTAATCAAAATAAAACGCTAGAACAAAATTTAATATTGATAGGAATTAAAGGAAATCCAGAAATAAATATTGAAAAACAAGATGAATATAAACAACTTTTATCAACAGAAGTAAAAGACTTTAAAAGTAATTATAAAATAGTAACAGATAACTATGCACCAATTGGAAATTAAAGGAAAAAGGAATTAAAAGCTTGACAACGTAAGCAAAATTTGATAACATATTAAACGTATTAAAAATACGTTTATGCAGGTATAATTTAATGGTAAAATACTTCCTTGCCAAGGAAGATTTGCGGGTTCGATTCCCACTACCTGCTCCATAAATATAAATGGCGACATAGCCAAGTGGCTAAGGCACGAGTCTGCAAAACTCTGATCCCCGGTTCGAATCCGGGTGTCGCCTCCAAAAATTAAAAGACAATGGGATTTTTACAATTTCCATTGTTTATTATTATTTCAACATATTTATAACCAAAAATAATTATGATAAGGAGTAATTTAAATGGAAATTGAAAAAGATATAAGTATAAAAGAAATGAAAGAAATGCAAAAAGAATTATTTAAATTACATAAAGAAGAATGGGGAGATGATATGTATCCCGAAGCTGCAAAAAATCATTTATTATATATGATAGAAGAAATAGGAGAAAGCATAGCAATAATAAAGAAAAAAGGAATAGAAGCAATCATGGAAGATGAAGTAATAAGAAAAGAATTTATTACAGAAATGACGGATGTTGCTAGATATTATGTAGAAGTGTTAAATAGATTAGAAATAACAGCCGAAGAATATACACAATGTTATAAAAACAAACATAAAGAATGTATAAACAGAAACTATGAAGAAAAGTGGAAAAAAGATTAGGAGGAATATATGAGATATCCAGAGCCACTAAAAAAAGGAGATACAATAGGAATTTGCGCACCATCAGATGGAATAACAAAAGAAGAGAAGATTAAGAAATTAGAAGAAGCAATTAAGCAACTAAACGAATTAGGTTATCAAGTAATTGAAAGTGAAAGCGTAAGAAAATCAGAAAAAGGAAGAAGTACATCAGCGAAACAAAGAGCAAAAGAATTCATGCAGTTATTAGAAAATAAAGATGTTAAATTAATTCTATTTGCATCAGGAGGAGACTTCTTAGATGAAATGTTAGATTACTTAGATTGGGAAAAAATAAAAGAAATGAAACCAAAATGGATGCAAGGATATTCAGATATAACAGGAATCAATTTTTTATTCAATACTATTTTAGAAATACCAAGTATGTATTGTCAAACAGTAAAAGATTATGCAATGAGACCTCTTTATAGAAATCTAAAAGATGCTATAGAAATAGTAAGTGGAAACGAAATTACACAGACTTCTTTTGAAAAATATGAAATAAAAAATGAAGAAGTAGAGGAAAATCCCAATGCTACATATAATTTAACAGAAAAAGTAGAATGGAAAAACCTAACAGGCGAACAAAAAATTATAATGCAAGGAAGAGCATTAGGAGGATGTTTGGATTGTATACAAAGTATTTTTGGAACAAAATATGATAATATTAAGGAATACATAAAAAAACATAGAGAAGAAGGTGTCATATGGTTTTTAGAATGTTTCGAAGTAGGAACAGCAACTTTAACAAGATGGTTGTGGCAAATGAAAAATGCAGGATATTTTGAATACTGTAAAGGTATTATTTTTGGAAGGCCACTATTTGTTAGAAATGATTATGATATTACTTTTAATGAAGCTGTTTTAGAAACATTGGGAGATTTAAATATTCCAATTATAACAGATGCAGACATTGGACATGTATCACCACAATTAGCCATTGTAAATGGAGCTATATTAAAAATTACATCTGAAAAAGGAAAAGGAATTGTAGAAACTTTTTTAAAATAAAACAATAACGGACTGATTTATTTCAGTCCGTGTTTGTTTTTTAAAACTCTTTAAAGAATTGATATTGACTTCCAGATGTATTTTTGCCTTTAAATACATAACCATTATATATGCCACCTTTATCATCATTTAAATTTACATCTAAATTCATATGATAAACAAATTTTTGATTTAAATTATTAACAATATGAATATTAAATGATAAAGTATAATTAATATCTTCTAAGTTAATACTAGCTTCTTTTAAGACTTTTCCATTAAAAGAAACACTATTAGTATCTTGTGAAACAGCATAATTAGTTAAAATATCTTTGTTCATATAACCTAACGAAATAGGATTAGAGCAGTCAGTATAAAAAGTAGGGTTTTTATAATCATTATTTTCATTTTCAACATTAGTATTAACAATATTAAAATTAACTCTATTATTTTCAGGTGGTTCTATCATTTTATATTTTCCGAATTCAAGAGGACTTTTATAATTTAAAACTTTATTACCTTTATCTGCCTTTGAAGTCATAACAATATTATCGATGTATAATTCTTTTACAGTATTTTCATCAGTCAATTCTGAAATGCTACTCATATTATCAATATAAATAGAAAGGTCAGTATATTGGCAAATACTCATATCTTTTAAAGATTGGTTTTCTGAATTATCAATTGCATTAGCATTACTATACATTAATATTTTTTGAACCGTAAAAATAGGCTTTTCATTTTGGTCTGCAATTTCTATCATTTCATTAGCAAAGCTATTACGAGCAATTACAACAGAAAATACAAAATTATAATATAAAAGGAAGATAGCAAATAAAGCAATCATTAGAATAGTAAATACAAATCTTTCATTTTTAATTTTTAGCTTTTTTTTCATACTAACCTCCTAAAATTTTATGATTGAAGTCTATTATATAAAGTTTCCATATATTGATATACCTTCGCATGCCAATTTTCATCGCTGGCATATCTAGTATTAACACCTTTTAAAGTGGGTCCATTATAATACCAAGCAGCAGCTGTTTCGCCACCATAAATTTTTGTTCCAGATGGGTTAAGATAATATTTAACTAAAGATTTAGCAACAGTTTCTATTCCTTCAGCATAATCTGTAAATTCAAAAGAAGATTCATAAGGAGTAGCATCATAAGAACCATATCCAAACAAATTATTTTTATCTTTAGCAATTTCAGATGTTCCCCAACCACTTTCATGAATAGCAATAGATGCTAAGAAAATACCATTAATATTGTATTTTTTTTCTGCATTATAGAAAGCAGTGTAATTATTTTCAAAAATATCATTTTTATCATTTGGTAAATTTGTAAATATTTTTTTATAATCATTTAAAGTTAAACCACTAGTACGATTTAGTTCCATATCAAGATTTACTTTAATTAATATTCTTTGAATTCTATTCTTCTCTACAATGTTTGGTGTTGTATAAGAAGAAGTTAAATTAGAAGTTTTTATATAACCTTCTATATTATCAAAAGAAACTTTACACCATTCTTCACTTGGTAATTCTAATAATTTAACATCTAAACTCTTTTTAACTTCAGCAATATCTTTACTGTTAGTATCAGGAGTTTCTTTTAAAATAGCATTATCCAAGAAATACATTATATCACCAATATGTACCTTGTGTTTAGCCAAAAATTCAGAAGTACCAACATCTACAACTTTAGAAATTGGTTTCACTAAATTTTCTCTTGCTAAAATAATTTCTTCTACAAAGTTTCCATTTTCATAGGTTTTAACAGCAGTTATACTGTCTTTACCTAAAACTCCTTCTTGCTTAACAACTTCTTCACTTTTAGGAAGAGAAGGATTATTATTATATTCTGTTTCAAACTCAACATCACGTTCTTCAGTAACTTGTTCCTTTACACGATCCATACCTGCATTTTCAGATATAATATTTTGAATATTTAAACGATGACGATTTAATTCATATTCTGAAATTTCTTCTAAACTTTCTTCTTTAGCATAACTTTGTGTAAAAGAAGTATTTTTAGGAAAGAAAACAGCTAATCCAATAATTAAAATACTACATCCAACAATAATATGAGAAAGTTTTAAATCAGAATTTTTATAATATGAATTGGTATTAAAACGAAAAGCAAAGCTCTTTTTTTGTTTTGGTATACGTTGACGTTGCTTTTTGCTTTGAACATGAGAAGTTGTTTGTTCACGTTGTATTTCTTGCAATTCTCTAAATACATCAGATAAGTTCCTATTATCATGATTATCTAACATAACTTTTCTCTCTTTCTTTTTTTACTTAAAATAATACATACTTATTATACAATAATAGTTGTATCTTGTCCATAAAAATAAAGAAAAAAATATTGGTCATTTTGGGTATTTTTGGGGTCATTTTCTTCTCCGTCCCCAAAAGGTCGGTCGTTTTCTTCTCCGTCCCAAAAAAGACTCCAAAATGACCACTTGCAAAATTTGTAAAATAGTATATAATAAAGAAGAAAAAGAAAAGAGGTGAGAAAATGCAAGAATTAGAAAAAAGTATAGGTTATATTTTCAAAAATAAAGAATTATTAAAAAAAGCCTTAACTCATACATCATATGCAAATGAAAAAAAAATAGAAAGCAATGAAAAACTAGAATTTTTAGGAGATAGTATTTTAGAATTTTTATCAAGTAAATATTTATACCAAAACTATCCTAATTTAAAAGAAGGAGAAATGACTAAAGTTAGAGCCAGTGTTGTTTGCGAAAAAAGTTTATATAATATAGCTCAAAAGCATAATTTTAGTGATTTCTTATATGTTGGAAAATCAGAAAGAAGAAATGGAGGGCAAGAAAGACCAGCAATTTTGGCAGATAGTGTAGAGGCAGTTATTGCAGCAATCTATTTAGACGGAGGAATAGAGGAAACAGAAAAATTTATAATCAAGAATTTAAAAGCAGAAATTAATAAAGAAACAAAACATGTTGGAGACAAAGATTACAAAACTGTACTACAAGAAAAATTACAAATTCATGGAGATGTAGAAATTAAATACGAAATTACAAAAGAAGAAGGACCAGATCATGATAAGAAATTTGAAGCACAAGTAAGTTGTGATGGAAAAATTTTAGCAAAGGGAAAGGGGAAAAGCAAAAAAGAAGCACATATGAAAGCAGCGAAAAAAGCATTAGAAAATTTAAAATAGAGAGAGGTAAAACTATGAAAAAACAATATATAATACCGATTTTTGTACCCCACTTAGGATGCCCAAATGATTGTATTTTTTGTAATCAAAAATCAATTAGTGGACAAAAAAAGCAAATGACAAAAGAAACAGCAAAAAAAATAATAGATGATTACCTAGAAAGTATAAAAAATGAAGATGCAGAAATAGAAATTGCTTTTTATGGAGGAAGCTTCACAGCAATAGAACCATCTTTACAAGAAGAATTATTAGAAACTGCTTATGAATATATAAAAGATGGAAAAGTTGAATCTATACGAATTTCTACAAGACCAGATGCGATTAATAAAAAAATCCTAAAAAGATTAAAAAAATACAAAGTAAAAACCATTGAATTAGGAGTCCAATCAGCTAATGATTATATTTTAAAAAGAACAAATCGAGGTCATACTTTTGAAGATGTTAAAAAAGCATCTAAAATGATTCGTTGGAATGGATTTAAATTAGGACATCAGATGATGGTTGGTTTACCAGAAAGCACAAAAATAGATGAAATAAATACTGCTAAAGCACTAATTAAACTAAAACCTAAAATGATTAGAATCTATCCAGTTTTAGTAATTAAAAATACGAAATTAGAAAAAGAATATAAAGAGGGAAAATATGACCCATTACCATTAGTACAAGCAGTAGAGACTTGTAAAGAACTAGTTCGAATGTTTGCAGATAAAAAAATTGATATTATTCGTGTAGGATTACAAAACACAGATGAAATAACAAACCCAGAAATGCCAAATAGTGAAGTAGTAGCAGGACCATACCATCCAGCATTTAGACAATTAGTTGAATCTGCCATGTGGTATGATGCAATTGTAGGAAAAATAAAAAAATTAAATATAAAAGTAAAAGAAGTGGAAGTAACGGTAAATCCAATAGATAGCAATAATGTAATTGGACACAAAAAAGAAAATGTAATTAAATTAAAAGATACATATGATGTAGATTTAATCTTAAAACAAGATGAAACTATAAAACAAGGAAAATCAAAAATTGAAATCACCAAAACATATAACAATTAATCATACTATCTAAATAAAAGTATAAAATCGCCAATATATGCAAATACTGCAAATAAAGGTGATTTTTATGCATATAGAAGAAAAATATAATATAAAAAAAATAATTATAGAAACAATAGGAACAATATTAGGAGCTTTTATAATAGCTGTAGGTGTATCTTTATTTTTATTACCAAATCAATTATCATCAGGAGGAATTGCTGGAATTGCAACAATAACTTATTATTTATTAAATATTCCAATGGGAACTATGATATTACTTATTAATATACCATTATTTATATTATCAATATATAAAATAGGAAAAAACTTTTTTATAAAATCTATGATAGGAACAATTACATTATCTGTTTTTATAGATTTTTTAGATAAAATAGAACCATTAACTCAAGATAGATTTTTAGCCTGCATTTATGGAGGAATTATTATTGGATTGCGGAACAGCTATTATTTTAAAAGTCAGTTCATCCACTGGAGGAACTGATTTAATTAGCTATTTAGCTAAAGAGTATAAACCAAGTATTAGCATAGGTAGAGCCATAATTATTATTGATATTATAATTGTAACACTTAATATTATATTTTTTAAAGAGATTGAAATTGGATTATATTCAGCAATAACAATTTATTTGATGGGAAAAATGATAGACATATTATTTGAAGGAATATATTTTACTAAACTATTTTTGATAATATCTGATAAAAATGAAGAAATTGCAAAAGAAATTGGAAATAAAATTAAAAGAGGAACTACAGGTTTATATGGAAAAGGAATGTATACAGAAGAAAAAAAATTAGTATTAATGTGTGCAGCAGCAAGAGGAGATATCAACAAAATAAAAGTAATAGCAAAAAAAATAGACCCAAAAAGTTTTATTATAATAACAAATTCAAGAGAAGTAGTAGGATTAGGCTTTAAAAAAACATAAAATAGTAGTATAATGATTTTGTGGATAGATAAAAAATTATTTCTAGGAGGATAAGAATTGAAAGAACAAGAAGTAATATTGAAAAAAGTAGAAGCTTTTGAATTAAAAGATATTTTTGAATGTGGACAATGCTTTCGTTGGAATAAGCAAGAAGATGGAAGTTATACAGGAATATTTGAAGAAAATGTAATTAATATCAAGAAAGAAGAAGATACAATTACAATCCAAGGAATTAGTAATGGTAATCTGCAAGAAATAGTGGAAGAATATTTTGACTTAAAAAGAGACTATAAAACTATTCAAGAAAAATTATCTAAAATAGATGAAAACATGGAAAAAAGCATTCAATATGGAAAAGGAATACGACTATTAAATCAAAATTTATGGGAAACTATTATATCTTTTATTATTTCAGCTAATAATAATATACCTAGAATTAAAGGAATTATAGAAAGACTATCCAGACAATATGGAAGTAAAATAGTATGGAAAGGAAAAGATTACTATACTTTCCCTAAACCAGAGCAATTAAAAAATGTAACTATAGAAGAATTTAGAAAATTAGGATTAGGATTTCGTGATAAAAGGTTATATGAAACAACACAAGCAATTATACAAAATAAAGTAAATTTAGAAGAACTACAAAAAAATCCAAACACAGAAGAAGTAAGAGAAACATTATTAACACTTTCAGGAGTAGGACCAAAAGTAGCAGATTGTATTTTATTATTTTCAACATTAAAAAGACTAGAAGTATTCCCTATAGATGTATGGGTAAGACGTGTTATGAACGATTTATACATAAAAAATAATGATGAGAAAAAAGTGAAAAAAGAGCAAATTGAAAAAATAGCAAAGGAAAAATTTGGAGATATTGCAGGACTTGCACAACAATATTTATTTTATTGGAGAAGAGAAGCATAAGGAGGAGCTATGGGAATCAGAATTATATATGGAAAACCAGGAAGCGGAAAAAGTCAATTTTGCTTTTCTGAAATAGCTAAAAAATTAAAAGATGAAAACAAAATATATATGATTACACCAGAGCAATTTTCATTTACAGCAGAAAAAAAATTAATGGAAATTGCAACTTCCAATTCTATTTTAAAAGCAGAAGTAGTTACTTTAAGCAGAATGGCATATAGAGTATTAAATGAAGTCGGAGGGAGCACAAAAACGAATTTATCTTCTTGCGGAAAAGCTATGCTAATTTATGCTATTTTAAACCAAAATAAAAAAGAATTAAAATTTTTAGGGAAATCTGATGAAAATATTGATTTATGTATGACTGCAATAACAGAATTTAAACAACATGGTATTAATGTAGAAGACCTAGAAAAAGAAATAGAAAAAACACAAGATACATACTTAAAAACAAAATTAAAAGACATCGCATTAATTTATAAAGAATTTGAAAAAAAAATAGAAGGAAAATATATTGAAGAAAATGATGCTTTGAATATATTAGCTAACAAAATAAAAGAAACAAATTTTTTAACAAACAGTATAATATATTTAGACGAATTTTCAGGATTTACAAAACAGGAATATGAAGTAATAAAAGAATTTGCAAAACAAGCAAAACAAGTAAACATTACATTATGTACTGATGACTTAAATATTAATACTAATCCAGATAATGATATTTATTATACCAATAAAGAAACAATATTGAAATTATGGAATTTAATAAATGAAAATAAATTAGAACTAGAAAAACCAGTTCAATTAGAAAAGCAATATCGTTTTAAAAAAGAAGAATTAAAACATTTAAGCGAAAATATAAATAAACCAATTTCCACAATTTATGAAAAAAATGTGGAAAACATACACCTATTTTTGGCTCAAAACCCATATTCTGAAATAGAACAAGTAGCAAAACAAATTGCGATTTTAATACAAAAAGGAAATAAAAGATATAAAGATATTGCTGTTATAACAAAAAATATAGAAGAATATTCTTCATTAGTAAGAGCAATTTTTCAAAAATACAAAATACCTGTTTTTATTGATGAAAAAAGAGATGTAAATCAAAATATTGTTATACAATACATAATTTCGATTTTAGAGATTTTAAATAAAAATTTTACAACAGAATCAGTATTTAACTATTTAAAATTAGGATTTTCTAATTTGGAAGCAGATGAAATCTTTCAATTAGAAAATTATTGTAATAAATGGGGAATTAAGCAAAATAAATGGAAACAAGATTTTACATATGAATTAGAAAAAGAGGATAAAAAACAAAAAGTAGAAAGATTCAATGAAATTAGAAAACAAATAATTGAACCACTTATTATTTTGAAACAAGAAATAAATAAAAATAAGACAGCAGAAAATATAACAAAATGTTTTTATACTTTTTTACAAAACCAAAAATGGGAAGAAAAAATAGGTATAAAAGTTAAAGAACTAAAAGATAAATCCTTATTAGGATTAGCTAGTGAATATATTGCTAGTCATCATATCATAATGGAATTATTAGACGAAATAATATTAGTGTTTGGCAAAGATAATATTACAATAGACCAATATAGCAAAATAGTAAGAGTAGGATTGCAAAATAGTGAATTAGGAAAAATCCCTGGAACACAAGATCAAGTTATTGTTGGTGATGTTGATCGTTCTAGGAGTCATAAAGTAAAAACTGTATTTATAATTGGATTAAATGATGGAAGTTTTCCTTCTGTAAATAAAAACGAAGGTTTTTTAGATGATGAAGAAAGAAGATATTTAAAACAAGAAGGAATTGAATTAGCTAAAGATACTACACAAAGACTTTATGAAGATAATTTCAATATTTATAAAGCATTTACAACAGCAGAAGAAAGTCTTTATTTATCATATCCTTCATCAGACAAAGAAGGAAAATCTCTAAGAGCATCTATGCTAATTCATAAAATTAAAAAATTATATCCTAACTTAAAAGAAGAAAGTGATATTATAAATAAATCATATCATATGTTAAATGAACAGGTAGCATATGAAGAACTATTAGAAAATTTAGCAAAATTACAAGAAAAGGAAAATATTTCTCATATTTGGTATACACTATATAAATATTATAAAGAAAAAATAGAATGGAAAGAAAAATTACAAAATGATTTACAAGGACTTGGGTATACTAACTTACCACAACAAATACAAAAAGAAAACATAGAAAAACTATATGGTAATACATTAAATACTAGTATATCAAGATTAGAAAAATATAGAAGTTGTCCATTTTCTTATCATTTACAATATGGTTTAAAACTAAAAGAAAATGAAAGTTTAAAAATACATACATTTGATACAGGTTCTTTTATGCATGAAACTATTGACGAGTTTTTTGAAACTATAAAAGAAAAAAGTATATTATTAACAGAAATAGAAGAAGAAGAGATTACGCAAATAGTTTCAGAAATAATTGACAAAAACTTGCAAATGAGCAAAAACTTCATTTTTCAGGCAACAGCTAAATATAGAGCATTAGTAAAAAGATTGAAAAGAATGGTAAGTAAAGCTTTAAAATACATTATACAAACACTAATTTACAGTAACTTTAATATAGAAGGAACTGAAATAGAATTTGGTAAAAAAGGAAAATATCAACCAATTATTTTATCATTAGAAGACGGAAAAAAAGTAGAAATAACAGGAAAAATTGACAGAATAGATACAGCTTTAGGAGAAGATGGAAAATACCTAAGAATTATAGATTACAAGTCTTCTAGTAAAAATATTGATTTAAACGAAGTATATGCAGGACTTCAGATTCAATTATTAACATATTCTGATGCTATTTGTAAAGAAGAAGATATTATGCCAGCTGGAGTTTTCTACTTTTCTTTATTAGAACAAATGATAAAAGCAGACAAAAAAATTTCAGAAGAAGAAATCGAAGAAATGATTAGAAAAAATTTCCGAATGAAAGGATTAATTGTAGCAGATGTAAAAATAATTCAAATGAATGATACTAAACTAACATCAGGAAGTTCTAAATTAGTACCAGCAGCACTTACATCAACAGGAGCCATCAATCAAAAATGGACAAATGGTGTTAGTAAAGAAGAATTTAAAATATTACAAGACTACATTGATTATGTTATAAAACAAATTTCAAAAGAAATTTTAAGTGGAAGAATAGACCTAAAACCATATAACAAAAACGGAAAAACGCCATGTGAATACTGCGAATACAAGACAATATGTAATTTTAATACTAGACAAAAAAACAATACATATCATTATCTTAATAAAAAACCAAAAGAGGAGATTTTAAAAGAAATTTTATTTACTGTTAAAAAAACAAAAAACACAAAATAAAGGAGTGAATATAAATGGATCTATCAAATGAGAATATAATTCACATCAAAAAAAACGGAATCGAATATTTACAATTCAAGAAATTATTAGATTATCAGAATATTATTAACCATGCATATGGAATAGGAATTAATAGAAACTATAGAACAGCAAGAGCTAATAATCAAACATTAGAAAACAATAGTTATCAAAAAGCAATAGAAGATTACCAAACATTATGCCAAGCAATTGGAACAAAAGCAGAAAACTTAGTAAAACCAATACAAAACCATACAGACAAAATAGAAATTGTAACACAAAAAATAAATCCAAAAGAGCCAGACTTCAATTTGCAACAATACACTCAAACCGATGGATTAGTAACAAAAGAAAAAAATATAATACTAACAACCACTAATGCTGATTGCATATTATTATTATTTTTTGACCCAGTTCAAAAAGTAATAGCTAATACACATTCTGGTTGGAGAGGGACATTACAAAAAATTGGAATAAAAACCATAAAAAAGATGAAAAACGAATTTCAATCAAAACCAGAAAACATAATTTGTTGTATATGTCCAAGCATCCGAAAATGTCACTTTGAAGTAGAAAAAGAAGTAAAAGAAGAATTTGAAAAAGAATTCCAAAACATAGACGGAATAATAGAAGAAACCATACCAAATAAAAAATGGAAAATAGACACAGTAAAAATTAATAAAACCTTATTAGAAAAAGAAGGACTAAAACCAGAAAATATCATAGACAGTGGAATTTGCAGTGTATGTCATTCAGACCAAATACATTCTTATCGAGCAGAAAAACAAGGCTATGGACTAAATGCAGCACTAATAGAAATGAAACAGTAGGGACAGGTTAATTTGTCCCAAAGGAGGAAGAAATGTTTGAAACATGGGAAGAACTAGAAAATTCTATTATAAATTGTAATAAATGTAAATTGTGCAAAACAAGGCAGAATATTGTTTTTGGAGAAGGAAATAAAGAGGCAGATATAATGTTTATTGGAGAAGGCCCAGGAGCAGATGAGGATAGAATTCGGAGAACCTTTTGTAGGAAAGGCAGGAAAATTAATGAATATGGCTTTTCAAACAGTGGGATTAAAAAGAGAAGAAGTTTACATTGCTAATATTGTAAAATGTAGGCCACCAGCTAATAGGAACCCAGAGGAAGATGAAGCGACAGCTTGTTTGAATTATTTAAGAAATCAAGTGATTTTAGTGAAACCTAAAATTATTGTACTTCTTCGGAAGTGTGGCGCTAAAGAATATTTTGGGAAAAGAATATGGAATTACTGCTTCAAGAGGAAAGTGGATTCAAATGAAAGGAATTAATTATATGCCAACTTGGCATCCTGCTGCATTGTTGAGGGATGAAACCAAAAAGATTGATTTTATACAAGATTTAAAATTAGTTGTACAGTAAACTAAACTTGAAAGTCAGCTACATTGACAATAAATAATATTTATCGTAAAATAACAAAAAAAACAGAAAGAAGAAATATAAAAATGAAAGAAATAAAAGAAAAATCAAATTATTGTCTAAATTGTAAAGTAAAACCATGTTCAATTAAAGGATGTCCATTAGAGAACCAAATTCCTAAATTTATTGAACTAATAAAAGAAGAAAATTACCAAAAAGCATATGAAGTACTAACAGAAACAACAGTTTTATCAGGAGTTTGTGGAAGGATTTGCCCTCATAAAAAACAATGTCAAGGTTTTTGCGTTAGAGGGATTAAAGGGGAACCAGTATCAATTGGTGAGTTAGAAGCTTTTACTTTTGATAATGTAATAGAAGATAATAACAGTTTGTTACATTGTTATCAGGAAGAAATGAATAAAAAGAAAAACAATAAAAAAGTAGCTATTATAGGAGGAGGACCGGCTGGATTAACAGCAAGTGCTTTTTTAGCTAGAAGTGGAGTACAAGTAACTATATATGAGAAATATGATTATTTGGGAGGACTTCTTGTTCATGGAATTCCAGAATTCAGACTACCAAGAAAGATTGTACAAAAAACAGTGGATAAAATTCTAGCATTAGGAATTAAAGTTAAATACAATCAACAATTAGGAAAAAATATTTTTATTAGAGAATTAGAAAAAGAATATGATGCAATTTTTTTAGGTATTGGTGCAAATAAATCTTCTTTTATGGGAATAGAAGGAGAAAATTTGTTAAATGTATTTGGAGGAAATGAATTATTAGAATATAACTTGCATCCAAACTACGAAGGAAAGACAGTTTTAGTTGTTGGTGGTGGAAATGTAGCAATGGACTGTGCTAGAACAATTAAGAAACTAGGAGCAAAAAATGTAAAAGTCGTATATAGAAGATCAAGAGAGCAAATGCCAGCAGAAGAAAAGGAAGTAGAAGAAGCAATGGCAGAAGAAATTGAATTTTTGTTTCAAAATAATATAGTAAGAATTATAGGAAAAGAAAAGGTTGAGAAAGTTGAACTAGTAAAAACAGAATTAGTACAAAAAGAAAAAGAAACTAGATTAATTCCTGTAAATATTGAAAATAGTAATTATGAAATAAAAGCTGATTGTGTTATTATGGCAGTAGGATCAAAGGTAGAATCATATGTAGCAAATTTGGGATTAGAAACTAATAGATGGGGAAATATTAAAATAAACGATAAATATCAAACTTCAAATCCTAAAATATTTGCAGGAGGAGATGTAGCAGGAATTAAATCAACTGTAGCATGGGCTGCTCATTCTGGAAGAGAAGCAGCAAAAAATATAATAAAAATGATAATGGAGTAACAATATATGTTACTCCGTTATATTTTCTGTATTTCCACCAAAAATAATTTTTTTCACTATTTTTAAAATACGAATAAAAATATTTTCTTTTTTGGTTATTATCTTTAAAGCAGTAGTTTCAAAATCTCCATTTTCTAATAAGTTATATTTATTTTCTAATTGTTCCATTTTATCAACATAGTAATCATTAAAAAAAGTATAACCTTCTACAAAACCAAGATAATCTTTAAAAGTATATAATTTTCTTCGATAAGATTCAACATCTTCTAAGTTGACAATTCGTTCAAAAGCAGTATCAAAATAGCTAGAAATAATAAGATTTTGTGTTCTCATAAAAGTTAAAGAAATTTCATTTTTTAATTCTTCAATTTTTTTAATCATTCCATCAACTTTTTTATTATGGTCATCTATTTGGGCGATTTTATTATTTAACTTAATAATATCTTCTTCATGAAAAAGAATTTCATCAATTGCATTTTGAATTGCCATAAATACTTTAGGAGAAGTTAAATTAGAAAAAATTTGTTTAAAATTATCATTACTATTTATTGTACTTTCAAATAAAACATCTTCTCCTGTAAGAAAAGCTAATTGATGTACTAAACAACATTCTAAAGGATAATAAGATGGACTTATAGTTTCAAAACTAATACCGAAATATTTAACATATTCTTTTGGTATACCATTTATTTTAGAAGCCATTAATTGAACAGCAGCTTCATTTAATCCTAAACCATAAATTTTAAATTCTGTATAATCACAAAGTCCCATTCTTACTAAATAATTTCTTTTATCTTTTACTTCTTGAATATAATGAATACATTCATGAACCGCAAATTCTTCTAAATCTTCTTCAGCAATATGTTCATTAAAATAAATAGAAGTATTTTTATAGAAATAATTTGCCTCTGCCATTCCTTCTGGCATTTTAGCTTTATACATATTTAAACGAGATAAACGAATAAATAATTCATTTTGGTTCAAACCATATTTAGGAAAAGTTTCGCAAATTTTTTGCGAAATATTGCGTGCTATGGAATTAATTTTTAAGGTATCTAAAGCTTTGACTACCTCAATGCCATCTCTTTTTAAATCGTTTTCTACACTCATACACAATTCTCCTTTTAAAAGTTACTCTTATTATACTATAAAAATAAAACATATGTATGTCAGAAATATTAAATGTTTTTTACAGTTTAATGACATCAAATGTCGAAATATGTCAATCGATTTTTCTTGACATATTCATATCAGACGAGTATAATAATGACACAATTAATTGTAGAAAAAAGAAGAAAGGAGGAACTTATGAATCAAAAAGAACAAAAGGAATTATTAGATTCTATAGACAAATTACTGGATAGAAAATTTGAAGCAAAGTTTAATGAAATACAGATTCAATTAAATAAAATTCCAGAAATAGAAAAGCAAGTAGCAAAAATTCCAGAAATGCAAAAAGAAATAGTAGAAACACGAAAACAAGTAGTAGAAATACAAAAGGAAACAAGAAAAATAAGTGGAAGTGTAGCAGTAATCGAGCATGAACATGGAGATAAGCTAAAAGCATTATTTGATGCTTTTACTGTAAATAATGAACATATACAAATGGAAGAAAAAAGAATTTCATTATGTGAAGTAAAAGTAGAAAATCATGATATGGAAATTGACTATTTAAAAACAAAAGTACAGGGACTATAAAGGCCTATTAAAGGATAATTAGATATAATAGGCCAATAAATTTTTTCGAAAAATTTTATCATTAATTTTTAATTCTTATAATCTATCTATCAAAAAAAACGAAAACTTAAAAGCCACGAAAAGTTGAATTTAATCAATAAAAATGATACAATGAAAAATGAGGAGTGGAGAAAAATGATAGATATAAAAAAAGCCCAAACGGAACTAATTAAACATGTTGAAGAATTACATCCAAACAATCCAAGAGCTAAAATAAAATTAGAACACATAATGCGTGTAGCCAAAATAAGCAAAAAAATAGCAATAGAATTGAAATTAACAAAAGAACAAATACAATTAGCAGAATTAATAGGATTATTACATGATATTGGAAGATTTGAACAATATAAACAATTAAAAACGAACCAAGAATTTAATCATGGGGAAATAGGTGTTGATATATTAAAAAAAGAAAATTATATTAGAAAATATTGTACGGAAAATATATATGACAATATCATATACAAAGCAATATATGAACATAATCGTTATCAATTAACAGAAGGATTAACAGAAGAAGAAAAATTATTTTGTAAAATAATAAAAGATGCTGATAAAATAGACCTTTTATATGAAGCTGTTTTCATTTATTGGCAAGAACCAGAACGAATCAAAGAAGTAGAACAAGGAAATTTATCAAAAAAAATGTTAGAAGATTTTCATAATTACAAATTAGCTGATGTTAGAAACAAGAAAGGTGAAACTGACCAAATTTTAAGATTTGCGTCATTTGTTTTTGATATTAATTTTCCATGTAGTTTTGAAATATTAAAAGAAAGTGATATAATAAGCAAAATGATTAACAAGTTCGAATATCAAATACCAGAGACAAAAAAAGAAATGAAAAAAATAGAAAAAATAGCAAATAAATATATCAAAGAAAAATGTAAATAAAGGAAAAAATAAATGGGAAAAAAACTATTAATAACAGAAAAACCGTCAGTAGCAATGGAATTTGCAAAAGCACTTAAAATTACAACTAAACGAAAAGATGGATACTTAGAAAGTGATAACTGGATAATTACTTGGTGTGTAGGTCATTTAGTAACTATGAGCTATCCAGAAAAATATGATGAAAAATTAAAACAATGGAGATTAGAAACTCTTCCTTTTATACCAAAAAATTGGAAATATGAAATAATTCCAGCAGTCCAAAAACAATTTAATATCGTAAAAGAATTAATGCAAAGAGAAGACGTTGAAGAAATCTATAATGCAGGAGATTCAGGAAGAGAAGGAGAATATATTCAACGTCTTGTTTTTATGATGGCAAAACCAAATCCACAAGCACAAATGAAAAGAGTATGGATTGATTCACAAACTGAAGAAGAAATCATCAGAGGAATTAAAGAAGCAAAAGACTTATCAGAATATGATAGCTTATCTGATAGTGCATATTTAAGAGCAAAAGAAGATTATCTAATAGGAATAAACTTTTCAAGATTACTATCTATTATTTATGGAAGAAGATTAGCCCAAAGCATAAAAGAAGAAAAAGCATCCATATCAGTAGGTAGAGTCATGACTTGTGTTTTAGGAATGATTGTAGAAAGAGAAAGAGAAATAAGAAATTTTATAAAAACAAAATATTATAAAATACAAGGAGAATTTGGAGAAGAAGAATCATTTAAAGCAGAATGGAAAGTAAATGAAAAATCAATTTTTTGGGAATCAACTAAATTATATAACGAAAACGGCTTCAAAAAAGAAGAAGACGCAAAAGAATTTATAGAAAATTTAAAAGGGAAAACAGCGACTATATCAGAACTGAAAAAAACAAAACAAAAAGAAAATGCACCATTATTATTTAATCTAGCAGAAATTCAAAATGAATGTACTAAAAGATTTAAAATTAAACCAGATGAAACATTAGAAATAATACAAAACTTATATGAAAAAAAATTAGTAACTTATCCAAGAACAGATGCAAGAGTACTTTCAACTGCAGTTGCCAAAGAAATAACAAAAAATTTAAATGGAATAGCCAAAGGATTTAAAGATGAAGAAATACAAAATTATATCAAAAAAATGGTAGAAGAAAAATATAGTACTAATTTAATTAAAACAAAGTATGTTAATGACAGCAAAATTACAGATCACTATGCCATAATACCAACAGGACAAGGATATGAAAATTTTAACAATTTACCAGACATACAAAAACAAATTTATAAAGTTATAGTAAAAAGATTTTTAGCCATTTTTTATCCAGCAGCAGAATATAGTAAAATACAAGCGACAGTAAAAATAGAAAACGAAACATTTAATTATAGTGGAAAAGTTTGCATGAAACAAGGATATTTAGAAATTTTAAAACCACAAGAAAATAAAAAAGAAAAACAAGAAGATAATAGTTTAGAAATAATAAAAAATTTAAAAAAAGGTCAAAACATAAATGTCAAAAATTTTGAAATAAAAGATGCAGAAACATCACCACCAAGTAGATATAATTCTGGTTCTATAATTTTAGCAATGGAAAATGCAGGTAAATTAATAGAAGAGGAAGAACTAAGAGAACAAATAAAAGGAGCTGGAATAGGAACAAGTGCTACTAGAGCAGAAATTATAAAAAAATTAGAAAAAATAAAATATATAGATATAAACAAAAAAACACAAATTATTACACCGACACAAAAAGGAGAAAAAATTTACGACATTATTTTTTATGCTATGCCAGATATGCTAAATCCTAAGTTAACAGCAAGTTGGGAAAAAGGATTAGATATGGTAGCAAAAAAAGAAATTAAACCAGAAGAATTTATGGAAAAATTAGAAAAATATATTAATTCTAAATTTAACCGTTTGGTTGTAAAAATATAAAAATATGATATAATAAAAAAAGTATAAAAAATAAAGGAGAAGTTACATGAACACCATATTAGGTGAACTAGGAAAGTCAAAAAAATTTATAGACTTCGCCAAACAAATAGAAAACAAACAAAGTCCGATAGCTATATCGGGCTTAACTGACGTGGGATTAATACAATTATTGGTAGCTATAAATGAATTTAATAAGCAACCAATTTGTCTAATTACTTATAATGAAATACAAGCAAAAAAATTAGTAGAAAATATAAAATATTTCACAGATAAAGTTGCATTTTTTCAAAAAAAGGAAATTGTAACATATGATTATGTAGCAGAAAGTAAAGAAATACCATATCAAAGAATTGAAGCACTAAATGAAATAAAAAATAAAAAAAATATAATTGTTGTAACAACAATAGAAGCAATCATGCAAAAATTACCCAATAAAAAAAGTTTATATAAAAATGAATTAAACTTTAAAATAGGAGAAAACTATTCACTAGAGGAAGTAAAGCAAAAATTAGTAAAACTAGGTTATTCAAGATATGAATTAATAGAAGGAAGAGGACAATTTAGCGTCAGAGGTGGAATTATAGATATTGCCACAAATGAAACTACAGGAATTAGAATTGAATTTTGGGGAGAAGAAGTAGATTCTATTAGAAAATTTAACATTACAACTCAAAGATCAATACAAACACTAGAAAAAGCAACTATATACCCAGCTCATGAATATATTTTGGAAAATACAATAGAAAAAATTTGTGAAAAAATAGAAAAAACAAAATCAAACAAAAAACAAAAAGAAATAATACAAGAAGATATAGAACAAATTAAAGCTGGAAATTATATCAGTAAAATAGACAAATATTTCAATTGTTTTTATGAAAAACAAGAAACAATATTAAACTATTTATCAGAAAATTATGTATTTTTCTTAGAAGAAATAGGAAAAATACACCAAAGAGCAACAAATGTAGAAATTGACTATAAAAACATAACAAAAGCATTGTTAGAAAAACAAAAAATTGTACCAGATGCAATAACAAATTTATTAAACTATGAACAAATTGAAGAAAAACTAGAAAATAGACAAAAAATATATGCAGAAAAACAAGATACAATTAGTAAATTAACAGCAGAAAAATACAAATTTGAATATAGAGAAATAAATTATTACAAAAGTGAAATAGAAAATTTATTAGAGTATTTGCCAAAAGCTATAAAACAAAAGAAAAAAATTTATATACTAGTAAGTAATAAAGAAAAAGCAAACAAATTACAAAAATTATTAAATGAAAAAGAAATTACAAATAAAATAGAAGAAAAGCTAAACCAAACAATTATTGTCAAAGCAAGTGAAGCAATTGTTACTATTTCATTAGGAAAATTATCCTCTGGATTTGAATCTTATGACACAAATCAATTAGTTATCGTAGCAGATGAATTAATAGATGGAGAAAAAAGAAGAAAAAAAATATACAATACAGATTTTAAAGAAGGAGAAAAAATCGTATTTGCAGACTTAAAAGTAGGCGACTACGTAGTTCATAGAAGATATGGAATAGGAATTTACATTGGTGTTAATACAATAAAAGCAGATGGAACTATTAAAGACTATATTAAAATTAAATATAAAAATGATGACATATTATATATACCTACCAATGATTTAGATTCAATCAGAAAATATATAGGTGGAGACGCAATTCAACCAAAAATAAATCGACTAGGAAGCAAAGAATGGGAGAATACCAAAACTAGAGTTAAAAATAATTTAAGAGAAATAGCAAAAGAACTAATTGAATTATATGCAAAAAGAGAAAAAGTAGAAGGATTTGCTTTTAGTAAAGATACTCCTTGGCAAAATGAATTCGAAGCACAATTTCCATATCAAGAAACTGAAGACCAATTACGTTGTATAGAAGAAGTTAAAAAAGATATGGAAATGTCAAAACCAATGGATAGATTATTATGTGGTGATGTAGGATATGGAAAAACGGAAGTAGCATTAAGAGCAGCATTTAAAGCTGTTATGGATCAAAAACAAGTAGCCTATTTAGCACCAACCACAGTGCTAGCAGAACAGCAATATCAGGAATTTAAAGAAAGAGTTAAAGATTTTCCAATTAAAGTAGAAATTTTAAATAGATTTAAAAGTAAAAAATATCAACAAGAAGTAATAAAAAAATTACAATTAGGAGAAGTAGATATTGTAATAGGAACCCATAGATTATTAAGCAAAGATGTATTATTTAAAGATTTAGGACTATTAATTATTGATGAAGAACATCGTTTTGGAGTAAAAGACAAAGAAAAAATCAAACAACTAAAAACAAATATTGATGTATTAACGATGACAGCAACACCAATTCCAAGAACAATGCATATGTCAATCGTAGGAATTCGCGATATGTCTGTCATATATGAGCCACCTCATAATAGAAAACCTGTACAAACATATGTATTAGAATATGATACTGAAGTAATAAAAGAAGCCATTACAAAAGAATTAGAAAGAAATGGACAGATTTTTTACATATTTAATAAAGTAGAAGGAATCCAAAAAAAAGCAGATGATATTGCAAAATTAGTTCCAGAAGCCAATGTTTCATATGCTCATGGACAAATGCCTGGAAGCAAAATTGAAGAAATTATGAAGGAATTTGTAGAAGGAAAAAGTAATGTATTAGTATGTACAACAATTTTAGAATCTGGTATTGACATACCAAATGCAAATACCATTATCGTAGAAAATGCAGATCGAATGGGATTAGCACAACTATATCAAATAAGAGGAAGAGTAGGAAGGGCAGATAAACAAGCTTATGCATATATCACATATAAAAGAGACAAACTATTAAATGAAGTAGCAGACAAAAGATTAAAAGCAATCAAAGAATTTACTGAATTTGGTTCAGGTTTCAAAATAGCAATGAGAGATTTAGAAATTAGAGGAGCAGGTAGCTTACTTGGAGAAATACAATCAGGACATTTAGAACAAGTAGGATATGATACTTACTGTAATTTACTAGAAGAAGTTATAAAAGAAATGAAAGGAATAAAAATAGAGCCAGAAACAGAAATACAAATTGATTTGAATGTAACAAGTTATATACCAGATGAATACATACCAGATGCTAATCAAAAAATAGAAATCTATCAAAATATAGCTCTTTGTAAAAAAGAAGAAGATATAGAAAATGTAATAGACGAAATAATAGACAGATTTGGAAATATGCCAGAAGAACTAGAAAATTTAATTGACATAGCAAGAATTAAATATTTAGCAAAACAAAAGAAAATCATCAAAATTGCTAGTAAAAAAACAGCTGTTTTAATTACTTTAGAAGCAAATACCATGGAATTTGATATAACAGAACTAGTAAAAAAATATGGTAATAAAATTAAATTTTCAGCTGGTATCAAACCAATGATAACATTACAAATCGGAAGCGAAAATGAAAGAAAAATTTTAAATGACTTAATAGAATTTTTAAAATGACAGTTTTTTACTCCGTCCCAAAAAAGACCAAAATGATTAAAATAAAGGAGAGAAATATGCAACCAATATCAAGTAAAGAAAATGAATATATCAAACATATAAAGAAGCTAAAAGAAAAGAAATATAGAGACCTTAGTAAGGAATATATGATTGAGGGAATTAAATTGGTAAGAGAGGCTATACAAGAAGAGGCGCCAATTCATCAAATTATATTATGTGATGATTGTGAAAAACATGAAGCGATTCCAAAAGAATTGATGTATGAAATTGCAAAATATGATTGTATTTATGTAACAGAAAAAATTTTAAAATATTTATCAGAAGTGCAAACTCCACAAGGGATTTTGGCAATTATAGGAAAAAATAATAAAGAGACAGATATTGATTATACACAAGATATAATAGTTGCATTAGATGATATACAAGATCCTGGAAATTTAGGAACAATTTTAAGAACTGTAGATAGTATTGGATTAAACCAAATATTAGTTTCAAAGGGGACAACTGATGCATATAATCCTAAAGTAGTTCGTTCAACAATGGGAGCAATATTTAGAGTAAAAGTTATTGAATGTGAAAATTTAAAACAAACATTAAAAGAAATTAAAAAACATAAATTTAAAGTAGTAACATCATCACTACAAACGGAGAATACGATTTATAATATTAACTATAATAAGAAAATAATTGTTATTGGAAATGAAGCAAATGGAGTAGAAAAAGAAATACAAGAAATGTCAGATGAAAAAATAAAAATTCCAATGATAGGAAAAGCAGAAAGTTTAAATGCATCAGTAGCAACTGGCATTATTTTGTATGAAGCTATTAGACAGAAACATTTTAAAGAATAAAAGTAGTCTGAGTTTTGAGGAAAGAAGGTAATTAAAAATGAAAATACATGTAGTTATGGTAGAACCAGAAATACCACAAAATACAGGAAATATCGCAAGAACATGTGCAGCAACAGGAGCTAAACTACACTTAGTACATCCATTAGGATTTGATATATCCGAAAAAGCAGTAAAAAGAGCAGGTTTAGATTATTGGGATAAAGTAGA
Source organism: uncultured Clostridia bacterium (assembly GCA_963559365.1). Classification (GTDB taxonomy): domain Bacteria; phylum Bacillota; class Clostridia; order TANB77; family CAG-508; genus CAG-269. The sequence goes on along the minus strand of CAUWKC010000002.1, from coordinate 54,891 downwards.
AATAGAAGAACATACATCATTTAAAGAATTTTTAGAAAAATATAAGCCAGAGGAAAACAACATGTTTTTTGCAACAACTAAGGGAAAACATGTATATTCAGAGCCAGATTATAAAAATAAAAAAGAAATATTTATATTATTTGGTAAAGAAACAAAAGGTTTACCAGAAGATATTTTACAAAAGTATATTGACAAAACTATTCGTATTCCAATGAGAGAGACACTAAGATCATTAAATCTTTCAAACTCTGTTAATATTGTTTTATACGAAGTATATAGACAAAATAAGTTTGAAGGATTGGAAGAAATTAGTAGTTATTTCTAATTGTAGAAAAATAGGAAATAATGACGAATAATAGGAAGATTTGTAGAAACGCTTGCAAATCTTCTTTTTTGATGATTTAATAAAAGTAAGTTTTAATTCTAATAAAATTTTATTCAAAATTTAGTCGAAAAATTTCCAAAAAAACAGAAAAAGAAAAAAGGAGGAATGATATTGAAAACATTTACATATGGTCAATATCTAAAATACATTCATACAGTAAGATTAAATGCAGTATTGCAATTAGCAGAAGAAAGTCAAGAATACAACATACAAGAAAAAAATAAAAAAGAAAAACAAAAAGAAAATATAATGGAAATATTAAAAAATACAAAAGAAGTAGCTCAAATAATAAACAAATTTTTATTGCCAAAAAAAATAATTGAAACAGATGAATTAATTCCATATAGTAATACTTATATTTGTAATAAATATAAAGAAAAAGAAAAACCAATATTATATCAACGAAAAAAAGAAAATACTATCTTTTTAATAGAACATGACTTGATTAGTAATAAAGAAATTTGCTATAAAATTTTAAATGATTGTGTCACTGTTATGCAAGGATGGATAAGAGATAAAAAACAAGAAAAAGTAAAAGGATATCCTATAATCGTTCCAATTTTATTAAAATTAGATGAAAATAATCTAAATGAAAAAAATAACATGAATTTAGAATACAATATCATAAAAATAAAAATTAATTAAATATATAAGAACGCCTCCTAACGAATTAACATAAAATACAATAAGATAGGATAAAAATAAGGAGGCAATCATGGAAATAATGCTAGAAGTCAAAAATGTAAGTAAAAAATACCAAAACAAACAAGACGAAATATTGGCATTAAAAAACATCAATTTAAGAGTAAAACAAGGAGAATTTGTAAGTATCATAGGGCCAAGTGGATGTGGAAAATCAACACTATTATCTATCATAGCAGGATTAGAAAACAAAACAACAGGCGAAATCTACATGGAAGGAGAAAAAGTCGAAGGTACTTCATCTAAAGTAGGATATATGTTACAAAGAGACTGTTTGCTAGAATGGAGAACTATTCTAAGTAATACAATGTTTGGACTAGAAGTAAAAGGCAAAAAAGAAAAAGAAGCAAAAAAATATGTAGAAGAATTACTTAAAAAATATGACTTATATGATTTTAAAGACAAATATCCATCAGAATTATCAGGAGGAATGAGACAAAGAGTAGCTCTAATTAGAACATTAGCAGTAAAACCCAAAATATTATTATTAGATGAAGCTTTTTCTGCATTAGATTACCAAACTAGAATAATGGTAACAAATGATATTTATCATATTCTAAAAAAAGAAGAAATCACAACAGTAATGGTCACACATGATATTTCAGAAGCTATCAGTATGTCAGATAGAGTTGTTGTACTAAATGCAAGACCAGGAAGCGTAAAAGACATTCATAAAATTGATTTTGAAGTAGAAAAAAGAGATCCTATTAATTGCCGTAAAAACCCTAAATTTAGTCAATATTTCAATACCTTATGGAAGGAGTTGGAAGTAGATGAATAAAATAATAGAATCGAAAGAAAGAAAACAATACTTAAAAAAAATAAAACACAAAAAACATAAAATATTTATTACACAAATTGCTATTTTGATAGGATTTATTGCAATATGGGAAATATTAGCAAATCAAAAAATAATTGATAGTTTTATGATGAGTCAACCAAGTAGAATATGGGAAACATTTATTAATTTAAGCTCAAATGATTTACTAAAACATGTAGGAATTACTGTTTATGAAACAATGATAGGATTTTTACTAGGAACAGGACTAGGAATTATAATTGCAATAATTTTATGGTGGTCAGATTTTTTAGCAAAAGTAGCAGATCCTTACCTAGTAGTATTAAATAGTTTACCAAAAGTAGCATTACGGGCCAGTAATAATTATTTGGGTAGGAGCAGGAATGCCTGCAATTATAGTAATGGCTATTGCTATTTCTTTAATTGTCACAATATTAGAAAATTTAAATGGATTTTTAAAAACAGACAAAGAAGTTATCAAAATGGCAAAAACTTTTCAAGCCAGCAAATGGCAGATTTTAACAAAAATTGTAATTCCGTCAAACTTATCAACATTTATTAATTCTTTAAAAGTAAATATAGGACTTTCATTAGTTGGAGTTATATCTGGAGAATTTTTAGTATCAAAAGCAGGACTTGGATATTTAATAGTTTATGGTGGGCAAGTATTTAAAATGGACTTAGTCATGAGTAGTGTTATAATATTAGGAATTGTAGCAGGAATAATGTATGCAACTGTATTAGGATTAGAAAAAATAATTCAAAATTCTAAAAAATTCAAATAAAATCAATATAAAAAGTGCTTTAAAAAAGGCACTTTTTTAAAACCAAAAAGATATGAACATATTCAAAAAAGAAACATAAAATATACAAAATAGAATAAGGAGGTGTGATATGAGCAAGAAAACGATAATTTACGTAGTAGTTATTGTCATTTTAATCATTTTAGCTATGATTATAACAAACATAGGAATGCAAAAAGATAAACAAGAAGAATTAAAAAACATAAAAGTAAATGAAGTTACTCGTTCAGTTTTCTATGCACCACAATATGTAGCTATTAACAATGGTTACTTTAGGGAAAATGGAATGAACATAGAAATAACCACAGGGCAAGGTGCAGATGCTGTTATGACAGCTGTACTTTCAAATCAATGTGACATAGGATTTGCTGGACCAGAAGCATCCATTTATGTGTATAATGAAGGAAAAGAAGACTTTTGTCAAGTATTTGCACAAATGACTAAAAGAGATGGTTCTTTTTTAGTAGCTAGAAAACAAAGTGAGAATTTTAAATGGGAAGATATAAAAGGAAAAACTATAATACCAGGAAGAAAAGGCGGAGTCCCTTATATGACATTAGAATATGTCTTAAAGAAAAATGGAATAAATCCACAAACAGATGCAAAACTAGATGATAGTATTAAATTCGACTTAATGGCAGGAGCATTTGCAAGTGGAAATGCTGATTATGTTACACTATTTGAACCAACAGCATCATTAACGCAAAACGAAGGAAAAGGATATATTGTAGCATCTGTTGGAGAAGAAGCAGGAGAAATTCCATATACGGCTTACTTTGCTAAAAAAAGCTATATAAAAAATAATGAAGAAACAATTCAAAAATTCACAAATGCTGTGTATCAAGGACAACAATGGGTAAAAGAACATAGTGCAAAAGAAATTGCAGAAGCAATTCAAGACTTCTTCCCAGATACTGATATAGACTTGCTAACGACAGTTATACAAAATTATAAAGATATTGATGCATGGAATGAAACACCAGTATTGAAAGAAGAATCCTATCACAGATTAGAAGAAGTTATGACATTAGCAGGAGAGCTACAACAAAAAGCACCATATAATCAAATTATTAATAATCAATATGCAGAAAAAGCAATAAAATAATATATTACTATTTTACTCAAACCTATAATGAATATAGTTATAAAAATATAACTATATTCATTGTAGAACTTGGTGAAAGGACTCAAGATAGAAAATTGTAAACTTATATATTGCCTAAAGAATAAAAATTTACATATAAATTAGAAAAAATATTGACAAATAGAACTCATGATGTTATATTTACCTATGAAAGGGAGTGGAAGTATGGAAATTGATTATAAAATAATAGGACAAAGGATAAAAGAAGCCAGAAAAAACAAAGGATGGTCACAAGAAAAATTATCAGAAGAACTAGATGTAACAGTTGCATACATAAGTCGTGTAGAAAGAGGAGAACAAATCAACCTAAGAAGATTGGCTAAGATAGGACAAGTTTTAAATATAAACTTGGAATATTTAATAACAGGAACAGTAATAGAAGCACCTAATTATTTAGATAAAGAATTATATGAAACATTAATTACATGTAGCCCAGCAAAACAACGTCTTATTTATAATATTGCTAAAATTGTTTCAAACTCGAATTTTGTATAATACAGAAGAAATATACTTTACAAAAGACAAAAAATAGTATAAACTAACAAAAGGTGATAATACATGTATTTAAAAAGGTTAGAATTACAAGGATTTAAATCATTTGCTGATAAAACCATATTAGAATTTAGGCCAGGAATCACAGGAGTTATTGGCCCAAATGGTTCAGGAAAGAGTAATATATCAGATAGTATTAGATGGGTACTTCGGAGAACAAAGTATGAAATCATTAAGAGGAACAAAATCCTTAGATATCATATTTGCAGGAACACAAAATAGAAAGTCTCTAGGATTTGCAGAGGCTTCTTTAGTATTTGATAATTCTGATGGAGGATTGCCAATAGAATATACAGAAGTAACAGTAACAAGAAAAATCTATAGAAGTGGAGAAACAGGATACTTCATTAACAAAACACCATGTAGACTAAAAGATGTGCTAGAATTATTCATGGATACAGGAATTGGAAAAGATGGATATTCAATTATAGGACAAGGAAAAATAGATGAAATATTAAGTAACAAATCAGAAGATAGAAGACATATATTTGAAGAAGCAGCTGGAATTGTAAAATATCGTGTCAGAAAAGCAGAAAGCGAAAAAAAATTAGAACATACCAAATTAAATTTACTTAGAATTAATGATATCTTATCAGAAATTGAAAGCAACATAGAACCATTAAAAGCACAATCAGAAAAAGCAAAAAAATATTTAAATCTAAAAGAAGAATTAAAAAATATTGAAATAGGGCTTTTTATACATAACATTGAAAAATACAAAAAAGAATTAGAAGAAATAGTAAAAAGTGAAGAAATATATACAGAACAATGCAAAGAAGAAGAAGAAAAATTAGAAAAAATCAAACAATTAAAAGAAGAATTAAAAACACAAATTGATTTTATAACAAATCAAATAGAAGAAATGTCAAACCTAGGATTTGAAAGTCAAAAAGAAATTGAAATGTTAAATTCAGACATCAATGTAGCAAACACAAGAATCCATAATAATAAAGAAAATAAAGAAAGATTTGAAAAAGAAATAGAAGAATTTGAAAACAAGCAACAAGAACTACAAGAAGAATTAAAACAAAGAGAAGAAAAGAAAATAAACTTAAAGAAAAACAAAGAAAAATTCGAAAAAGAACTACAACAAAAAGAAGAAGAATTAGCTAAAATAACAGAAAAATTATCAGCAAAAGAATTAGAAATTGAAGAATACAAACAACAAGTAGAAAAAAACATTGATTATAAATATGAATTACAAACTGAAAACAAAACACAAAGTATAAATTATGAGAACTATGAAAAAAGACAAAATCAAATAAAACAAGAAATAACAAGTTACATTTCAGAATTAGATAATACAAGAATGAAAAAAGAAGAAATTGTCAAAGCATTCTATGAAATTGATAGCAAAAGAAATAAAGTAGTAAAAGCCATTGAAGAAATTAATAAAACAAAAGAAGAAGCAGATAAAAAAATAAGTAACTACCAAAACAACATAAATAACTATCAAACAGAAATAAGAATGAAAGAAGCAAAATTAAAATTCCTAATAGAAACAGAAAAAGAAAAAGAAGGTTATATAAAAAGTGTTAAATCATTATTAAAAGACTGTGAAACTAGTAAAGAATTAGGAAAAGGAATGTATGGAGTATTAGCAAATATAATAGAAGTACCAGAAGAATACCAAACAGCAATTGAAATGTGTTTAGGAGCAAGCTTACAAAATATTGTAACAGAAACAGAAACAGATGCAAAAAAATTAGTAGAACATTTACGAAAAAATAATTTAGGAAGAGCATCATTCCTACCAATTAGTTCTATCAAAGGAAAAAAATTAGACAAAATAAAAGGAAAAGATACAGGAGTTATAGGAATTGCTTCTGATTTAATTCAATTCAATAAAAAATATGAACAAATTATAATTAGTTTATTAGGAAGAACAGTTATTGTAGATAACATGGACACTGCTATCAAAATAGCAAAACAAAATGGATACTCTTTCCGAATAATTACAATAGGAGGAGACATAATTAACAGTTCAGGAAGCATAACAGGAGGCTCTGTTGCTAAAAAAACAGTAAATATTCTTGGTAGAGGAAGAGAAATTGAAAAATTAGAAAAAGAAATAAAAGAAATAAAAACAAAAATGGAAAAACTACAAAAAGAAAAACAAGAATATGAAGCATCAATTCAAGATACAATAGAAAATGCAATTGGACTAGAAAAAGAGCTACAAGAAATAGACATTACATATGCAACTGAAAAACAAAAAGTAATAGCAATTGACGAAAATATTGAAAAAACAGAGAAAAAATTAAATCAACTAAAAGAAGAACAAGAAAACATAGAAAAAAATAAACAAGAAGCAGTAGAAAAAAAGGCAGAAATTTATCAACAAATTCAATCAATAACAGAAAAAACAGAAAAGCTAACCACAACAATTTCAGAATTTGCAGAATTAAATAAAGATAATCAAAAATATGTAGATGATTTAAATTTTGATATTACAAACTTAAAAATATCAGTATCTTCATTTGATGAAAGTGAAGCATCTATAGAAGAAATACAAGAAAGAATAAAAATAGAGATAGAAAATGAAAAACGAAGTATAGAAAACAAAAAAAATCAAATCGAACAAATTATACATGATAATTTTGAATTAGAAAAATCAATTCAAGAAACCAAAGAAAAAATAGAAAAAATAAAAGAAGAAGTAAAAAATAGTGGAACAAAAATTGAAACTTTAAAGAAAGAAAGAATAGAGAAAAACGAAAAATTAACAAACAAAGAAGAAGAAATCACAAATAAATTTAATACAATAGAAGACTTAAAAGCTCAAATGGTAAAAGTAGAAGTAAAAAAAGAAAAATTAGAAGAAGACATAAATAACATTATCAACAAAATGTGGGAAGAATACGAATTAACACCAAATACAGTAGAAGATTACAAAAAACCAGAAAATGTAGCCACTACACAAAAAAAGGTAAACCAATTGAGAAGCGAAATTAGAGACTTAGGAAGTGTCAATGTAGATTCCATTGAAGAATATAAAACTATTAAAGAGAGATATGACTTCATGTGTGAACAAAGAGTAGATTTAGAAGACACAATGAACAAACTAAGAAAGATAATAACAGAAATGACAGTAACAATGAAAGAACAATTTAAAAAACAATTTGCAATAATCAATAAAAATTTCGAAGAAGTATTTAGAGAATTATTTGGAGGAGGAAACGCTTCCTTAAAATTAGAAGACGAAGAAAATATATTAGAATGTGGAATAGACATTAACGTTCAGCCACCAGGAAAAAAATTACAAAACATGATGCTTTTATCAGGAGGAGAAAAAGCCTTTACAGCAATAGCGTTACTATTTGCCATATTAAAAATAAATCCAGCACCATTCTGTGTATTAGACGAAATTGAAGCAGCACTAGACGATGTCAACGTATATCGTTTTGCAGAATACCTAAAAAAATTCTCAAAAGACACACAATTCTTAGTAATAACCCATAGAAAAGGAACAATGGAAGCAGCAGACACTGTATATGGTGTAACCATGGAAGAAAGTGGTATTTCTAAACTATTGTCAATGAGACTAGAGGGACGTTATTTATAATCCTTAAATTAGGGATTTAAGGGACACTCATTTAAATAAAAACAGGATTCATTTCAAATTTATTTTGAAAGAACCTGTTTTTTTGTGTTAAACAGAAATATATTTTCTAAATTTAAATTTAGTCATAAAAAATAACAACTCACATAGAATTAAATAAAAAAACACAAAGGAGATAAAATTATGTGGGAAACATTAAGAAAAGAACAAGTAATAAAACAATTAGGAACAGACAAAAAAACAGGATTAGGAAAAGAAGAAGTTGCAAGGAGGCAACAAAAATATGGGAAAAATAAACTAAAGGACAAGCCAAAAGAGAGTATAGGAATCAAGTTTATCAAACAATTTAATGATTTTATGATTATTATTTTAATAATAGCAGCTATTATTTCAGCAATTATATCAAACTTACAAGGAGAAAATGATTACATTGATTCTATTATAATTATAGGTATTGTAGTTTTAAATGCTTTCATGGGAGTAATACAAGAAGCAAAAGCAGAAAAATCTATTGAAGCATTACAAGAAATGACACCACCAAAAGCAAAAGTAATAAGAGAGGGAAAAAATCAGGAAATAAAAGCAGAAGACTTGGTACCAGGAGATATTATTATATTAGAAGCAGGAAACTATGTACCAGCAGATAGTAGAATTTTAGAAAGTTTTAATTTGAAAATAGAAGAATCTAGTTTAACAGGAGAAACAGAGCCAGTTAAAAAAGATGCTGATAAAATTTGCAAAGAAAAAATACCAGTAGGTGACAGAAATAACATGGCTTATATGTCAAGTATTATAGTAAATGGAAATGGGAAAGCAGTTGTTACAGAAACAGGAATGGAAACAATGGTGGGTAAAATTGCTCATATGATGATGAAAGAAGAAGCACCAGAAACACCAATTCAAAAAAAATTAGAACAAGTAGGAAAAATATTAGGAATAGTGTGTCTTATTATATGTTTTTTAATTTTTGTAATAGGAATTATCAAAAAAGTAGCACCAATTGAAATGTTTATGACATCTGTTGGATTAGCGGTAGCAGCAATTCCAGAAGGATTACCAGCTATGGTAACTATAATGTTATCAATTGGAGTTACTAAAATGGCAAAAAAGAATAGCATTATTAGAAAATTACCAGCTGTAGAAACATTAGGAAATAGTTCTGTTATTTGTTCAGACAAAACAGGAACTCTAACACAAAATAAAATGAAAGTAGTAGAAATTATTAGTGAAAATAATAATTTAGCAATAGAATTAAGTAGTATGTGTAATAACTGTGATGTAATACAAGAAAATGGAAAAATAGTAGCAAAAGGAGATCCAACTGAAGTTGCACTCGTAAATGAAGGAATAGAAAAAGGAATTAATAAAAATGAATTATGTAGTAAAATGCAAAGAATCAATGAAATACCTTTTGATTCAGAACGAAAAATGATGACAACAATACATAAAATAGGAAATCACTATCGTGTTATAACTAAAGGAGCACCAGAGGTCATATTAAATAGATGTCAAAAACAAATAAAGTGCAATTCAGGTCAAACAAATGTAATACAAAAAGTAAATATCAAAAGAGAAAATGAAATGATGGCACAAAAAGCATTAAGAGTAATAGCAATTGCATACAAAGATTTAGATTTATTACCACAAAAAATAGAAAGTAATACAATAGAAAACAATTTAACATTTGTTGGTTTAATAGGGATGATAGATCCGCCAAGAGAAGGAGTAAAAGAAGCGGTAAAAACTTGTAAAAAAGCTGGAATCAAAACAGTTATGATAACAGGAGACCATATTACTACTGCTACAGCAATAGCAAAACAGTTAAACATTTTAGGAAATAAAGACAAATCCATGACAGGACAAGAATTAGACCAAATAAGCCAAAAAGAATTAGAAAAAAGAATACAAGAATATTCAGTATTTGCACGAGTAACACCAGAACACAAAGTAAGAATTGTTAAAGCATGGCAAAAAACAGGAGCAGTAGTAGCAATGACAGGAGATGGAGTAAACGACAGTCCAGCACTAAAAAATGCAGACATAGGAATTGCTATGGGAAAAAACGGAACAGATGTAGCAAAAAATGCAGCAGACATGGTTCTAGCAGATGACAATTTTGTAACAATAGTCGAAGCAGTAAAACAAGGAAGAAACATTTATGATAATATAAGAAAAGGAATACACTTCTTAATATCCACAAATATTGGAGAAATCGTAACCATACTAATAGGATTATTATTAGGACTAAAAACACCATTATTAGCAATTCAACTACTATGGATAAACTTAGTAACAGATTCCTTACCAGCCATTGCACTTGGATTAGAACCAGCAGAAAAAGACATAATGAAACGAAAGCCAATAAGCAAGAAAAAAGGAATCTTTGCAGACGGACTATGGAACAAAATAATTTTAGAAGGAATAATGATAGGCATGTTAACACTATTAGCCTTCAACATAGGAAACAAATACTATGGATTAGAAATCGGAAGAACAATGGCATTTATTTCAATGGGATTACTAGAACTTATCCACAGTTTCAACATAAAAAGTGAAAAATCCATATTTAAAACAAAAATATTAGAAAACAAATACCTAATAGGAAGCTTCATAATAGGAACAATCATACAAGTAGCAGTTGTACTAACACCAACCTTAGCAGAAATATTCAAACTAGCACCACTAAATCAAACACAATGGATTATAACAATCATAATATCTATACTACCAATTCCAATCATAGAATTCCAAAAGAAAAGAAATGAGACAAGAGGGACGGTTCTAAAATGTGTCATGAATAAGGACGAATTATGTCGAAAAAACATATAAAAGAGGACACTTGAATTAAAAAGTGTCCTTATATATATCTAGTTTTTTATAAATTTAATGATTTCATCATCGGGGATATTTAAAGCTTTTACTATTTTTTTGAAGGTAGAAATTCTTGTGTTTTCTTCACTATGTTCAAGTCTTTGCAATTGTCGCCAACTAATGCCAATTTCTTCAGCTAACTCTTCTTGAGATAGATTTTTTGCTAAGCGATATTGTTTAATCATTTTCTAACCTCCTTTTTAACTTTTTTTATTATATTACAGTATAGGTTGAAAAAGAACGACATTTTTGTCATCAAACCTTGACTTTGATAATAAAAATAGATAAAATAATTTTAGATACGACAAAAATGTCATACATATTTAATAATTAAAAAGAGAATAATATACAAAAGAAAGGAAAATTTTTATGAAAAAAACAGTGAAAAATGAACAAGGTATTACTTTAGTAGCTTTAGTTATTATAATAATAGTATTATTAATACTTTCAGGAGTAACAATAGCGATGTTAATGGGAGAAAATGGAATATTAACTCAAGCGAGTGAAGCAAAGATAAAAACAGCAATAGGAGCAGTCAAAGAGGGATTAAAATTAGAACAAGGAGAAAAAGTAATAAGCAAAGAAAAAGTAACACCAGAAATATTATTAGCAGAAGGAAAAGTAGTAAGAACAGTACAACAAGGAGAAGACGGAAAATACTATATGAATTATGCATTAAAAGAAAAAGCATATGAAGGAATGCAAGGACTAGGAAAAGGAAATGCAACAAGTCTAAAAGATATATTTTTAATAGATGATAAATTAAATGTAAAATATATAACAGATAATGGAAAAGAATATGGAGATGATATAGAAGAGAAAATATTAGAAGATGAAACAGATATAAGATTTTCAAGTAAAGCATTTAGTGAATATGTATCAACAATAGCAGGAGTATCAGGCGAAAACATGAAATTCAAATGGATGAAAGAGCTAACTAGTTTAACAATAACAGATCCAAATGTAGATAGTTTACAAGATTTAGTGTTTTTTCCAAATTTAACAAGATTACAATTAGGTACAAATGCTAATGATAGCCCAAAAGTAACAAAAATGGAGGGAATAGAAAATTGTACTAAATTAAAAGAGTTGATAATAAATTTTGGTCCAGATAAAGATTATTGTGCATTAAGTAACTTGTATAATTTAGAAGTATTTAATAGAGTAGGAGGAAATGATTTTGAACAGATAATTGATGGATTAAAATTTTGTCCAAGACTTAATTCGTTTTATTTGGGAAGTAATAATATTGGTGAGAATATGAAAAGAATATCAGAATTAGAAAATTTAAAATCACTAAGGTTATCTGAAGATAAAATTACCAAAATAGAAGGATTAGATAACAAATTTAATTTAACGCAGTTATTATTAAATGGTAATAAGATATCTAAAATAGAAAATATGGATAGTTTATCTAATTTAGTATACTTAGATTTAAGAAATAATCAGATAACAGATATAACTCCATTAAGTGCAAATATCTCATTGACAACATTGGATTTAAAAGGAAATTCAGAAATAGATGGAAATAGAGCAAACTATACAGGTGAAAAATTAGAAGCATTAAATAAGATAGGAAAAATATTAGATAGGGGAGGAACAATTAATATAGATGTAGATAAATTAGGATTATTTACAAATTATAAAAAATTAGATTTAAATAAACAAAATTTAACAACACTAGAACCATTAGAAGGATTGACAAAATTAACATATTTATCAATAGCACAAAATCAAATAACATTAGAGGATAGCATATCTCAAAAAATATTAAAAAGCATGACCAATTTAAGTTCATTAGATATAAGCAATAACAGAATAAAAAATATAACAGCGATAAATGAACTAAAAAATTTAAAAAGTTTATATATAAATGGAAAGGAAAATAATATTAATTTATTGGAAATAGAGGATATAATTTCAAATCTTGATAGATTGAAAATTTCAACTGATAGCTTAAAAACAATAGTAAATTGTGATGTAAACAAGATAAAAACATTAAATTTACTAACGAGTGATTTAACACAGATACCAGATTTATCAAAGTTTGTAAATTTAACTAAACTTAATTTATCGGATAATACTAATATATCAAATTTTAATGAAGTTTCAAAACTAAAGAATTTAAGTAATTTAAATTTAGAAAAAAACAATTTACATGGAAGGATGATAGACTTTTCACAACTAACAAATTTAACAGAACTTAATTTAGACAATAATACATTATGGGATGAAGATTTAGTAAACTTGAAAGAATTAAAAAACAATACAAATTTAACAATTTATTTAAGAAATAATGCGATAACAAATGCGACATCATTATTAGAATTAGATAGAAGTACTAAAATACATTTAAGTGGAAATGTAAATTTAACAAAAGATGCTCAAAATAAATTAAGGGAAAGATTTGGGAATAATGTAATATTTTAAAACTAATTAAAAAGTAAAAAGTTAAAACATTATGTTTGAATTTTTTACTTTTTTTATATTGATATACTTATTTGTAAAAAACTGTCGGGACATGAGGGATTATGTAAAAAAGTAATCAATAAAAAACAAATAAACTATTCACTTATTATTTAATTATTTATAAAATAAATACAAAATTATAACGTTATAAAAATAAAAAAAGAAAGAAGGAAATAGAATGAGAAAAATATTTAAAAACGATATAGGTATTACTTTAATAGCTTTAGTTATCACAATAATTGTTTTACTAATTTTAGCAGGATTAACAATAGCAATGCTAACAGGAGAAAATGGAATATTAACACAAGCAAGTCAAGCAAAAAAAGAAACAGAAATAGCAGAAGCAAAAGAAAGAGCACAAATGGATATTTTAGCATGGCAATCAGATAGAATAATAAATAATCAAAAATCTGATTTAAATGATAAAATAATACAAGAGATTTTAACCAATTTAGATAATAAAGAATATATAGGAGAAATTAAAGAACACAGTTTTACAACAAATAAAAATAATTATGAAATTTTATTTTCAGAACTATATAGCGAAAAAATAATAATCGAACCATATGGAAAAGGTGATATAAATTATGATGGTGTAATTGATAATAAAGATCTGGAATTATTAACAAATCATACAACTGAAATAATTACATTAGAAGGAGAGCAATTTGAAAGAGGAGATATAAATTCTGACGGAGAAATAAAAATGAATGATCAACTATTATTACTAAAGTATATTGAACAAAAAGGATAAGAAAATAAACAGGAAATACTTGCAAAAACAAAAAAAATATGGTAGAATAATTCTGCTCTACTTACAGAAAATGTAGGTTAAAAATCCAAAGGGAGGTGAAAATAATGAACAAATACGAAAGTATTATCATTGTTAATCCTAATTTAGACGAAGCAGGTTTAAAAGCCTTAGAAGAAAAATTCACAGGATTAATCAATGAAAACGGAAAAGTAGAATCTGTAGAAAACATGGGGAAAAAGAAATTAGCATATGACATCAAAAAAATGAATGAAGGAACATACCTTTTATTCAACTTTGAAGCAAAACCAGATTCTATCAAAGAACTTGAAAGAGTTTATAGAATAACAGATGATATCATGAAATTTATCGTGGTAAAAAAATAAGAAAACAAAAAAATAAAGAAGGGGCCTTTATTATAAAGTAAAGAAAGGTGATAAAAAATGAACAAAGTAATATTAATGGGAAGATTAACAAGAGACCCTGAAACAAGATACACACAAACCAACAATACCCTAGTATCTTCTTTCAGTTTAGCAGTCAACAGAAGATTTGTAAGACAAGGAGAAGAAAGACAAGCCGACTTCATAAATATTGTAGCATGGAGCAAATTAGGGGAATTTTGTAGCAAATACTTTAAGAAAGGTCAACAAGTAGGAATAATAGGAAGAATACAAACCAGAACATGGGAAGACGAGCAAGGAAATAAAAGATATGTAACAGAAGTAGTAGCAGAAGAAGCATACTTTGCAGATAGTAAAAGAGAAGGAGAAGTAAACAACACATTTGAAAACACATTCGGAAATACAGCACCAGGAAACATGGGAACAGACTTTGAAGTATCTTCCAGTGATGACCTACCATTCTAATTAGCAAAGAAGGGAGAAAATAAAATGGCAGACAAAAAACAAAATAAAAGAAACAACAAAAACTATGATGAGGATTACAATCCAAGATTCAGAAAACAAAGAAAAAAAGTTTGCGTATTATGTAGTGATAAAAACTTCGAATTAGATTATAAAAATCCAGAACAATTAAGAAAATTCATCAATGATAAAGGAAAAATCTTACCAAGAAGAACAACAGGTGCTTGTAGTAAACACCAAAGAGATATCACAACAGCAGTAAAAAGAGCAAGACATATTGCAATTTTACCATATGCACAAAACTAATTTAATCATAAAAAACAAAAACCGTTGGAATATCAACGGTTTTTAAGTTATTACAGATAAATTCAAAAAACCGAAACTTAAAATAGAATTGTATTTACAAGCTGAAAACCTTATGATATAATTTGAAAAGAGGTGAAAGAAATTGAATCAAATCCTAAGTATAGATAATAATAAAAAAGAAAAAACGAAAAAAAATAAAACAAAAAATAATGGACCAATCGAAATAACAAGCATTATAAAATTCTTCTCTATAGCAATACTAATATTTGGAATTTTTATGATTGGAACAGGTTCATACTCTATGTATAAAGAAGCAAACAAAAAAGAAGAAAACGTAAAACCAGTTATATATGTAGAACAAAAAAATGAAACAGAATTATTAGTAAAAATTACACACAATAAACCATTAAATAGAATCAATTATCATTGGAACAATGAAGCAACAAATGAAATAGCAACTGAAGGCAAAAAAGAAGTAGAAACAACAATCGAAATACCAACAGGAGACAATGAATTAACAATTTATGCTAATGACACAAATGGGCAAGAAATAGAATACAAGAAAACATATTCCGTAGAAGGAGACATAAACATAAATATTGAACCAGAAGGAAATAATTTAAAAATAACAGCAAATGGAAAAAATCAGTTACTATACATGACATATAGATGGGATGAAGAAGATGAAACCCAAATCGATATTAATAGTAGCCAAACAGAACAAATAATAGAAATACCAAAAGGACTACACAAATTAACCGTAATTGTAGTAGACGAAAACAATAAAACACAAACAGAAGAGCAAGAAGTAAATGGAGTAACAAAACCAAAATTAGAAATCACAACAGACGGTTCTAGTAATTTCATCATAAAAGCATCTGATGAACAAGGATTAAAAAGAGTTGAATTTACTATCAATGAAGAAAAAAATTACAATTTAGACTTAGAAAAAGCATTATCTTTAGAAGAAAGAAAAGAATTCGAATATGCCTATCCATTAGAAGATGGAGAAAACTTAATTCAAGTAACTGTATACAACGAAAGTGATGTATCAGAAACCGTAAAGGCAAAAGTAAATAAATAAGGGGAAAAAATGAATATAAATCTATCAGAGTTAATAACTTACTTTGTCATCTATTCTTTTTTAGGGTGGATAATGGAATCTATTTTTCGTTCCATTGCTGAAAAAAAAATAATAAATACTGGATTCTTACGAGGACCATTTTGTCCTATTTATGGAATAGGAGCCATAATAATGTTCCTATTCCTAAAAAGATTTGAAAACAATCCAATTTTATTAGGAATAATATCAATAATTGTTTTAACTACTTGGGAATACATTGTAGGTGTACTTTTAGAAAAAGTATTTCACACTAAATATTGGGATTATTCAGACCACAAATTTCATTTTCAAGGACGCATATGTTTAACAAACTCAATTTA
Source organism: uncultured Clostridia bacterium (assembly GCA_963559365.1). Lineage (GTDB taxonomy): Bacteria > Bacillota > Clostridia > TANB77 > CAG-508 > CAG-269. Next base: position 38,238 of record CAUWKC010000002.1, on the reverse strand, counting down.
TTGGGGAGTCTTAGGAGTTGTATTTGTAAAACATATACATCCTTTTATAGAAAACATTATAGGAAAAATAGACAAAACATTATTGCAATATATAGTAGCAATATTGTTTATCATATTTTTAGTAGACACAATAACAAGTGTAATAAAAGTAAAAAACATCAAAACCACTTTAGAAAAAATAGAAAACATAAACAAAGAAATAAAAGAAAAGTTAAAAGAAATAAAAGTATTGAAAAAAGAAAAAGAAGAAAAAACAGTTTCAGCAGAAGGAATACAACAGCTAGTAGAAAAACTAAAAAAGAAAAGAAACAAAACAATTTTGCATTTATATAAAAATGTATATCGATTAAAAAAAGCATTTCCAGCTATTAACACAAAGGAAATCACAGAAATACTAAATCAAAAAATCGAATCAAAGAAAAAAAGCAAAGGGAGGAATTTAAAATGATGCAAGATATATATATAATTGATGATGATGACTCATCAATTGTTATTTTTAGAGAATTATTTAAAAATGATCCCGAATATAAATTTACTAGCGTAAAAACTGAACAAATTGACATTGCTTTAAAGAACATTCCATCATTAATTGTAATTAATGAAGATGCCATAGATAGAGATGTTGTAGATTTATGTAGAAAAATTAGAAAAGACGAAGACAACACAATTACACCAGTTATTGTTGTATCTTCAAAAGGAGATAGAGAACATAGATTAAAAATAATGCAAGAATCTATAGAATACTTTATCAAAAAACCAGTAGATGAACAGTATCTATACCACACAGTAAAAAACTTAAACAGACTATTAGCTATGAATAGAAGAATTAGTCCGCTAACAGGATTACCAGGAAATGTACAAATTCATGCTGAATTAAAAAAGAGAATTCTAAAAAAAGAAGCTTTTTGTGTATTATATTTAGATTTAGATAACTTTAAAGCTTATAATGACGTATATGGATTTCTAAAAGGAGATCAAATCATAGAATTTACAGCAGAAACAATCATTCAAAGTATCCATGAAAGCCAATTAGAAAATACATTTATTGGGCACATCGGAGGAGACGATTTTGTGGCTTTAATTCCAGGAAACACATGTGAAAAATTGTGCCAAACAATATTAGCTCATTTTGATCAAAATGTAGTAAAATATTTTACAGAAGATGATTTAGAAAGAGGATATATTGAAGTAGCTAACAGAAAAGGAATTATTGAACAATTTCCATTAACTTCTTTATCAATAGGAGTAGTAGTTGCAGATGTAGGAAGATTTGATAATATTTTAGAAATTGGCGAAATTGGAGCACAAGTAAAACATGCAGCTAAATCTGTAATGGGAAGCAGTTATGCAGTAGATAGAAGAAAATAAATAATAAAAAGAAAGCAAATATATCTTTGTGTAGAAGTAATAAACATAGGAAGTTTTACAGTAAATAATACATTAGGAATGGCTTTAGCTGAAACAAGTGGAATTTATCCTAATGCATGGGCTGGAGCTGGGCAAGATGTCAATTATCCAGCAAATGTTCGCCAAGGTCTGTTCGGCTTCGACGTAGGTGACACCGGCCACGAAGTGTTACATTTAGACCGGTAATATGGAATAAGTAGAAATTAGTATAAAATAGAAAAACTTTTAATATAAATTAAGTAATAAAAAATATTTATATTAGGAGTTTTTATTATGATTATTATTAGAAAAAAGAGAATACAAATAATATTAGGGTGCATTATAATAGCAGTAATAGCCTGCTCATTTCCAATAGCAAATCAAAAACAAAGCGACACTATAGCAACTACAGCAACACCAGTATCTGGAAAAACCATTGTAATTGATGCAGGGCATGGAGTACCAGATGAACGGAGCACAGAGTAGTAATCGGAACAACAGAAGCAGAAACAAACCTAAAAATTGCTTTAAAATTACAAAACCTATTAGAAACAAGTGGAAGTACAGTTATTTTAACACGTTCTGACGAAAATGCTATTTATGATTTAGACAGTAAAACACTAAAGCAAAAGAAAATATCAGATATTCATAACAGAGTAAAAATAGGGAACGAATCTAGTGCAGATATATTTGTAAGTATTCATCTAAATAAGATACCACAAGAGCAATACTGGGGATGGCAATGTTTTTATAAAAATGGAGATGAAGCCAGCACAAAACTAGCTAAACAAATTCAAAATAATTTAAATGATGTAATTCAAAAAGAAAATAAACGTGTAGCTATGAAGCTAGATACAGTATATATTATGAAACATGTAGAAATTCCAATTTCTATTGTGGAATGTGGATTTTTATCAAATCCAGAAGAGGAAAAAAGGCTACTAGAAGATGAATATCAAAATCAATTAGCATGGGGAATTTATAATGGAATTACAGATTATTTCTACGAAAAATAATTTTTAAATCAACATAAAATTTTGCTTTTTTTCATAAAAAGTGGTATAATATAAGTGTAACCATGTAGAGCAATGGCTAGGGAGTATAGCCAATAATAGGAGGGTTTATGATGAACAAAAGGAAACGGGCAAAAATGTATGTAACATGTGGAACAATCGGGTTTGCAGCACTGATAATGTTTGGTGCATATATGTACTTTTCTGGCACATTTCTTGCAGGAATGTGGCTGATAAGAAAAGTACTGTATGTACTAACATTCATAGGCATATTGTTATGTGCCTGGTTGGTACACGAAGGATACACATACCTGAAAAAAAGACGCTAAATTAAGCGTCTTTTACTATTTTTTATAATTTTAAATGCATAAAATTACCACTCTTTGTAAACACTATGTAAAAAAATAGAAAAGCAAGGAGTGGAATTTTTTTGAAAATAAATAGAATATTAAAAATAAATGGAACACTGTTGGATAAAACCCAGTTAGAAAGCCATTTACAAAAAATAGCCTCCAATCATAATCTAAGTAGTAAATCACAAAAAGACACTTACCCAGTACCACACATGATAGAAAACTATAAAACTATAGAACAAGTCTATCAATTATTAAACCAACATGTAAAACTAGGAATAAGCATTCATCCAGCAGGAGAATGGCTATTAGATAATTTGTATATAATAGAAGAAACTGTAAAACAAATAGAAAAAGAACTAAGTTTAAAAAAATATACAAATTTTGTAGGGATAGACAATGGAACTTATAAAGGTTTTGCTAGAATTTATGTATTAGCTTCTGAAATTGTAGCATATACAGATAATAAAATAACAAGAAAAGATTTGGAAGATTACTTAATTAGTTATCAAACAAAAAAAACATTAAGTATGGAAGAAATATGGAATATTGGTCTATTTCTTCAAATTGCTATAATTGAAAACATTCGAGAAATTTGTGAAAAAATATATAGCTGTCAAATCCAAAAATATAAAGCAGAAAATATGGTAGAAAGATTGGTTGAAAATAAGGGAAAAGCAGAACAAAATTTTAAGACAAATTCATTAAAAAAATTGGAAAAAGACACATTTAAAGATATGAAATATCCTTTTATTGAATATATGTCTTACATTTTAAAACGTTATGGAAAAAAAGGATATAGTTATTTAAAAGTACTAGAAGAAGATGTAGAAATGACAGGAACAACTGTAGCAGAAGTTATTCAAAAAGAACATTTTGATATGGCTGTTAGAAAAGTATCTATAGGAAATAGTATTATTAGTATAAAAAAGATTCAGAGAATTAACTTTTTAGAAATATTTGAAAAAATAAATGGAGTAGAGGAAATATTAAAACAAGATCCAAGTAATGTATATGAAAAAATGGATGACAAAACCAAAGAATATTATAGAAATAAAATTAAAGAAATATCTAAAAAAACGAAAATATCAGAGATTTATATTGCAAGAAAAGCACTAGAATTAGCAAAAATGAGAAATCAAAAACAAGCACATATAGGATATTACTTGATAGACAAAGGTATTAATGAATTATATGATTTATTACAATATAAAACAAGTAGAGAGATGACACCAAAAGATAAAACTAAAGCTTATATATTAGGAGTTAGTGTAGCTACAGTTTTAATATCTTTTGGAATAAGTAGCATTATAGGATTAAATTTAATAACATTTCTTCTATTTTTAATACCTTCCTCTGAAATAGCAATTCAAATAATACAATATATATTAAGTAAAATAGTGAAACCAAAATTAATACCAAAACTAGATTATTCAAACGGAATTGATGAACAACATAAAACCATGGTAGTAATTCCAACTATTTTAACTTCAAAAGAAAAGGTACAAGAATTGATGAAAAAGTTAGAAGTATTCTATTTAGCAAATAAATCTGAAAATTTATATTTTACATTATTAGGTGATTGTACTGAAAGTAATAAAAGAGAAGAAGATGCTGACCAAGAAATTATGCAAGAAGGAGAAAAAATAGTACAAGAATTAAATAAAAAATATAAACCGATTTTTCATTTTATTTATAGAAAACGTATATGGAATGAAAAAGAAGAAAGTTATTTGGGATGGGAACGCAAAAGAGGAATGCTTACACAATTTAATAAATATTTGCTAGGAAAGATTAAAAATCCATTTAGAAGTAATACTTTAGAAAATACAACAAAAGAAAAAATTAAATATATTATTACACTTGATTCTGATACAGATTTAGTTTTAAACTCTGCTTTCGAATTAGTAGGTAGCATGGCACATATTTTAAACAAACCTATATTAGATGAAGAAAAAAATATAGTGATAGATGGATATGGTATTATGCAACCAAGAATCGGTATAAATTTAGATGTAAGCTATAAAACTTTATTTACTAAAATATTTGCCGGAGCAGGAGGAATAGATTCTTATACTAATGCAATATCAGATATTTATCAAGATAATTTTCAAGAAGGAATTTTTACTGGAAAAGGAATTTATGATTTAGAAATTTATGAAAAAGTATTATCAAATCAAATTCCAGAAAATACAGTACTAAGCCATGATTTATTAGAAGGATGTTATCTAAGATGTGGATTAGTATCTGATATTTTACTAATGGATGGTTATCCAACTAAATACAACAGTTTTATGAATAGACTATCCAGATGGATTAGGGGAGATTGGCAAATTACTAAATGGTTAAATTGGCAAAGTCCTTTAAATTTATTATCTAAATATAAAATATTAGATAATCTAAGAAGAAGTTTAACAGAAATTAATATAATAATAGCAATATTATATGTTACTATATTTGGAATTTTGAATCAAAAAATTGTTTATGGAGCAATTAGTATATTATTGATTATTAGCATGTTTCCATATTTATTAGAAATATTAAATCAATGTATTTTTAAAAAAGAAGGAGAACAAAAACAAAAAAACTTTACACCTAAGATTTCGGGAATTAAAGGAGCAATTCTAAGAGGTATAATTACTTTAGGATGTTTACCATATAAAGCTTATATTTCCATAAAATCTATAGGAAAAACTTTATATCGTATGATAATAAGTAAAAAACATCTTTTGGAGTGGATGACTTCAGAAGAAGCAGAAAAACAAGCAAAAGATAATATTATTTCTTATTATAATCAGATGGCAATTAATGTATTAGCAGGTGTTATTTCAGTAGGAATAGGACTATTAAGAGAAAATATATTATCAGTTTTATTAGGAATATATTGGAGCATCATACCTATTATAATGTGGTATTTAAGTAAAGAAATTAAAACCGAAAAAGCAATTGAAAAACTAAACCAAGAAGAAAAAAATTATTTATTAGAAATTGGAAAAAGGACATGGAAATTTTTTGAAACCTATTTGACAGAAGAGAATAATTACTTAATACCAGATAATTATCAAGAAGATAGAAAAGAAAAAATAGTACCAAGAACTTCATCAACTAATATAGGATTATCTTTATTAGCAGTTATTTCTGCATATGATTTAAAATATATATCACTTGAAAAAACTTATAGATTACTTGAAAATATAATTAATACAATTGATAGTTTAGAAAAGTGGAATGGACATTTATACAATTGGTATAATATAAAAATTAAGCAACCACTAAATCCAAGATATGTATCAACAGTAGATAGCGGGAACTTAATAGGTTATCTTTATGTAACAAAAACATTTTTAGAAGTATATAAAAATTGTTCAAAAGAAGAAACATCATCACTTATAGATATTGTAGATAAAATTATTCAAAATACAGATTTTAGCTTATTATATAATCAAGAACAACAAATTTTTTCAATTGGCTTTAATATTGAAGAAAATAAATTAACTGATTCATATTATGATTTATTAGCATCAGAAGCAAGGCAAGCAAGCTTAGTAGCTATTGCAAAAAAAGATGTACCAAGCAGACATTGGAATCATTTGAGTAGAACATTAACAACATTAGGAAAATATAAAGGGCTTGTTTCTTGGTCTGGAACAGCATTTGAATATTTAATGCCAAATATAAATATTCCAAAATATAAAGGAAGTTTATTAGAAGAATCTTGCCAATTTTTAATAAAAACACAAATGGAATATAGCAAAAATTTGAATATACCTTGGGGAATTTCAGAAGCAGCTTTTAATTTGAAAGATTTACAATCAAATTATCAATATAAAGCATTTGGTATACCATGGCTTGGACTGAAAAGAGGATTAGCTGATGAAATGGTAGTTTCTAGTTATGGCAGTATTTTAGCTATTCAAGAGGTACCAAAAGAGGAAATTCAAAATCTAAAATGGTTAGAAAGAGAAGGTATGTATGGAAAATTTGGATTTTATGAATCAATTGACTATACACCTGAAAGAGTTGGAAAAGGTAAAAAATCAGCAATTGTTAAAACATATATGGCACATCATCAAGGATTAATTTTACTTAGTATTAACAACTTATTTCATGATAATATTTTACAAAAGAGATTTATGGAAAATCCAGAAATAGAAGCAGTTAGCATTCTTTTGCAAGAAACTATGCCAGAAACTGCTATTATAACTAAAGAAAAGAAAGAAAAAATAGAAAAACTAACCTACAAGGATTATGAAAATTATGTACAAACAACTTACAAAAAAATAGATGAAAGACTTATAACAGGAAATGTAATTTCTAATGAAAATTATGTAGTAGCTATGAATCAAAAAGGAGAAGGAATTAGTAAATATAATAATATATATATTAACAGATTTAAAGCAACAGATGATTATTCACAAGGAATTTTCTTTACTATTAAAAATATAAAAACAAAAAAAATTTGGAGTTCAAATTATCGTTTCAATGAAAAAGAAAATACACCTTATCAGATTAGTTTTATGCCAGATAAAAATGAACAAGAAATAAGTAATGGAAATATAAAAACTAAAATAAAAACTACAGTTAGTTCTAATCAACCAGTAGAACTAAGAAGAGTAATATTGCAAAATCAGGGGAATGAGGAAGAAATTTTAGAAGTAACAAGTTACTTTGAGCCAGTATTATCAGAAAAAGAACAAGATTATGCACATCCTGTATTTAATAATTTATTTTTAATTAGTAAATGGGAAAAGGAAACCAATAGTATTTTAGTAGAAAGAAAAAATAGAGATATAAAAGCACAAAAATATTATTTAGGAGTTAATTTATCCACAAATAGTGAAACTATTGGGGATTTAGAGTATGAAATTGAAGAAGAAAAGTTTATAGGAAGAGGAAATTTAGGAATACCAAAAATGATAAAACATTCAATTCCATTATCGAAAAAAATAGGTTTGGTAACTGAACCAATTATTGCTATGAAAAGAACTATTAAAGTAAAACCAGGAGAAGAAGCAATAATAGACTTAATAATATCTGTTAATGAAGATGAAAGACAAGTGATAGAAAACATTAAAACTTATCAATCAACTCAAAATGTAAGTAAAGAATTTGACTTATCTAAAGCAAGAGTAGAAGCGGAAAGTAGATATTTAAGAATAAAAGGCATTGATATAGCAATTTATCAAAAGATGTTATCTTATCTTATTTTTGATAATCCAATTAAATCACAAACAATAAAAACAAGAAAAAAACAAAGTAATTATAAACAAAGTGATTTATGGAAATATGGAATATCAGGTGATTTACCTATTATTTTAGTAAAAGTAAGAAATGCAAATGATGCTTATGTTATCAAAGAAATTTTAAAAGCTTATGAATTTTTCAGAATGAAAAAAATCGAAACAGAAATAGTTATAATTGATGAAGAAAAGCATAGTTATGAAAACTATGTGAAAGAAGAAATTGAAGCAAATATCTTAAATCAGCATATGGGATATTTAAAAAATCAAAAAGGAGGTATTTTCACATTAAATAAAGGAGAAATATCTAAAAAGGACCTAGAATTATTAGAATTTTTAGCATCAATTACAATTGATAGTGATAAAGGAGGTTTAGCAAATAGCATTCAAGAAGCAGAAGAAAATTATTTAGAAAAACAAGATGAAATTGGAGAAGAAGTAGCAAAATCAAGAATAATAGAAGAAGAAAAAGAAGATATTGATATCTTAGCAGAAAAAGAAAATCTAAAATATTATAATGAATATGGTGGATTTTCAGCTGATGGAAAAGAATATTTGATAAAAGTAAATAAAGAAAATCGATTACCAACTGTATGGAGTCATATTTTAGCTAATCCAAACTTTGGAACAATTATAACAGAAAACATGGGAGGTTACACTTGGTATGAAAATTGTAGATTAAATCGAGTATCAAGTTGGGAAAATAATCCAAGTTATGACATTCCATCTGAAATTCTATATTTGAAAAATTGTGAAACACAAAAATCATGGTCTTTAGGATTAAATCCTATGCCAGATAATCAAAACTATAATATAATTTATGGATTTGGTTATTGTAAATATCTTCATAAAAGTAATGGAATAGAACAAGAATATGAAATTTTTGTACCAAAAGAAGATAGTTGTAAAATAGGAATTTTGACTCTAAAAAATATTACACCAAATCGAAAAAAAATAAAAATATATTATTATGTAAAACCAGTTATTGGAGAAGATGAAAGTAAATCTAATGGAAATATACAAGTAGAATTTGATGCTAACAGTAATATAGTACAGGCAAAAAATTTATATAAAGAAGAAATGGAAAAAACTAAAATTTATATTTCCTCTAGTGAAACTATCCAATCCTATACAGGAGATAAGAACTTTTTTCTAGGAGAAGGTGGCATAGAAAATCCGCAAGCTTTAAAAAAAGTATCATTAAATAATAAAGATTCATTAGGAAAAAAGCCATGTTTAGCTTATGAGATAGAAATAGAATTAGAAAGCTTTGAAAGTAAAGAAATTTCTATTATTTTAGGAGCGGAAAAAGAAGCTATGGATTGTAAAAATATAGCATACAAATATCAAAAAATAAATAATTGCAAACAAGAACTAAATAAAGTAAAAAATAGTTGGAAAGAATTATTAGAAAGATTACAAGTTTATACTCCGCTAGAATCTACCAATATTTTACTAAATGGATGGATTGTTTATCAAATTATAAACAGTAGATTATGGGGGAAAACAGGTTACTATCAATCTGGTGGAGCATATGGATTTAGAGACCAACTACAAGATACAATAGGATTAAAATATTTAGAACCAGAAATGTTAAAACAACAAATTATAAAACACAGTGAACATCAATTTATAGAAGGAGATGTTGAACATTGGTGGCATGAACAAAACCAAAGAGGAATAAGAACAAAATTTTCAGATGATTTATTATGGCTAGCATATTTAACAATAGAATATATTGAATTTACTGGAGATAATAGCATATTAAACATTGAAACACCTTATTTAGAAGGAACTATTTTAGACGAAAATGAGGATGAAAGATATGAAAAATATTTACCTTCAAAGCAATCAGGAAATATCTATGAACACTGTATAAAAGCAATAGAGAAAAGTCTAAATTTTGGTGAAAATGGATTACCTAAAATTGGTTCAGGAGATTGGAATGACGGATTTAGTACTGTAGGAAATAAAGGAAAAGGAGAAAGTGTATGGTTAGGATTCTTCTTATCATTAATATTAGATCACTTTATTCCAATATGTGAATGGAAAGGAGATAAAAATTTAGCGGAAAAATATAAAGAAATTAAAAATCAACTAAAAAGAGCATTAAATACAAATGGTTGGGATGGAAGATGGTACAAAAGAGCCTTTATGGATGATGGAAATGTATTAGGAAGTATGGAGAATGAAGAATGTAGAATAGATAGTATTGCACAAAGTTGGAGTGTAATATCTAAAGCAGGAGATAATGATAAAAAGTATATTTCTATGGAGAGTTTAGAAAATCATCTAATTGATCGAGAAAATGGAATTATTAAATTATTAGATCCACCATTTGAAAAAAGTAAGCTAGAGCCAGGATATATAAAAGCTTATTTACCAGGAGTAAGAGAAAATGGAGGTCAATATACACATAGCTCCGTTTGGGTTATTATTGCAGAAGCAATGTTAGGATTTGGAGACAAAGCATTTGAACTATATCGAATGATTAATCCGATTGAACATGCCAGGACCAAAGAAGCTAGCCAGAAATACAAAGTAGAACCTTATGTGATACCAGCTGATATTTATGGAATAGGAAATTTAGCAGGACGTGGTGGTTGGACATGGTATACAGGATCTGCTAGTTGGTATTATAAAGCAGGAATTGAAAATTTGTTAGGGCTAACAATTGAAAAAGGTTATTTAAAAATAAAACCATGTATTCCTAAAGAATGGAAAGAATATCAAATGCAATATAGATGGAAAGAAAGTATTTATCATATTACTGTGAAAAATCCAGAAGGTAGAAATTTTTTTGAAGATGGTGTAAGTGAGGTTTGGCTAAATGGAAACAAGATAGAAAATAAAATTAAATTAGATGGTAGCAGAAATGTGTATAAAATAGAAATAAGGATTTAGAAGAAAGATAAGAGCAAACTAATTTGGTTTGCTCTTTATAAGTTTTTTATTATTCTTTTATAGCAGCATCAGCTTCTTCTTGAGAAATATAATTATTTTCTACCATTTTATTTAAAACATGTTTTTGACGTTTTTTTGCTAAGTCTGGATTGACTGTAGGTGAATAGGCGGAAGGAGCATTGGGAACACCAGCTAGCATACTAGCTTCTGCTAAGTTCAAATCTTTAGGGTCTTTTCCATAGTAACCATGACTAGCATCATAAATTGTATAATAGCCATCGCCAAAATAAGAAGAATTCACATAGAAAGCAAAAATCTCATCTTTGCTATAATGTTTTTCTAAATCATAAGCAGCAAAAATTTCTCCTAATTTACGAACAACATTCTGGTCTTGAGTAAAAACAATATTTTTAGCTACTTGTTGTGTAATAGTGCTACCACCTTCATCAAATTCACCATCTCGGATATTAGTATAAAAAGCTCTTGCAATACCAATTAAATCAATGGCACCATGTTCATAAAAACGACGGTCTTCTACAGCAATAACGGCATTAATATAAGTTTCTGGTAGTTCTTCAAATGGAGTGTAATGTTCTTGGCAGGTTAATTCTTCAATCCTGCTAAGTAAGGGTTTTTCTTTTAATGCTTGCGAATAGTAAGTATAGCCAATTGCAAAAGCAATACCACCAATAACGGTAACAAGGAGTAAAAGAATTAAAAATATTTTTATTACTATTTTCATGGATACCTCCTAATTCTGTTTAATATGATAAGTATACAACAAATAAAAGGGAAAAGGAATAGACTTCATAAAAATTTAAGAAACAGGACATCATTTTTCAACATATAATAAAAGAGGTGATGAAAAATGATAAATTTTACCAAAATGCACGGACTAGGGAATGACTATTTATACATAAACACATTATATGGGAAAAATCAAATAGAAAAAGCTAGAATTCCAGAATTAACAAGATATATGTGTCATCGAAATTTTGGAGTAGGAGCAGATGGTATTATTTTAATTAAGGCAAGTAAAATAGCAGATTTGAAAATGGAAATATATAATAAAGATGGTAGCCAAGCTCAAATGTGTGGTAATGGTATTTGCTGTTTTGGGAAATATGTATATGAAGCAGGAATTTTAAGGAAAACAACAATGAAAATCGAGACATTAGCAGGAATCAAAACATTAAATTTAAAACTTGAAAAAGGAATGGTAAAAGAAGTAGAAGTTAACATGGGCTGTGCTAAATGGAAAGATACAATATTGCCAAATTATCCAGAAAAACAGCCAATAGAAATTACAATAAATCGTACAAAAATCAAAGGAACAGCGGTTTCTGTTGGAAATCCACATTTTGTTATCCTAGGGAAAGAGATTGACAAAATTGATTTAGAAACCTATGGAAGAGACATTGAGAATCACCCTATATTTCCAGAAAATACTAATGTAGAATTTATAGAAATACAAGGAAATAAAAGCATAAAAATGAGAGTGTGGGAAAGAGGAAGTGGGGAGACTTTTGCTTGTGGCACAGGAGCATGTGCAGCCTTTGCTGTGTGTTATGAAAAAATGCTTGTGAGATCACAAGCTAAAGTATATGTAAAAGGTGGTGAACTAGCTATACGTATAGAAGAAAAAACGAAGGAGATTTATCTAAAAGGACTAACAACTAAAGTCTTTGACGGAAGGATTTGATGCTAACATTTCCTCAATAATATCATGGATAACTGTTCTTTCATTATAAGGATATTTCACACCCATATATTCAATATATAAATCACTACCAAGACCAGGTAATACAATAATATCCTCTTTAGTAGCAATAGATAATGCATAACGAATTGCTTCTGTTCGATTTAAAATAACAACATATTTTCCATTCGTTCTTTTTAAACCAACTTCAATATCAAAAAGAATTTTTCTAGGATCTTCTGTACGCACTTGGTCAGAAGTAAGAATTGTAAAGTCAGCTAAATTACCGGAAATTTCTCCCATAATTGGTCTTTTGGCAGAATCACGGTCACCACCAACACCCCAAGTACAAATCACTCTTCCATTGGTATGTGGTTTTACGGTTTTTAAGATAGATTCTAAGCTAGAAGGTGTATGAGCATAATCAATCAAAATGGTCAAGCCCAATTTATTAGGAACTAACTCACTTCGACCAAAAACACGAACATCTTTTAATCCTACTTGAATCGCCTCATTAGATACTCCCAAAGTAGAGGCAATAGCAATGGCACCCAAAGCATTATAAACCATATACTTACCAGGTATTGAGATATGAACTGGAAGCTCTTTTTCTTTATTTACTAAAGTAAAATCAACGCCATTATTTGCCAAAATCAAATCATTAGCCATCACATCAGCCATATTTTCCATAGCAAAAGAAATAAGCTCTTTTTCTTTTAATAGATTTGGAATTCTAGCCGTATAAGAATTATCTACATTGTAAACAACCGTTGGAGCCAATTTTGCTAAGGAGAGTTTTGCTTGAAAATAATCTTCCATATCACTATGTTCTTTAGGACTAATATGATCTTCTGTTAAATTGGTAAATAAAACGCGGTCAAAATCACAACCAGTAACACGGTCTAATTTCATTGCTTGGGAAGAAACCTCTAACACAACAATATCCACTTTTTCTTTCACCATATGAGCCAAAACTTTTTGCAATTTATAACTTTCAGCAGAAGTTCTATCCATTTCTTCCAACTTTTTATCTCCAATATAAATGGCAATACTTCCAATCAACCCCACTTTAAAACCTTGTTTTTCCAAAATAGATTTTATCATATAAGTAGAAGTCGTTTTTCCCTTTGTGCCTGTAACACCAATCAAAGTAAGTTTACGAGAAGGATAATCATATAAATTACAACTAGCAATCGCTAATTGACGACGAATCTGTTTTACTTGAATAATACAAACATCTTCAGGGACATCCAAAGAAGCAAGACAAACCGTTTCATCTACCATAATAGCAGAAGCACCTTGCTCAATTGCTTGCGGAATAAACTTAGTACCATCTAGCACATAGCCAATGATCGCCACAAACAATCCATTCTTCTCTATCATTCTCGAATCAGAAGAAATATTATTAACTTCATTTTCCAAACTTCCTTGATAATCTAAAATTGGAATATTTTTTAATACATCTTTTACTTTCATTTTTTCCTCCTTGAGACAGTGGGGACAGTATTAAATTGTCTCACACGAACAAATACGGGGCATGTAAGTGCATTAAAATGCTATAATTTTTCAATCATGCCCATTTTGTTCCTATTATATAACATTTCTCTTTTTTTGTACAGATTGTTCTTGTTTCAAGTTTCTGTTTTTTGAATTGAAGTTTACCCTGCTAGGATAACATACCATCCTAGCAGGGTAAAACTAGGTTTAAAAAACGAAACTTTGACATTTTTCTACAAAAAAGTGAGACAAATTAAGACTGTCCCCACTGTCTCAAAGGTACTTGACAATTAGAGGAAGAAATAATATAAAAAGAAGAGAACAAAAACCTAATTAGGATTTGGAGAAAGAAGGCTCTAAGGAGGAAAAAAATGAGTCTAATTAATGAAAATTTTTTGAAATTACAGGAGAGTTACCTTTTTTCAACTATTGCTAAAAAGGTAGCAAAATATACAGAAGAAAACCCAGATAAAAGAATTATTAAATTAGGAGTTGGAGATGTAACTAAACCAATTGTACCAGCATGCTTAGATGCTATGCATAAAGCGGTAGAAGAAATTGGAACAGTGGAAGGATTTAAAGGATATGGACCAGAGCAAGGATATGAATTCTTAAGAAAAGCTATTGTGGAAAATGACTATCAAGCAAGGGGAATAGCATTAGAAATTGATGAAGTTTTTGTATCAGATGGTGCTAAGTGTGATTGTGGAAATATTGTAGATATTTTTGCTAAAAATAATAAAGTGGCTATTACAGACCCAGTTTATCCTGTTTACCTAGATACAAACATTATGGCAGGAAGAGAAGTGATTTATTTACCAGTAACAGCAGAAAATAATTTTATACCAGAATTGCCAAAAGAAAAAGTAGATATAATTTACTTATGTTTTCCTAACAATCCAATAGGAACGGTATTAGATAAAGAGAATTTGAAGAAATGGGTAGATTATGCTAGAGAAAACCATGCTATTATTTTATATGACGCAGCTTATGAAGCTTTTATCACAGAAGAAACGATACCACATAGTATTTATGAAATTGAAGGAGCTAAAGAAGTAGCTATTGAATTTAAAAGTTATTCAAAAACAGCTGGTTTTACAGGTGTTAGATGTGCTTACACAGTTGTTCCAAAAGCCTTAAAAGGATATACAAAAACAGGAGATGAAGTTAGTTTAAACAAACTATGGAATCGAAGAATGTGTACAAAGTTCAATGGTGTATCTTATATTGTACAAAGAGCAGCAGAAGCTACTTACTTTAAAGAAGGAAAAGAACAAATAAAAGCCAATATAGAGGCTTATTTGGAAAATGCTAATATTATAAAAAAAGGATTAGAAGAGGCAGGTTTTACTTTATATGGAGGAGTTAACTCACCTTATATTTGGTTAAAAGTGCCAGAGGGAATGACTTCATGGGAATTTTTTGATAAATTATTAGAAGAGGCAAATATTGTTGGAACACCAGGCAGTGGATTTGGAAAATATGGAGAAGGTTACTTTAGATTAACGGCATTTGGAACTAAGGAAAATACGATAGAGGCTATGCGACGAATTAAAAAACTTAAATTGTGAATCTGTTGACTTAATTCATAATTATTTATATAATAATAATGGATTAAAGTTATTCAAAAAAGGAAATAATTTAATAAACAAATGAAGAAAGGAAAATTTTTAAATGAAAACAAAAATAACAAATAGTAAGGGAATCACGTTAATAGCATTAGTAATCACAATAATAATATTGGTTGGTCAAAAAGCAATACAATGACAGAAATAACAGGAGGAGCAGTAGAAAAAGCAAGAGGAATGAGACTGGAAAGTGAAACAGGAGTAACACCTACGTTATGTTATGGAGTACAATGGGATGCAACATTAAATTTTATAGATCCTAATTATATAACAAATGAAACAGCAGAAGGAAATGCAAACTGTGATGAAACAAGTTATTTAAGAGATAGTTTAGGAAAAGGATGGTATGATAATAATATAATAGGAAATACAGAACGAAAAACAGGAATTGATATAAATAACCAAAAGCCGAATCAAGTAAAAAACATATATGATATGGCTGGAAATGTAGATGAATGGACCATGGAAGCATATACAAATACTTATCTGCCAAATAGACGTATAGCTCGTGGAGGAGAAAGTTATAGTATGAGAGATGTAAAACCAGTTTCTGGGAGAACTCCTAGAGAACCATCTGTCATTGCATATAGTGGTTTTCGCCCTACTTTATATATAGCAATTTAATAATTTATATAAACATCAATTTATTCTATACTAAACGAAAAAGAATAGGTGATAAGATGACAAAAAAAGAAATAGTAGAATATATCAAACAAAATATGCCTAATATACAAGGCTCAGAGGAAGAAAAAGAAGTTAAAACAGCACTATATATTTATATCACATTAGGAAAAATGAAATCATTTGATGAAAAATATTATTACGGAAATTCAGAAACAAAAAAGAAAATATACAGATTAGCAGAAAAGGAAAAACATAGTGAAAATGCAATGGTGGAAAAGAAAAAATTAATTTGTGTTTCATTAACTTATTTATATTGTGATATTTTAAAAGAATTTGAAATTAAAGCAATAGGAAGACAAGAAGAAGAATGGGAACATGTTTATCCAATTATATTACTTAAAAATGGAACAACTGTTATGGCAGATTTACAATTAGATTTAGAAAACATCCAAAGCAAATCAAAATTAAGATATTTTCAATATAAAAGCGAAAATCAAGAAATAATAGATAATATGCTAATCGAATTAGGATATATAGAAAAAGAAAGTGATTACAAAGATGAAGTTATAGAAAAACTAAAAAACAAAGTAAAAGGTAAAAATCCACATGAAGCATTAAGAGATATAATAGAATGTGAAAATTTGTATAAAAACAATGAAGAAATGGAAAATATTGAAGTAAATAAATTTTATAGAAATAGTTTTAAAAAGATAGTACCACATTTTTGGGAAAAAAGAATTTTTACATTTAATTGCTATAAAGAAAGAGAAGATAAGCAAAGAGATTACATTTTATGTGTATTTTCAGAGGAAGATACAATACAACCATATCTGTTTTCGCAAAAAGAGAAAAAATTTAAGAAAATAGAAATTTCAAAAATGAAGCAATTAGAAGAAGAAGGATTAGTATTAGGAGCAAAGCCAAAAGAGAATGGTTCAAAGAAACTAAAAAAATATATAGAAAAGCAGAATCATAATGAAAAAGTAAAATCTATTTAACCTAAGAAAGGAATGGAGTAAAAAATGAAAGAACAATTTTTAGAAAAATTAAAAACAGTAAAAAGAGAAGGAATGGATGAATTAATAAACTTTTTAGAAAAATCAGACTTTTTTATAGCACCAGCTAGTACAAGATTTCATGGTGATCATGAAGGCGGATTAGTAGAACATAGTATGAAAGTATATGAAATATTAAAACACAAAGTAAAAAATTGTATTATGCCAATTGACATACCAGAAGAATCAATAATTATAATAGGACTATTACATGACATTTGTAAAACAAATTTCTATAAAGTAGATTATAGAAATGCCAAAAATGCCTTAGGAGTTTGGGAAAAAGTGCCATATTATACTATTGATGACACAATACCATATGGTCATGGAGAAAAATCAGTAATGATGTTGACAGAATATATAAAACTAACACCAGAAGAAAAATATGCTATTCGTTGGCATATGGGATACACTGAACCAAAGGAAAACTATAATGCCATTGGAGCAAGTTATGCAAAATATCCAATTGCGCTATTAACACATGAAGCAGACTTAGAAGCGACATATTTATATAACATATAAGAATGGAGAAAAAACATGTTAGCATATATAAAAGGAACCCTAGAAATGAAAATGACAGGCTACATCATAATTGATGTAGGAGGACTAGGATATAAAGTATTCATGTCAGAAGTAGGAATTGAAAAACTAGGAAATGTAGGAGAAAAAGTAAAAGTACATACATATTACAAAGTAAGAGAAGATGACATAAGCATATTTGGTTTTAATACATTAGAAGAACTAAAAATGTTTGAACTTTTAATTAGCGTTAGTGGAGTAGGGGCAAAAACAGCATTAACAATGTTAGCAGTATGTGAACCATCTGAATTTGCATTAGCAGTTATTTCAGAAGACGTAAAAACATTAACACAAATTCCTGGAATTGGGGCTAAATCAGCTCAAAGAATAATATTAGAATTAAAAGACAAAATAACAAAAGAACAACAAATCGAAAATATAAACAAACAAATTAGCAAAAAAGAAAAAGCAAAAACAGAAACTGAAAATAGAATACAAGAAGTAATTGAAAATAATCACAAAATAGCAGAAGCAATAGCAGCTTTACAAGTATTAGGATATAATAAAAAAGAAATAGAAAAAGTATTCAACAAACTAGATAAGAACGAATTATCAACAGAAGAATTGATAAAAAAAGGATTAAATCTTTTAGGAAAATAAAGGAGAAAAGCATGAATGCAAATGAACCATTAGCATTTAGGATGAGACCAAAAACACTAGAAGAATATGTAGGTCAAGAACATGTCATTCGGAAAAGACAAAATTTTATACAGAACCATTAAAGCAGACAGATTATCAAGCATCATTTTATTTGGACCTCCAGGATGTGGGAAAACCTCATTAGCAAGAGTAATTAGTGAAACTACTAAATATAAATTTTATAAAATTAATGCTGTTACATCTGGAGTAGCAGATATCAAAAAAGTAGTAGAAGAAACAAAAAATTTCATGTTAAATCCAAGCGGAAAAAGCATTTTATTTATTGACGAAATTCATCGTTTTAATAAATTACAACAAGATGCCCTATTACCATTTGTAGAAAGTGGAATGATAATTCTTATTGGAGCAACCACAGAAAATCCATATTTTGAAGTAAACAAGGCGTTAATTTCAAGGTCTATGGTAATAAAATTGAATCCATTAACTGAAGAAAATATTTACCAAGTATTAAAAAATGCTTTAGAAAGAGAAGATGGATTAGCATCCTATCAAATTAAAATAGAAGAAGAAACCCTAAAAAAAATAGCAGCCATTAGCAATGGAGATGTACGAACTGCTTTAAACGGACTAGAAGTAGCAACATTAACAACACCAATGAGTGAAGATGGATATATTCATCTAACAGATGAAGTTATAAAAAATAGCATACAAAATAGGAAAGCAATTTTTGACAAAAATGGAGAAGAACACTATGATAACATCAGTGCATTTATCAAATCCATGAGAGGCTCTGACCCAGATGCTGCTATCTTCTATTTAGCGCGAGCATTAAATGGAGGAGAAGATCCTCTATTCTTAGCTAGAAGAATTGTAATATGTGCATCAGAAGATGTAGGAATGGCAAATCCTAATGCACTAGTAGTAGCTAATGCAGCAATGCAAGCAATCCATATGATAGGAATGCCAGAAGCTAGAATTTTATTATCACAAGCAGCTGTCTATGTAGCAACTTCAAAAAAATCAAATGCTACTTATTTAGGAATAAACGAAGCATTAGAAGATGTAGCAACAAAAGACACAGGAGAAATTCCAATGCACATTAGAAATGCGCCAATAGAAAAAATGAAAGAATTAGGATATAGCGAAGGATATTTATACCCACACGATTTTCCAGGACATATAGTAGAACAACAATATTTACCAGACAAAATGTTAGGAACAAAATATTACCGCCCAAATGAATAAAAATCATAAAAAAAGGAAAACCTACTAAAAAGTAGGTTTTTATTATGATAAAAAAAATAATAATTGGATTATTAGCAGGAATTATAAGTGGATTATTTTCAACAGGAGGAGGTATGATTTTAGTACCTGCCTTTATTCATTTATTAAAAGAAGATGCCACAAAAGCAAGAGGTACATCAATATTTTGTATTTTACCAATGGTAGTAACAAGTAGTTTTTTCTATTATAAAGGAAATTTTATTGATTGGAAAATTGCTATTTTATGTTCAGTAGGAGGAACAATCGGAGGATACCTAGGAGCAAAATTGTTAAAAAAAATACCAGAAAAAATAATGAAAATAGCATTTACAATATTTTTAATTTATATATCATATAAAATGATAATTAGTTAAAAGGAACGTGAATAAAAATGATAGAAATCTTAATTGGAATCACATCTGGAATTGTAAGTGGAACAGGAATGGGAGGAGGAACAATATTAATCTTTTTACTCACATTCCTATTAGGAATAGAACAACATATAGCACAAGCCACAAACCTAATCTTTTTCATTCCAACAGCAATAGTAGCAATAATTGTAAACCTAAAAAATAAAAACATAAACCTAAAATTAGCATGGATTATTTCAATATCTGGAATAATAGGAGCCATAATAGGAGCAAACATATCAGTACAAACCAATGTAAACATTCTAAAAAAATGCTTTGGAATATTCTTAGGAATAATAGCAATAAATGAAATATATACCATATTTAAAATATATAAAAAACCGAATAAAAAAAGCCAAAAAAAGAAAAAATAAAAAAAGAAAGAAATAGAAATAATGGAGGTGAAAAAAATGAAATTCATAAAAGGAATTATGATAGGAGGGCTAATAACCACCGGATTAGTCATGATGTATGCCGACAGTGAAAAAATGGGAAGAAGAAAAATGATGAAAAAAGGAAAACAATTTGCAAAAAAGATGGGAATTATGTAGTGAGACAAGTGGGACAGGTTGAATTTGTCTCACTTTTTTTGGGAGATTTTGTCGAAAAGAGTTTTTGCTTATTTCGACTTTTTTCTACAAAAAATGTGATACAAAATGAGACTGTCCCTATTGTCTCATTGCTCATGATTATCAAGATAACAATCGCATTTTTCATGCTTTTCGCCTTTTAGACATTTGCCTTCATGATGACATTTTGCACAAATTTTGATTTTTTTAGTGTCGTTTACCCAAATTTGAATGGCATATTCTTTTCCTGGGCAAAGTGGTCCAAATACAAATTCGCCTTCTTTGTCTGTAAACGTATGACCTATTGGTATTCTTTCTTCTTTTTCTTTGTCACATACTACTTCCACTAATTTTACAACAGCATCACATACTGGTTCTTTGAAACAATTTTTTACAACTCCATAAATTACATCACGATTGTCTTCTGGTAAAGTTATATCTAAATCAAATTGTTTTCCTCCAGAGATTACACCATCTATATCTAATACTGGACAACAATGTTTTTTTTCTTCATTTTCCATGTTGTTTTCTTCCTTTCTTTATTTGTTTGTTGTAACTTTTTAGTTACTTAATATATAATATGAAAAAAATGTAAAAAAGTTAAAACTTAAATATTTTATATCTAGCTTTTTTGGATAATAAACGATATAATTAAAGAGAGGAAAAGGAAATGAAAAATAAACAAAAAGCTATATTAATAATAGGAATAGAAATATTATGCATTATACTTATTTATATATTTGTAAATTCTAAATATGTATCAATATTACCAAGCTGTTGGATTTATGAAACAACAGGAATGTTATGTCCTGCATGTGGTGGAACAAGATGTGTAATTTATATGTTGCAAGGAAATTTTGTAAAAGCTTTTTTATCACATCGAATATTTTTTATTGGAATTTTATATTTATTAGTATTGAATGTGATTTGCATTATTAATTTGATAAAAAAGAAAAAAATTGGCTTATGGTTATATCCTAAACCATGGTATGCAATTGTTTTTGCAATTATTTTGATTTTAGATACAATAATTAAGAATTTATTGTAAAAAAGTAAAAAATATAGTATAATTAAAACATATAGAAAGGAGAGATAGATATGGAAGAAGAAAAAAAAGAAATAATAGAAGTAGAAAATATTAATAATACAGAAGAGAAACAAGAAAAAAAAGTAGAAGAGACAATAAAAAAAGATAAAAAAGGATTTTGTATTTCTGCTTTAGTATTAGGAATTATTGCATTAGTATTTTTCTGTATTTGGTATGTATCTATACCATGTGGAATTTTAGCTATTGTTTTTGGTATTATGGGAATTAAGACACCAAATAAAGGAATGGCTATAGCAGGATTGATTACTGGTTCAATAGGTCTAGCAATTTCAGTTTTAATTATTATTACTTTGTTCATGTTTGGATTTGCAATTGGAATTACTGATGCATTTGAAAATATAGAAGATGATTTCAATAGAGGATATCATCGCAGTTATGATTTATATGACTAAGAAGAATTTTAATATTAGACATAAACCTTCTAGGAAAAGCATAAAATGAAAATAGCTTTAACCTAGGAGGAATTTTTATGTTTTTCGTATTTAACAAACAAAAAATATACACATATTTAGTATCGATTGTAACTGTAATTTTATTATTTTGTGTAGCAAGTAGTTTAAAAACTAGCACAAATAACACAGTACCAACATCAAGTAATACATCAAAATTGTTACCAATTTATAATGTAGAAACACAAGAAAACAAAGTAGCTTTTACTATGAATTGTGCTTGGAATGCAGACGATATTGATTCTATTTTAAAAACTTTAGAAAAAAATGAAGTAAAAATCACCTTTTTTATGGTAGGAAATTGGATAGAAAAATTTCCAGAAGTGGTAAAAAAAATACACGAAGCTGGGCATGAAATAGCAAGCCATAGTGATACCCATCCACATGTTAATAATTTAAGTTATGAAAAGAATATAGAAGAAATCGAAAAAAGTAATGATAAAATTGAAAAAATAACTGGAAAAAGGACGAATATTTATAGAGCTCCTTATGGGGAATATAATGAAATTGTAATTGAAGCTGCCCAAGATAAGGGGTATCATACTATACAGTGGAATTTAGACACATTAGATTACACAGGTCTAACAGGAGAAGAAATGTGGAAAAGATTAGAGGGGAAAATTAAACAGGGAGATATAATTTTGAGCCACAATGGAACAAAACATACAGCTGATAGTTTAGATATGTTATTAAAAAATATCAAACAAAAAGGTTTAAAAATAGTAACAATATCAGAATTAATTTATCTAGAAAATTATACAATCAATAGTAATGGGACACAAATAAAAAAATAAGTATAAAATTACCAAAAAAGGAAATAATATAAATATCTTATAAAAATAAGGGGATAGAAAATGTCATTTATCGGTGTTGTTGCTAATCGAAAATGTTTTGAAAATATTAAGAAAAATATCGTAGGAGAAACTAAAGAAGAAATACTTAACTTAATTCCTATAAATTTAAGAAGTATAGGAAATATAAAAAATATAAAATTTGAAACAATTATTATAGAAGATAATATAGAAAAATTTAAAGAAAACAAAAAAGTTCTTGAAAAAATTTGTGAAGATACGCCATATGTTATCATAAATACAGATAAAAATCAAAATCAAAAAATCATAAAAAAAGATAATCAAATTATCACTTATGGTCTAAACCAAAAGGCAATGGTAACAGTTTCAAGTATCAGTGATAGTAATGTTCTAATATATTGGCAAAAAAATTTAAAAGACAAACAAGGTAATCAGTTAGAAATTGAAGAAAGAAGAATAAAGAAAAAAGAGAAAAGTACAATAAAAACATATGAAATTTTAATAATTTATACATTATATAAGATATATCGTAAACCAATAATAGAGGAAATATAGGAAAAATCTAACTTTTTTAATAAAAATTAACTTTTTATGTAGACAAAACCAAAAAAATAGTGTATAATAAAGACTGTAAACATTAAGCCAAAGGAAAAATATACAAAACCGATAAAAGATTAAAATAGGGAGGAAAAGAGATTGGATACAAATTATTTAGAAAACAACTATTTAACATTAGTTGGAAGAGTAACAGGAGAAAAAGAATTTAGTCACGAAATTTATGGAGAAAGATTTTACATTTTCAAATTAGGAATTCCACGTTTAAGTGGAAACGAAGACATAATACCAATAACAATATCAGAAAGACTAATTAAAGAAGACACCTTACAAACAGGGAAAAAACTATTAGTAAAAGGTCAATTCAGATCTTATAATAGTTATGAAAACGAAAAAAATAGACTTATACTAACCGTATTTGCAAAAGACATCATGGAAGTAGAAGAAAAAGAAGAAGACGAAGAAAATGATATCATAAAAAAAGACACAATAACAAATGAAGTAATATTAATAGGATATATCTGCAAAAAACCAATTTATCGTCAAACACCATTTGGAAGAGAAATAGCAGACATACTATTAGCTGTAAACAGAGCCTACAATAAATCTGACTATATTCCATGCATTGCTTGGGGAAGAAATGCAAGATTCTGTCAAAACTTAGAAGTAGGAGCACAAGTAAAAATAGTAGGAAGAGTGCAATCTAGAAGTTATGAAAAAAAATACGAAGACGGAAGTGTAGAAGCAAGAGTAGCATATGAGGTTTCTATCGGAAGTTTAGAAGTAATAGAAGAAAAAAAAGAAGAAGAAACAGAAATAGTAGAAAATCAAGAAGCAGTATAAAAAATAGGATTGTATAAATAAAAAATATAGAGTAAAAAAAGTTTCAAAAAGCTAGTTTTTTGAAACTTTTTTTGATATAATTTGAAAAAAGCAAAAAAAGGAGATAACACATGAAGAAAATAAAAACAAGTTTTAAATTTACAATATTAGCAGTTATTTTAATTACTATATTTTGTGTGGCATTAACACCAGTAACTTTACAAAATGATACCTACTATACCATAAAAGTAGGAGAACATATAGCTCAAAATGGAATAGATGGTCAAGATCCATTTTCTTGGCACGAAAACTTGGGTTATACATATCCTCACTGGGGATATGATTTATTAACATATTATATTTATCAAGCATTTGGATTTACAGGAATTTATATTATTACATGTTTATTAGCAATAACACTAGGATTATCTATTTATTTTGTAAATACAAAATTAGTAAAAAATCAATTATTTTCATTTATTATCACGCTAGGAGTCATGTATATAATAAGAGGATATATTGCAGCTAGAGCTCAATTAGTTACTTTTATATTATTTATTTTGACTATTTACTTTATTGAAAAATTTATAGAAACTAAAAAGAAAAGATATGCATGTGGTTTAATTATTATACCAATTTTAATTGCAAACTTACATGTTGCAGTATTTCCATTTTACTTTATTTTATATTTACCATATATTGCTGAATATATATTAGCATTAGGAGCAGAAATAATAATATATAGAAAACTTAAAATTATATTGTTAAAAAATAAGATAAAAAGATATACAAAACAAGGAAAAGAAGAAAAAGTACAAGAATTAAAGAAAAAACAAAAAGAATTAGAAAGTAAAATAGATCAAATAAAAATAAAAAGAACCAAAGAATTACAAAATCCATATAAAATAAAATTCACTAAAAAACCACAAGTAAAATGGTTAATTGTAATCATGATAATTTGTCTATTTACAGGATTATTAACACCATTGGGAGCAACACCATATAACTATTTATACAAAACAATGCAAGGAAATACCACTCAGAATATTAATGAGCATTTGCCAATGACATTATCAGAAGAAACAGACACAATATGTACACTAATATTAATTTTAGCAATATTAATTTTTACAAAAACAAAAATAAGACTATGCGATTTATTTATGTTAGGTGGGCTATGCTATTTAATGCTAGGCTCCAGAAGACAAGTAACTATGTTTGCAATAATAGGTTCAGTTATATTTAATAGATTTCTAATGCAATTATTAGAAATTTATACTAAAACAAAAGAAAAAGAAATTTTAGATAAATGTTTAAAAGTAATACCAGTGATTATTGTAACAATTACTGTGTTAGGATTAAGTTATCATTTTGGAAAAGACAAATTTGATGATGAATATATTGACGAATCTACTTATCCAGTGAAAGCCTCTGACTATATTTTAGAAAATATAGATTTAACAAATGCTAAATTTTATAATGAGTATAATTATGGAAGCTATCTATTATTTAGAGGAATACCAGTATTTATTGATTCAAGAGCAGACTTATATGCACCAGAATTTAGTGGAAAAGATGAAGATATTTTTAGTGATTTTATTGATACTTCTAGTATCGGGAAATTTTATGGAGACACATTTGAAAAATATGGAATGACACATATAATTACTTACAAAAGTTCAAAAGTAAATATGTTGATTTCAAAAACAAAAGAACCACAATACAAATTACTATACCAAGATGATTATTTTGTTATTTATGAAATAGAAAAATAATGCCTTGAGGAAGGAATGTGATTGAAAATGGAAAATAAAAAAAACAAAATAAGCAAAGAAATGATAATGTTAATTGCAATAGTTATAATCTTAATTATAATAGATCAAGGTATGAAATTTTGGATACATACAGCAGGAGAAATTCAAATTATTCAAGGGGTATTAAATTTTAAAGTAAGTCAAAATACAAGTGCTGCTTATGGAATTGGTTCAAATTCTACAGTAATGTATGTATTAACCAATATAGTTATTTTAGGAGTGATTATAAAATTTATTACAACACAAAATCAATTTGTAGATACTAAATTAAAAATATTTCTAAGTCTCATTTTAGCAGGAGGAATTTCTAATGTCATTGACCGAGTAGCAAGAGGATATGTAACAGAATTTATTGACTTTAAACAAGTTATAAATTTACCAATACTTAATATAGCTGATATTTGTATTATTATTGGATGGGTAGCAATTGCCGCTATTTTTGCATCTTTTACAGTAAGAGAATGGAGAAGCAAAAAAGAAGAAAAAGTCTTAAAAGACGAAGATAAAAAGGAGTAAAAATTGGAACAATTTAAAGTGAAAAAAGAAGAAAAAAATCAAAGAATTGATAGTTATTTAGCTAAATTAAAAGCAGAATTTTCAAGAGTAGCAATTCAAAGATTAATTGAAGAAAAAAAGATTTTAGTAAATGGTAAAAAAACAAAAGCTTCTTATAAAGTACAAGAAAATGATGAAATAACAATCGAAGAAGAAAAAGCTAAAGAAGTAAAATTAAAAGCACAAGATATACCAGTCGAAGTTATTTATGAAGATAGTGATATAATTGTTGTAAACAAACCAAAAGGAATGGTAGTACACCCAGGAAATGGAAACCCAGATGGAACACTGGTTAATAGCTTAATGGCTATGTGTAAGGATTCATTATCTGGAATTGGTGGAGAAATTAGACCAGGAATTGTGCATAGAATTGATAAAGACACATCTGGCATTTTAATAGTAGCTAAAAATGACAAAGCACATATTAATTTAAGTGAACAAATTAAAAATCATGAAGTAAAAAAGACATATATAGCATTAGTAAAAGGAATAGTAAAAGAGAACGAAGCAACAATTAATATGCCAATTGGTAGAAGCACTAAAGATAGAAAAAAAATGGCAGTGACCAAAAATGGTAAAGAGGCTATTACACATTTAAAAGTAATACAAAGATATCCGCAACACAACTGTACTTTATTAGAAGTTAATATAGAAACAGGAAGAACTCACCAAATAAGAGTACATTTATCACAAATAGGTTATCCAATAATAGGAGATGAAGTATACTCAAATGGAAAAAACGAGTGGAATATTCATCGGACAATGTTTACATGCTAAAAGCTTAAAATTTAAACATCCTACAACAGGAAAAGAAATGAATTTAGAAGCAGAGATACCTACTTATTTCCAACAGACTATTTTAAATATGGAGGAAATGACAAGTGGAAGAAATTAGATTACAAAAATTTTTAGCAGAAGCAGGAATTGCTTCACGACGAAAAGCAGAAGAGTTAATAAAACAAGGAAAAATTAAAGTAAATGGAGAATTAATAACTGAATTAGGAGTCAAAGTAAATCCAAATAAAGATAAGATAGAATATAAAGGAAAGACAATAAACATAGTAGAAGAAAAAATATATATTTTATTAAATAAACCAATTGATTATGTGACAACTGCGAAAGATCAATTCCAAAGAGAAACAGTATTAGATTTAGTAAAAGTAAAACAAAGAATTGTTCCAGTAGGTAGATTGGACATGTATACTTCAGGAGCTTTAATTTTGACTAATGATGGTGATTTTGTATATCAAGTAACACATCCAAAGCATGAAATAGAAAAAACATATACAGTAACTATAAAAGGAATTATAAAAAATGAAGAAATAGAAATATTAAGAAAAGGAGTAATCATAGAAAATTATACTACTAGACCAGCAAAAGTAAAAATTTTGAAAACTGATGAAGAAAAAAATATATCTAGGTTAGAAATTACAATTCATGAAGGAAAAAACAGGCAAGTTCGTAAAATGTGCGAAGCAGTTGGGCATAAAGTTTTAGCATTACATAGAAGTAAAATTGCAGGTATAGGAGTAAAAGATTTGCCACTAGGAAAGTGGAGATATTTAAAAGATAATGAAGTAAAGAAAATTTTAAAAGGAACATATTGAAAATAACAAAGAAAAAATATATAATAAAACAAACATAAGACAAGGAGATAAAAAACAAATGAATTCATTAAAATTTAAACCAGAAGGGTGGAACAATGAGGTAACACCATTAACAAAAACACAAATTAAAGAATATATAGAAAATCATCAAATTTTACAGGGATTAGTAAAAAACTGTGATGAAGATTACAATTTACACATTCAGTTCCAAAACGGAATTAAAGGAATTATGCCAAGACAAGAGATTGAAGCTATTAATATAGAAGAAAGTGGATTACCAAGAACAAATTTATGCACAGGAAAAGTTCATAAATTTGTACAATTTCAAATTCAAAAAACAAAAGAAGATAATCAAATTATATTATCCAGAAAAGCAGTTCAAACAGAGGCGCTAGAATGGGTAAAAAATGAATTAAAAGAAGGAGAAAGAGTAGTAGGTATTGTAAAAAATATAAGACCATATGGAGCATTTATTGAAATTGGAGGGGGTATAGTAGGATTAGTTCATATTGAAGATTTATCAATTGCTAGAATTAAAACACCATTTGAAAGGCTGAGAATTGGACAAAAAGTTGAAGTTATGATAAAATCTATAAATAGAAACACAGGAAAAGTAATATTATCCTACAAAGAAACACTAGGTACATGGGAAGAAAACGCAGAAAAATTTATTCCAGGAACAAAAGCCAAAGGAATTATCAGAGAAACAGAAAAAAATAAAAACGGAATTTTCATAGAACTAGCACCAAACTTAGTAGGAATGGCAGAATATGAAGAAGGACTAACTTATGGAGAAACAGTAGAAGTATATATCAAAAAAATAGATAACCAAAGAAAAAAGATAAAATTAGTAATTGTTTAAGTGAAATAGATATTAATTAATGCCAACATCAAAAAAGGAGGAATAAAAATGATTGAAGATAACCAAATTAAAGCACAAGTATCACCTTTTGCAATTCGCGAAGGAGAAATAAAAACATTTGACGGAAAAGATGGATATGTTTCTATGAATCAAATTGTCCACAAAATTGACATAGGACACATAAATGAAATTCATTTTGCTATTTTAGACTTAGTAAATGAATTTGAGTTTATAACATCAAGACAATTATATCAAATGCTAGAGATAAAAGGAATTGACCCAAAATCACAAGATAAATTAAACAATAAACTAGACCAACTTGTAAAATCAAAAATATTAACAAGATATTACTTTACTTCAGACGAAGGAAAAGGAATTTATCGAATTTATTGTTTAGAAAAAATGGGAAAATATCTATTAAATTCAAAAGAAGTTGAATGCAAATGGCAACCATCTGATAATACAAAACCAGTATCAATGATAAAAAAGAGATTAGCAGGAAATCAAACATTAATAGCATACTTAAGAAAAGTAAAAGCATTTGACAGTTATATCGTAAAACCAGCAATCACTGCTAAAATAACAGGCAAAATCTTCAAAGCCACAGGAGGAAGTGTAAAATTAACTAAAAACGGAAAATCAATACAATTTGTATTTGAAGCAATTCGAAGAGAACAAGAATGGCAAAAAAAAGCAGTAGAAAAAATGAGACTATACAAAGAATTCTATGAAAACTTCGTACCAGGAGACTCCGGATTTAGTAGTATGCCACAACTAATCTTAATTTGCGAAGACGAAAAACACATGGCAGAAACATTCAAAGAAATAATAACAAACCAAGTAGAAATACCACAAATCAAACTATACTTCACAACAGACCTAAGACAAAACAAAGAAACACTAGAAGAAACATTAGTAGAATTTAAACTAATAGATGGAAAATACAAAATGGAAAACATTGAATTAAAATTATTAGGAATGTGAGACAGTAGGGACAGTTCAATAAAACAAAAACAAAAAGCCAATAATGAGAATTGGCTTTTTGTTGCTTTTGCAACAGTTTAATTTTGAAATTATATATATATTGATATTATAATATTGTCAACATTTGTTTATTATGTTATGATAATATTTGTTAAAAATGTTAATACTATAAAATAAAAAAGGAGGTTTAACAATATGAAATTTGAGCAATGGAAAGATTTTAATTTAGGAGATTGGCAAGATGAAATAAATGTAAGAGATTTTATTCAAAAAAACTATACACCTTATGAAGGAGATGATAGCTTTTTAGCTGAAGCTACTGAAAATACAAAAACTTTATGGCAAGAAGTATTAGATTTATACAAAAAAGAACATGATGCTCCTGGCTCTGTACTAGACATTGATACAAAAACAGTATCAACTGTATCAAGTCATGATGCTGGTTACATTCATAAAGAATTAGAAACTATTGTAGGTCTTCAAACTGATGCTCCTTTAAAAAGAGCAATAATGCCATTTGGTGGAATTAGAATTGTAGAAAAATCTTGTGAAGCATATGGAAGAAAAGTTGACCCAGAAGTAGCTAATATCTTTCATCATTATAGAAAAACTCACAATGATGGCGTTTTCAGTGTTTACACTCCAGATATTAGAGCTGCACGTTCTTCTCATTTATTAACTGGTTTACCAGATGGGTATGGTCGTGGAAGAATAATTGGAGACTATAGAAGAGTTGCACTTTATGGAGTAGATGTATTAATTGAAGAAAAGAAAAAAGAATTAGATGTATTAGATGTAGATGAATTAACTGAAGATATAATTCGTTCTAGAGAAGAAATTAGTGAACAAATTGTAGCTTTAAATGAATTAAAAGTTATGGCATCTAAATATGGATTTGACATTTCTAAACCAGCTAGCAATTCAAAGGAAGCTGTTCAATGGTTATATTTTGCTTATTTAGGAGCTATTAAAGATCAAAATGGAGCTGCTATGAGTCTTGGTAGAACCTCATCTTTCTTAGACATTTACTTTGAAAGAGACTTAAAAAATGGAAAAATTACAGAAGAAGAAGTTCAAGAAATCATGGATCACTTTGTTATGAAATTACGTTTAGTTCGTTTTTTAAGAACACCTGAATATAATGAATTATTCAGCGGAGATCCAGTATGGGTAACTGAAAGTATTGGTGGTATGGGAATTGATGGAAGAACATTAGTAACTAAAAATTCATTTAGAATTCTTCATACTCTTCAAACCTTAGGACCTGCACCAGAACCAAACTTAACAGTTTTATGGTCTACTAGATTACCAGAAGGATTTAAAAGATTTACTACGAAACTATCTATAAAAACATCTTCTATCCAATATGAAAATGATGATTTAATGAGAATAACCCTAGGAGATGATTATGGAATTGCTTGTTGTGTATCACCTATGAAAATAGGAAAACAAATGCAATTTTTCGGAGCAAGAGCTAATTTAGCCAAAACCTTATTATATGCTATAAATGGTGGTAAAGATGAATTGTCCGGAAAACAAATCACACCTAAATATGAACCAATCACATCCGATTATTTAGATTATGATGAAGTAATGGAAAAATTTGATACCATGATGGACTATGTAGCTAAAATTTATATAAAAGCTTTAAATGCCATCCACTATATGCATGATAAATATTCTTATGAAGCAATTGAAATGGCATTACATGATAGAGAAATCATTCGCACTATGGCATGTGGGATTGCAGGATTATCTGTAGTAGCAGACTCTCTATCTGCTATCAAATACGCAAAAGTAAAAGTAATACGTGATAAAGAAACAGGTTTAGCTATTGATTATGAAGTAGACGGTGATTTCCCTAAATATGGAAATGATGATGATAAAGTGGACGATATTGCAGTTTACATTGTAAAAACATTCATGAATAAACTAAGAAAACACCAAACATATAAAAATTCAAAACACACCTTATCAATTTTAACAATAACATCAAATGTTGTTTATGGAAAAGCAACAGGAAATACACCAGACGGAAGAAAAGCAGGTGCTCCATTTGGACCTGGTGCCAATCCATTACACGGAAGAGACACCAATGGTGCTTTATCTGTAATGAACACAATTGCCAAACTACCATTTGACTCAGCAGAAGACGGTATCTCATATACCTTTTCAATCACACCAGGAACCCTTGGAAAAACAGATGAAGAACGAATCACCAACTTAGTAACCATGTTAGACGGTTACTTTGCCCAAACAGGTCACCATATCAATGTAAACGTATTTGACAGAAGTTTATTAGAAGACGCAATGAAGCATCCAGAAAAATATCCACAACTAACCATTCGTGTATCAGGATATGCAGTAAACTTCACAAAACTAACAAAAGAACAACAATTAGACGTTATAAATCGAACTATTCACGAAAGAATATGAGACATCAGGGACAGTTCAAATTTGTCTCACAATTTTGTCGAAAAAAGTAGAAAGGTAGGTTCTCATAATGGACAATAAAGATTTACAATACTATGCTAAAGTTCACTCTATCGAATCTTTTGGTACTGTGGATGGTCCTGGTATTAGATTTGTGATTTTTTTGCAGGGGTGCCATTTAGAGTGTAAATATTGTCATAATAGAGATACTTGGGATATAAATGGTGGTTCTTATAAATCATTAGATGATATGTTAGAAAAAATTAAACGCTACAAAAATTATATTTATCCCAATGGTGGTGTTACTGTGACTGGTGGAGAACCTCTTTTGCAAGTAAAGTTTTTGATTTCCTTGTTTACAAAATTAAAAGAGCTAAATATTCATACTTGTATTGATACTTCCGGTATGGTTGCTTTAACAGATGATATTAAAAAATTATTATCTTTAACAGATTTAGTTTTATTAGATATCAAACATATAGATGCACAAAAATGTAAAAATTTAGTTGGATTTTCAAATGAATTAGAATTAAATTTTGCTCGTTATTTGAGTGAACATCATATTCCTATGTGGATTAGACAAGTTTTAATTCCGGGATATACTGATGATAAACAAGATTTGTTAAAGTTAAAAGAATTTATTTCTAGCTTACAATCTGTAAAAAAAGTAGAAATACTTCCATATCATGATATGGGTAAATTTAAGTGGAAAAAACTGGGGAAAATGTATAGTTTAATAGATACACCACCAGCTACTAATGAAGATGTACAGAAAGCAAAAGACCTTTTAGGTATTTCCTAAAAGGCTTTTTTCATAAGTTTTAATAATCTTCTTCTAAATCAGTATCTACAATTGCTTTTGCCACATTGTAAATTAATTTTTGTTTTTCTGGAGAACATCTTCTAATTAATTCAGCAAATTCTTTGTTTAAGTAGTTTTTTGAACTACTAGAAGCACCATTTAATACATATCCTTCTGTAACATCTAATAAACCACATAATTGATTTAATCTTTTTAAATTTATATGAGAATTTCCTCTTTCTACTCTGCTTAAAAAAGCAACAGAAATATCGATTTTTTCTGCTAAATCCTCTTGTGTTAAGTTTTTAGCAAGTCTTGCTTGCTTAATTCTTTGACCGATTACAGAATAGTCTAAAGCCATTTTTTATCACCTTCCTCTTCTTTATGATTTATAATATAGCATTTTATAGTTTAAATTTACAGAAACTAAAATATACATATAAAACTTATAAGTTAATACAGAAAAGAATAGTTTAGTTTTAGAATCATAAAATAAAAATAAGAATAAAAAATAACAAAGCTTTCGTAAAAGAAAATAAGAGTTAAAAAGAGAAAAATAAAGGAAAAAGAAGAAAAAAGTAACAAAACTGCAAAATTAAACCATGTAATTTGGAATAAAATTGCTAAATTAAAGTAAAAACAGTATACATAATTTGATTTTGGAAAGAATATGTAGTATAATAGATTTTAGTCGTGTTAAAAAAGCGTCCAAAAAAAGGAGAGTGAATTTTATTTTAAACAAAAAATTAAAATACTATACAAAAGAAATTTTAAAGTATTTTAACATTGTGATATTAGCATGTGGATTTATTATCGCGATTATATTAATAAAATATAAACCAATGTACAAAGTAAGTATTGAAGGAAAAGAAATTGGTTATGTAGAAAATAAACAAGCTTTAGAAGAAATAGTAAAAGAAAATATCACTGAAAAAGAAGAAAAAAATATAGACAATATATCAATAATGACAACTCCAGAATATGAATTAAAATTAGTAGATAAAACAATAAAAACAGAAGAAGAGCAAATGATAGCAATAGTAGAACCGGAAGTATCAATAACCTATAAATATTATGATATTGCACTAAATAATGAAACAATCAATTCAGTTGACACCAAAGAAGAAGCAGAACAATTAATTCAAAATATAAAAGAAAAAAATCAAGAACAAGAATTAGAATTAAGTATGATTGAAAAATATACAGACAAAGAAGAGGACGTAAAAACAATTGAGCTTGAAGTTGCTAAAATTGAAGCTCAAGAAAAAATAACACAAAAATTAAAAGAAGTAGAAAAACAAAAACAAGAAGAAGAAAGAATAAACAGTATGCCATCTATTAATGGAATTAAATTAGCATATGTACCAGTTTCAGGAACAATAACATCACGTTATGGAGTAAGTAGTAGAATTAGAAAATCTAACCATACAGGATTAGACATTGCAGCACCAAATGGAACAGCAATTAAAGCTATTAATGCAGGAACTGTAATATGTGCAAAATATAGTGGTTCTTATGGAAATTTAGTTAAAATTGACCATGGAAATGGAATTGAAACTTGGTATGCTCATACAAGTAAGATGTATGTAAAAGAAGGGCAAAAAGTAGAAGCAGGTAGTGTAATTGCAACAGTTGGATCAACAGGTAATTCAACAGGAGCACACTTACATTTAGAAATTAGGGTAAATGGAACTCATGTAAACCCTCAAAATTATTTATATAAATAGAATAAAAACCTCAGACTTTATTTAAAATAGTTTGAGGTTTTATTTAATTTACCTGTTGACAAAAAAATCTAATAATATATAATAATTATGGTTAAACTAAACACAAAAGAGGAGGAAAATATATGCAAGAAAATAATAATCCAGAAGAACAAAAAGTGCAGGACCAAATAAATAAATTAGTAGAAAGAGCAAAAAAAGCATCAGAAGAATATTTAAAATTAAATCAAGAAACTGTAGATAATATTATAAAAGCCATGTCAATGGCAGGATTAGAACATCATATGGAACTAGCCAAAATGGCAATTGAAGAAACGGAAAGAGGAATATATGAAGATAAAATAACAAAGAATATGTTTGCAACAGAATATATTTATCACAGTATAAAATATGAAAAAACTGTAGGAATTATCAATGAAAACGAAGAAGAAGACTATGTAGAAATAGCAGAGCCAGTAGGAATAATCGCAGGAGTAACACCAGTTACTAATCCGACTTCAACAACTATGTTTAAATCTATTATAGCAGCAAAAACAAGAAATGTTATCATTTTTGGTTTTCACCCATCTGCACAAAAATGTAGTAGTCAAGCAGCAAAAATATTAAGAGATGCAGCGATTGCGGCAGGAGCACCACAAGATTGTATTTTATGGATTGAAGAACCAAGTGTATTAGCAACAAGATTATTAATGAATCATCCTGATATTAATTTAATTTTAGCAACAGGAGGAACTGGAATGGTAAAAGCTGCATATTCATGTGGTAAACCAGCTTTAGGTGTAGGACCAGGGAATGTACCATGCTATATCCATAAATCAGCAAAATTAAAAACTTCTGTTAATGATTTAGTATTATCAAAAGCATTTGATAATGGTATGATTTGTGCTTCAGAACAAGCAGTTTTAGTTGACAAAGAAATATATCAAGAATTTGAAGCATTAATGAGAGAAGCTGGTTGTTATTTTATTAGTCCAGAAGAAAAAGAAAAATTAATAAATAGTATGTTTGAATACACCGAAGAATATGGTTGGAAATTAAAATCAAATATACCAGGAAAATCTCCTTATATAATTGCACAAGAAGCAGGATTTGAAGTGCCAAAACAAACCAAAGTATTAGTTGTTTATGAAGAAGAAATTGGAAGAGATTATCCATTTTCAAAAGAAAAACTAAGTCCAGTTTTAACATATTATATTGTAGAAAATGAAAAAGAAGGAATAGATAAAGCAGAAAAATTGATTGAATTCGGAGGATTAGGTCATTCAGCCGTTATTCATGCAGAAAATAAAGATGTAATTTTAGCCTTTTCAAAAACTATGAAAGCAGGAAGAATTATTGTTAATTCACCATCAACACATGGCGCAATTGGAGATATTTATAATACAAATATGCCATCTCTTACTCTAGGATGTGGTTCATTTGGAGGAAATTCAACTACAGCAAATGTATCTTCAGTTAATTTGATAAATATTAAAAGAGTAGCAAAAAGGAGAGTTAATATGCAATGGTTTAAAATTCCTGAGAAGATTTATTTTGAAGCAGGTTCAATTCAATACTTAGAAAAAATGCCAGACATTCAAAGAGCTTTTATAGTAACAGACGAAGGAATGATAAAACTAGGGTATGTAGATAAAATATTATATCACTTACGAAAAAGACATAAATATGTTCACTCTGAAATCTTTAGTGATGTAGAATCAGACCCATCATTTGATACAGTAAAAAAGGGAGTAGTGGCAATGAATGCTTTTCAACCAGATGTAATTATTGCCATTGGAGGAGGAAGCCCAATCGATGCAGCAAAAGGAATGTGGTTATTTTATGAGAATCCAGAAGCAGATATAGAAGGATTAAAATTAAAATTTATGGATATTAGAAAACGTACTTACAAATTCCCAAAATTAGGAACAAAATGTAAAATGGTAGCCATTCCAACCACTTCAGGAACAGGTTCAGAAGTAACTTCATTCGCAGTCATTACAGATAAAGAAAAAAATAAAAAATATCCATTAGCTGATTATGAATTAACGCCAGATGTAGCAATAATAGATCCAGACTTAGTTATGAGTTTACCAAAATCAGTAACAGCAGATACTGGAATGGATGTATTAACACATGCTATAGAGGCATATGTATCTAATATGGCATCTGACTATACTGATGGATTAGCTGAAAAAGCTGTAGAAATTGTTATGAAATATTTAACAACGGCTTATGATGATGGAAACAATAGATTAGCAAGAGAAAAAATGCATAATGCTAGCACATTAGCAGGAATGGCATTTACAAATGCATTTTTAGGAATTAATCATTCACTAGCTCATAAAATAGGAGCAGAATTTCATTTACCACATGGAAGAATTAATGCAATTTTATTACCATATGTTATTCAATACAATTCTTCAAAACCAACCAAATTTGTATCATTCCCAAAATATGAATATTTTATAGCAGATGAAAAATATGCACAATTAGCAAAAAAAGTAGGATTAAAATCAGATAGTAAAGAGGAGGCAATTGAAAGTTTAATTACAAGTGTAAAAGAATTGAATAAACACTTAAATATTCCTAAATCATTGCAAGATGCTGGAGTAGCAGAAAAAGAATTTTTAGCAAAAATTGATATGTTAGCAGATAGGGCGTTTGAGGACCAATGCACTACAGCAAATCCAAGATTACCGTTAGTTTCTGAATTAAAAGAAATTTTATTAGATAGTTACTATGGAAAATAAAAAAATAACCTTCTAAATAGAGGGTTATTTTTTAACAATATCTATTTAATTTTCAGTTTTTTGTTTTAAGGATTAACCTACTATGTTATGATGTTATAATACAGAATGTATTTGTTCATTGCATTCGTTAAAAATTTGTAATTGCTTATCTTAAGACTT
>CAUWKC010000001.1:0-124126 GCA_963559365.1 uncultured Clostridia bacterium | reverse complement strand
AAATATTTTTAACTTTTTTCATTTTTCTATTGACTTCATATAGTTAGTCTTTCTATTATGTTTTTTATAATTTCTTTTTTTATGTTTTCTACATCTAATCCATATAGTTTTTCTAATTCTTCTACATCACCATGTGGAATATATTCATCTGGATAAGCATAATAATTTGCCTTGATTTCTTCTAATTCTTTCTCTTGTATAATTTCTTGTACTGCTGTTGCTAATCCATTTACAATTGTTCCATCTTCAATGGTAATAACATATTTTGTTTTTTTAATAGATTTGCTTATGGTTTCTTTGTCAATTGGTTTTAAAAACCTAGCATTAATTACTTCTGCTGATGTTTCTTCTTTTTCTAATTTTTCTGCTATTTTCACTGCTTTTGCTACCATTTTCCCGATGGCTATTATTGTTACATCATTTCCTTGTTTTAGTATCTCTGCTTTTCCATAAACTAATTCTTGTTTTTCTTTTTTTGGTATTTCTTCTTCTCCTCCTCTTGGATAACGAATCACAACTGGTTTTTTTACCGTTACAGCAAATTCTAGCATATCTTCTAACTCTTCAAAGTTCTTTGGTGCCATAATAATTAAATTAGGTACTAGCCTAAAAAATGCCATATCTAATGTTCCTTGATGAGTTTCTCCATCTGCTCCTACAACTCCAGCTCTATCAACACACATAATTACTGGTAAATTTTGCATTGCTACATCATGAATAACTTGATCATATGCTCTTTGATAAAAAGAAGCATAAATAGGTACTATTGGTATAACGCCTTCTTTTGCCATTCCTGCTGCCATTCCAATTGCATGTTGTTCTGCAATTCCTATATCAAAAAATCTTTCTGGAAATTCTTTAGCAAATTTACTTAAACCTGTTCCATCTTTCATTGATGCTGTTACTGCTACTATTTTATCATTCTTTTTTGCTAATTCAACTAATTTATCTCCCATTACTTTTGAATAATCTTTTTTCTTCTCTTTTTTGCTTTTTCCAGTTTCTAAATCAAAAGGCCCTGTTGCGTGAAATTTGTCTGGATTTTCTTCTGCTATTTTATATCCTTTTCCTTTTTTAGTTATGACATGAATTAATACTGGCCCTTCTAGCTCTTTACTGATTTTCAACATTCTTTCTAATTCTTCAATGTCGTGACCATCTACTGGTCCTAAATAACGAAAACCAATGTCTTCAAAAAACATTTTTGGAATAATTAGTTGCTTGATACTTCCCTTTACTTTTCTTATTATTTTAACTATTATTTTTCCTATTCCTGGTATCTTTAGGATTGCTTTTTTTATTACACTACTTGATTTATTATAAGATTTTTTTGTTCTTAATTTGCTTAATAAT
This sequence comes from uncultured Clostridia bacterium, assembly GCA_963559365.1. Lineage (GTDB taxonomy): Bacteria > Bacillota > Clostridia > TANB77 > CAG-508 > CAG-269. The sequence goes on along the minus strand of CAUWKC010000001.1, from coordinate 122,773 downwards.
AAATTTACTCCACCAATATTTTTTGAAATGCTCATTTCATTGTCATTTAAAATAACTGTCATTTTTGTTTTACTATATCCAGCATCATTTAAAGCTTCTAGTGCCATTCCTCCTGTTAAAGCTCCATCACCTATTACTGCTAATACAGAATTGTTTTCTTTTTTTATATCTCTTGCTCTTGCCATTCCAAGAGCAGCTGAAATTGATGTACTACTATGCCCTGTGTTAAAGCAGTCTGTTTCTGATTCATTGGTTTTAGGAAATCCTGCTATTCCATTTAATTTTCTTAATGTTTTTAATTCTTCTCTTCTTCCTGTTATTATTTTGTGTCCATATGTTTGATGTCCTACGTCCCACACTATTTTGTCTTTTGGTAAATCAAATACACTATGTAAAGCAATAGTTAATTCTACAACTCCTAAATTAGAAGCTAAGTGCCCTCCATTTTCTGATACGATTTCTAATATATATTTTCTTATTTCTTCTGCTACTTGCTTTTTTTCCTCTAAATTTAGTTTTTTTATATCTTCTGGCGTATTTATTTTTTCTAACATAATTATCACCTTTTTCTTTATTTTACGCGTTTTGATTATACCATAGGCTTATCATAATTTCAATCACTCTTCTACAGGATTCAGTAAACAAAAAAGACTTTAGTTTGCCTAAAATCTTTTTTACTTTTTATTTTTTCCAATTTACAACTTTCATTCCTTTTGTCGCTCCCCATGGTGCTCCTTCTATTGTGCCTTCTTTTTTATCAATATTAATTTGAGATATATTTATGCATTCATTAAAACAATTTTTAGATATTATTTCAACTGTATTTGGAATGTTAATTTCATTTAAATTCGTACAAAATACAAATGAAAATCCTATGTTTTTCATTCCTTCTGGTATAACAATTTGTGTCATTTTATTTTGATTGTGAAATGCATAATCTAATATATTCTCTACTTTATTATTTACTGTAAAACTTCCCTGTATTTTGTATAATACTGTTACTAAATCTTTTTGATTTTTACTATATAAAACATTATTTTCTATCATATAATTATTATTCAAAGAATCAATTTTTACTGTTCCACTATAATTACCATATTTAAAATTTGAGTGTATATATGTTACATTAGCTCCTATATTTATTTCTTGAATTTTTGTGCAACCACTAAATACTTGATTTTCTATATTTTCTAATCTATCTGGTAATGTTATATTTGTTGCATTAAATGCCTGTCTAAATGAATAAGCCTTTAATTTAATTATATCTAAATTTTTCAAATTAATATTTTCTTCTTTCGAATAGCAACATATTATTTCTTTTGTATCTTTTGTATATAATATTTTATTTGTTGTATCGACTGCTAATTTACTATTTCCTGTTTCTACTTCTATATTTTCTATTGTTAATGGAAATAAACTCATTGATATATTAGTAAGTGTATTAGGTATAACTAATTTATTTATATTACTATAATTAGAAATATCCATGTCAAAACTGTTTATTCCATTTGGTATATTAAATGTTTTAATACTTCTTAAAAAAGCATCTGATATAAATAATATTATATCTTTTGTTTTTGGCATTAACATTCCTTCTTCATACACAAATTCTGGCTTTTCTCCTTTTATTATTATATTATTCAAATTTTTATTGCCACTAAATACATTATTACCTATTTCACTTATTGTTGATGGTATTTTTATTTCTGTAAATTTTGTATTAAAAAAAGCATAACTTTCTATTTTATTTAATCCTTCTGGTAAAATCACTTCATTTAAACTCCTACAGTCATAAAAAGTATACACACTAATTTCTTTTATTTTTGATGGTACTCTTATCTCTTCAATCATACTATCATACATAAATGCTGATGGTTCTATTATTTCTATGCTTTCTGGCATAGAAATATTTTTCAAACTACTACAACCTTTAAAAGCACTATTACCTATCTTTCTTACTCCTTCTTGCATTATTACTGTTTCTAATGTTGTATTATATGCAAATGCATTTACTCCTATCTCTTTTACATTTCCTGGTATTATTATTGTTTTTAATCCTTCTAAATTCGCAAATGCTCCTTCTCCTATTTTTGTTACACTATCTGGTATTGTTAATGTTCCTGTTTCATCCATTAATAATAAATTTCCATTTGATGATAACAATTCTCCATCTTCTGTTATGTCATATGGATTTACTTCTATTCCTAAACTTTGGGCTACCTTTATTTCATTTTTATCTTTTGTGTTTATTAATAGTTTACCTTTTATTATTTCTAATTTTTCCATATATTCTTTATTAATACTTGTTATTACCGTTTTTATATTGCCTATTTCTTCTTGCTTTTGTGTATTATATGTTAAATTCGTTTTTCCTGCTGTTAAACTTCCTTCTATAAATCCATTATTTTCTGATTTTTTATTTGTTTTATATAAATTTACTTCTTCTTTATATCCTGATAAGATTGTTTTTATTTTTGCTTCACTCGCTTGAGTTAATATTCCATTTTCTCCCATTAGCATTGCTATTGTTACTCCTGCTAGGATTAAAAGTACAATTATTGTTATTATTAGTGCTATTAATGTTATTCCTCTGTTATTTGTTTTTCTCATTTTCATTTAATAATTCCCTTCTCTTCATTTGTTATTACAGTATTTCCATTTTGTATAACTTTAATTCGTTATTATTATTTTATATATATTTATGTATTAAGTCAACATGTTATCGATAATTATTTTAGTTACTTATTTACATAATTTTTTCTCTACACTTTTTTGGCTTAATATTGATATATTTCACAGATAATTATTTTTAGCATATTAAAAAGACGAGATTGTTATCTCTCGTCTCCTTCTATTTCTATATTTTTGCTTTTTCTTGGTAGACTTTTTTCTTCTTTATTTAAATCCCAAAAGTCTTCCAATCTTGCTTTTGGATTATTTTGTATTTCTTTTTCTAATTTTTGTAAAGCTATCATTAATTCTGCTACTTTCATAATCCTTTTTTCTCCAGTTGCAGAAGATTGCACCTCTATTTCATTATCTTTTGTTTTATTTCCCATAATTCCGATATAAGGTGTTCCTAGTATTTGACAATCACGTATTTTGCTTCCAATGCTTCCATCTTCTCTATCATCTAATACACTTTCTATTCCATGATCTTTTAATACTTCATATAGGGCTTCTGCTCTTTTTTCTTTTTCTTCTCCTTTTGCAATAATTTGTATTAAATAAGGAGCAATATTGGCTGGTAATGCAATTCCAACATTTTCTTTTTCATCTCTTATTAAACTTTTTTCATAGATAGTAGCTAAGGTTCTACTTACTCCAATTCCATAGCATCCCATATAATAAGGTGCTTCTTTTCCTTTTTCATTTATGTAATTTGCCTTCATTGGTTCAGAATATTTGGTTCCTAATTGGAAAATATGCCCCAATTCTATAGCCTTTTTGCTTTTTAAACCTTTAGTATCTTCTATGTCATATTCATTTTTTAAATGTTCTTCATAATTTTCTCTTTCTAAGACTTCTACATTAAAACCTTTTTTTCCTGCTTCATCTACTAAAACTGTGTCTTCTCCAATATCAGATAATACCATAAATTCTTCTGATTTATCTCCTCCTATTGCTCCACTTTCTGCTGCTACTGGCATTGCTTCTAGTCCTAATTTTTCAAATATTTTTAAATATGCATCTTTTATAACATCATAAGATTTTTGTAAATCTTCTTCAGATTTGTCAAAACTGTATGCATCCATCATAAGAAAGTTTTTTCCTCTTAAAAGACATCCTCTGTTTCTGATTTCATCTCTATATTTTTCTCCTATTTGATAATAAATTACTGGTAATTTTTTATGAGATGCAATTTGATCTCTTGAAAAGTCAACTATTGCTTCTTCCGCTGTTGGTGCTAGTCCATATTCTCCTTTTTTAGATTTTACAGTAAGCATTGTTCCTTCTTCTGTATACCTTTTCCATCTTCCAGATTCTTCCCATATATCTCTTGGTTGTAGTGTTGGCATTTCTACTTCAATACAATCTTTCTTTTCTAGTTCCTCTCTAATGACTTGTTCAATTTTTTGTTTTACTTTTAATGGTATGTTGTTATAACCATAAATTCCACTTCCGAATTGTGATAATTGTCCACTTTGTAATAAGATATCTTGTGCTGGATAACTAGGATCCACTTCTTTGATTCTTGATGTTTTGATTCCCGCTTTTGATAATTTCATTTTTTTCTTCTCCTTTTTCTACTTTTCTATTTCTTCACTTCTTTCTTTCTTTTTTTCTTGTGTTTGTTTTCGCAATTCTTCTGCATATTTTTGGTCTTTTCTTTCTAGTATTGTTAAATCTGTAAAAACTATTTTTCCCTTTTCTACTACAAATTCAGCATCAAATTTTTGAAATGGCATATATTTTACATCTCTTATTACTTCACTAAAAACTTTATATTCTTCTGCATTTTTTTCTTTTAATTCTAACTGGTCAATTCGAAATTTTTCTCCCATAATTGGTACAATTGCTCTATTTTTTATTATTCCTTCTTTTCTTTTTTCAAAGTCTTGAAAAATTTCAATTATTACTTTATCTTGTTCTCCTACATATCTTGATATAGAACCTATCTGTTCAGTTTTTAATGTTCTATGGACAAGAATATTGTATTGGCTTTGATTTTTTTTGATAAATTCTCTGATTTCTGATAAATTTTTGCAGTTATGGATAGATGGTAAATACACATTATTTTCTTTATCTGTCTTTGGTGAAGTTCTTACACTTAGTCCTTGTTTTAATACACTACTATTTTCGTCTAATAAATTAGGGTCTATTAATTCTATTGTGGGAAAATCTAAAATCTGTAACATTTCTAACCCTTGTTTTTTTGACATTTTCATCTATTTAATTCCTACTCCCATATAATTAATGGCTTTTATAAATGATTTTTCCATTTCTTTTTCGTTTTCGAAATTAATTGGAACTTCTGTGTCTCTTCGAGATAAGCATGGTTTTAATTTTAAATCTGATGTTACTCGTATATACATATATTTAGGGCAAGCTTCACAAATTTTATTATCACATAGACTGTGCATAATGGTTAAATACCAATTTCCAAAAAACAAATATTCAACTGAGTTACAGTCTGATTCTATAACTTTATCTGCTTTTTTTCTTAATTTATTGGTGAATTTTTCGAATTTTTCTTTTGTATATGTGATAGGAAATCCTTTTACAACTGATGGCTCAATTAGTCTCATTCCTAAATTTTTTTCTTGACATAAATTTATTATAGATTGATAGTCTTTTTCGTCATATTTTTCATCAAATATAATACAATTAATTCTAATTTTTCCTTTAAATTTTTGTATTGTTCTCTCTAAATTTTCTTTTACTAAGTCAAAATTTGAAAATCCACTTAGGTATTCATATTTTTTACGATTTAAAGTATTTAAACTTAATGTTAATGCATTAACTTGATAACGATTTAGTAATTCTATATTTTTTTGTGTTAATAATGAAATATTTGTAGTTAAATCTACATAATCTATATTAATTTCTCTAATATATTCTAGTAATTCTTCCATTTTTGGATATAATAGAGGTTCTCCTCCTGTTAATTTTATTTTGTTAATTCCAAATTCTTTAGCTGTTTTTAATACTAATTTTAATTTTTCGATTGGTAAAATTCTAATTTCTTTATTTTCTTCCCCTTCTGCAAAACAATATTTGCATTTGTAATTACATTGAGTTGTTAAAACAATTCTTAATGTTCCAGATTGTAGATTTTTTTTAGGGAAAAATTTATTGTCTATCATAATTCCATTTGATAACATTGTATTATCTGTCATTTCTACCATTATTTTGCCCTCCTTTGTAAATAGTGCAATACATGTGTTGGATGGTCAAATATCTCATTGGCAAAAATTTCTTCTAATGGTTCTTTTTGAATATTTCCTACTTTTATTGAGTCTTCTTCATAAAATCCTTGAGATACAACATCTCCTTCTGGTGTTAATAAAACACATGAATGTATGTATTCATTATAGTCATAAAGCCTGATGTTTCTTTTTTCTTCTTTTCTGCAATTTATAATTTTTTCTTTTATTTTTTCTACTTCTTTTTCTGGTATTATTTCTTCTAAGTGATCTTTTCCTCTACCTTGTGGTGTAAATATGATAAATAGATGTGAAAATACTCCTAGTTCTTTGGATAGATTTATTAGATAATCTACATATTGTTTATTTGAATTATAAATAAAGCTATTTAATCTGATTTTACATCCTTCTTTTTTTAGTTTTTTAATGTTTTCTATTGTTTCTTTGAATACTTCTTTTTGTCTTTGTTCGTTATGAATTTCTTCTGGTCCGTCTACACTAATTTGAACTAAATCTGCTAGTTTTAGGGCACGTAAGTTTTCATCATTTAATAAGGTAGTATTGGTGGTTACAATGGTATTTATGTGATTGTATTTTGCACATTGAATTAGTTTTTCTAAATCTTTTCTGATTAGTGGTTCTCCTCCTGTAAAGTCTAATCGATTAATTCCGATTTCTCCTAATTGGTTTATTATTTTAATGTCTTCTTTTGTTTCTAAACCATAATTCCCACATGCTCCTGAGTCTGATAAACAATATTTACAGTTTAGGTTACATTTTGTTGTAATTTGCCAACAGACAGATAGTGGATTTTTTAATCTTATGTCATATGTGTCTTCTTCTGTATCATAAGTAATGATCGCATTGGTGGTTTTTTTCATTTTATTCCTCCTTCCAATTATGACTCATATAAATGGATTCACTATCTTTCAATATTTTTGGAATGAAGTCTAATATATTGGCAGGAAGTTTATTTTTGTTAGCCCACTTGATTTCTTCGCACTTCTCTTTTTCTATGTTTTGGATTTTTCCTGTCCAATTTTTTGCTTTAAAAATAAAATCAATGTATTCTTGTTGTTCATTGACTTTTCTATTTAATACCTTATAAAATTCCATATCTTGAGATTTTATAGTAATTCCAATTTCTTCTTTAGCTTCTCTTGCTAATGCTTTTCTTATTTCCTCATTGGCTTCTACATGTCCTCCTGGTAGGCAATATTGTCCATCTGCATAACCAGTATTTTTTCTTTTCATTAGTAATATGTCTTCTCCTTTTTCGAGTACTATTTGTACTGTAATTGGGATTTTGTTTCTTTTTTCCATACTACCTCCTAAAACCTTTTACATTATATTAAACATAAACATTTATTTTTTTGTTTTTTTATGAAAGTACCTTTTTCTTATGCAAAAGTAATAGTTTTTTATATGACTTCTGTTGTTTTACGGAAAAATAAATCATTACAACCTTTTTCATCTAGCTTAAAGATTTCCTTTAGTTTTATCATTTCGTTTAAATAGAATTCTTCTTTTCCTTCTAATTTTATTAATAAATCTTTTTTATCTATTCCCATTGATTTTGCTAATTTTTCGCTTGTTATTTTTTGTTTTTTCATTAAGTCTTTTACTCTTTTTCCTACTACTTCTGGTTCCATTTTTATCTTCCTTTCATATTTTCGTTTCCTGTTAGGAAACATAATATATTATTTTTCTTTCTTTGTCAATAGATTGTTATTAATTTTAAATTTCAGTTTGTTTAAGTTTAGTGTTTACAAATAAAATATGACATGTTATAATTTTGTTAATAAATGCTGAGGGGGAAAACTAAATTGGACGATATTTTTAAGCAAAGAATTCACGAATTAATAAAAAATTCAAATACACCTTATGAAGTTTTGGCAGAAGAACTAGGTTTTGGAGCTAAAAGTACCATTTCTAAATATGCTAATGGCAAAATCACAAAAATTGGACCATCAGGAATTGCTAAATTAGCTAATTATTTTGGAGTATCTCCTTGTTGGCTTGCTGGTTTTTCAGATGAAAAATATAATGCACATAAAAATTAAAATTATAAATTATATAAAATGCAAATATATTTGAAATAAATGTATTTGCATTTTACTATTTTTCCCACATATTTTCAATATTTTTTTCTATCTTTTCGTCGCAAAATTCGACAAAAAAGTGAGACAAATTGGGACTGTCCCTATTGTCTCACTTTAAATCTGCTACTGTTATTTGCTTTGTTTCTCCTTTTTTTAGTTTTCCATCTAATATTTGTTCTGCTAATTTGTCTTCTAATATGGTTTGGATTGTTCTTCTTAATGGTCTGGCTCCAAAGTTTTTGTCTATTCCTTGGTTTGCTATTAGTTCTTTTACTTCTGGTTCGATTTTTATTTGTATTTTTTGTGCTTTTAGTCTGTTTTCTACTTCTTTTAGCATTATGTCTATTATTTGATTGATTTCGCTGTCTGTTAGTTTATGGAATACTATTATTTCGTCAATACGATTTATAAATTCTGGTCTTAGTTCTTTTTTTAATGCTTCCATTACTTCTTTTTTTGTTTCTTCGTATTCTTTTTTGTTGTTTTCTTCTGTCTCTTGTGTTTCTTGTGTGAATCCTAATGATTTTTTGTCTGTTATTAGTCTGGCTCCTATGTTTGATGTCATGATTACTACTGTGTTTTTGAAGTTGACGGTTCTTCCTTGACTATCGGTTAGTCTTCCATCTTCTAAGATTTGTAATAACATATTCATTACGTCTGGATGTGCTTTTTCTATTTCATCAAATAAGATTACAGAGTATGGTTTTCTTCTTATTTTTTCAGTTAATTGTCCTCCTTCGTCAAATCCTACATATCCTGGAGGAGAACCAATTAATTTTGAGACTGAATGTGGTTCCATAAATTCAGACATGTCAACTCGTATCATTGCATTTTCGTCTCCAAATAGGGCTTCTGCTAAGGCTTTTGATAGTTCTGTTTTTCCTACTCCAGTTGGTCCTAAAAATAGAAATGATCCTATTGGTCTTTTGGGATCTTTTAGTCCTACTCTTCCTCTTCTTATTGCTTTTGCTACTGCTTCTACTGCTTCATTTTGACCAATTACTCTTTCATGTAATGCTTTTTCTAAATTTTTTAGCCTGATATTTTCGTCTTCTGTTATTTTTTTTGCTGGAATTCCTGTCCAACTACTGATTACTTCTGCTATATTTTCTTCTGCTATATTTATTACTTGTTTATTGTTTTTGTTTTTCCATTTTTTTTGTTCAGCTTCATATGTTGCTTTTAACTCTTTTTCTTTGTCTCTTAATGTTGCTGCTTTTTCAAATTTTTGGGTTTTTACTGCTTCTTCTTTATCTTTTTTGGTTTCTTCAATTTGTTCTTCTAGTTCTTTTAAGTTATCTGGCTCTGTATATGTTTTTAATTTTGCTCTTGATGCCGCTTCGTCAATTAAGTCAATGGCTTTGTCTGGTAAAAATCTGTCATTAATATAACGTATTGACATACTTACTGCTGCTTCAATTGCTTCATCTGAAATTTTTACTCCATGATGTGCTTCATATTTATCTCTGATTCCTTTTAAAATTTTAATTGTATCTTTTTCGCTTGGCTCATTTACAGTGACTGGACTAAATCTTCTTTCTAAAGCTGCATCTTTTTCAATATATTTTCGATATTCATTTAGAGTTGTTGCTCCAACTAACTGAATTTCTCCTCTTGCTAATAATGGTTTTAAAATATTAGCTGCGTCGATTGCACCTTCTGCAGCTCCTGCTCCTACAATTGTATGCATTTCATCAATAAATAATATGATATCTCCTGCTTTTTTTACTTCAGCTAAAGCTTTTTTTATTCTTTCTTCAAAATCTCCTCTATATTTTGCACCTGCTACCATACCAGATATATCAATGCTAACTACTCTTTTATCTTTTAGAATTTCTGGTACATCTCCTGTGGCTATTTTTTGTGCTAGTCCTTCTACAACTGCTGTTTTACCAACACCTGGTTCACCTATTAAGCAAGGATTATTTTTGGTTCTTCTTGATAATATTTGAATTACTCTTTCGATTTCTTCTTTTCTTCCTATAATTGGATCTAATTTTCCTTCCATTGCTTTTTTAGTTAAATCTTCTCCAAATTGGTTTAAAGTAGTGGTTTGATTATAACTTCCTTTTTTACTATTTGATGTATGATTGCTTTTTTCGTCTCCTGATATGTCTTCTCCTTCATTAATAATTTTAATCATTTCATTATATAGTTTAGGTATATTTACATTTAGTTCTAATAAAATTCTAGCACCAATACAATCTCCTTCTCTTAAGATTCCAATTAACATATGTTCTGTTCCTATATAGTTATATCCTAATTTTCTGGCCTCTATAAATGCATTTTCAATAACTCTTTTTGTTCTTGGTGTAAATCCAAAAGTATCACTAATTGGGGCTTCTTGTCCAATTAATTCTACAATTTTATCAATAATTTCGTCTGGTTTTACTTCTTGATTTCCCAATACTTTTGCTGCTACACCACTACCTTCTTTAGCTAATCCATATAAAATATGTTCTGTTCCAATGTAATTATGCCCTAATTCTATTGCTACCTCATTTGCTAATTCAATAGCTTTTTTAGCTCTATTTGTAAACTTATAAGTCATTTTATCACTCCTTCCATATTTTTTAATTTTCTTTTAGAATTTTCTTAATTATTTCTGCTCTTTTTATATCTCTTTCAATTGCTTCATATTGTTCTCCTAATAATTTTTGTAAATTAGCAGGTTTTGTATATAAATATAATTTTTGAACTTGTAAATCAGTTAATTCTTTCAAAATTCCTAAATCAGTTCCCAATTTAATCATGGATAATAAATTTCTTACTTCTTCTAATGAGATTTTTTTGCAATAACTTAAAATTCCATAACTTCTATAAATTAAATCTTCTAAAGCAATATCATCTTTTACCAAAATTTTTCTTGCTTGCCTTTCTTGTTTTATTATCTTTTCTACAATTACTTTTAAATTTTGAATAATTTCTTGTTCTGTCATTCCCAAGGTTTGTTGGTTAGAAATTTGATACATATCTCCTGTACTTTCTATATTTTCACCATATACTCCTCTAATTTGAATCCCAAAATTATAAATGGCTTCTAATACCTTTTTTGTGTTTTTTGTTTTAGAAAGTGCTGGTAAATGTACCATTACAGAAGCTCTTAATCCTGTTCCTACTTTATTAGGACAAGTTGTTAAATACCCATATTTTTTGCTAGTAACATATCCTAGTACTTCTTCTATTTTTTGATCTATTTCTATTGCTAAATTCAAAGTATTTTCTAAGTCTAATCCACAATTAAATACTTGTATTTCTAAATGATCTTGATTTCCAATCATTATGCAAATATTTTCTTCATCATTAATTAAGATACTACCAGTTTCATTTTTGTTTAAAGCAAATTCTGGACTGATTAAATTTTTCTCAACTAAACTCATTTTAGTAATATCATCCATATCTTTCAAAGAGAAAAAATGTAAACCATAACCAATTTGATATATACTTTCTTTGATTTTATTTTGTAGTGCTTGCATTTCCTCTTTGCTTTTTATATCAAATCGAAATCCTGGAATATTTCTTGATAATCGTATCCTCGTACTCTTTGCAACATCTGAATTTTCACTACTTTGTAAATACCAATTCATTAATTTTCCTCCTATTTTTCTAATTTTTTAATTTTATCTCTTATTTTTGCTGCATCTTCGTATCTTTCTTCCTTAATAGCTTGTTTCAACTCATCCTGCAATTTATCTACTTGATTTTCTTTCTTATTTATTTTTTCAGTATCATTTTTAACAATTTCATCTTTTGACATTTTTTTATCAATTTTATTATCCAAAACTTTTCCAACTCTACCCACATGGCGATTAGCACCTTGAATTCTTCGTATAATAGGGTCTAACCTTTCTTCAAATACTTCATAGCAATTACCACAACCCAATTTACCTGTATTTGTAATATCTTCAAAAGTATATCCACAATTATCACATTTCAAAGCTTTTACACCTTGGAATAAAGGCATAAACTCTGGTGTTGAAAGCTCCTCCCAAACATCTCCAAAAAAACTAGTAAAATCAATTGGCATATTAAAATCCATATGTCCAACCCCCAACTTACGACTACATTCTTCACATAAATTCAATTCTTTTTTTCTTCCATTTATATTTTCAGAATACCTCACATTAGCTTCTCTCTTTCCACAATTATCACACAACATTTTTAATTCCTCCTTTTTTTAGGGATTTTAGGGACGTTCCTTAAAATCCCTTTTTACTCTAAATTAAGCAACATATTTTTAAAAATTCTTGCTCTAACACTGTCCTTTATATCTTTATCCAATTGTAAAACATTATCACTTGTTGCTACCTTTAACAATTTTGCCTCTTTAGGCTGTAAAATATCATAAGTCAAAAAATCACTTAATAAAATATCAACCTCATTAGATGTTATTTCACCTCCTATATTATTTATAATATGCATAATATAATCAGATTTTGTATTATTCACTTTTTTAATAGTAATATGACCACCACCGCCTCTTCTACTTTCCACATAATAACCTTGTGATGGTTTAAATCTAGTAGCAATAACATAATTAATCTGTGAAGGAACACAATTAAATTGCTCTGCCAATTCATTTCTCTGTATTTCAATCGCATCATTTTCATCAAACAATTCTTTAATAAATTCTTCTATAACATCTGACATCCTCATAACTTTCACTCCTTTGATACAGTAGGGACAGTCTTTTTAATCCCTATTGTTGACTTTGACTTTCTTTGACTTACAATATTATTATACTTGTTTTTTTTCTTTTTTCAAATTTGTTTTTTGACTTTCTTTGACCTTTATCTTCTTTTTCTTTTCTTTTTTATTCCTTTTTCTCTTTTTTTCTCTCTTTCTTATTATTTTTTGTCATTTCTTGTAATTCTTCTACTCTTTCTTTTTGTTCTGGTAATGATACCCATGCAAAATAACTAGAAATAAATTCTCCATATTTACTAGCATCCTCTCCTACTTCCATTACACCATATTCAACTTGTTTTTCTTTTTGTTGCTTTTTATTATTTTCTTTCATTTTATACACTCTCACTTTCTTTTATTGTTATGTGCAAATTTTTTAGTTTTATACAAATTTTTAAAATGGTCTTTTGGGGTCTTTTTTGGGACGGAGAAGAAAAAGACCATTTCAGATAGACAAATCATATTGTTTATAAAAATGGTCTTTTTCTTCTCCGTCCCAAAAAAGACCTTAAAAAGACTAAAAATTAACATAAATCTATTCCCTTTTTCATAAATATATGCTATAATAGTAATAGTTGGTATCAAAGGAGGAAAATACCTATGTGGCAAATTTGGTTATTGATAGCAGGTGTATGTTTAATTGTTGAAATTATGACGGTTGGATTTTTAATTTTTTGGTTATCAATAGGTGCTTTACTAGCAATGATAGTTAGTTTCTTTACCAATAATTTAATCATCCAAATGGCTGTATTTGTTATTTCTTCTACTATTTTAATTTTTGCAACTAAACCATTTGTTAAAAAATTTGCTCATAATAATAATGCAAAAACAAATGTATATTCTAATATAGGTAAAGTTGGTGTTGTAACACAAGATATTGATTCTATTCAAGCAATCGGGCAAATCAAAGTTGATGGTGAAGTTTGGTCTGCTGTTGGTGTAAATGATATCCAAATTCCTAAAGGTACCGAGGTAGAGATTATAGAAATCAAAGGTGTAAAAGCAATTGTTTCACCTGTTCAAAAATAGTTTTTAATTTAACTATACATATATTAATATTTTATTTTTAAGGAGGAAAAATATATGTTATTTTTATTAATTTTACTTATTATAGTTTTAGTAATAGCTATCATGTCTATTAAAATTGTTAAACAATCTGAGGTTTACATTATTGAAAGATTAGGTAAGTTCTATAAAGTAGCTGACGCTGGTCTTACCATCATTATTCCATTTTTTGACCATGTAAGAAGTGTCGTTAGTTTAAAACAACAAACTATGGATGTTCCACCTCAAGGTGTTATTACAAAAGATAATGTTACAATTACAATTGATACTGTTGTTTTCTATCAAATAACAGATCCTGCAAAAGCAGTATATGAAATTCAAAGCTTGAAAAAAGGTATTGAATATCTTGCTATTACCACTATTCGTGATATTATTGGTAAAATGGATTTAGATGAAACATTTAGTTCACGAGATGGTATTAACCATCAATTACGTCTTGTTTTAGATGAAGCAACTGATAAATGGGGATGCAAAATAGACCGTGTAGAAATTAAAGATATTACTCCACCTGCTGATATCAGAGATGCGATGGAAAAAGAAATGAATGCTGAAAGAAATAAAAGAGCTTTAATTCTTGAATCAGAAGCACAAAGACAATCTGCTATTACTATTGCAGAAGGTAAAAAACAAGCTGCTATTTTGGAAGCTGAAGCTGATAGAGAAGCTCAAATTCGTAGAGCTGCCGGTGAAGCACAAGCTATTAAGGAAGTAGCTGAAGCTAAAGCAAAAGAAATTCAAATGGTTTATGATGCTATGAAAAAAGCAGATCCTAATGATAAATTAGTACAATTAAAATCTTTAGAAGCTTTAGAAGAAGTTGCTAGAGGAGATGCTAATAAAGTATTTATTCCTTTTGAAGCAACAAGTGCTTTAAGTTCTTTAGGTGCTATGTCAGAAATAGTAAAAGAAAAAAAATCTAACAAAAAAGCTGATAAAACAGAAGAATAATTTTAAACAAAAATTAGGAGATATTTATTCTCCTAATTTTTTTACTCTATTTATAATAAAAGATATCCTTTTATGGTCATTTTCTTCTCCGTCCCAAAAATGACCATAAATGATCAACTTATTTCATTGCTTCTTCTACTGCTACTGCTACTGCTACTGATGCACCAACCATTGGGTTATTTCCCATTCCAATTAGTCCCATCATTTCTACGTGAGCTGGTACAGAAGATGAACCTGCAAATTGTGCATCTGAATGCATTCTTCCCATAGTATCTGTCATTCCATAAGAAGCTGGTCCAGCTGCCATATTATCTGGATGCAATGTTCTTCCTGTTCCTCCTCCTGATGCTACTGAGAAATATTTTTTGTTTTCTGCTATTCTTTCTTTTTTATATGTTCCTGCTACTGGATGTTGGAATCTTGTTGGGTTTGTAGAATTTCCTGTAATAGATACATCTACATCTTCCATCCACATGATAGCAACACCTTCTCTAACGTCATTTGCTCCATAACATCTAACTTTGCTTCTTTCTCCATCTGAGTAAGCAATTTCTTCTACTACTTTTACCTTTCCAGTAAAGAAATCAAAGTCTGTTTTTACATAGGTAAATCCATTAATTCTTGAAATAACTTGTGCAGCATCTTTTCCTAATCCATTTAATATAACTCTTAATGGTTCTTTTCTTACTTTGTTTGCAGATTTAGCAATTCCAATTGCTCCTTCTGCTGCTGCAAATGATTCGTGTCCTGCTAAAAATGCAAAACATTTTGTATCTTCTGATAATAACATAGAAGCTAAATTTCCATGTCCTAATCCTACTTTTCTGTCATCTGCTACTGAACCTGGTATACAGAAAGCTTGTAATCCTTCTCCTATTGCTTTTGCAGCATCTGCTGCTTTTGTACATCCTTGTTTTATGGCAATTGCTGCTCCTAATGTATATGCCCATGCAGCATTTTCAAAACAAATTGGTTGCACTCCTTTTACAATTTCATATGGATTAAATCCTTTTTCTTTACAAATTTCTAATGCATCTTCGAAACCATTGATTCCATATTTTTCCATTACTGGTTTTATTTGGTCTATTCTTCTTTCATAACTTTCAAATGTTACTGCCATTTTTATTCCTCCTATTTTTTATTCTTTTTAAGATTTTAATTAATTTTGTCTTGGGTCTATTTTCTTAACTGCCTCATCAAATCTTCCATAAGTACCAGAAGCTTTTTCAATTGCTTCTTGAGGATCAATACCTTTTTTGATGTTATCCATCATTTTTCCTAAATGAACATATTTGTAACCAATAATTTGGTCATCTTTATCTAATCCAATTTCAACTATGTATCCCTCTGCTAAATTTAAATATCTAGGTCCTTTTAATGTACTTGAATAAATAGTACCTACTTGACTTGTATGTCCTTTTCCTAAATCTTCTAAACCTGCTCCTACTGGAAGTCCTCCTTCTGAAAAAGCTGTTTGTGTTCTACCATATACAATTTGTAAGAATAATTCTCTCATTGCTGTATTGATTGCATCACATACTAAATCTGTATTTAATGCTTCTAACAATGTTTTTCCTGTTAATATTTCTCCTGCCATAGCAGCTGAGTGTGTCATTCCTGAACATCCAATTGTTTCAATTAGTGCTTCTTGAATAATTCCATCTTTTACATTTAATGTTAATTTACAAGCACCTTGCTGTGGAGCACACCATCCAATACCGTGTGTTAGCCCTGAAATATCTTTAATTTCTTTTGCTTTTACCCATTTTCCTTCTTCTGGAATTGGTGCTGGTCCGTGGTTTACTCCTTTTGCTACACTACACATTTCTTCTAATTCTTTTGAATAAATCATTTTTCAATTGCTCCTTTCATTTCTTCTTTTATTTTTGATTTAGGTATCTTCCTAAAATTTAATAACTAGATTGATTTTTCTTTTTTTCTATTTCTTCTTTAGCTACTAAAATTTGATTTTTTCGTTTTTCTCCTGTTGTTTTTTCTGTTACATATTCTACATTTTTTTCTTTTTCATATTCTTCTGTTCGATATGCAATGACATTTTCTATATCTTGAATATAAATCCCAGAATCATAATGTTCTTTTCTTGATAAGGTTCTAGCTCCTAATTTGTAACGTCTTAAAATTTCCCTATCTTCTTTACTTACTTGTTCTTCTCCAATTCCCAAATTTTCATAACGCCATATTACATGTCTTTCATAACTAGAAAAATCTGAATTATTTAAATCTGTATAATCATATTCTACTTTAAATTTTAAACTTTGAATTGACATGGTTATATTAGTCCAAATATCATTTCTTTCTGATTTTTGAAATTCTTTTCTTAATTCTTTGATTTTATTATATAATATTTGGACTAATTTTAAATATTGGTTTTCATCTAAATTGAATTTAGATGGTATCTGATATACATTTACTGGCTTTTTTTTGAAAATGCCTTTTGGAATATAGTAGAAAAATAATTCTCCTGTTTTTCCTTCTTTATCTGGTTTATCCAAAATTGAACTATATAAATATAATTTTTCCCATTTTTCTGGTATCATGTAATATAGTTTTCTTTGTATATCTTCATAAATTTCTTTTACCTTTTTTGTGTGGTTTAACATTTCCCTTTTATTCCTTATCTAATAAACTATTTCCCGTCATTTCTTCCGGTTTTTCAAGATTCATCAAATCTAACATAGTTGGTGCTAGGTCTGCTAATTTTCCTCCTGATTTTAGTTTTAAGGTTTTGTCAGCAGTGACTAAAATGAGTGGTACTGGATTTGTTGTGTGTGCAGTGTGTGGATCCCCAGTTTTATAATCTATCATTTGTTCTGCATTTCCATGGTCTGCTGTAATTAATAAGTTTCCCTGTTTCTTTTCTACTAATTTTACAACTTTTCCTACACATTCGTCTACTGTTTCTACTGCTTTTATTGCTGCTTTTAAACTTCCTGTATGTCCTACCATATCAGTATTTGCATAATTCAATATGATACAATCATATTTGTCATTTTCAATTGCTTCTAATACTTTATCTGTTACTTCATAAGCACTCATTTCTGGCTTTTGGTCATATGTTTCTACTTTAGGAGATGGTATTAAAATTCTTTCTTCTCCTTTGTATTGTTTTTCTTCTCCACCATTAAAGAAGAAAGTAACATGAGCATATTTTTCAGTTTCTGCAATACGCAATTGACTATATCCTTTTTCGCTTATATATTCCCCAAAAGTATTTTGTAGTGCCTCTTTTTGGAAAGCAATATGCACATTTGGCATAGATTCATCATAATTGGTAAAACATACAAAATATAAATCTAAATCTTTTTTTGTTTCAAATCCATCAAATTCAGGATCTACTATTGCTCTTGTTATTTCTCTTGCTCTATCTGGTCTAAAGTTAAAGAAAATAACTGAGTCATGTTTTCCAATTGTTGCTATTGGCTCTTCTCCATTGCAAATTAAAGTTGGTTCTACAAATTCATCAAATACTTCTTTTTGATAAGAATCTTCTATTGCTTTTACAGTGCTTCCTGCTTTTTTTCCTTTACCATTTACAATAGCATCATAGCATTTTTCAACTCTTTCCCATCTTTTATCTCTGTCCATGGCATAAAATCTTCCTGAAATGCTAGCAATTTTTCCAATTTCTTTTTCTGCCATCTTTTCTTGTAATTTTATGATATACCCTTCTGCTGATGCAGGTGGTGTATCTCTACCATCTAAGAAACAATGTACATAAACATCTTCAAAATCTCTTCTTTTTGCCATTTCTAGCAATCCATATAAATGCCTATTATGGCTATGAACTCCACCATCTGATAATAGTCCTAAAATGTGTAATTTTGATTTATGTTTTTTACAATTTTCAATTGCTGACATAAATTCTGGATTTGTAAAAAAGTTTCCTTCTTCAATTGATTTTGTGATTCTTGTTAGTTCTTGGTATACAATTCTTCCAGCTCCTATATTTGTGTGTCCTACTTCTGAATTTCCCATTTGCCCTTCTGGTAATCCTACTGCTAATCCACTTGTATTAATTTCTGTATTTGAATATTTTTTCATAAGTTTGTCTATATTAGGTGTTTTGGCTAATTTTATAGCATTTCCATCTTCATTTTGGTTATCTCCAAAACCATCTAATATCATTAGCATTGTTAGTTTATCTTTCATTTCTTACCATCCTTTTCTCGAAAGGTCGTTTTGGGGACGGAGACAAAAACGACCTTCTTTATTTATTATTTAATTGGATGGTCGTTTTTGTCTCCGTCCCCAAAACGACCAAAATTAACAATTTTACTAAATTCGTCTGCTTTTAGACTTGCTCCTCCTACTAGCCCTCCGTCTATATCTGACATTTCAAATAATTCTTTAGCATTACTGCTTTTTACACTTCCACCATATTGTATTATAACTCTATCTGACACTTTTTGTCCATAGATTTCAGCAATTTTTTCTCTTATTGCTTTGATACTGTTATTAGCATCTTCACTAGTTGCTGTTTTTCCTGTTCCAATTGCCCAAATTGGCTCATATGCAATGATAGTATTTGCTACTTGTTCTTCACTTAGTCCTTCTAATGCTAATTCAGTTTGTTTTGTGATAATTTCTACCGTTTTTCCAGCTTCTTTTTGTTCTAATGTTTCTCCTACACATACAATTGGTTTTAGTCCATAGGTAAAAGCTGCTTTTACTTTTTTGTTTACTGTTTCATCAGTTTCGTTGAAATACTGTCTTCTTTCAGAATGACCTATGATAACATATTCTACATTTATTGATTTTAACATTTTTCCAGATATTTCACCTGTATATGCTCCTTTTTCTTCAAAGTGCATATTTTGCGCTCCAATTTTTATATTGGTGTTTTGTGCTGTTAATAATGCATAAAACAAATCTGTGTAAGGCACACATAACACAACTTCATTTTCTGTATTTTTTACTAGTGGTTCCAATTCTTCAATAAAGCTGATTGCTTCATTTGGTAGCATATTCATTTTCCAATTTCCTGCAATTACTTTTTTTCTCATATTTTCCTCCTTTTATTTATTTAATAGACATTCAATTCCTGGTAATTTTTTCCCCTCTAAAAATTCTAGTGAGGCTCCTCCTCCTGTTGATATGTGAGTTATTTTGTTTTGTAATCCTATCTTTTTTACTGCTGAAGCTGAATCTCCTCCGCCTATAATCGTGGTCGCTTCGATTTCTGATAATACTTTTGCAATTTCATTAGTTCCAATAGCAAATGGCTCTAATTCAAATACTCCCAATGGTCCATTCCATACCACGGTTTTTGCTTTTTTTAATTCTTCTGCATATAATTTTATTGTTTCTTCTCCTATGTCTAAACCTTCCCAACCTTCTGGAATTTCATCATATTTTACTGTTCTTGTTTCTGTATCTATTTCACATTCTTTTCCTATTTTTATATCTATAGGAAGCATTAATTTAACTCCTTTTTCTTTTGCTTTTTCTATCAATTTTTTTGCTAATTCTAGTTTATCTAATTCACAAATTGATTTTCCTACTTCATATCCTTGTGCTTTAAAGAATGTATATGCCATTCCGCCACCAATTATTAGTGTATCAACTTTTTCTAACAGATTGTCTATTACCGCTATTTTGTCAGAAACTTTAGCACCTCCTAATATAGCAATAAATGGTCTTTCTGGATTAGAAACTGCATTTCCTAAAAATTTCAATTCTTTTTCAATTAAAAATCCAGATACTGCTGGTAAATATTGTGCCACTCCTGCTGTAGAAGCATGTGCTCTATGAACTGCTCCAAATGCATCACTTACATAGATTTCTGCCATACTTGCTAATTGTTTGGCAAATTCTGTATCATTATCAGTTTCTTCTTTATGAAATCTTACATTTTCTAATAATAAAATTTCTCCTGGTTTCAATTTTTCTGCTTTTGTCTTAGCATCTTCTCCAATAACATCGTTTGCCATGATGATTTCTTGATTCAATTGTTTAGATAATTCTTGTGCTACTGGTTTTAATGAAAATTCTGGCTTAAATTCTCCTTTTGGCCTTCCTAAATGTGAACATAATATAATTGCACAGTTATTTTCTAGTAGATATTTGATGGTTGGCAAAGCTGCTATGATTCTTGTGTTGTCTCTTATATTTTGATTTTCATCCATCGGCACGTTGAAGTCACAACGTACTAATACTTTTTTTCCTTTTAATTCTATATCCTTTACTGTTTTTTTATTCATTTTATCACTTTCCTTTCTTTTTCTATATTATTATTATCCTTTTCTTTCCAGTCAATTCAATTTTATATCAAAAAATTTATATGTTTATTGAGACAATAGGGACAGGTTAAATTGTCTCACTTATATAAAACTGTACGAAAACCGACATTAAATATTGCATAATCTATTGCATTATAACTGCGTCCCCAAACTATACCTGTATGTTCAGCATTATATCCTCCGACCTCTTTGTGAACATGGTTGAGCTGCAGTTGTTGTTTTTTCTAATGTCCATTCATATAAATTTCCTGCCAAATCATAAATATTTAGAAAACAATTTCTGCTACTTGCTCCTGTTGTTAATAATACTGATGTATTTAAGGGTTTTTTATATCCACTTTGAGTAATATTTAGAAAATTTTTTCCATAGTCTATTGAATATTTTCCTTTTGTTATATCAAATTCTGGGTTATAATAGTTCCCCCATGAGTTACTATTTGTTTTTAAATAGTATTCTGATGGATTTTCATGATTCCAATTCCCCTTTGTTTCTAAATGGTTTAACATCAAATCCCATTGTATTCCAAACATTAAACTACTAGTATATTCTTCCGTTCCCATTTGAGTTGCTAATTTTTGTGCTTGCTTACAAGTTACCCAATTATAAGGGTAAGCTCCTTCTTTACTTACTGGTTTTTGAACTAATCCTGTATCATCTGTTTTTCCTGTTCTTATAGTAGTTTCTTCATATCCAATTTCATATTGACTAATCCAAAATCCTCCATGTTCATATACACTTTTTAACATTTTATTTTTATGTTCATCATATTTTTCTTTACTTGTAAATCCATGTTGAGCTTCTGAACTCCAGTTATCTGTATAAGCACCTCTATATGCACTAGCATAGGTTTGCATATCTTTTTCTATATTTCCATAGTCTGTACTTGATTTTGCTGTTGTATAAATTGTTTTTGGCACTTCTACCCAAGTATATCGATTTTTTGTTGTTTTTTCTTCAATAACCAATCCTGTTGTTAAATCTGTACCTTATACTTGTTCAAAATTATTACTTGGATAATATGGTTCTGTTATTCCTTCTTCTTTTGGCAATATAGATGAAGCTTGATTCCATCCTATTATTTCATCAAAAGATATTGTATACTCATAATCTTTAGTTTTTACTTTTAATTGTTTATCTTGTTGATTAATTGTACCAAAAGTTCCTATAATAGCTTCTACTTCTGATTTAGTTAAATTTCTTCCTTTTTTAACTTTTTCGGTATAAATATCTGCTTCAATCTTTTCTATTATACTTTCCTTTTCAGCTTGATTATTGGCTTTTCTTGCTTCATTAACAGTTCCATTTTCATTTGTAATGGCTGTAATTGAAATTCCTGCAATAATAGCAAGCACCATAATAGTTACTGCTAATGTTATTAATGTAATCCCTTTTTCTCTTTTTTTCATTTCTTTCCTCCTTAGTGAAACTTTTTTCTTTATTATAACGTAAAAAAAATTACTTTTCAAGTACAATAGGGATATATTGACCCGTCCCTATTGTCTCATTCGTCTATGGTTGAAATGCCTAATGTGATTTCTTCTAATACGTCTAGTAGTACTCTTACTGTGTCTAAGGCTGTAAAGATTGGTATGTTGTTTTCTACTGCACATCTTCTTATTTGTACTCCGTCTGATTCTTGCCCTATGGAGTCAATATTGCTTGTGTTGATGACATAGTTTACATATCCTTTTCTCATGGATTCTAGTATTTCTTCGCTTCCTTCACTTATTTTCTTTTTTATTCTGGTTCTTATTCCATGTTCTTTTAGGAATTTAGCTGTTCCTTCTGTTGCTTCTATGTTGAATCCTAGGTTATAGAATCTTCTGATTAGTGGTAATGCTTCTTCTTTGTCTTTGTCTGCTATGGTTAGGAAGATTGTTCCATAGTTTGCTAGTTTCATTCCTGTTGATTGTAATGCTTTGTACAAGGCTCTTGTTAGCTTTTTGTCATATCCGATGGCTTCTCCTGTTGATTTCATTTCTGGTGATAAGAATGCGTCTAATCCATTTAGTTTTGAAAATGAGAATGCTGGTGCTTTTACATACCATTTTTCTTTTTCTTTTGGATATACTTCTGTTATTCCTTGTTCTTTTAATGTTTTTCCTAACATGACTAATGTTCCTATGTCTGCTAAAGAGTATCCTGTTGATTTTGAAATAAATGGTACTGTTCTTGATGATCTTGGATTAACTTCAATTACATATACGTTTTCTTCTTTGTCTACGATAAATTGAATGTTATATAATCCAACGATTCCTATTCCTAATCCTAATTTAACTGTATAGTCTAGAATTTTTTGTTTTGCTTTTTGACTTACACTAAATGTTGGGTAAATGCTGATACTATCTCCTGAATGAATTCCTGTTTTTTCAACATGTTCCATAATTCCTGGTACGAAAACATCTTTTCCATCACAAACAGCATCTACTTCTAATTCTTTTCCAACAATATATTTATCCACTAAAACTGGTTGTTTTTTGTTTATTTCTACAGCTGTTTTTAAGTATTTTTCTAAAGCTTTTTTGCTAGATACTATTTGCATTGCTCTTCCACCTAATACATAGCTTGGTCTTACTAAAACAGGATATCCAATTTCTTCGGCTACTTTTATTCCATCTTCAATATTTGTTACCGCTTCTCCTCTTGGTTGCAATAATTGCAATTGTTTCATTACTTTTTCAAAAGAATCTCTATTTTCTGCTCTTTCAATTGCAGTTACATCAGTTCCTATGATTTTTACTCCTAATTTTGATAATGGTTCTGCTAAATTAATTGCTGTTTGTCCTCCTAAGGCTGCAATTACACCTTCTGGTTTTTCTAGTTCTACAACATTCATGACATCTTCTACTGTTAATGGTTCAAAGTATAGTTTATCACTTGTAGTATAATCAGTAGATACTGTTTCAGGATTATTGTTTATAATAATTGCTTCATATCCTGATTCTTTGATTGTTTTTATTGCATGAACTGTTGAATAATCAAATTCAACTCCTTGTCCTATACGAATAGGCCCTGCTCCTAATACTATTATTTTCTTTTTATTACTTACAATTGATTCATTTTCTTCTTCATAAGTAGAATAAAAATAAGGTACATAACTTTCAAATTCACTACTACAAGTATCTATCATTTTATATACAGGTCGTATGTTTTCTAGTTTTCTTATATGATAAATTTCTTCTTCTGTTTTTTTCCATAATTTCGCAATATATTTATCACTAAATCCCATTTTCTTTGCTTGTTTTAAGGCTTCTTTATCTCCTACATTGGCTTCTAATTCTTTTTCCATTTTTATAATATTTTTGATTTTTTCTAAGAAAAACATATCAATTTTAGTAATATCATTTATTAAACCTAAGTCTGTATTTCTTCTAATTAATTCACTGATTGCATAAATTCTATCATCAGTTCCATCTTTAATATATTCCATTAATGTTTCAGTTTCATAGTTATTAAATTTGTCCATTTGGATATGGCATACACCAATCTCCAAAGAACGAACTGCTTTTAATAAGCTTTCTTCAAAAGTTCTCCCAACACTCATAACTTCTCCGGTTGCTTTCATTTGGGTACTTAATTTATTAGAAGCTAATGTGAATTTGTCAAATGGAAATCTTGCTATTTTAGTTACTACATAATCTAAAGCTGGTTCAAAACTAGCTGGTGTATTTGCTAACATGATTTCATCTAATCTCATTCCTACAGCAATTTTAGCAGAAACTCTAGCAATTGGATATCCACTTGCTTTAGAGGCTAAAGCGGAAGAACGAGATACTCTTGGGTTTACTTCTATTAAATAATATTTGAAAGAATGTGGATCTAATGCAAATTGAACATTACATCCTCCTTCAATTTTTAATGCTCGAATAATTTTTAAACTACTATCTCTTAATAATTGATACTCTTTATTTGTTAATGTTTGGCTTGGTGCTACTACTATAGAATCTCCTGTGTGAATCCCTACTGGATCTAAGTTTTCCATATTACATACAGTAATAGCAGTATCATTTTTATCACGTATTACTTCATATTCAATTTCTTTATATCCTTTAATGCTTTTTTCTACTAATACTTGGCCTACTGGAGAAAGTTTTAGAGCATTTTTCATGATTTCTTCTAATTCTTTTTCATTATCTGCAAATCCTCCACCAGTTCCTCCTAAGGTAAAGGCTGGTCTTAATACCACTGGATAACCAATTTTGTTAGCTGCTTCAATTCCTTCTTGTATTGATGTTGCTATAATAGATTCTAATACTGGTTCTCCTAATTCTTGGCATAATTGTTTAAATTTTTCTCTATCTTCTGCTTTTTCTATACTTTCACTACTAGTTCCTAATAATTCTACTTGACATTCTTGTAGAACTCCTTTTTTATATAATTGCATTGCTATATTTAATCCTGTTTGTCCTCCAATACCTGGTAAAATAGCATCTGGCCTTTCATAACGAATAATTTTAGCAATATATTCTATTGTTAATGGCTCCATATATACCTTATCTGCAATCGTTGTATCTGTCATTATAGTTGCTGGATTTGAATTTACTAAAATAACTTTATACCCTTCTTCTTTTAAAGCTAAACAAGCTTGTGTTCCTGCATAATCAAATTCGGCTGCTTGTCCTATCACAATTGGTCCTGAACCAATTACTAATACAGTTTTTATATCTTTTCTTTTTGGCATTTTTCTTCTCCTTTTTTATTTCTTATCTTAATTTTATTTTAAAAGTGTAATAAATTGATCAAATAAATAACCACTATCCTGTGGGCCTGGTGCACTTTCCGGATGATATTGCACACTAAATATCTTATCTTTTTTACATTCTACTCCTTCAATTGTATTATCTAAAACATTTTTATGAGTTACTGTTAATTCTGTTTTCTTTAAAGATTCTTCATCAACAGCATAACTGTGATTTTGGCTTGTAATTTCTATTTTTCCATTTTTCACATTTAATACTGGATGATTTCCTCCTCTATGTCCGAATTTTAACTTATAAGTTTTAGCACCATAAGCTAAACTTATCATTTGATGACCTAAACAAATTCCAAAAATAGGATATTTTCCTCGTAAATCTTTTACTAATTTAATTACTTCTTTAACATCTTCTGGATCACCTGGTCCATTAGATAAAAAGATTCCATCTGGTTTTAATTCTACAATCTCTTTTGCTGTAGTATTGTAAGGAACCACTGTTACATTGCAACCTCTTTTGTTTAAACTTCTTACAATATTTAACTTTATACCACAATCCACAGCTACTACATGATACTTTGGATTAGCCGTTCTAGAATACCACTTTTTCTTACAACTAACTTTAGCTACAGAATCCTTTGGAATATCAGTTTCTTGTAATTTCATTAACGCTTCTTCTTTACTAGTCTTGATATCTGTTATAATAACTTTTCTGCTACCCTTTTCACGAATACTCCTTGTCAATTTTCTAGTATCCACTCCATAAATTCCTGGAATATTATTTTCCTCCAAATATTCAGACAATGTCTTAGTATATCGAAAATTACTTGGCAAATCATTATATTCCCTTACAATCATTCCGCCAATAGTAGGTTGTTTAGTTTCATAATCATCATCAGTAATACCATAATTTCCAATCAACGGATACGTCATAACCACCATTTGATACGTATACGATGGATCTGATACAACTTCTTGATAACCAACCATCGAAGTATTAAACACAATCTCGCACACACTTTCTTTATCCGCTCCAAAACCATATCCGCAATACTCTTCCCCATCTTCCAACACAATTTTTTTGTTAAATTCTTTCATCTTTTTCTTCCTTTCTTTATAATCATAAACAATTCCTTATCATAAGGCAAAAAAAAATAAGGAACAAAAATCCTTACCTAAATAGCAAACAAAAATGAAACAACGCTTAAAAAACCATCTTTTTCTATCAAATTTCCTATTAAAATAGCATTATTTACATCATTTTTCATCTTTACTACCCCAATCCTTATTATTTATCTGATTAATTATAGCAACATTTTTTCAAAAATGCAACACTTTTTTGAGACAATGGGGACAGTTCTAATTTGTCTCACTTTTTTGACGAATTATGTCGTTTCTTGTTGCTTTCTTGTCCACTTCATTAAATCGACAAAAAACAACAAAAAAGTGAGACAATTTTAAACTGTCCCACTTGTCTCAGCCATATAGCAAGCTAAGTCTACTAATTTGTTTGAGTATCCCCATTCGTTGTCATACCATGCTACTAATTTTACAAATGTGTCTGTTAACATTATTCCTGCTGTGGCATCGAAGATTGATGTGTGTGGATCTGTTTCAAAGTCTGATGATACGACAGGGTCTGTTACGTATTCTACTATTCCTTTCATTTCGTTTTCTGATGCTTTTTTCATTGCTGCACAGATTTCGTCATAAGTTGCTGGTTTTTCTAAGTTACATGTTAGGTCTACAACTGATACATCTGCTGTTGGTACTCTGAATGCCATCCCTGTTAATTTCCCGTTTAGGTCTGGTATTACTTTTCCTACTGCTTTTGCTGCTCCTGTTGATGATGGTATTATGTTTGATGCTGCTGCTCTACCACCTCTCCAGTCTTTTTTAGATGCTCCGTCTACTGTTTTTTGGGTTGCTGTCATTGCGTGTACTGTTGTCATTAAGCCTTCTTTTATTCCAAAGTTATCGTTTATTACTTTTGCTAATGGCGCTAAACAGTTTGTTGTGCATGATGCATTAGATACTATGTTCATACTTGGATCGTATTCTTTATGGTTTACTCCCATTACAAACATTGGTGCATCTTTTGATGGCGCACTTATTATTACTTTTTTTGCTCCTGCGTCTATATGTGCTTGTGCTTTTTCTAATGTTGTAAATACTCCTGAACATTCTAATACATAGTCTACTCCTAATTCTCCCCATGGAATGTTGTGTGGATCCATTTCATTGAATACTTTTATATCTTTTCCGTTTACTGTTAAGATTGCTTCTTCTTTTTTCCCTTCTACTGTTCCTTCAAATCTTCCGTGTACTGTATCATATTTTGTCATATATGCCATATAGTCTGCTGTGATAAAAGGGTCATTTATTGCGATAACTTCTACTCCTTCTTTTGCTAATGCTGCTTGGAATGATAAGTTTCCTATTCTTCCAAATCCATTAATTCCAATTTTTACTGACATAACGTTTCCTCCTTATTTTTTTATAGTATTACCCATTTTTTCTTGAGCAATTCCATTCTATACCAATTTTTTTTACTTTGCAAGGTTTTTATTGTATTTTTCTTTCTATATCTATTTCCATTTGCCAATAGAAATATATTCCATATGTATATTATAATTGTTTGGCGTATCTGTTACACCTGAAACTTGAAAAGTAGAGTTTGTTCTTTTGGGATTTCCACCTGTATCACCTTCATAATATTTAACTAATCTATTGGCATTTTGTTTTCCAAAACAAATTAATTGGTATTCAGTATCTTTAAAATTTTTTGCTATTGTAACTTTGGCTGTCCTACTGTTGTTGGAAGTATTAGCAGGCAAAATAAAGTCTCCCCATTCAATTTGTGTGCCATCTTTAAATCTAATATAACTTGAGCCACTTTCCTCTATGCCGCCTAAACCTAATATTGCAGTAATAGACTCTATAGCTTGATTTAATTCACTTCTAGTAATATATTCATTTTCATCTGCCACTTTTTTATAATTATTTTCTAAATCTATTTCACTTATATTATAATTTTTTGCTATTTGCTCTAATTCTTTTTCTTGATTTGTTTTTTTATTTATCATTCCTATATTTACTAATAATAGTATAATTATAAAAAACAAACATGCTATTAATGTAAATAAAGTTATTGATGCTTTCTCCTCTTTGATTTTATTTAGTAAACATAAGGTGTGTGTGTGTGTGTGTGTGTACTCCCGCAAGGCTTTCAGGCTTTTTCATTTCTATTTCCTCCTTTTAATTTTTTCCATATAGTTTCTCTAATACTATAATAAACATTGCATGTGACCAACCAAGTCCTAAAACCCAATTTGGTTTCAAAGTGTTATTATCAACTTGTTCTCCTAAAAAGTTATGTTTTCCTGCTGTTTTTACTACAAAATCAAAAGTCTCTTTTGCTTTTTTCTTTTCTCCTGTTTCTAAATAATATAATGTCATCCATAAGTTAGCAATTGGCCATGGATTTCCATTTCTATAATGGTCTTGTTCAAATCTTTGATATCCTCCTGTATATGTTCTTAGTGATAAATTTATTCTTTCAATTGTATTTAAGATTTTCTTTTCTTTAGCTTTAAATACATTAAATGGTGTTACTGCTCCTAAAATACTTATGTCCATTTTTTTGTCTTCTGAATTTCTTACATAACATTTCTTTTCTTCATCATACATATTTTCATTTATATATTTTTTAATTTCTGCTTGTAGATTTTCTAATTCTCTTTCATTCTTTAATATTTTTTCTTCTTTCAGTCTATTATTTTCAAAATCAGATGCTTTATCGCCTAGTATTTTATAAATTTTTATCATACTATCAAAAGCAGCATAAATACTTGCTAAAGAATATAAATGAATTCCTTCACACATTTCCCAAAGGTCATAACTAACAGGGTATTTATGTTTCATTCCTGTTCTACTTATTGTATCTTCTTCTATTTCCTCTTTTACAATATCTTTTTCTCTATCAGAAATTCCTTCAATTCCTAACCAATCTTTTAAATATTTTTTCAAAAAATCAACTGCTTTTTCACACATACTTAAATTGTCTTTTATAAACTTATCTGATTTAGTATATTGATAATGTTCTTGAACTCCATAAACAACACTTGCTGTTTCATCAATTTGATATCCCCAACATGGTGCTAATTTGCCATCAGTAAAAAATCTTTGTTCCCACATTCCATTTTTGCTTTGTGTCTTTTTGCAAAATACTTTGTAGAATTTTTCTGTTTCTTTTTCCATTTTTAAAATATCTAAAGCTTTTGTCATAAACACTGCATCTCTTGTCCAACAATAAGCATATCTTCCACATTGTGTAAAATTTTCATCTACTTCAGCTGAAGCTATAATTCCTCCTGTTTCTGAATTTATTAAAAGTGGAAACAATAAAATACTTCTTCTGTAAATTTCATAAATTTTCTCTTCATAACTATTTTCTGGCTCTTTTAAATTCAATCCATTATGTGTTTTTACATATTTTCTCCAATATGATTTCGTATTGTTGTATTCTTTGTTTAAATCGATTCTGGTAATTCTATCAATTTCATTTTCTATTTTAGATATATTTTGATTTTCTCCAATAGTAATGCAAATTTCTAATATTTTCTTTTCTTTTGGCTTAATATTACCTATTTCATAACAAATACTACTATCTTTTGACATTCCTATGTAATCTTTATCATGAATTTCCCCTCTTTTTATTGTATCACTACTTCCATTAATCTGATGGCTTGACAATTTATTACCTTTGGCAACAGTTGCTAATACGAAATCATGTGCATATTGCATCATACCATTATCTAAAACTTTACATCCAACATGATTGTTATAATCAGATAATAATTGTGAGTGAATGAAAAATTTAGTATCTAAATCAATTGTTCCATCATTCATAAAAATGTACTTTTTCACCAATACATTTTCTTTTATCATGATATAATCCGTTTGCAAAATTTTTAAATTAAAATAAGTATTAGTTATTTCTGTATTTAATATATTGGTATCAGTATCATAGTATTGTTTGTATACATTATTAATGTCATCATGTAAATAAATTAAATCTGAATGATTAATTTTCACTCCTGTATGAAAAAAATCTAGATATTGTCTATTATCTTTACTTGGAAAATAAATTCTTTGCATTTCTCCATTACTAGTAAAAGTGGCTAACATATTTTTATTTCCTATCATTGCTTCATTATAATACTTGTTTTCCATTCTTTTCTCCTTTGCTTATGTCATTTTTCGACTTTTTTTGACTCGATTTGTGAGACAAATTGAAACTGTCCCTACTGTCTCATCCTTCGATTATATTTATGATTTGTTTTTCTAGGTCTTTCATTTTTTCGTTTATTCGGAATATGTCTTCGTCTTTTAGGTTGGTGTTGTCCATGTCTTGTTTTACATAGATTTCCATGTCTTTGATTTCTTCTTTTAATTTTTCTAGTCGATTTATTACTTCTGTTCTTAGTGTTTTTACGATTTTTCTTTCGATTTTTTGTGTCATTTCTATTGTGTTTTCAATTCCGTTTACTTTATATGTTTCTCCAAATTCTGGTATTGTTACACTGATTCCTGTTTCGCTTTGGATTTTTTCTTGGAAGATGTTTTGGGATTCTGCTTCTCCATGTACTAAGAATATATGTTTTGGTTTATTTATAAAAGAATATATGAAGTTCATTAATCCTTCTTGGTCTGCATGTCCAGAATATCCTTCAATGTATTCGATTCTAGCGTTTACGGCAATTTCTTCTCCAAAGATTTTTACGGTCTTGGCTCCATTTACAATGTTATAACCTAATGTTCCTGGTGCTTGATATCCTACAAATAATATTGTTGATTTTGGATTCCATAGGTTGTGTTTTAAATGGTGTTTTATTCTTCCTACTTCACACATTCCACTGGCAGATATAATAATGCTTGGTGTTTCGTCTTCGTTTAATGCTTTTGATTCATCTGCTGTTTGGGTGAATTTTAATCCTGGAAATTCTAGTGGATTATCTCCTCTCATTATTTGTTCTTGTATTTCTTCTTCAAATAGGTTGGTATTGTCTCTAAATACTTCGGTTGCTGAAATTGCTAATGGACTGTCTACATATACGTTTGATTTCATTAATGTTTTGTATTTTCTTCTGAATTCATCATCATCTTTTACTTCTTTTAATTTGTTTATTTCGTACAATATTTCTTGTGTTCTTCCTACTGCAAATGATGGGATTATTACACTTCCTCCATTGTCTAATGTTTCAGATACAATGTTTAAGAATAATTCTGCTTTTTCGTCATTTCTTAAATGCAATCTACTTCCATAAGTAGATTCCATAACTAAGTAATCTGTACTTTCTATCATTGTTGGTGAATCTAATAGTGGAATATCGTTATTTCCTAAATCTCCTGTAAATACTGTTTTTGTTTCTTTTCCATCTTCTTTTGTCCATAACTCAATAATACTAGATCCTAACATATGTCCTGCATCATTAAAACGAACATGGATATCTGGTGTAATTTCAATTATTTCATCATATTGTACAGCTTCAAAAAGTTCTAAAGATTTAGCTGCTTCTTCTGCTGTATACATAGGTGGAATTTCTTCTTCACCTTTTCTTTTTCTTTTTTTATTTTTCCATTGATTTTCCATTTCTTGAATATGTCCACTATCTGGCAACATTAAGGCACATAAATCACAAGTTGCTTTGTGTGCATAAATCCTATTTTTAAAACCTTCGTTATATAGTTTTGGAATTCTTCCAGAATGATCTATGTGTGCATGTGTTAATAGCATAAAGTCAATGTCAGCTGGATTGTATTCAAATTCTTCTGTATTTTGCTCTTCTATTTCTGCTTTTCCTTGCCACATTCCACAGTCTACTAAAAATCTTTTTCCACAAGCTTCTACTAAAAAGTTTGACCCAGTTACAGTTCTGGTTGCTCCTAAAAAGGTAATTTTCATTGTTTTCCTCCTAATTAAAAATTTTCACTTTTTTGTTTATCTTGATTTCTAATTCTTTTTTATTTATTGTTCCTAATTTAATTTTTTCTTCAAATACATTTTCATCTAATAATTGTAGATAGAAATCTTCTTTTTCTTTAGTTACTTTTATAAATAAGTCCTCTAAATTAATAACTCTAACATAAAAAATATTTTTTAATATTTCATAATCTATTTCTTTTGAACTTGCTACGATATCAATAATTTTAAATTTATGTGCTTTTTCTAACAATTGTTTTTCTACTTCTTGAATTTCTTTTTCTAGTTCTTTTAATTTTCCTACTGTTTCTGATTCATTAAATGGTAATAAACAATAATATCGAAATTCGTATAATAAATTTATACTATCTTGTTTTGTTTCCACTCTTTTTATTTTGTTTTGATAACATTTTAAAAATTCTATTTGTAATTCTATCATTGATTCTTTTATAGTTTTATCTAAATTTTTATCTTTGGTTAATTTTAAATATTTTTCTTTTGCTTCTAATTCTTTTTTATAGTTAACAAATTTTTGTGGATTTAATATAGTATTTAATTCTTCTATTTTTTTAATTTTTTCTTCTCTTTCGCTTATCATAATTTTATATAAAATTCGAATACTAAATATTTTTTCTTCTAGTGGTAATATTTCATTTCTTTTTTCATATTCTTTTTGTAATCTGCTTTTACTATTCATTGTTTCATCAATTTCTTTGATTTGATTTGTTATTTTACGTTTTTGATCTGTAATTTTTTGTATAAATGTTTGATTATCTTTCATTTCAAATAACTTTTCTTCTACTTGTTTTCTTTCATATTCTAATTCTTTTTTTATTTTTGGATTATAACGAACTGCTAATAATACAGATAGTTTAGTTAAAATTTCTGTTAATTTATCTTTTTGTTCCTCTCCATAATATTTCTCTAATCTATTTTGAAAAGAATCAAAATAATCAATTATAAATTCATCATTTTTAATCCAATTTTTTAAAAATTTATTTCCTACTAATATTCTAATATTTTGATAAACTAAATTATGATTAATACTTTCAATTTCTCTTGGTATAGTAGTCCATGAATATCCATTAAAATCTCGCATAGGCTCAACTGTATCAATATTATTTCCTACATTTATTAAATCTGATAAAGTTCTGTCAATAACATAGTATTTGTCTTTAACAATTTTTTCATTTTTATTAATTTTTGCTAAACAATAACATAATTTTCGTTCAATCGGATAGCAAATGATTTTCTTCTTTTTGTTATTTACTTGAAATGTTTTTTCTCCTAATAATTGACTTTCTTTTGAATTTGGTTGAATTATTTTAATATCTTCGCAATTATTTTGAATATTATCTATCATTCCTTTTATAAATTCATCTTTTTCTTCTACGTCTGGCTTTACTTTTTCGTAATCTCTATATGCAGTTTCTATTTTATACATGATGCTAAGGAGAAGGCTTTTTACATTTTCGCTAAAATACTTTCTCTCTAAAACTTTTTCTAATTCATTGTTATAATCTTTTTTTACAATTTTATCTAACAATTTGTCTTTTTTCTTTTGCAAAGTCCTTCTCCTTTCTTTTTTTATTCTTTATATGTTTCTTCACTATTTCCCATTTTTAGTTCGTTCCAACGGTCTAATGACATTAATACCTCTCTTGGTTTACTTCCTTGATAACCCGAAATAATTCCTCTTTCTTCCATTTGGTCAATTATTCTTCCTGCTCTTGCATATCCTACTTTAAATCTCCTTTGAATAAATGAAGTTGAAGCTTGCCCTGTTTCTACAACTGTTTGAATAGCATCCATCAAAAATGGATCTGTATCATCATCACTACTTGCTTCTTGGGCCAATTCTTTGTCTGTTTTATTACTATTTTCAATGCTTTCTAAAATATCTTCACTATATTGTGCTGTACCATTAGATTTTATGAAATCTACAATTTTTTCTACTTCTTCATCTGTTACAAATGCTCCTTGTACTCTAGCAGGTTTTGCTGCTCCTGCAGGGAAATATAACATATCTCCTTTTCCTAATAATTTTTCTGCTCCGATTGAATCTAATATAGTTCTAGAATCTACTTGTGATGACACAGCAAATGCTATTCTTGATGGTACATTTGCTTTAATTAAACCTGTAATAACGTCTACAGATGGTCTTTGAGTTGCAATAACTAAATGCATTCCTGCTGCTCTTGCTTTTTGTGCTAATCGACAAATTGCATCTTCTACATCATTTTTAGCTACCATCATTAAATCTGCTAACTCATCAATAATTATTACTATTTGTGGTAATTTTCCTAAACCTTCTTCCTTTTCTATTGCTTTATTATATCCTTTTAAATCTCTTACTCCTTTTTGAGCAAATAGATTGTAACGGTTATCCATTTCTTGTACCGCCCATGCTAGTGCTCCTGCTGCTTTTCTAGGATCTGTTACAACTGGAATTAATAAGTGTGGTATTCCATTATAAACTGATAATTCTACAACTTTAGGGTCTACCATAACAAATTTTACTTCACTTGGTTTTGCATGGTAGATTATGCTTGTAATTATTGTGTTTATACATACACTTTTTCCTGAACCTGTTGAACCTGCAATTAATACATGGGGCATTTTGCTAATATCTGCTAATTCAATATTTCCGGCTACATCTTTTCCTAATGCAATTGCTAATTTAGATGGATTATTTTTAAATTCATCACTATCTAATACTTCTCTTAGATGAACTGCTTCTCTTTGATTATTTGGAACTTCAATTCCTACAGCTTGTTTTCCTGGAATTGGTGCTTCAATACGGATTGTCTCTGCTGCTAAATTTAATGCTATATCATCTGCCAAATTGGCAATTTTACTAACACGTACACCTTCTGCTGGTTTTAATTCATAACGTGTAATAGCTGGTCCAACAGAAACATTTTCTACTTTTGCTGATACTCCAAAACTATACAAAGTTTTTTGTAGCTTTGTCGCAGTATCTGTTAATGCTTTTGCTCCACCTTTCAATGCTTTTTTTGAACCTTTACTTAGAATTTCAACTGGCGGATATTCATAATGCTCATCTTCTACTGTCATGGCATGTTCTAACTGTAGCACTGCCCTTTTCTTTTCTTCTTTTTGTTCTTCTACATCTTTAAATAAATTGTTTTCTATAACATCTGGTTCTATTTCCATTTGAGCTTGTTTCATTGCTTTTGTTTTTTTAGTTAATGGTTCTAGGTCATCATTAGAGTGATCATATTTCTTTAATGGTGCTTTTTCCTCTGCACTATCCACAAGTCTTCCACCAAAGTTTATTTTTATTTTTTCTTCAACTTCTTTTTTTTCTGCTTCTTTTTTTGCTTGTCTTTCTTCTTTTGCTGCTATTTTTTCTGCTTGTCTTTCTTCTCTTGCTGCCATTTTTTCTGCTAAACGTTCTTCTTTTCTTTCTTCTGCCTTCTCTGCCATTTTATTTATCCATTCTGATAAATTTATACCAAAAGTAAATACTACTAAAATAATAGCAATTCCTATACAAAGAACAATAGCTCCAATATCTCCTAATAATTTATTTAGTGGTACAGCTCCACAAGCTCCAATAGCTCCTCCTCCTTTGTTTTGTGAACCTAAGAGATAAGCATCTTTTATTACTTCTGACATTTCTTTATTATTTACTAATTCACCAGAAGAAATTTGGAATACACTAAATACGATTGATAAACTTATTAATAACACCCCATATTGTATTAATTTGGGTGTTAATTCTTCTGTTCCTTCTGAAGCTAGTTTTATTGCTATAGCAAAAATCCCAATTGGTAATACATATTGGATGATTCCTAACATTCCTCCTAATATTTCATTTAACTTTAATCCAATAATTCCTGATTTTGTATAAATTAAAACTGCTAATAATATGCTTAATATTATTAATGAAACTACGGCTACGTCTGCTTTAGAGGCTTTATTTTTTCTTTTTTTATATCGTCTTTTTTTTGGCATTTTTATTCCTTTCCTACAAAAATAATTTATATAAAAAGTCAGATTTCAAAAGCCATTGCATAGTGACTTCTGACATCTGACTTTTGTTTTTTATTTTAATTCTTTTCTACTATTTTGTATTGTTTTTAGGGTATCTTCTAGTGAAATTTGCATTAAATTTAATGCTTCTGACATATTATTTCCTAATTTATCTAATGTATTTGTTAATACTTCTTCAGTATTAGCTAATAAGCTATCTGCATATTCTTTTGTACCTTTTGAAATTTCTCTTGACATTTCATTTGCAGTTTCTATAATTTCTGTTTTTTGATCATATGCTTTTCTGGTAATTTCATGCTCGTCTATCATCGCAATTATACGATTTTCTGCTTCTTTTACTATTCCATCTGCTTCTTTTTTTGCTTCTACTAAGATACGTTGTCTTTCTTCTTTTACCCATTTAGCTTGTTTTAGCTCATCTGGAAGTTTTAAACGAATTTCTTTGATTAAATCTAACATTTCCTCTTTATCTACAATTCCTTTTGAGGAAAATGGTAAATTTCTTGTTGTTTCTAATATCTCCTCTAATGTTTCTAGTAATGTAAATATTTCCATGATTTACCCCTTTCTTTTTTGGCGTAGGAAGATAAGATGTGCTCTTCCATATTTTTTGTCATTTACAATTTCTATTTCTAAATTTTCGATTTCTTTTTTTATTCTTTTTTCTTGATCAGTTTCTATTATCATAATAGTGTTTTTATGTATGTATTTGCTTTCTAATAATATTTTTACTGCTTGATATGCAAAATTAGTATCATATGGTGGATCAATAAAAATAATGTCTAATTTTTCTTTTATTTTAGTTTTTAATAATTCATCAAATGCCATTTGATAGATTTCTGTATTTTCTTGTGTATGCGTTTTTTCTATGTTTTTTTTAATGATTTCTATAGCTTGTTTTTCTTTATCACATAGAATTGCTTTTTTTGCTCCTCTACTAACAGCTTCAATCCCACAAGCACCACTTCCTGCAAATAAGTCCAAAAAAACGCTGTCTTGTAATTCAAATTGAATAATGTTAAATAATGCTTCACGTACTCTATCTAATGTTGGTCTTGTATTATTTCCTTCTAAAGTATATAATTTGGTTCCTTTTGCTTTTCCACCGATTATTCTCATAGTTTGCCCTTCTTTACTATTCTTATTTTATTCTTTTTTCTCACAATGTCAATAGTATTTATACAATTGTAACATAGATTTAACAGTTCTGTAATATATTTTCTTGATTGTAACATGATAAGACATAAAAGGACTATCTTTTACGATAGTCCTTTCTCTTTTGTATTTTTTTCTTATGTATCATCTTTATTTATGTCTTTCAACAGTTCTAGTTGAGAGATTAATAAGGATTCCATTTTAGCTTTATAAATGTCAAATTGTTTTTTAACATCTTCTAATTCTTTTTTCTTTGATATAATTTCATTATCTAATTCACTTGCTTGTTTTTGAGCTGTTCCTTTTGCTTCTTGGATGATTTGTTCTGCTTGTTGTTGTGCTACTTTTTTTACATCTTCTGCTGTGGATTGCGCCATTAGCAATGTGCTTTGTAAGGTTTCTTCAATGGCTTTATAATGTTCTAAACTTTTTGTTAGTTCATCTACTTTTGCTTTTAATTCTGTTGCTTCTTTATAATTTCTAGAATAATCATCTGTTAAATCATCTAAAAAATCGTCTACTTCCTCAACACTATATCCATTCATCATTTGTTTTGAAAATTTTTTGTTTTCGATATCTAATGGTGTTATCATTTTTTCCTCCTTTAATAGACGGATTAGTTGACTCCGTTATTTTTTAGCCATGAAACAGAAAGTTTGCTTTTCATTTCTTCTCTTGCCATTTCATTTGTAATTTCATAGTTAGATGGTGCTACTAAAAAGATTGAATTTGATACTTTTTGAATATATCCATCTAATGCATATACTCCACCACTAATAAAATCTACTATTCTTCTTGCTACGTCCTTATTTACGTATTCTAAATTTACAATTACTGATTTTTTTTCTTTTAAAAAGCTACAAATTTCATCAGATTGTTCGAATGTAGTTGGTTGTGAAATTACCATTTTGATAGCATTTGTATTTGCTTGTGGCATAGAAACTACTTTATCTTTATTTCTTCTTCCAAATATTTTTTTATCTTCTTCTTCGTAGTCCTCATCTTCGTATTCGTATAGGTTATCATCTTCATATTCTTCCTCTGGTTGTGAATCCATCCCAAATAAATCCCATACTTTGTTTATTAATGCTCCAGCCATAATTAAAAAACCTCCTAATTTACTTCCTTTGTTTTATTGTCTCTAGTATCTACTTTTTTTACATTATTGTCAATATTTTTTGATAATGTTATTGAATTTTAATATTTTTGTAATATTTTTGTAATAGTTTTTTCTTTTTAATTTTTATTCTGCTTTACTCAAATCTGGATTTAATAATATTTCATCATATAATGACAATTTTTTGTATTTAGAAATTTTCTCATTAGAAAAGCCTAATTTTGTCAATTCTTCTGTTGAATATGGTTCTAAAATAGAATATTTATCTCCTTGTTTTTTTACTTTTACTAATATTTTGCTCAAATATCCAGCACGATTACGAACCACATAGTCTAAATCTCCATCTTTTACAATTGCTTGATTTGGTACTTTAAGTCCAGAATCATCCCACCAAATTAATTCAAATGAAATTTTTCTATAATTTATTAATTCTCCAATTTGTTTTTCGATTTTCAAAATCAATGTTACTTCTTCTTCGTTTTCTTTTATTAAATTTGTTATTTCAGCTGGTATTTCTACATTATTTGACAATCTTATTTTTACTTTATCTCCTACTTCTGCTGATTTAGCTTCATTAGAAGATGAAAAAGTTACTATATAACAAGAAAAATTATCAATTACTTTTCCACTTTCTTCACTTGTTGCTACTATTTTCCCTGTTTTTAGGTCTAAATTTTCTAAATATTCTTTGCTTAATTCACTAAAATTGTCTGGTGTTAGTTTTTCTTCTAATCCATCTACTTTATAAGATACTATCCCACTCATTGGTGCTTTTACATATTCGGCTCCTGAGTTTAATTGGCTTTCGTAATTTTTTCTTTCTTTAATTAGTTGGTTTAAGTATGAACCTTTTGGACTTAAATCTCCTGCTATTTGTGCTTTTTTAGTTACTAAATCATTAATTTCTTTTTTGTATTCTGCTAATTTAGTTGTATCAGTTATTTGACTAATGTCAGCTACTTTTTCATCAATTTGATTTTCTAATAATTTCATATCAGAGGAAAATAAACTATTATCATTTATCATAACTTCTTGAATTTTAGCATCTAAATCTTCTATTTTCTTCTTTAATGATTCTTCATTAGCACTATAATATCGAAAAATATTTTCGTCTTTGGCTGCTCTTTCTCCTTCTGATTTAATTTGTAAAATTCCATTTTTATAATTATTTCCTTTTACTACTTTTTCATTTCTAATAACATACCCTATATCAATTTCTTCTTGATATAGTTTTCCTTCCTCTACAGTAAAAGTATTTGTTGGTTGTTTAATTAATAAGTAAATTGTATATAATATGTATATTAATAATGCAATTAATATAATCATTACTATAATTCTTTTCTTTTGTGAAGATGATATATTTTTCATTTTACTCCTCCAAG
Organism: uncultured Clostridia bacterium; assembly: GCA_963559365.1. Taxonomy (GTDB): domain Bacteria; phylum Bacillota; class Clostridia; order TANB77; family CAG-508; genus CAG-269. The sequence goes on along the minus strand of CAUWKC010000001.1, from coordinate 82,492 downwards.
ATGATTTTTATATTTTCTTGTATAGGTGCTTCTCCTGGTAGCCATATTGTTTGTTTATTTTTTCTAAACCAAGTCATTTGTCTTTTTGCATATCTTCTAGTTTCCATTTTTAATTTTTCTATCATTTCTTCTTTGCTCAATTTTCCCTGTAAATATTCTACTACTTCTTTATAACCTAATCCTTGCATAGCAGTCGGGAATTTTTCGTGTTTTTTTAATATTGATTTTACTTCTTCTATTAAGCCTTGTTCTATCATTATATCTACTCTTTTATTAATTCTTTCATATAAGGCTTCTCTTTCCCACTTTAATGCATACACATGATAGTCATATTCTGGTGGATTTTTTCTGGATTCTATTTCTTGTTCAGTTTTTGTTTTTCCAGTAGTATGGTAAATTTCTAAAATTCGCAAAATTCGTTTTGCATCATTTTGACTAATTTTTTCTATTGCTATTGGATCTATTTTTTTAGCTTCTGCATATAGATTGGCTAATCCTTCTTTTTCTACTCTTTTTTCTAATTGTTTTCTATATGTTTCATCAAATTCAATTATAGGATATTCAATTTCATAAATCAAGCTATCTATGTAAAGCCCTGTTCCTCCTACTACAATTGGTATTTTTCCTTTTTGTATAATTTCTTTTATTGCTTTTTTTGCATCTTTTTTATAATCTGCTACACTATATCTATCTTCTGGCGAAACAAAATCTAATAGATAATGAGGTATTCCTTGTTTTTCTTCTTCAGTTGGTTTAGCAGTACCTATGTCCATTTCTTTGTAGATTTGCATTGAATCACAAGAAACGATTTCCCCTTGTATTTGTTTAGCTAATTCGATAGATAAACTTGTTTTTCCTGATGCTGTTGGTCCACAGATAACAATTACTTTTTCCATGTTTATTACATTCCCCCTTCTTAAATGCAATTTATTCTAGCATGATATATATTAATAATTCCTTCTTGTATATCTTTCATATAACCACTTTCAAAAATCAAACATATTATAAAAATTAGAGCTAATATTAAAATTCTTTTTTGTATCTTTTCTTTTTCTACTTCATTTCCTATTATTTTATCTGCTATTTTTGCAATTTGTGGTAATACAATAATTCCATTTATTCCTGTAAAAATTAATATTAATATATTTTGAACTTGTGCTTGTAGTTCTATATCAGGATATGTAATGTTTCCTTTTGTAATTTGAAAAACTATAAAAGTAATACCATATACGATTATTGTACCTAATAGTATAAATATTAACTTTTTTGGTCTTTCTATTAAACTTAAACTTTGCCATGTCCAAGCAATTAGAATAAAATATACAATTATTGTTGTTATAATTATAAATGCCATATTTTCTTCCTTTCTTTCTATTTTCTAGCAAATTTTCTTTCTATATCATATTTTGACATCTTAATTACTGTTGGTCTGCCATGTGGACAAGTAAAAGGATTTGGTAATATTAATAAATCGTCCATTAAAGCTTCTATTTCTTTTTGATTTAATGCCATATTTGCTTTTACAGCTGCTTTACAAGCAACTGTTGCAATAAATTTTTCTTCTTTTTCTTGTTTTGCAGTTCTTGCTACTGTATTTATTTCATCTAATGTTTCTAAAAATAATTCTTTATTATCAATATCAATACAAACAGTTGGTACTCCTGTTAATTTAATTGTATTTTCTCCAAATTCTTCTAGTGTAAAGCCTGCTTGTTCAAACATTGACATATTTTCTTTTGCAATGTCCATTTCTTTGTGTGATAAAGTAATTACATCTGGTAATAATAACATTTGTGAATCTTTATTTTGTTTACTATAATAGTTTTTCTTTACTTTTTCATACATAATTCTTTCATGGGCTGCATGCTGATCTAAGATATACATTTCATTTTCAATTTCTAATATTATGTATGTTTTAAAAATAATTCCTACAAATTTGTATGTTGGTTTTTTTGTTTCTTTTGTTTCTTCCCATATTGATAAATTATCTTTTACTATATCTACTGCACTTTCTTCTTTTTTATCTTCATTTGCCTTTTTCGACTCAACTGGCGCTGTTCCAAATGTTTTTGTATACATTTCACTAAAATTATTTGAAGTTGCTTGTGGTTTTTCTAATATATAGTTTTCTTCTTTTTCTTTTAGTGTCATTGGTTCTACATTTTTTTCTTCTAATTCTTTTTGTAATTTTGTTTTCATGTCTTGTAATTGTTTTAATACATCTGATGTATCTATTTCTTCTTTTTTTGGTTTTTCTACAACAACATTAGTTTTTATTTTGCTTTCTTCTTCAGTATATTTTTCAATTTGTTTTTCATTTTGTTTTCGGAATCCAAATAATCCTCCTGTTTGGTTTTCTTTTTTAGATTCTCTTATCATTTGTAATCTTTCTTCAAATGTACTTTCTCTAGTAGTTTTTTTCTCTGTAGTATCTACTACTAATTCATTTTTTAACAAAGTATCTTTTATAGCATGATAAATAGATTGAAAGATTTTGTTTTCTTCTTCAAAACGAACCTCTAATTTTGCTGGATGCACATTTACATCTACTTTTGCTGGATTCATGTCTATATTTAATATAACAAATCCGAATTTTCCTATTGGTATTAAACCTTTATAAGCTTGTTCTGTTGCTGCACTTAAAGTTTTATCTTTGATATATCTTTTATTAACAAAAAATAATTGGTTAGAGCGATTTGATCTTGCAATTTCTGCTTTTCCAATTACTCCTGTAATTTTAATATCTTCATATTGATATGTTACATCCATTATTCCATTTGCAATATCTTTTCCATAAATATTATAAATTACACTTTTTATATCTCCATTTCCATTTGTCTGGATAATGGTTTTTCCTGTATTTATTAATTTAATAGCTATATGTGGGTTTACTAAAGCTATTCTTGTAATTGCATCTTCAATATAACCAGATTCTGTATAATCTTTTTTTAAAAATTTATAACGTACTGGTGTGTTAAAAAATAAATTTTGCACAGTAATTGAAGTTCCTGTTTGACATCCAACTTCTTCTTGTTCTAAAATATTTCCTCCTTCAACTACTATACGATATCCTGTTTCTTGTTCTTTGGTTTTTGATATCATCTCTACTTTACTTATTGCTGCAATACTTGCTAAAGCTTCCCCTCTAAATCCCATAGAAGTTACAGTGTCTAAATCGTCTGCTGTTCTAATTTTACTTGTAGCATGTCTTTCAAAAGCTATTTCTAAATCATCTGTAGCTATTCCTTTTCCATTGTCTGTTACTTTTATGTAAGAAATTCCACCATTTTTTATTTCTACTGTTATATTAGTTGCTCCTGCATCAATAGAGTTTTCTACCATTTCTTTTATAACTGAGGCAGGCCTTTCAATTACCTCTCCTGCCGCTATTTTATTTATTGTTAGTTCATCTAATAATACAATGTTTCCCATTTTTTCCTCCGTTTTATATTCTTCTTTTGGCTTTATTATATCATTACTCTTTTTGTTTTGTACAGTTTTTTCGAAATTTTTTCTTTTGTTTTAATAACACTAATAATTCGTAAATAGTATTAAAAAAAGAATCTAAATGAATTTTACTTTTTGTGTATATTTCATTTAGATTCCATTTTTTAATTAATTATTTTTTTCGTCTTCTTGTTTATTTATTTCTCTTTTCTTTTCCAAATTAGTTGTTATTCCTAATAATGTTAGTAAATATACTATTAATACCATTGGAATTGTTAATCTTCCTATTGGAATTCTTGTTATCGCTAAAATACTTACTAAAACAGCTTCTGCTACTAATAACGCTAATATTGTTTGTGAAACAATTTTTATGCTTCCTAATTTTGCATAACGAATTGCCATATATAATAAAATAACAATAGTTGCAATAACAAATGGCATAATATATGGTTTGATAATGTCTCTTCCTCTTGTGTGTGGTATATTAGTAATTTGTGTTTCCTCTGCTTTCAGTTCTGTCTGATATGTTTCATTTACTTTATTTATAATATTATTTTTTTGTTCTTCTGTAATATCTTTTGCTAAAATACTAACACTATCTTCATATACTTCTACTTTTTGAATTATAACTGGTTGATTTTTTAATATTTCATCAGTTATTTTTTTTATATCTTCTATTTCAAAAGTTTTTCCTAAATATAATTGTATTGTTTTAGATTCTTGATATCTTAAATCGAAATTGAATCCTATTGTAAAAATAACACCAATTCCTGCTAAAATAATAATTGTTATTAAAACTATGAGTAATTTTGTTTTATTTCCAATTTTCTTCATTTTTTTATTCCTTTCCTTCTTTTATTTTTAGTAAATTATTTGTTACTATAGCATTGTAAATAGCAATTAAAAGAATTCCCCAGAACATTACCATTCCAAAGCTTGCAATTGGTATCCATTTTATAAAACAGAAAGCAATCACCATTATGATTATTGGTAAAATTGTAATAAAATATTTTTTATAAACTTCTTTTTTATTTTCCTTTGCTAATAGCTGATATAGGAATATATAGTTTAATACTAATATCATTCCAATTCCAAAAATTCCTTCTATTGATATTACTACATTTGTATAACGAAGAATTAATAAATATAAAGCTGTAAATCCAATATATGAAATGGCACCTAAAATTCCAGTTCCTTTATATTTTATCATAATTACAATAAGTGCTAATACTATAACAGCTAATGCTACATAAATTATCATTTGTTTATCTTTTTGTGTTATATCAGATAATTTGTATTGATTTTCTTTTAAATCATATTTTATTGGCATATTTCCTTTATCTAGCACAGTTGCCATACTAGTTGCTCTGTTTATATAATCTTGTAATGTATCATTATCAGTTGCTGCTGTTCCAACAGATAATTGTAATTTTCCTGTTCTTATTGGTTCATCAAAACTAGTAGACATGATTTCTGAATCATCTATATTCATGGTTATAGTTTTTTCATCTTTCTTTTCTTCAGTTGTTTCTTCTGCATTTTCTTCATTTTTTTCTTCTTCTGTGGTTATATATTTGTTACTAATTTCTTCTAATTTTTTGCTTCCTTCTTTATTAAATTCAATTTCTAAATATACAGATGTTCCAGTTGTTGAAGTTCCGTCTCCTGTTCCATACATAACTTTCGCTGTTTTAATATCTTTGTTACTTAATAATAATTCTTGTGTTTGTGTATCTACAATTTCAAATTTTCCTGCACTAGTAAGATTACTTATAACAGAATCAGTTTTATCATCTTCAGTTAGTTCTAGCAAAATATCTCCTGTTGATTCATCTACTTTTATTATATAATTATCTACTTCTAATTTTTTTAATCTTTCTTCAATAATTTTTTTTGTTGCTTTATAATTTTCTATTGTTTTTACTTCTTCTTTATTATAAGGTGTTTCTTCTTTGCTATACCCTTTTTCTGCTATTTGTTCATCTGTTAGGTTTTCTGTTTCAGCGTCTTTTACAATGTTCCCTTCTGCATCTTTTATTATTGTTTTATTTTCTTTGTTTATTGTTAAACGAACATTTCTACTTCCTTTTAAATCCATAGCATAGGTGTAATCTTTTACTTGATTTTCCATTCTATTTTGAACTTGTGTATAAATTCCACAAAATCCTATCATGGTTATCAATACAATTGCTAATACAATGGTTAGTGTTTTTATTTTTTTCATTTTTTATCACATTCCTTCCTTATTTTTTCACACTTTATAATAACTTTGTACCATTTATAACTAATTCAAACCAAATGTTCAAATATTTTGCTGCATATTTACTCATCATAGTTCTATCCATAAAAATTTCAAAATAGTCGAGTACAGGACATATATTGTTATCAATAGTTAATTCTAATATAATTTTTCTTTCTTCACTATCAATGTTTAATTCAGCATTTGTTACTGCATAATTTACTCTGTCATGAATATCAAAATTTGATAAATTTTTGTTTGAAACTCGATTTCTATGAACATCTGATTTATCAGCTAAAATTAATGCTGCTGATATATCACTTACAGCTGTTCCTGTTTGTTCGTCATGATTGCCTATTGCCATCATAATTTCAGTTCTTTCCTCTACTGGCATTTCCATATCTTTTAATATATTGTAAGCTAAAATTGCTCCACTATGAGCATGGTCTGTTCGGTTTACACAATTTCCAATGTCATGTAAATATCCAGCTATTTTAGCTAATTCTATAATTCTTTCAGGATATCCTAATGTTTCTAAGATTTTTCCTGCTCTTTGTGAAACTATAGAAATGTGTCTATGGCTATGTTCTGTATAACCTAAACCATCTAATTGTTTTTGAGCTCCATTGATTAAGGCTTCTACCTCTTGATTTTTTATCACATCTTGTAATGTTACCATTTTTATTTGCCTCCTATATTGGTCTTTTTAGATTTTATCTTAAAAAATAAAAAATAGCAACTATTTTCTTAATAAAATTGTGCAAATTAATAAAATCTTTTATTAATTTGCACAGTTTTGTTAATATTAATTCAGCTATTCTCCAATAGCATAAATTAAAAATTTATATCTTTTTATTTTTTCTCCATCTTGTGTATCTTCTAAGTTTTGTTTTGTTCCTTTTTCATATTCCCATGACCAATGAATAATAATACTTTTTTCATTTTCTATTTCTCCTTTTAAATGTTTTTCCATTTCTTCTAGGGTACTATATTTTCTATCTTTTCCTTCTATTCTAAAAGAAAGATTTTTTGGTTTTTCAGTTTTACTTTTAAACTGAATTTTGTATTTTATCTTTTGATTAGTCTTTAATAAAATTTCAAAAGTACCATTTGTTCCGTGGTGCTATTTTTTCTCTTATTAATGTTTTGGGATTTATACTGTCTGATAAATTAATATTTTGAAAGTTAATATTTTTATAAGAAACTTGAAATAAATAAGATGGATAAAATTTGTCAGTTTTTTGTGCTCTTGAATCAAACAATTTAAAAAAAATTAAATCTTCTTGAAATAAGTTTATGTTTTGTTTTTTTATTTGTAATAATAAAATGCAAATGATAATACAAACCAAAATAATAAATAAATTTTTCCTTTTTATCTTTTTCATGTATTTCTCCTTATGTTTTTATTTGCTCTGAATGTACTTTTATTTGAACATCTTGTATAATTTCTTCTATGTTTTTAGTTTTTGTTTTATCATATAAGATTTCTAATTTATACGAATGTTTCTGTTGGTTTTCTTTTGTTAATCTTATTGTTTCTGTTTTGTTGTCTTTTAATGGAATTTCTTGGTTGTCTCTCCAGAGTTTAAAAGAAATTGCTTCTTGTGTTTTTGTTAGAATTTCTATTGTATAGTCTAAGTCTATTTCTGTTAATTCTCCATTTTCTTTATAATTTTTTATATTAAAACTATAATATTCTTTTTGCTTTTTTCCATCTATTTCTATAACAGGGTTGTTTTCTACTATTAAAACAGGTTCTGCAATTTTTGCATTTGCTTGTACATAAGTAGTGTTGTATTCTTTTCCTAAACTATATCCTGAAAAGAATAGTGCTAATACTATCATGCTTATGATTAATAATGTTAATTCCCTTTTTTTCATTTTTAATGGGATTTTTACTTTTTTTATTTTGCATCTCTCCTTTTTTATAAATAGGAACAAGTGATTTTTTTATTTATCAATCAGTTTGTCCCTATTTTTATATTGATAAAATGACAAACAAAAAATATACTTTAACCTACATTTTCAATATTTCTATTTTTATTTTTTATTCTTGTGGTGCAACTTGTGTTCCTGAAACAATGACATTAAAACTATATGTTGCTATATTTTGTGCGTTTTGTGTGTCGATTTTGTCATTTTTAGCAATTTCATTTTCATTGTTTCCTGTTTCATATGGCCATTCCCAATTTATCTTTAGGGTTCTTGTTTTATTTTCTTCATTTGCATTGATTGTTCCTGATAAATCTTTTTCTAATTCTGTAATAGAATTATATTGTTTATCATTATAAGTGAATTTTAAGTTACTTGGTTTTGTGGTTTCGTTAGTAAATTGGATATTATAATCTATTCCTACTTCAGAGCCTGTCCCATCTACAAGTATATTGAAACTTCCTCTTGTTCCTGGTGCTATTTTGTTATTAATTAGTGTTTCATTGTTACAAGTTGATGCTAATTGTATGGTTTGTACTTCTTCTTTTTGTCCATTTACTTTAAAGCTCCATGTTGCTACTTCTGCCATACCATCTCCTCTTACTTCTGATACGTATTTAGAGTAACTTTGTCCTCCTATAAATGATACAACTATACAGGATAATACTGCAATGATAAGAATGATTTTTTTCTTTTTGCTCAATAGGCATTCCTCCTTTTTTTATTTTTAATTTTGGAATTTTTTTGATGAATTTTTTAGATTGAAATAATTTTGAATTAAATATAGAAATTTGAAAATGTATTTTTATTATACTGACCTGTTTTTATTTTGTCAACTACTTTTCATCGCAAAATTCGACAAAATCTTCTAGTTGACTTTTCCATTTTTTTACATTATAATTATTTTATATTTTCTATCTCATATTTTATTCGTTTTTTCCATAATTAATTATTTATTTGAAAGGAGGCATGTTTATTGTCTAAAAAAATAAAAATATTACTATTATTTTTTCTTATTTTTATATCATATTTCTTTTTTCAAACACATGAAGCAAAATATATTATCGAAGATATCCATCCTGTTGCCAAAATAAATATTGATTGTTCTGAACCAATTATTCAAATGATGAAAGTAACTAATTCTAATGACTATTCGGCATATGCTAACAAAACACATACAATTTCTGTTCAATTAAAAGTAATAGAGAAAAATATTATTCAAAACAATTTGTCACCTACCACATTAAAAATAAAAGTAGGAGATAACTTTATCACTCCTACTTTCCAAAGTTTTTCTCTTGTTTCTTCCACACCAACAGAAAAAAATTATGAATTTTCATTCACAAATTCCACATCTGATGGTTCTTTTCGCTTAGTTATTCCCGAAGGTATTATTAAAGATAAATCTGGCCAGGTCAATTCTGAAAAAACATATATTACTGGCATTCGTATTGACAACACACCACCTTCTGGTAGTTTAAAAGAAACTTATCTTTCTAATGGTAAATCCAAAGCAGAAATTTCTCTTAGTGAAATAGTTAGACCAATTTCTGGTTGGAATTTAAATTACAGTACTGATACCTTATCTAAAGAATTTCCAAATCCAGTTTCATATTCTTTACCTATTATAGATTATGCTCAAAATTCATCTGAAGTTTTATTAAAAATTGTTAAGCCTACTTCTATTTCAGTAGAATATGGTACTTATGATGATTATAGTGATTCTACATTAGTATCTAATGGTGATATTTCTTCTCCTAACACAATTTCTTCTAATTCTATTTGCAAAACAGAAGCTATCTTTACTCGTTTAATAAATAACCTTGATTCTAATTCTCTATTAGGAAAAGTTTACACTTATACTCATTGGGGTGAAAAATTTTTTGCTATTTGCCGTTATTCAGAATTATCTTATTATTATGGATATAATCCTACCAATGCCTCTTGGTTTACAATTGGAAAAGATAATATGACTATGTATAAAATGAACTTTTTTACTCAATTTGGTGGTACTGGTTTAAATGCTACTAATGCCATTGCAGCTAATAATAAAAAACCTATCCCAAGTGAAATTGCTAAACAATATTTATATGGCATTTCAGGAATTCAATTTAAGTTAGCTGATTCTTCTCAATTTTCTATTGTTTATCAATCTTATGTAAAAGGTGTTGGTTGGTTAAAAGCTTCTTCTGATGGTCAAGAAAATTTATCACAACATAACAAGCCCATTTCTGCTTTTCGTATGAATTTAGTTCCAAAATCTGAAAAAACTTATTTAATAAATTACTGGAATCGTGATGTTGGAACAAATAATGTAAAAAAATAATTTATTTTTTATTAACTCCAATAATTCCACCTAAAATTCCAAATATCATCCCTATAAAAATCATAATTATACTTTGTAATTCTAATCCAAATCTCCAATTTAAAATACTAGAAATTAAATAAATTGTAATCATGTAGATTCCGCCAATTAGTGCTCCATTGATGAGTCCATTCTTTTTTATTTTAATATTTTCAATGGAGCTTCCTATTAAAATACTAATTGCTGTTATTATAATTATAACAGGATTTATGATGTTTTCTTTTGTCTCTGTGTATGTTAATACTACTGCTAATATAAGCAATAATATAAATGTGCTTACAAATGCTATTCCTACTCCCTTAGCTATGTTCATTACCGTTTTTTCCATTTTACCTCTCCTTTTTTCTCTTTTTCTTAATTGTATGTATTTTTATGGAAAATAGAACTATATTTATATTAAGTAAATTTAGTTTTGGTTAAAATTGTTATACAAAAAATAAATAACCTATATCCTTAGATACAGGTTATTTATTTCAATATTTTATTGGCTGGGCTGGCTAGATTCGAACTAGCGCATGGTAGAGTCAAAGTCTACTGCCTTACCGCTTGGCTACAGCCCAATGTTCTATTAATTAAATGGGGTGGAAGATGGGACTCGAACCCACGGTCTCCAGTGCCACAAACTGGCGCGTTAACCAACTACGCTACATCCACCATTGTTTCTGTGCACTTCACATGAGCACATATAATATTTTAACCTATCTCTACCCCATTTGTCAACAGTTTTTTGTATTTTTTTATTTTATTTGTTTTTTTATTGTCCTAATGTGCTTGGATCTAACCCATATTGCTTATACATCCATGACATATAGTCAAATGGTTGTAATGTTTCTGGTAATCCATAATCTACTCCATTTGTTTCTACTCTAATAGATGTTATTTTAGGTGGATTTACTGGTGTGCTAACTTCTGTATTTCCACTTTCTGCTGCATTGTCTGCCGCTTTTACTTCTACTTCTTCTAATTTATGGACTATTTCTAATCCTTCTATTACTTTTCCAAAAGCTGTATAGTAACCGTTTAGGCTTGCATTTGCTTTTGTCATAATAAAGAATTGCGAACTCCCAGAGTTATAAGATTCTTTTGTTAGTGTTGGCGAATATGATGTGTAGTCACTTCTTGCCATTCCTAATATTCCTTCTTCAAATTTTAATTTGTTTTTTTCTACTCCGTTAGCAATGAATTCTCCTTTTATTGTATATGCGGTTTCATCTCCATTATCTTTTAGGTCTTTTGTTGTGGCAGATCCTTGTCCTGTTCCTTCTTTGTCTCCTCCTTGAATCATAAAGTCTTTTACAATTCTATGGAATGTTAATCCATCATAAAATCCTCTATTTGCAAGTGTTGTGAAATTTGCTACTGTTTCTGGTGCTAATTCTGGATATAATTCTATTTTTATTGTTCCAAAGTTTTCTACTTCCATGGTTGCTACAGGGTTTTTAATTTCCATGGTTGCTTTTTTATAATAACCATATCCTATTACTCCTATTAATACTATTACCAAAATTAAGGCAATTATCCAAATAATATTTTTAAATTTCATTTTTTATTTTCTTCCTTTCCTTTGTTAAAATACAAATTGGTCTTGCATTCTTCTTAATGATTGTTTGATTGTTCTTGCTCTTACTTCTCCAATTCCTTCTACTTCATCTAAACTTTCAATGTCTGCTGCTAAAATATGTTGGAATGATTTGAAGGAATCTATTAAGTTTTCTACTATGTTACTTGGCATTCTTGGTATTTTGTTTAAAATACGATAACCTTTTGTGTAAACTCCTACTTCGTCATAATTATCAAAATTTTCATATCCTAATAGTTTGGCTATTATGTTTTCATTTGATAATTCTGTATATTCCAAATTTTCTAGTTTTTCTACTATTTTTTCTGGTGTTTGTTTTTTCTTTGTTTTTACCATATAGTCTTTTATGATTAATAGTTCTTCTTTTTCTAGTCCTCCTATTAATTCTTCTAATTGCATTCTTACTAGTCTTCCGTCATCTCCTAGTTCGTAGATTTGCCTTTGAATTTCTTCTACAATTCTCATTACCATTTCTGCTCTTTGGATGGCTACTATTACATTTTCTAATGTGACAATATCGTTAAATTCGTATTCGTTTAGTAGGTTTAGTTTATTGTCAAATACTTTTTTGTATTTTTCTAATGTCTGGATTGCTTGATTTGCTTTGTTTAATACTACGTCTGTGTCTTCTAATACATAACGATTGTCTCCTTTGAATACTGTTATTATGTTTCTTCTTTGTGAAATGCTTATAACTAGTTCGCCTGTTTGCTTGGCTGTTCTTTCTGCTGTTCTATGTCTTGTTCCTGTTTCTTGTGTTATGATTTCACGTGCTGGTATTAGTTGGGTATTGGCATATAAGATTTTTTTTAAGTCTCCACTTAATACGATTGCTCCATCCATTTTTGCTAATTCATATAATTTTGCTGAATTATATTCTTCGTTTATATAAAATCCTCCATCTACGATTTCTTTTAATATTTGATTGTTGTCTGTTATTAATAATAAGGCACCAGTTTTGGCTCTTAGTATGTTTTCTAGTCCGTCTCTTATTGGCGTGCCTGGAGCAATTAATTTTAGGATTTCTGTTATGTTATCTTCTTTTCCTTTTCTCAAAGTTATTCTCCTTTCTTATCCAATTGCTTTTTTTATCGCCTCTCTGATATTTCTAACGCCTATTATATCTAATTTATACTTATCTTTCAAGTCTTTTTTGTTACTTTCTGGAATTATGCAAGTTTTAAATCCTAATCTTTCTGCTTCTTTTATTCTTTTTTCTATTAAATTAATTCTTCTTACTTCTCCTGTTAATCCTACTTCTCCTATTATTACCATATCTTTTGGGATTGGTTGATTTTTAAAACTTGAAGCTGTTGCCATTATAATTCCTAAGTCAATTGAAGGCTCATTTATTCGTAATCCTCCTACTACATTTAAATATACGTCTTGTTCTCCTAGTAATAATCCTGCTTTTTTTTCTAATACTGCGATTAGTAAAGATAGTCTATTATAATCTATTCCATTTGCTGTTCTTTTTGCATAACCATAACCACTTTGTGTTGTTAGTGCTTGTAATTCTACTAATATTGGTCTTGTTCCTTCCATACTAGAAACAATACAAGAACCAGATGGATTATCTTCTCTTTCTGAAATTAATACATCAGATGGATTAGTAATTTCACACATTCCTTCTTCTCTCATTTCAAACATTCCGATTTCATTTGTGGAACCAAATCTGTTTTTTACGCCTCTTAATATTCTATATGAAAAATATCTTTCTCCTTCTAAATATAGAACAGTGTCTACCATATGTTCTAATACTCTTGGTCCTGCTATATTTCCTTCTTTTGTGACATGACCTATTATAATTGTTGTGATGGCTCTTGATTTACATACTCGCATAATTTGTGCTGTAATTTCTCTTACTTGACTTACACTTCCTGCTGCTGCTGATAATTCTTCTGAATACATGGTTTGTATTGAGTCAATTATGACAAGTTTTGGATTATTGTCTATAATTGCTTGGTTGACAATGTCTATATCTGTTTCGCCTAAAAATAATATATCTTCATTGTCAATTTTTAATCTGTCTGCTCTCATTTTTATTTGTTCGGCTGATTCTTCTCCTGATACATATAGTACTTTTCCTTCTCCTTTTACTTTGTCACAAATTTGTAGGATTAATGTTGATTTTCCAATTCCTGGTTCTCCTCCGCAATAATACTAGAGAACCTTTTACTAATCCTCCTCCTAATACATTGTCTAGTTCTCCAAATCCAGTGGATGTTCTTATTGTTTCTTTTGCTTGATATGTATTTAATTTTTGTGGTTTATTATTTTTTAGGTTATTGCTTTTTAAGTTACTATTTTTGCTTTCTACTATTTTTTGCTCGAAAAAACTGTTCCAACTATTGCATGCTGGACATTTTCCTAACCATTTTGTGGATTCGTTTCCACATTCATTACATACAAATATTGTTTTACTTTTTGCCATGATTTTTTCCTTTCTATTTCTTTTGCAATAAAAAAAGTATAGCATATTTTTTTTTGATTTGCTATACTTTTTTTATTATTTTCTTCCAAATGAAACTTCTTGAAATAAAAAGTCATGTACTTTTTCCCATGTAATTTCTTGATGTAAAAATTCATTGATTTCATCTTCTACTTTTTGTTGATATGGTGTTAATTCTACTTTTATTTCTTTGTTCCAATCAATTTCTTGTAACCAGAATCCTTTGAATTTATTCCAAAATCCTGCTTTGGTTGGTAAATTATTTCCTGGTTGTTGGATTGTTCCTGCATTTTCAACTTCGTTGATTTCAGCTCCTCCAAAAACACCTGACACTTTATTTACTTCTTCCAAATCTGCCATTTTAATTTCCTCCTTCGTGATTTTTATACAAATTATTAATTTAGTTATACTATATAATAAGATAATAATCAAGTGATTTCGCTAATTTAAATATTAAATGTTCGTTACGCATTTGTTACATTTCTGTTACATTTTTACATTTCTACTAATATATGGTCTATTTCAGCTTCTTTTATTTTTGCTTTTATAATTTTATTTTCTAAATTTTTATTTTCTTTTATTATAGCTAACATATAATTTTTAGTATGGCCTTGATAATATCCGTTTTTTTCTTCTTCCCATAAAATCTCTACTTCTTGTCCTATTAATTTTTCATGGTATTGTTTTTGTGTTTCGTTTGATAGCTGAATTAATTTTTGACTCCTTTTTTCTTTTATTTTTCCGTCAATTTGTCCTTTCATTTCAGCTGCTTTTGTCCCTTTTCTTGGTGAATATTTAAAAATATGCATTTTATAAAATTCTATATTTTTTAAGAATTTGTATGTTTTTTCAAATTCTTCTTCTGTCTCTTGAGGAAATCCAACTATTATATCTGTTGTTAATATTACATCTTTATAATATTTTCTTAGTCTATTTACTATTTCTTGAAATTGTTCTGTAGTATATCTTCGATTCATTCTTTTTAGTGTTTCATCACATCCACTTTGTAATGATAAATGAAAATGATGACAAATTTTTTCTAGTTTTACTAATCGCTCTACAAATTCTTCTGTGATTAATAATGGCTCTATAGATCCTAGTCTTATTCTTTTGATTTCTTTAATTTGATTTATTTCTTCTAATAAATCAATTAGTTGGTATTTGTTTGAAAAATCTTTTCCATATGATGCTATATGTATTCCTGTAATGACTACTTCTTTAATTCCTTTTTGTGCTATTTTAGTAATTTCTTCTAATATATTTTGTGGTTCTCTACTTCTTACTCTACCACGTGCATATGGGATAATACAGTAAGAACAAAATCTATCACATCCATCTTGCACTTTGATTGTAGCTCTAGTTTTTTCTGTATATGTTATTTCACCTAATTCTACATATTCTTTTTTGTGCATTACATCTTCTGTTTGTATTATTTTTTGTTTTTTATTTTGATATTTTTCTACTAATTCTACAATTTCTTTTTTTTCATTATTTCCTAATATTAAATCAATTTCTTTTATTTTTTCTATTTCTTCTTTTGCTACTTGTACATAACATCCACAAGCAACTATGATGGCTTGTGGATTAATTTCTTTTACTCTTCTTAGCATTTGTCTTGATTTTCTATCTGACATATTTGTTACTGTGCAAGTATTAATGATGTATATATCTGCTTTTTCTGTTGCTTCTACTAATTTATATCCATTTTCTAAAAATTTTTGTGCCATTGCATTGGTTTCATATTGGTTCACTTTACACCCTAATGTAATAAATGCTACTTTTTTCATTTTTTTCTCCTTCTTTTTTCTATTATGGCATATTTGAATTTTTAGTTATCTTCTTTGTTTTCCTTCTAGTGCGTCTAAATTGTCTAATGCTTTTCCTGTTCCTAATGCTACACATGAAACTGTGTCTTGTGCTATCATGACGTTTATTCCTGTTTTTTCTTGCAATAGTTTGTCTAGTCCGTCTACTAGACATCCTCCTCCTGTCATGTAAATTCCTTTATCGCTAATGTCTGCTGCTAATTCTGGTGGTGTTCTTTCTAATACAGAGTGAACTGCATCTACTATCATCATTGCTGGTTCTATCATCGCTTCTAACATTTCACTGGAATGTATTGTTAGTGTTTTTGGTAGACCTGTTACTAGGTCTCTTCCTCTGATATCCATTTCTGTGTCTTGTATTTTAGGGAATACACATCCAATGTTTACTTTTAGGTCTTCTGCTGTTCTTTCTCCTATCATTACATTGTGTTTTTTCTTGATATATTTTACTATTGCTTCGTCAAATTTGTCTCCTGCTATTTTTAGTGATGTATTTACAACTGATCCTCCTAATGAAATTACTGCAATGTCTGTTGTTCCTCCTCCTATGTCTACTACCATATTTCCACATGGTTTTGAAATGTCTATTCCTGCTCCTATTGCTGCTGCAATTGGTTCTTCTATTAAATATACTTTTCTTGCTCCTGCTTGTGAAGCTGCGTCTATTACTGCTTTTTTTTCTACTTCTGTTACTTGGGAAGGAATACAAATCATGATTCTTGGAGCAAAGATAAATTTTCCGCATACTTTGTTTATAAAGTGTTTTAACATTTTTTCAGTTACTGTGTAGTCTGATATAACTCCATCTCTTAATGGTCTTGTGGCTACAATATTTCCTGGTGTTCTTCCTAACATTCTTCTTGCTTCTTGCCCTACTGCTAATACTTCTCCTGTGTTATTGTCAACTGCTACTACTGATGGTTCTCTTAATACTATTCCTTTGCCTTTGACATATGCTATTACAGTTGCTGTTCCTAAATCTATTCCAATATCTTGTCCTAAACCAAATTTAAACATTTTTATCTTCCCTTCTCTTTTTCTTTTTTGTTACAAATTCGTTACAATTATATTACAAACTTTTCTATTTATCAAGGGTTTTTCTTGAAATTTTCTATTTTTTATATTATAATAAATACAGTTTATAGAGGAGGTTAATATGAGCCGTTTTACGTTCATTTCTCGAAGTGAAAATGATACTAAATTTTTTGCTAAATCTTTAGCTCCTTTTTTGGAAAATAAAGATATTTTTGTTCTTACTGGAGATTTGGGTTCTGGTAAAACTAAATTTACAGAAGGTGTTTTAACTTATTTTGATTTAGCTGATGAAATTTCAAGTCCTACATTTACAATTGTAAATGAATATCACAAAGATAAAATTGCTATTTATCATTTTGATGTTTATAGATTAACTGATGTTTCTGAATTTTATGAAATTGGTGGAGAAGAATATTTTGAGAATGGAATTTGTTTAATAGAATGGGGCGAATTAATTAAAGAGGCTTTACCAAAAGAATATGTACATATTACCTTTTCTAAGGACAAAAACAATGAAGATATAAGAATTTTAACTATTGATACAACAATCAAAAAATGGGAGGATTATTTTGAAAATTTTAAGTATTGATACTTCTAGTTCTATTTGTGGAGTTTCTATATTAGAAAATGAAACTTTACTAGGTCAATGGGATACTAATACAGGCAGGACTCATTCTGAAAGGCTAATGCCTATGATAAAACAAGCTTTACAGGAATTAAATATAACTTTATCTGATATTGATTTAATTGTGGTTGATAAAGGTCCTGGTTCTTTTACTGGTATACGAATTGGTATTTCTACTGTTATGGCTTTTCGCGATAGCTTAAATATACCATGTATTGGTATTAGTTCTTTAGAGGCTCTTGCCTATAATACACAAAGTAATTATATATGTAGTTTAATAGATTGTAAAAATGATAATTGTTATTTTGCACTTTATGAAAAAAATTCTGTAGGTATAGAATCTTTAATAGAACCACAAGCAGAAAGTTTAGAAGGTGCTTTATCTATTTTAAAAAGTTATTGTGAAGATTCTTTAGAAAGCAATCCTGTTATTACATTTATAGGAGATGCTTCTGAAATTCATGTTACCAAAATCAAAGAATTTTTTCCAGAATCAGAATTAGCTTCTCATAACGAGAATGTATTAAACTCTTATTCCCTTGCTTTAGCAGGAATTAAAAAATTTAAAGAAAATCAATTTGACGATATTTTGCCATTATATTTAAAAAAGCCTCAAGCGCAGAGATAGGAATTATAATTATGAGTATAGAAATTAAACAAATGACTTTAACAGATTTAGAGAAAATACAAAATATTTTATTAACAGATTTTGATGATTTTTGGAGTTATAATATTTTAAAGAAAGAATTAACTTCTCCTACTTCTTATTATTTTGTTGCTTATTTAGAAAACGAAATTGTGGGATTTGGTGGTATTAAAATTATGGTAGATGAAGCTGATATTATGAATTTGGTAACAAAAAAGAATTATCGTAATCAAGGAATTGCATCTTGTTTATTACAAAATTTAATTACTTTTACTAAAACCTTAAATTTAAAATTTATTAATTTGGAAGTAATGGAAGAAAATATTTCTGCTATTCACATTTACGAAAAATTAGGTTTTAAAAAAATAGGATTACGAAAAAATTATTATAAAAACAAAAATGGTATATTTATGCAAAAAAAAATTTGACTTGATTTATTTCAAGTCAATTTTTATTTCTTTTTCTTTATTTAATTGTAATTTAGTATAAGTTACTCCACATTCGTCTAATAATGTTCTTGATGCTATGTTATTATCAGATTCTGCATATTTATCTGATAAATAAATTACTTCTTTTATTCCTGATTGGATAATAATTTTTGCACATTCGTTGCAGGGAAATAGATCAACATATATTTTAGCATTTTCCAAATCTTTTTTACTTCCTCTAAAGTTTAAAACGGCATTCATTTCTGCATGACAAACATATGGATATTTTGTTTTTAAATTTTCTCCGCTTCTTCCCCAAGGAAATTTGTTATCATCAAATCCATTTGGTGCTCCATTATATCCAATAGATAATATTCGATTGTCTTCACTTACGATACAAGCTCCTACTTGTGTAGATGGATCTTTACTTCTTTGTGCTGATAATTTTGCAATTGCCATGAAATATTCATCCCATGATAAATAATCTTTTCTTTTTTCGCCGTTCATAATATTTCCCCCTTACATGAAGGTTTATTCATACCATTCTAATTCCCAATCAGCTAATATAACAGTATCTCCTTCACATACTCCTAGTTCTTTCAATTTTGCTTCAATTCCCATATTTTTCAAACATTTTTGTAAATAATACATAGATTCATTATCTTCAATATTGATTCTACCCATTAATCTTTCCACAGCTTTTCCTGTAACAATAAAGATTCCTTCTTCTTTTTCTTGAACTTCCCATTGATTTTCTTTTTCTTCTAAAGTGTATACTACTTTATCTTCTATTTCAATTAATTCTTCTTTTGGTAGATTTTTTAATTCTTCACTAACATAATTAATTAATTCTTCTAATCCTTGTCTTGTTACTGATGATATTTTAAAAATTGGTAAATTTTCTTTTTTAGCTAATTCTTCTACTTGTTTTAATAAAGTTTCTTCTTGCATAACATCAACTTTAGTTGCTACAATAATTTGTTTTCTACTTGCCAATTTTTCACTATATCCTTTTAGTTCTTTATTTATAGTATAAAAATCTTCTACTGGATTTCTTCCTTCTTGCCCAGAAACATCTAAAAAATGTAATAATAATCTACTTCTTTCTACATGACGTAAAAATTGAATTCCTAATCCTACTCCTTCACTAGCACCTTCTATAATACCTGGTATATCTGCAATAACAAATCCATCCCCATTTTTAGTCTTAACTACGCCTAAGTTTGGCACAAGTGTTGTAAAATGATAATTTGCAATTTTTGGTTTAGCATCTGTTACAGTTGCTAAAAAAGTAGATTTTCCTACATTTGGAAATCCTAATAATCCTACATCTGCTAATAATTTCAGTTCCAAAATAATTTCTTTTTCGTCTCCCTTTTCTCCATCTTCAGAAAATCTTGGAGCCTGTCTTGTTGCTGTAGCAAAGTGAGAATTTCCTCTTCCTCCTCTTCCTCCTTTTAAGATTAATTCTTTTTGATTTGGTTCAGATAAATCTGCTACTATTTTACCTGTTTGTGCATCTTTAACAACAGTTCCTATTGGTACTTTTATTATTAAATCTTCTCCATATTTTCCATTACAATGGTTTCCACTTCCGTTTTCTCCATTTTTAGCCTTGAATTTTCTATTATAACGGAAATCAATTAAAGTATTTTTATCTTTATCAACTTGAAAATAGATATTTCCACCATTTCCACCATCTCCACCATCTGGACCTCCTGCTGCTACATATTTTTCTCTTCTAAATGTTGCCGCTCCATTTCCTCCATCTCCAGCTTTGATGATAATTTTTGTATAATCTGTAAACATTTTTTCCTCCTTTTGAAGACACTTTTTTTCTCCGTCCCAAAAACTATTCTTCAAAATAATTTAATCTCATTGCTCTTTTTACTTTTTCCATAGTTTCTTTTGCTGTTTGTCTTGCTTTTTTAGTTCCTTCTATTAATATTTTGTCTACTTCTTCTGGATGAGCTTCATAATATGCTCTTTTTTCTCGTATTGGCTTTAGTGTGTCGCTTATATTTTTAGCTAGTTGTTTTTTACATGCTACACATCCACGTTTTCCTGCTTTACATTCTTCACATACAGCTTTTTTTTCTTCTTTTGTGCTAAATAAATTATGATAATATGATACCATACATATATCAGGATTTCCTAGATCATCTTTTTTTATTCTATTTGGATCTGTTACAGCACTCATTACTTTTTTTGTGATTTCTTCTTCACTATCTGATAGATAAATAGCATTTCCTAATGATTTTCCCATTTTGTCATTTCCATCTAATCCTTTTATTCTTTTTCCACTTGATAATACTGCTTCTGGTTCTGTTAATACTTCTCCATAAATGCTGTTGAATTTTCTTACAATTTCTCGACATTGTTCTATTAATGGTAATTGATCTTCTCCTACTGGTATTAATTTTCCTTCAAATGCTGTTATGTCTGCTGCTTGGCTTACAGGATAACCTAAAAATCCATATGTTACACTTTCTCCAAAAACATCTCTTTTTTGTGCAAGTTCTGTTTTTACTGTTGGATTTCTTTCTAATCTTGCTATTGTTACTAAGTTAGAATAAAATACTGTTAATTCTGCTACTTCTGGTATCATGGATTGTATATATATTGTGGTTTTGCTTGGGTCAATTCCAACAGATAAGTAATCTATTGCTACTTCTCTTACATTTTTTCTTATTTTTTCAGGATTGTTGAAATTATCTGTTAATGCTTGCACATCAGCAATTAATATATATGGATCATATTCTCCACTTTCTTGTAATTCAACTCTTTTTTTTAGAGAGCCAAAATAATGTCCAATGTGTAATCTTCCAGTTGGTCTATCTCCTGTTAATATTCTTTTTTTATCCATGGATTTATCTCTCCTTTTCATTTTCTTTATGTCTTATTTGCCTCATCCTTTTACATGCCTGTTCTATCCTCTTGATTTCTTTTTTTTCAATTCCTTCAATAGTTCCATTTTTAGCTCTATTAAGTCTAGTTCTTAACCATAAATCTATATATCCTTGTGAATCTTCCTGTTCTATTTGTTTTAATGACATTAATAAATCATATAAATCTTCTGTCCAATGTCTTAAACTATCTAATATTAAATCTTCTCTTGAACCTGCATCGTATTGTTTTCCAATTGATTTTTTTCCCCATTCTTCTTTTTTATATGGAATATATTCTGGAAATCTTGTAACATTTTGCTCTTTTGTTATACTTCCCTCTGGCAAATGTGCATATCTAAATCTTTGTACAATCGAGTAGCAAAGTCCATTTTCATTAATAAATAGCTTTTTTGTTCTTCTTTTTTCCATTTCTTTTCTTGTTTTATCAGCAATTATTTCTTTTCTTTTTCCATTTTTATTTTTTGTTGCTTCTCTTATTTTTTGTTGTATCTGTTCTTCTGTTATTATTTCATCTGTATTTTTTAATTCTTCTATTTTTTTTATAATTTTTTCTTCTAATAGTTTTTCATTTTCAGCACGATAAGGATTATATACTCCACTTTTTCCATTTAATTCTATAAATCGATAATATTGCTTATATAATTCTTTTGCTGTTTTTACTAATTTTTGTTCATCATTTTTTATATCATGTGATAAATCATTCTGCCATGAAAAAAATAAAATTCCTTCTAGTGCTGCTTCTGGATTTCTATCTCCATAAAAAAAATATCTTTGATAAGCTTTTTTATTAAATGATTCCATTTTATTTTTACATCCTTTTCTATTGTATATTTATTTTTTTATCAATAATAAATTCTGGTCTTTTTCTTGTTTCATCATAAATCCTTGCTATATATTCTGATATAATCCAAATTGAAAGTAGTTGTACACCACTAAACAACGTAATTGCTACCATAATTGAAGTCCAACCTGCCATTAAATTGTTTAAATGAAAAGCATATGATACTAAGGAGTAGATTAGAATTCCTATAGATATAATAATAGTTAAAATTCCTAATCCTCCTACTAATTTTAATGGCTTTGTAGAAAAACTAATAATTCCATCTGTTGCCAATTTCCACATCTTTTTTAAAGGATATTTTGTTTTACCAGCTTGTCTTTCTTGTCTTTCATAAGTATAAGCTTTTTGTTTAAAGCCTACCCAACTAAATAATCCTCTTAAAAATTTATTATGTTCTGGTAATTGATTAATGATATCTACCACTTTTCTATCTACTAATCTAAAATCTCCTGTATCTTTTGGAATTTCTACATCAGATAAAGCATTTAAAGTAGTATAAAACATTTTAGCTGTTAATAATTTAAAAGCTGACTCTCCTTTTCTTGCTTTTCTTTTTCCATAAATTACTTCATTCCCTTGTTCCCATAAAGTTATCATTTCTGGCAACAATTCTGGTGGATCTTGTAAATCAGCGTCTATAATAACAATAGCATCTCCTGTTATATATTTAAGTCCTGCTGTTACTGCTGCTTGATGTCCAAAATTTCTTGCAAATGATAGAACTTTTACCTTTTGATTTTCATTCGCAATTTCTTGTAACATTTCTAAACTTTTATCTTGTGAACCATCATCAATGGCAATTATTTCATAATCATATTGATTTAATCCTTCTAATACTTTTTTTATTCTTGAATATGATGTATTTAGAACTTCTTCTTCATTATAAATAGGGATTACAACTGATATTTTTTTCATGTTAATTCCTCTTTCTCTTTTTGTTTTATTCCATTGTAAATAATTCTCCTAATGGTCTTTCTTCATGAATTCTTTTTATAGCTTCTGCAAATAATGGTGCTATTGATAACACAGTTATATTATGAATTCTTTTTTCCTTTGGTACAGGAATTGTATTAGTTACTACCATTTCTTTAATTCCTGAATTTTTTATTCTTTCAATGGCTGGTCCCGATAAAACACCATGGGTTCCTCCTGCATAAATATTCTTTGCTCCAAATTTTTGTAAAACTTTTACTGTTTCCATCATAGAACCTGCTGTATCGATTTCATCATCAAAAATGATTGCATTTTTATTTGTAACATCTCCAATTATAGTGCTAGCAATGGCTCTATCATCATTTCCTTCTCTTCTTTTATCTACTAAAGCAATTGGACAATTGAAAAACTCAGAATACTTATAAGCTTTTTTTGAACTTCCTGCATCAGTTGCCACAATTACCATATCTTCTAATTTTTTTTCTTTGAAATAATCTTCTAATAAATATTCTGCTGTTAATCTATCACAATTAATATTGAAATATGCTTGTATCGCTGGATTGTGCAAATCGCATGTAATAACTCTGGTTGCTCCTGCTGCTTCTAGTAGTTGTGCCATTAATTTGGCAGATATTGGTATACGTGGTTGATCTTTTTTATCAGATCTTGAATATGGGAAATAAGGTAATACTACATTTACATTTTTAGCTGAAGCTCTTTTTACTGCATCAATTGTAATTAATAGTTCCATGATTCTTTCATTTACTGGCGGTTTTGTAGTTTGTACAATATATACATCTTTTTCTCTTATTGTTTCTAAAATTTGCACAAAGTTGTTGTCATTTGCAAATTTTTGATGTTTGATTTTTCCCATTTCTATTCCTAGTTTATTACATATTTCTTGTGTAAATTCTTCTGCTGATGGACAAGCAAATATTTTAATATTTTTCATTGTTATAAACCTTTCTTTTATATTATTTATTATTTCCTAAAAGCAAAAAATTTGCTAATTAAAAAATTTAATATAATAACAATTATGGTTATTATTATTTTACTTACCATTTCTGGTATTGGTATTTGAAACATTAAGAATCCTCCTACCCATTCAATTATCATTGTAAAAGTTCTTCCTCCTATAAATTTTATAAATTCATTTATTTTTTCTTTTCCTGTTTCTGCTTTTGACTGAAATACTAATTTTCTATTAGTTGCATAAGCAAACAAAATAGCTATTATTATGGAAATAAAATTAGCTGTATTTTTTTCGATATTTCCTATTTCAATCATCATGTAAAAGGAAGAAAAATTAATAAGAGTAGTTAATATACCAAATATAATATATAATTTTACTTCTTTTGTCAAAATTTTTTTCATTTTACACCTTATTTCAACCATTCGGGATTTTTTAAATACCAATCTATTGTTTTTATAATACCATCTTCAAATTTAGTTTTTGGCATCCAACCCAATTCTTGACTAATTTTAGTAGGATCAATTGCATAACGATAATCATGACCTTTTCTGTCTGTTACATATTCAATTAAATCTTCTGATTTTCCTAATCTTTGTAATATTAATTTTACAATTTCAATATTTCTTTTTTCATTGTGTCCACCAATATTATATCTTTCACCTGATATTCCTTTGTGAAATACTAAATCAATCGCTTCACAGTGGTCTTCTACATAAAGCCAATCTCTTATATTTAACCCTTCTCCATATACTGGTAATTTTTTATCTTGTAAAGCTAATTTTATCATATGTGGTATTAACTTTTCATTGTGTTGATATGGTCCATAATTATTTGAACAATTTGTTACATTTATATTCATTTTATAAGTTTCTTTATATGCTAATGCTATTAAGTCTGAACTTGCTTTAGATGATGAATATGGACTACTTGGTTTGATTGGAGATTTTTCTGTAAAATATCCCTCTTCTCCTAATGAACCATACACTTCATCTGTTGATATATGTACAAATTTATTTTTGCTTCCTTCTCCCCATTTTTGTTTTGCTGTTTCTAGTAAAGTATGTGTTCCTATAACATTAGTTTGTGTGAATATAAATGGAGTTTTTATACTGTTATCAACATGTGATTCTGCTGCAAAATGTATTACTCCATTAATTTCATATTTATCAAAAATTTCTTTCATTTTTTCAAAATCACATATGTCTGCTTGTATACATGTTATTTTTTCTTGTATTTTTTTTAGGTTATCTTTATTTCCAGCATATGTTAATTTATCTACTACGATTATGTTGTAGTTAGGATATTTATTTACAAAATATTCTGCAAAGTTTGCTCCTATGAATCCTGCTGCTCCTGTTATTAATATATTATTTTTCATTTTTCTTCCTTTCTTTTAAATACATCTATTTCTTTTATTTCTTTTAATGATGGCCATTTTGCATCTTTTTCAGATGTAATTAAATCTTCTACTTTTATTTCTTCTAATGGCCAATCAATTCCTATATCTGGATCATTCCATGCCAATCCACCTTCTGCTTTTGGATTATATATATCATCACACTTGTAAATAAATTCAGCTTCTTCTGATAAAACTAAAAATCCATGTGCAAATCCTTTTGGAATCATAAACATTTTTTTGTTATCCTCTGACAATATAATTCCTTCCCATTTTCCATATGTTTTACTTCCTTTTCTTAAATCAACAGCCACATCAAATACTTTACCTTTGATTACTCTTACCAATTTGGCTTGTGTATTTTCTGTTTGAAAATGTAAACCTCTTAATACTCCTTTTTTAGATTTTGATTGGTTATCTTGTACAAAATTATAGTTTAATCCTATTTCTTCAAAATCTTTTTGAGCATAAGTTTCCATGAAATAACCTCTATTATCTCCAAATACAGTTGGTTCTATAATATATACACCATCAATTGAAGTACCTATCTTTTTAAAATTTCCCATTTCCTTTTCTCCTTTATTTTATTAATTCTTTTAGATATTTACCATATTCTGTCTTTTTGTATTTTTTGGCTGAATTATTTACTTGTTCTGCTGTTATCCAACCTTTTTTATAGGCAATTTCTTCTGGACAAGATATTTGCATTCCTTGTCTATTTTCAACTGTTCTTACAAAACTTGCTGCTTCTAATAAATCTGCATGTGTTCCAGTGTCAAACCATGCTAATCCTCTTCCTAATCTTTCTACTTTTAATTGCTTTCTTTTCATATATTCTAGGCTAACAGATGTTATTTCTAATTCTCCTCTTGCTGATGGTTTTACTTTTTTTGCAATTTCCACTACATTGTTAGGATAAAAATATAAACCTGGTACACATAAGTTCGATTTTGGCTCATTAGGCTTTTCTTCAATGGATATAGCATTTTTATTTTCATCTATTTCAACTACTCCATAAGCTCTTGGGTCCTTTACTGGGTATCCAAATATAGTAGCTACTTCACTTGCTTGTGATACTTTTTCTAGTTTTTCTGTTAAGGATTGTCCAAAGAAAATATTATCTCCTAATATTAATGCAACATCACTTTCCCCAATAAATTCTTCTCCTATTATGAAAGCATCTGCTAATCCTCTAGGTTTTTCTTGTACTGCATATTCTAACTTCATCCCCCATTGTGAGCCATCACCTAATAATTCTTTAAACATGCTTAAGTCTCTTGGTGTTGATATTATCAATACTTCTTTAATATTAGATAACATTAACACAGATAATGGATAATAAATCATTGGTTTATCATATACTGGCATTAGTTGTTTTGAAATAGCTATAGTAAGAGGATATAATCTTGTTCCACTTCCTCCTGCTAAAATAATTCCTTTTCTTTTTTTCATTCTTTTTCTCCCTTTCTTCTACATTTGTTTTTCCGCTATTAAATAACGTTTTAAAGCATCTTCCCATTGTGGTACTGTTATTCCTTGCTTAATTATTTTTTCTTTTGATAATTGTGAATTTTTTGGTCTTTTTGCTTGTGTAATTTTCATCATTTCAATATATTTTTCTGTTGTGACTGGATTTACTTTACAAATCGTTCCACTATATTCAAAAATGGCTTTTGTAAAATCATACCATGTTGTATATCCTTCATTTGTTGCATGATAAATTCCATAAGGTATTTTCTTTTCTATTGCTTCTCCTATTATATTTGCTAAATCCTCTGCATAAGTTGGAGAACCGTGTTGATCTGCTACAACATTAATTTCATCTTTTTCTTTTCCTAATTTTAGCATAGTTCTTACAAAATTATTTCCTTCTCCATATAACCATGCTGTTCTAAAAATATAATATTTATCTGTGTTATTTTGAATTTGTTCTTCACCATGCAATTTTGTAATTCCATATGCTGTTACCGGATTTTTTTTGTCATCTTCTTTATAGTCTTTTTCTAAATCTAA
The DNA here is from genome assembly GCA_963559365.1 of uncultured Clostridia bacterium. Classification (GTDB taxonomy): domain Bacteria; phylum Bacillota; class Clostridia; order TANB77; family CAG-508; genus CAG-269. Next base: position 54,853 of record CAUWKC010000001.1, on the reverse strand, counting down.
ATCTCCACCAAATACATAATCAGTACTAATATGTATTAAAACACTATTAGTATTTTGGGCTGCTTTAGCCAAGTTTCCTGGTCCATCTGCATTGATTTTTTCTACAATTTCTCCTGCTATTTCTGCTTTATCAACAGCTGTGTATGCAGCACAATTTATAATATAGTCTGGTTGTACATCTTCCACAAATTTTAATACTTCTTCTTGTTTTGTTATATCTAATTCAGACACATCTGTACAAATTAGTTCATTTTCTCTTTCTAGTCTACTTCTTACTGATTTAGCTAACATTCCATTAGCCCCTGTTATTAGAATTTTCATTTTTATCTTCCTTTCTTTCTATTTTTACCATTTTGTTTTCTCATTTTGTCAATTCTAATTTTTAAAATTCCTATCACTGCTATTATTAGGATAATAGCTAAAAAAATCAAAATTGTTGCTTTATCTTTCTGTTCTTGTATCAATACTGGTTTACTTTCTACTGCTTGTGGATATGGTATATTTTTATAAACTACAATTTTGTAGTTTAAGATTTCTTCTTCTTTTCTTACTTTAATTTTAATCGTATTTTTTCCATCCACTAAATTTTCATTTCCTTGAATTTCTATATTAGCTTCTGGATAATTTGCAACAACTGTTAATGGAATTGAAGTAGCATCTCCTTTTAATTCTAAAGTATAATCATGTACTTCTGGATTGTATTGTGGATGAATAAATAAGTTGGAAGCTTCATCTAGTATAATACCTGTAACTTGTAACGGTTTATTAGATTTCTCTTCTATTACATTTGGTACAATTTCCATTTTTCCAATTTCTGGTGATTTTCTTGTTACAAATATAGAATAACTACTGCTTTCTCCATTTGTAGCCACTACTTTTATTTTAACTAAATTGCTTCCTTCTTCTAAGTTGTCTCCTCCTGTTATTTCGATTCGATTGCTTGGTTGATTTGCTAATGCTTTTATTTCTACATTTGTTACTTCATTTTCTACTGTCATATGATATTGATAAATATCAGCAGAAAAGGCAGGACTTAGTCCTGTTCCTTCTGGTGTTATTGTTAAAGATTGTAAACGTGTATCTTCTATAGCAAAACTATTAGTTATACCTATAATATAACATAATATACTCAAGATAATTGCAATGCTGAATTTTTTCATTTATTTTCTCCCATTTTAATCTTTTTTAGTATTAACTGGCGTTAGATATTCTTCTGATACATATCCTATTTTGCCATCATATTCTACTTTTGCCCATCCGTTTATATTTTTTTGTATCATTTTTACTACACTGTCTTTTGCTAATCTTTCACATCCATTAACAGCTGCATACCCCACTCCTGGTCCTGTACGGAATCCAACAGAATCATAATCTGAACTTATATAATATAAATCACCTGTTAAATCAGATGGTAATTTTACATATGCTGGCATGTTATTATATACTGGAATAGAAAAAGTTAGATTTGTGTTTAAATTTCCTTTATTATAAGCAGCAAATAAAATTGAAGCTTGACTATTTGGATCTTGTGCATTACTCATATATTGATGATTATATAATCCTCCTTCACGTGTCACATCAAATTTAAATAAATATTTTGTGTTTTGCTTGTTATTTACAATATAATCTTTCGCAATTAATTTAGCTCCATCTACTAATGCTTTTCTTTGTGTATGCCATCCAAAACTATCTGCCATCTTTAAACCTCTTAAAGTATTTCCAGCTCCGTCAGTTGCTCCATAATTAAAGAAATTGTATGTATTTGGATAAGTTTTATCTTTTCCTGATACCATATATGGTGGATTTCCTGGTTTTCCTCTTCCAATTTCTTGGAAAATACGACTCATAATACTAAAAGCATTTTCTCCTGATTCATTTTGGGCATCATATAGTATTTTAGCATAAGATTCTCCATTGACAGAATCTTGTAAAAATGTTCCCGTTAGATTTGGTTGGATTTGAGCTATTGATACTTTTGTTTTTGATAGATCCAAAAATTGAAAAATAGCTTTTTGTGTTAAAAAGTTTCTTGGATCTAAGAAATAGTTTACAATTCTTCCTGAAGCACATACATATTCTACATCTCCATATCTTCCACAAGAACATTTCCAAGTAGAAGGACTACTTTCATGTACTAGATTTTTTAGACATTTATTTTCATTTGTTGTACTTGTAAGCTCATTCCAATCAATTCCTGTATAGACAGGAACAAATTTCCAATTAGTCATTCCTTTTTCTTGTACGATTTTTCGTAACATAATTTGATAACTTTCTGGAAAATTTTGAATTCCATCTGAATTATCATATATAGTAAATTCTCTTGTCTTTACTGCAATTTGATTTCCTTGCTCGTCTTCTATAACTATCCTTAATGTATGAGTTCCTAATGCAAAATCACCATATTTCATGTCAATTTCAAATCCTGGAGTTGGATTATTTTCTTTGCTTCCATATCCATGAATTGCTTCTAATACATCTGGTCTTTTTACACGATATTGATTATCCCATCTTTCATATTGATCAATATATACTCTAATTCTAGGTTTTTTTACATTAGTCATAACCCATCCTATAATTTTTCCATCTTTATTAGGTACACCTTTCCAATTAGGTTCATCAATATCAAGCATTGCTCTTGGTACATTGTCAAAATTAACTTTGTAATTTTCTTCATAAATTACATTTCCATCTGCTTGCTCTAATCTATATGTTACTGTATGATTTCCTGCTGTATAAGTACTAATGTCTAAATTCGCTTCAAATCCTGGTTTTGGATTTAGACTTGCTCCTCCATATCCTGATATTCCTGCTATTACATCTGCTCTTTCTATTCTTTTTGAAAAATCTGTTTTTGTATCTTGTCCATCTATATATATCTTCATTTTGCTAGTTGGATCACTGGTCATAATCCATCCTTTTATTCCTATATTTCTTCCTTCAAATGTATTACAATTATATTGCGTATCTATATAAAATTCTCCTTTTTTTATTTCTATATTAGCTATTTTTTTTGCTAATATTTCTCCCTCTGCTGTTTCTAATTGATATACTATTTTGTGGACTCCTTGGGTTACTTTTGTTATATCTATACTGGTTTCAAATCCTGGTTCTGGATTTAGCTCTTTTCCTCCATATCCTGAAATTGCTGCTATTACATCTGGTCTTTGCATTCTTTTTAATGGTGTTGTGTCCATTTTGTTTCCATCTATGTATATGTTCATTGTTGCTTTTTTGTCATTTGACATTGTCCAACCTTTTACTATCATTTTTGCATCTTTTGTTATTGGTGTTTTTCCATATATATTTGGTGCTTCTATGTCAAATGTCCCTTTTACTTTGTTGTTGAACATAACTTGGTAATTTTCCTCATAAATTACATTTCCATTTGCTTGTTCTAGTCTATATGTTACTGTATGATTTCCTGCTGTATAAGTACTAATGTCTAAATTTGCTTCAAATCCTGGTTTTGGATTTAGACTTGCTCCTCCATATCCTGATATTCCTGCTATTACATCTGCTCTTTCTATTCTTTTTGAAAAATCTGTTTTTGTATCTTGTCCATCTATATATATCTTCATTTTGCTAGTTGGATCACTGGTCATAATCCATCCTTTTATTCCTATATTTCTTCCTTCAAATGTATTACAATTATATTGCGTATCTATATAAAATTCTCCTTTTTTTATTTCTATATTAGCTATTTTTTTTGCTAATATTTCTCCCTCTGCTGTTTCTAATTGATATACTATTTTGTGGACTCCTTGGGTTACTTTTGTTATATCTATACTGGTTTCAAATCCTGGTTCTGGATTTAGCTCTTTTCCTCCATATCCTGAAATTGCTGCTATTACATCTGGTCTTTGCATTCTTTTTAATGGTGTTGTGTCCATTTTGTTTCCATCTATGTATATGTTCATTGTTGCTTTTTTGTCATTTGACATTGTCCAACCTTTTACTATCATTTTTGCATCTTTTGTTATTGGTGTTTTTCCATATATATTTGGTGCTTCTATGTCAAATGTCCCTTTTACTTTGTTGTTGAACATAACTTGGTAATTTTCCTCATAAATTACATTTCCATTTGCTTGTTCTAGTCTATATGTTACTGTATGATTTCCTGCTGTATAAGTACTAATGTCTAAATTTGCTTCAAATCCTGGTTTTGGATTTAGACTTGCTCCTCCATATCCTGGTATTCCTGCTATTACATCATCTCTTTCTATTCTTTTTGAAAAGTCTGTTTTTGTATCTTTTCCATCTATATATATCTTCATTTTACTGGTTGGATCACTTGTCATAATCCACCCTTTTATTTCTATGTTTCTTCCTTCAAATGTATTGCAGTTATATTGGGTATCTATATAAAATGTTCCTATTTGATTATTTTGTGCAATTTTTACAGTTGGTATGAAGATTGTAAAAATTATTATCAACAAAATAACTATATTTGCTTTTTTCATTTTTTTCCCTCCTATGAATTATAATAAATTCATTTGTTCTATTATACATTCTAGTAATTCTTCTTGTGTTAATTTTTTCTTTTCATTTGTATTTAAGATAATTATTTTTTTGTTGTCTATTGTTATTGGTTCACAAAGTTGATATTCATCCATTTTTTCAAATGGATATAATACAATTTCTCCTGTCATATTATCTATGGTATAACATTTTCCTGTCATGGCAATTATATAAGTTTTATTATTTGTTAAATAAGTTTGTAGCTCCTTATCATAAGATGTTATTTCTTCCGACTGTTTTATACATTGTAAGTATCCTTGTTCATCTATTTTATATTCATTTTTTAAGTAAGTTTGTAATAAAGATATTACATTTTCTCTTGCTTCTTCACTTATCCATATTCCTTCATGAATTGGATTTTTTTCTAATAAATTATCTATTTCTTCATAGGTTGGTTCTTCTTTTTTTAATATGCCTGCTAATGCTACTTTATATAATAATTCTTTTTTTATAGTTAATATATCTCTTCCGTCTATGTCTTTTTCGATTGTATATAATTCTTCTTTCGCTGTTGCTCCTGTTTCATATTTTAATTCTTCAATAGATATTTCTTTTTCTTTGTATTCTTGTTTTTTGCAATATAGACATATTATAATCGTTGCTATTATTGCTAAACTTAATAATATTGTCAAAATTATTATTAATCCTTTTTTATTTTTTTTCATTTAGTTCACATCCTCTATTATACTAATACTCTTAACATATATAGAGTTGCTTCTATATAACGATTAGCATATCCTGCATTTACAACATCTTGATGACTATTTATTCCTGCTTCTGGTAATTCTATTAATGCACTTCTAGCAGGTCTTCCATTAGATCCTAAGGAACTTCTTGCCCAATTTATTAAATATCCGGTTCCATAACTGTTTGTATATCTATTTTCTGGAAAATACGGTGCGTAGCATTCTTTTGAAATTCCATAATCTCCAATTAACTGCGTTGTCCATCCATGTAAATCTATTAAAACTGTTTGTCCATTAGTTGCTTTATTTCTTAATAAGAAATCTTTTAAGTAACCTGCTTCATAAGCTTGAAACCAACCAGTTCCATTGTAATTTCTTCCTGTATAAGGAACAAAACTACCTGTCTGCCAACATCTATTCATGTCTATTCCTTCATTTTGTGGTGCCCAACTATACAATGTTTTTCTTCCTGGTCCATTATTGCTCCATCCATGATTGACACCATCTGTATTAATTTGTGGAAAAATATAAATTGTCCATTTAGATAATATACTTCTATCTTTATCTCTTATTAATCGATTTTTAAATTCTTCTGCTATTAAAGTAAGTTCTTTTCCATCTCGATTCCATTTATCTTCAAACCCGTGAATAGCAAATGTAGCATAAAACACATTTGGTCCATCACCAATTTTATAATATTTTAAATCTGTTCCGTTTTCTTCTCCCTTTACTTTTAGTCCACTAAATCCAAAACTTCCTTCTTCAATTTGATATGATTTATAAATTTCAAATTGTTTTGTTTTTACAGCAATTTGTTTTCTTTCTTGATCTTCAACTATAATTTTTAATGTATGTGTTCCTATACTAAAATCACCATATTTCATATTAATTACAAAGCCTGGCTTTGGATTTAAACTTTCTCCTCCATATCCTTTAATTGCTTCTAGTACATCTGGTCTTTCTACTCTTGTTTGACTGTCCCATCTTTCATATTGGTCTATAAAAACTCTAATTTTAGGATTTTCTATATTTGTCATAATCCATCCTGTGATTTTTCCATCTATATTTTCTACTCCTTTCCAATCAGGAGTATCAATTTCTATCATTGCTTTTTTTGTATTATCTCTAACTATTTTTGATTTTTTTTGCATTAATATTTCTCCGTTAAAAGCTTTTAATTGATAGATTATTTCATGTTCTCCTGCTGAAATATTACTTATATCTACTTCCATTTCAAAACCTGGCTGTGAATTGATTTTTTTATTATATCCTGAAATTGAATTTAATACATCTTGTCTTGGTATACGATTTTCTTTTAGTATTTTCACTTCGTTTCCATCAATCATAATTTTAAGTTTTGCTTCTATATCATTGCTCATAATCCATCCATCTATTTTTAAAGTATTTCCTTCTATTTGATTTATTCCTTTATATGGATTTGGTATATCAATATCAAAAGTTCCTTTTATTTGTTTTTGAAAATTCACTTTATAGTCTTCACTATATATTCGTGTTCCATCTGCTTGTTCTAGTGAATAAGTTACAGTATGTTCTCCATCTTGATATAATCCAATGTCTAATATTGCTTCAAATCCTGGTGTTGGATTTTTTGTTTTTCCTCCATATCCTTTTACTGCTGTTATAACATCATTTCTTTGTATTCTTTTTGAAAAATCTGTTTTTGTATCTTGTCCATCTATATATATCTTCATTTGACTAGTTGGATCACTTGTCATAACCCATCCACTAACAAAAATACTTTTGTCTTCATATTTTTTGCAATTAAATTGAGTGTCAATATAAAATTCCCCTTTTTTTATTTCAATAGTTGCTTTTTTTTCCGCTATTGTTTTTCCTTCTTTGGTTTCTAGTTTATATACCACTTGGTGCTTACCTTGTGAAATGTTTGATAAATCTATTGTTGTTTCAAAACCTGGCTTTGGATTTAATTTTTGATCTCCATATCCCTTTATGGCTTCTATTACATCATTTCTTTTAATTCTGATTATTGTGCCTAGTTCTTGCTTTTTTCCATCAATATATAAAGATAATTGACTATTAATATCATTAGTCATTATCCATCCCCTAATTTGTAATTGGTTATCTTTTATTATTGGTATATTACCATAAATATTAGGTGAATCTATATCAAATGTTCCTTTTACTTCGTTGTTAAACATAACTTCATAGGTTTCACTGTATAATATTTTACCATTTGCTTTTTCTAATTGATATTTTACTGTATGTTTTCCTTTAGTATAATTACTAATATCTAATGTTGTTTCAAAACCTGGTTTTGGGTTATTTTGTGATTCTCCATAACCGTGTATGTTTTCTATAACGTCTGGTCTTTCTATCCTTTTACTTATATCTATTTTGGTGTCTTGTCCGTCTATATAAATTTTTAAAGTAGTATCTTTTGCTTCTGTCATAATCCATCCACTAATTAATACCGTACTTCCTTCAAATGTTTTACAATTAAATTGTGTATCAATATAAAAAATCCCTTTTTCTTCTTGTTTTGTAGCTTCTGCCTCAACTTGATAATTGCATTGATTTACTATTGCAAAAATAAAAATGAAATAACAAATTATTCTTATTATTTTTTTTGTTTTTTTCATTTATTACCTCCTTGCATTAATTATAATTTCATTCATGATAAGTATATCGCATTCTTTTATTTTTTTCAATGTTTTTTCTTATTTTAAAACAAAAAAGATTACTAATGATATTATACTTTAGTAATCTTTTTATATTTAAATATATCTTTTATAACAAATGTTTCTATCTACATTTCCATTTACTCCATTAATTCTTCCTGTACTTGTATATTGCCACATAGTGTAGGCTCCTTTGTAATCAGTTTTTTTGTTGATATCATTAGTATAATGTGCTACCCAAGTATCAAAATCAGTTAATTGTGTTATGTCTAATTGATTATATAACCAATCTCTACTAGCATAAATTGCTGGTGTATAACCTCTATCACGAATAGTTTGTAAAAATGTTTTTGCTATTGTTGTTCTTTGCCATTTGTCTAAATAATCAGCTCTTCCGTCATGTTTTCCGTTTGACCATTCACTATCCAGAACAATTGGATATTTAATATTGTAGTGTGAAACTATATTTACTACCCAATTTGCTTCTTCTATAGCTTCCTGTTCATTAATAGCTTGTGAAACAAAATATATTCCACAATTTAATCCAACAGTTTGTGCACTTTGTATGTTTCTATAAAATTGTGAATCTGATACTAATACAGGATTTCTATATCCTCTATATCCTACTCTAATTATAGCAAAATCTTGTGTTTGTCTAACTGCTCTCCAATCAATTAATTTATTAAATTCTGAAACATCAATTCCATTAGTAATATTTTTGAAAATATTAATTGTTTTTTGTATTTTACTTAGTTCTTTTCCTTCAGTTGAGTATAATATTACCTCTAATTTATGTTTCCCTAAATTATATTTTGTAAAATCAATATAGGTATTAAATCCTGGTGTTGGATTAGTAGTAATATTTCCATAATTAGTAATAGCTTTGATAACATCTGGTCTTTTTACACGATTTATTTCATTATTTATTTTTTTTCCGTCTATTTTTACTTCAATTGTTGAATTTGGATAAGTAGACATTTCCCATCCTTGTAATAAAGATACACCATATTCTACATCTATTTTTGAAGGAATTTCAAGATACAAAGTTCCTCTATCAGTGTTATCAATAAAGATTTCCAAATTTCTTTCTGCTATAAGTTCTCCCTCAATTGTTTCGAGCGAATATTTAAGTTTATGTTTGCCTACTGTGTAACATGAAATGTCTACAGACATTTCAAAACCTGGTAATGGATTTACTTCTATTCCTCCATACCCATTAATTGCTGATAATACATCTGGTCTTTTCTTTCTTTTTTGTACAATTGCTTTCGTTTCTTCGTTGTCTATGTAAATTTTCATTGTTACATTTTTATTATTCGCTAAATACCATCCTTCTATTTTTATTTCTTTTCCATAAAAATCTTTTTGATTATGAGGTGTGTCAATCTCAAATTCGCCTTTTTTCAAATTAATTGTTGATTTTTTATCAGCTATTTTACTTCCATCTTCATCTACTAATTCATATAATATTTCATGTTTACCACTTATGTAATTATCTAAATTCACACATACTTCAAAACCTGGTAATGGATTCTTTTTGTTTCCTCCGTATCCAGAAATTGCAGATAGTACATCTGGCCTTGGTACTCTTTTTAAATTTTCTATATTTACTTCTTTTCCATCTATTGATATTTTTATTGTAGCTTTTGGATTATTAGCTAGATACCATCCTTTTATTATTATCGTATTTTCTTTTATGATTGTTTGTTTTTTGTAAGGATTTGGTGTATCAATATCAAATTCTCCTTTTTTAATAAGAATATTTCCTTTTTTTTCTGCTATTATTTTTCCTTCGATTGTTTCTAATCTATAAAGTATTTCATGATTTCCTGCTGGAATTTTTGATAAATTTATAGTTGTTTCAAATCCTGGTTTTGGATTTGAATTTTGTCCTCCATATCCTTTAATTGCTTTTAGTACATCTGGTCTTAATGTTTTATTAATACTTGCATTTACCTTATTTCCGTCTATATAAATTTTTAATTGATTTGTGATATCACTTGTCATATACCACCCTTTAATATTTAAATTTTCTTCTTTTACAGTTTGTGCTTTTTTATAAATATTAGGTGTATCAATGTCAAGTTCTCCTTTTTTTATAACTATATTTCCTGTTTTCTTTGCAATTATCTTTCCTTCTATTGTTTGTAATTCATATTGTAATTGATGTTTTCCTTGTTCATATTGTGAAACATCTATTATTATTTCAAATCCAGGATTCGGATTTGTAGTTTTATCACCATATCCTTTTACTGCATTTAATACATCTGGTCTTGAAATACGTTTATTAATAGTTGCATTAGTTGTTTTTCCGTCAACCGCTATTTTCATTGTAACATTTTTATCTGTTGCCATCATCCAACCTTGAATTGTTATTTTATTTTCTTTTATATTATTTATTCCTTGATAAGGATTTGGTGTGTCAATATCAAATGTTCCCTTTACACTGCGATCTATTGTTATCTCTTTTTCTTCTTTTGCTAAAACAATTCCATCTTGATTTTCTAATTGATAAGTCAATGTATGTTTTCCTTCTGTTAGTGTAGTTATATTAATAGTTGTTTTAAATCCTGGTAGCGGATTTATTTCTTCGTCTCCATAACCTTTAATAGCATCTAATACATCAGTTCTTTTAATTCTTTTACTTACATCAGCTTTGGTATCTTTTCCATCTATATAAATTTTCATAATAGCATTTTTATCTGTTGCCATCCACCAACCTTCTATATCTATGCTATTTTTATTAAACACATATATATTTAAAGGTTTATCTATATAAAAAGTTCCCTTTGCTTCTATTTTGTTATTAATAGCTAAAACTATTGTTGATATACCAATGCTTAATATTAGTGTAACTATCATAAATAAAAATTTTTTTTTGTTTTCCATATTTAATTACCTTATTATCCCTTATAACATTTTTTTGCTAATACTAAACTCGCTTCTATTACTTTATCCATATCATAATATTTATAATTTCCTAATCTTCCTCCAAAAATGATATTTTCTTCTTTTTGTGCTAATTTTTTATATTTTTCATATAAATCATTATTTTTTTCATCATTAATTGGATAATATGCTTCATCACCTATTTTCCATATTTTTGGATATTCTTTTGTTATTACACTATCTTTTTGTTCTCCAAATTCAAAGTGTTTGTGTTCAATAACTCTTGTATAAGGTGTTTCTTTGTCTGTATAATTTACAACTGCTACTCCTTGATAATTCTCTACATTTTCTAATATTTCTGTTTCAAATTTTAAACTTCTATATTCTAATGTTCCTAACTGATAATTAAAATATTCATCAATCATTCCTGTAAATAAAATTTTATCTGCAATTTTGTCATATTTTTGCTTTTCTTTTAGATAATCAACTCCTAATTTTACTTCACAATTCTTTAACATCTTTTCAATAATAACATTGTATCCACCAACTGGTATTCCTTGATATCGATCTTTAAAATAATTATTATTATACGTAAAACGAACTGGTAATCGTTTAATTATAAAAGTTGGTAATTCTTTGCAATCTCTTCCCCATTGTTTTTCTGTATATCCTTTTATTAATTTTTCATAAATATCTTTTCCTACTAAAGAAATAGCTTGTTCTTCTAGGTTTTTTGGTTCTTTTATTCCATATTCTTTCTTTTGATTTTCAATTATTTCTTTGGCTTGTTGTGGAGTAGAAATTCCCCATAATTTACTAAAAGTATTCATGTTAAATGGCATATTATACATTTGGCCATGATAATTAGCAATAGGTGCATTTATATAATTATTAAATTCTGTGAATTGATTGATATAATCCCATATTTCTTTTTGATTAGTATGGAAAATATGTGCACCATATTTATGTACATTAATATCTTTTATTTTTTCACAATAAATATTACCTCCTATGTGATTTCTTCTATCAATCACAAGACATTTTTTTCCTTTTTTTGTCATTTCATAGGCAAATGTTGCTCCAAATAAACCTGCTCCTACTATTAAATAATCATATTTTTTCATTCTACACCTCTTTATATTTTACAAATTTCTGCATCTATTCCACATTTTCGAATCTGTTCTAAAAATTGCTGAATTTCATTTTCTTTTACTTCTTCAAATGAAAACATGTCCTTTTTTAAAATTTCATATTTCTTTTCTGCTAATCTATGAAGTTTAAATAATTCTACTTTTGTGGGTTGATATTTTTTTACTAAATCAATTATTTTCTTTTTATTATTTTCTTTTAAAGTATATTCTATAGTTACTGGTATTCTAAGTTTTATTTTTTCTTTTGGTATTTTTTCAAACAATTTTTCTATATTTTTTTCATATAGCTCTATTTCTCCTCCTAAAATATTGCTAACATCTTCTTTATCCAATATTTTTACATCTACTATAAATTCATCTACATATTCAATAGCTATATCTAGTAAAGAAGTCGGCACATATAAAGACGTTTCTACACAAATATTAATTTTTTCTTTTTTTAGGCTTTTTAATAATGGCTCTAATTCTTTAAATTGTAATAATGGCTCTCCTCCAGAAAATGTAACACCACCTTGATTGAGTTTATAAAATTTTTTATCTTTTTTTATCTCTTTTTCTAAGTCTTCAAGTTCTATATCATAACCAAATTCCCCTTGTATTTCATAAACTAAATTTTCTGGGTTCGCACACCAAGGACAATGTATACTACAACCTTTTAAAAATATTGTTGTACGTATCCCTGGTCCATCATGCAAAGAAAATCTTTGTATATTAGTAACTCTTACTTTCATTCTTTAATGCCCTTTCTATTAAAACATTTTTATATTCTTCTGGTAAGTCGTTGAAATAAGCACTAAATCCCCAAACTCTTACAATTAAATTTGGAAATGCTTCTGGATTTTCTTTTGCCTTTATTAAAGTCTCACTACTTACAACATTCATTTGCATTTGGAAAAATCCAACTTCTATGCTTAATATTAAAAAATCAGTAAATTTCTCTAAATTATTTTCCATAAAACTTGGTGTTATCATAAAATCAACTACATTTCCATTAAATCGGTTCCCTGTATAATCTAATTTTGATGCAAATTGAATTAATTCAGTATAAGGATTTGCAGGAATATCAGAAGAAATATGAACAATAAACGGTTCTTCTGCTTTTCTTCCATCTAGTGATGCTTCAATATTCTTAGCAGCATCAATATAAGATGGTGCACTCAATCCAAATTTTAATTTTCCACCCAAATGATTTTTTCTTTTTTCTAAAATTTCATTTACCCATTTGGTTATTTCATTAGCAATTTGAATAACTTGTTCATCTTCTTTTCCATATCTTAGTTTTTGTTTTTTTAATGTTTCTAAAATTTTTTCTTCTTTTTCAAAATTATCCTTTCTCGCTTGATTTAATTCATATAAAGTGTATTTTTTCTCTTTCCAGACAAGTTGATTAATATTCATAATAGAATTAACTGTATTAGCTAATGATACACTAGTTGCACCATAATTATTATAAACAGCCCCTCCATCTGATATATCAATACCTTTTTTATTACAATTTGGTATAAATAATGATATAAGAGGATCTTTTTCTAACACTCTTGTTTCTAATTCTTCAAAAATTTCATTTATATACGCTTGCAAATAATTTTTATATGTTTGCATTAATTTAGTTAAATCTGTTAGTTTCTCTAAATCTTCTTCGTTTAACATTTTATTAAATGGCTCTATAAATACGATTGTTTTCATATTATTTTGATCAAATGATTTTCCCGCTACTAATGGTTCCCAACAAGCTGCTGTCACATAATTATAACTATCTTCTATTGAATATCCGAAATCAATTAATTTAGGAACAATTACTTCATCATTAGAAAATAAAGGACAACCAATTCCTGTTTTTATACAATCTATAGATATTTCCATTAAATCTCTTGGAATATTATTAGCTACTCTTAGTAAAATTTTTGGATCTGGTATTTGCAATTTTTTTATTTCTTTTATAAATAAATATGTTAAATCATTACAAAAATAATCACCATTTTGTTCTTTTCCTCCTAAAATGATAATTTGCCCTGTATCTCCTAATAAAGAATTGCTTTTTAACCAATAATTTTCATGCAATGTTTTTAAAAATTCATCAATTAATTTTTCAGCTTTTTCTTTATTTATTTTTCCTTCTTTCATTTCTCTTTCATAATATGGATATAAAATTTTATCTAATCTTCCTAATCCATTTAAAGGATGTCCTGTTTGCCATAATAGTTGATTATAAAAAAGAATTCTTTGTAAAGCTTCTGCAAAACCTTGTGCTTTTTTATTTTTTATATTTTCCAAATAGTTTAAAATTTCTTGTTTGTTTTTCTTTTTACCATTTTTTACTGCTTTAATTTCTTTTTCTAATAATGCTTCAATTCCTATTAATAGATGTTGTTGACTTTTTTGATAATCATTTTTTTCTCTATTATCATTTTCTTGTTTCATTTCTTCTAGTGATTTTTCTAAAGGAATTTGATAATCTATAGTTGTATTTTCAATTGCATATCCTTCTGTATATAGTAACTTAAAAGCATCTAAATTATAGACAAATTCTGTGTTTCCTTCTTTTATTTTTACTTTATAAAATAATTTTTTGATTTGCTCTCCTCTGCTTTGTTTTAAACTCGGAATATAGACTAAAAATATTCCTTTTATTCCATAAATAACTGTTTTTAAAATACTTTTATTTTTTCTTTGATATTTATATAATATCATTAAAAAAGCTAATATTCTTTTATTTTTCTTTAATATATTTTTCATTAATTCTATTACATGATTCATCTAATATTTCCCTATCTTTCCTTTTACCATTACAATTAATTGGTTTACTATACTTTTCAAAAATTCATCTTTTAATATAAATAAAATACTAAAATAAATTACTATTCCTATAATAGCTTGTATGCCAGTATTTACTATACTGACTTCCATTTTTGTTGTAATGAAACATATTGCACCAAACATAATCAAACTACTAATAAAGTATTTTATAGAAGATTTCATCATATCTAAAATTTTAATTTCTTTTCTTATATAAATTAACTGAATTACTAAAATGGAAACTTCTGCTAACACAGATGATATTACAGCTCCTATAGTTCCATTCAATTTTATTAAAATATAATTACATATAACATTAATCACAGCTCCTATGGTTACTGATAATGTAAATATTTTTTGTTTACGAGCTTGTATTAAATATTGAACTCCTGTTACATTGTTCAATCCAATTGCTAAAATGATTGGTGTCATCGCATTAATTAATGGTATTACTGCTTCATACCCTTCTCCATAAAACCATGGTACAAATTTAGAAGATACTGCTATCATCCCAAACATAGCTGGTAATCCTAAAAACCATACAATTTGAAAAGATTGAGTTAAGTAATTTTTAATTTCTTCCTTTTTATTTTCTGAAAATGCGCTCGCTATCCTAGAATTCATAACTGTTCCTAGAGCTGTTACTAATACAATCATTGTTCTTACTATTTTTTGTGCTTGTTCATAAAAACCAACTTCTGTCATATCTTGAGTAATATTTCCTATCATAGTTTTATCTAAAACTACATAAATTTGTATTGCAATTTGTGGAATAAACAATGCTATAATTTGTTTGAAATGTTTTTTTATTTCTAATGTTTTAATTGATACTTTTTTTAACATTTTTGGGATATATAACCACATAGTTAAATTTCCTAAAACGTTAGATAATGTGTAAATTAAAATATATATCCACAAATCATTTTGTGTTTTTACAAAAATGAAAATGCTGACTAAACTAAGTGTTTTTACAATCAAATTTCTAATTACAGTTTTTCCAAAATCTTCTATACCTTGAAAATACCAACTAATATCCAAAATACCAGCAATTAACTCTAATATTAATATTTTGTAATAAGTGGTATATTCTCCATTTATACAAAATGTTATGTAAAAAGTTATAATAGCCATTAATAGAGATATTATTCTAATTGTAATTATTTCCCAAAAAACTTTGGACTGTTTTGCTTTATCATTTTGTAAATAAGCAATTTCTCTTTGACCATACATAGCAATTCCTAATGAACCAAATAAAACAAAATAAGTAACAATTGACAATGTATATCCATAGATTCCAATTGCTTCTGCTCCTAAAACCCTAGATAGATATGGAGTTGTTATTAAAGGTAATATAATTGTTAGTATTTGATAAATCAAATTATATATATAATTTTTTGCTACACTTTTTTTAGCCATAATTCCCTCTCTCTTTTTATAATATCTGTTTTAATTTATTACTAATAATTTGTGTAAATAATTTTTTATCTACATTATATACTGGTACTTCTTTTTTCTTTAATTGAGTATTTTTTTCTAACCACACATTAAATAATCGTTCTGACAAAAAGCCATAAATTCTTTTATTATAAGCGTCATAATTTGATATATCAATTCGCTTTTCTAATGTAAATAATATATCAAAACACCATTTATAATATTCATCAAATATCTTTTTATTAGCTATAAACATATTACAAGCATAAAGACTTTTTCTTTCCATCACTTTATCAAATGCTTCTTGATATTCTGGATATTTTTCTTGTATTATTTTTCGACATTGTTCTAAGTCTTTTTCTTCATGAAGTTTAGCATATGCTTCTTTTACTGTATATTTGATACTTTTTGTTTTTTCAGGGATTATTATATCATATTTTTTTAAGATTTCTTTTATATCTTCCTCTGTTAAAACATCTTTTAATTTATTACTATTCCATTTTCTAAAAAAGTATCTTCTATAGTGTGTTAAACCAACAATTTCTGAAGTATCGTTTTTCCATATCCAATATGTTCCTGTTAATTCGCAATAATTACTATTTTTTGCTGATATATTATCACCTGTATTATCTGTAACATATCCTAATTTTTCTTTTCCTTCTGCTCCTACTTGTATTGGTATATATATTTCATTTTCAGGAAAATTTGCTTTTTTATGAGAAGCTACATATATTTTTACTTTCTGTTCCATTTTACACCTTTCCTATTAAAAATAATATTCTAAGCATTATTTCATCTGATATTTTTTTTCTAAATCTTTTTGGATAAAATACTTTTTTTAAAGCTATTATTAAATTATATTTTGTCTTATTAAATAAGTCTAATACTTTTTTATCTTCTTCTTTTAATTTATCTCTATATAAATTGCTATACTCTATTATTTGTTTTTTTATCTGTTTCAAAGAATCGCCTACAAAAAACTTTTTAAATCTCCATATTTGAAATTCTATAAAACTTTTTCCTTCTGCAGTAACACTTTTACTATGTCTTCTATATCTTACTTCTGGTTTATCGTCATAAATTACTTTCCCTAATCCACTGCAAACCATATATGACCACCAATCATGATATAGTGTATTTTCTGGTATATCTTTAGTAATGATATCTCTTGCCTTTTTGTTAATACACATTGTCATTCCTTGTGATACGCATTCTACTAATGAATTTCGAAAGTTATACATTTTATTTTTTTCAGCATGCCCTATAAAGTTCATATCCATATCATAATAATCTGAATTTGTAAAATATAAAACTGGTATTTCTTTTTCTTCTTTTGTAATAAATTGTACAGCTCTCTCTATTTTATCACTTTCCCAAACATCATCTTGGTCGCAATAAGAATAGATATCCGCTTTTTCTACTTTTTTTAATAAAGCAAAAAAACTTTTTATAAATCCAACATTTTTTCCTTCTTCTAGGAAGATATTATTATATTTTTGTTGATATTCTTTTATAATATTTACTGTGTTATCTTTAGAGCCATCATCTCGTATCATAATGTCGATATTTTGGTAAGTCTGTTGAAGCAAACTATCTAATTGCTCTTTTAAAAATTTCTCTCCATTATAAGTAGATAATAAAATGACTACTTTTTCTTTTTCCATAGATTTCTCCTCTTTTTCCTAAAATTTAATATCAATCTTCAATTTATCAATAAGAAAACGATACATATGGATAAACAACATGGCTAGGTTCTTTTTATACATGTGAGAAACAATCCAAAAAGCCACTTGTTTCAATCCTTTCTTTCTGGTATGATTAAATGTTAAAAATGGATTTTTTCTCCATGTAGAAAAATGTTCATCCAAATATCCGTATTGTTTCTTTCATCATTTCTTTCATATTGATAGTTTTATCATAAGAAGCACGATACATAACTGATACTCCTAAATGCAAGAAAACTAATTCGTCTAGCATATATTTCATTTCTTCATATTTATTCTCTTTTTGATAAAGAGCTTTCAATTCTAATAAATATTTTTTGAAGTTTTCTACATCTTGACGATTGATGCTATGAATTTGAGAATCATAACGCAAATAATAGTGATATAATACATCTGGTACAAAAGCTACTTTATTTATTTTTGTATAGCTACTTGCTAAAAATATCATATCATTAAAACCTCTAAAATTTAGAAATCTTTGGTCTTTTATTTTTTCTCTTTTATAAATTTTGTTCCAAGGTGCTGGATTGATGGCAATCATAAAATCATCTTTTCCTGTGATTTCTTTTACAGCATATCCATGTGTTGTCATATCTTTAGCTACTACCTTATTCGTTTTTAAATCAATTCTTTCAAATCCGCAAACAGCAAGGTCTGCATCATTTTCTTTGGCAGCTTGATATAGTTTTTCTGCCCAATTTGGTTCTACCCAATCATCTGTATCTACAAAAGTTACATATTCTCCTTGTGCTCTTTCTAGTCCATAATTTCTTGTTGTAAATTCGCCTCCATTTGGCTTATGAAAGGCTTTTACTTTATTTGGATATTTGGCGGCATATTCATCTACAATTTGAGGTGCAGAATCTGTTGAACCATCATCTACACAAAGAATTTCTATTTCTTCTAGTGTTTGATTTACCAATGCATCTAAACACCTTGGTAAATATTTTTCTAAATTGTAAACAGCAGCTATAATAGATAATTTATATGGCATTATTCTCGCTCCTTTTCTTCATATTCTTTTAATGCTATGTAATGGTTTAAATCTTTTACTTTTTCATTTAGTTTTGAAATTCTAATGTTATCAATAAAACTTTGGATCAATAAAAATCCTATCATAACTAAAAATACAAAATTAACAGGTGCCATAAATCCTAATTGATGTGATAGCCATTCTACGATATTTGAAAATATACTCATGATAATTAATAAAATGCTCCCTAACATCCAAATAACAGAATTTTCTATTTTTAATTTAGATTGTTTTATTTTTTTGATACATAGTAAAAAGGATATTAAAGAACAAATAATTAATATAACTCTTAATGTGATTGTCATATGACTACCTCCTATTTTTTATTTCTTGTAATTGCTCTGATAAAGATAATGGAAAAAAACATATTTATCATGTATTTCATTGATTGAATTGGTTTTAAATAACTTTCTCCAAATTCTCTTTCTCGCATTTCAACTTGTACTTCTTTTATAGTTAATTTCTTTTTTATCATATATACTAAGGTGTCCGGCTCTGGTGTTAAACTTTCGTTTGTTACAAATTCTTTGATTGCTTTTCTATCATAAGCTCTCATACCAGATGTCGGATCTTTTATTTTTTTCCCTGTTGTTAGACGGATTGCTATACTTAACAAAAAACTTCCTAACATTCTCATGTTTTTTGGTTTCTTTTGTGTCACAAATCGAGAGCCAATGATGATATTACCATTTCCTTCTTCAATTTCTTTTACCAATTCTTTTAAATGTTCTGCTTTATGCTGTCCATCACCATCAAATTGAATCGCAATATCATATCCTTTTTGGTAAGCATATTTCATTCCTATTTGTATTCCACTTGTTAATCCATAATTAACTGGTAATGAAAGACAATGAAATCCATTTTCTATACATACTTTTTTTGTATCATCTTTTGAACAATCATTAATAACAATATAATCATATTCTGTTTCTTTTGTAATATCTTCAATTG
Organism: uncultured Clostridia bacterium; assembly: GCA_963559365.1. Classification (GTDB taxonomy): domain Bacteria; phylum Bacillota; class Clostridia; order TANB77; family CAG-508; genus CAG-269. The sequence goes on along the minus strand of CAUWKC010000001.1, from coordinate 35,011 downwards.
CTTTTTTTATGTTTAATTCCTCATTATAGGCTGGAACAATAATTAGTGTTTTCATGTAATAACTCCTTTTATAAAAATGCTTGAATTGTTTTAATAATAACTGGAATATATAGTAAAATTATAATAAATAATAACTTTGCTTCTTTATTTTTTACATTGATTTTGACTTTCTTTTGTGCTAACAATAAGGTTATCAATGGCAATACTGGCAAGAAATATCTTCCTTGTACTCCTGTAATAATCGATTCATGTGCTCTTGACCAAGTAATATAAAGTCCTGCAAATATCAAAATAATTTCTAATATGGCTATAATTCCCAATACAATTTTGTCTTTCTTTTCCAATTTTATCTTATCTTCTTTTTCTTCTTCATTCATAATAATGATTACTAAAAAGGCTAAAAGAATGACAGATATGATTTCTGGTGTATTCCATCCACCTACCATTTCCATTAAATATTGTGGTGTTAAAGTAATGATAGTATTAACAAATGTTCCTAATGTTCTCATTGGATCTGCAACTGTATAATAAAGTTGTTCTGTTGCACTAGTAGAAACTCCTGTTGCTCCCGCTCCTCGTGGTACTAATTTCCAGATACCATTTCCTAATATTACAATTGCTATCATTAAAGCAAAAATAATATTTCGTATTTTTTTGTTTTTAAATTTATTTTTAGGCAATAATAAAAATAGTAAAATCATTGGTGCATATACAATTTTGCACATCATAAGTACTACTGTACTTAATCCCAATATTATCCCGTCTTTTACATTCACTTGCCTTTCCCCAAATTTTAGATGTAATACATAAGACAACATAAAGATAGCTACGGCTATAATTGTTGTATCTGGTGAATACGAAGCTGCTAAATTAATACACATTGGAAATAACCCAATTACACCTATCATTTGTTTCCATTTTTTCTTTGGCATCAATCGAATTGAGAAATAGATTAGTAAGCTATATGCAATCACATTGCAGATTCTTCCTAAATATACCATTATAATTGGCTTTAGTTCTAATTGTATTCCAATAAATGTACTAATTAAAGGTGGTAAATAACTAAGTGGTGAATTTCCAGCTGTTGCTCCTACTGCTAATGGCACTTTTTCTTCTGGCTCTAACTTGTACTGGAATTTTTCTCTTGTAGAATCATAGTTAATATCTTTAATATGATATATACCCTCTTCATCAATAATCATTTTTTCTACACTTTTTGGAAATTCATTTCTAATATCAGAAATAAGATTTCCATCTGCTATTTCATAGGTTCTCCAAAAATGTGCATGTTCATCATATTTAGCTAGTGGTGCTGTTATAATACTCATTAGAATTCCCATTATTAAACTAATACTTAAAAATGCTTTTTCCCATTTTACAGTTCTATCTCCTTTAGCTAGCCCAATATATATTTGTACTACTAAATATATCCCCATTACACTTCCTATTATAATAGCTAATTCTTTTAAATCTATTTTAGCTTCTGGTAAATAATCTACATTTTCATTTATTACTATTTTTTCGATATTTTCTTCTGCAATTTGTGTTTTTGGATAAGCAATTTGAATTTCTTCAAAATTCATCGGTTTATTAAAATACGCTTTAAAAGAATTTTGCTCTTTATTGGATTTTTCCATTAATTTATCTATATTTCCAACTATACGAATATAAGTGTCTTGATTTTTTTCTTTTAATTTTAATGTTACATTATAAACTTCTTTAATTGATTTTTTAACATTTATGTAAGTATACTCTGTACTAGATGTATCATCAATTTTTATTTCTTCTTTTGCTATTTCTATTGGCATATTTTCTACTAAGTGTAATGCTTTAAAACCTTTATGCAATACTATTTTATATCCAAATAGAATAATTTCTAATACTACACAAAGAACAAGTAATAAAATTGGTATCTTTAACTGCTTTTTCCACTGTTTCATTTTCTATCTCCTCTATAACTCTTCTGCAAATCCTTTTTGCAATTTATTAAAAATTAAATAACCAATTATGATAGCAATAATAAGAACTAACATTAAAATTAATATTGATTTTATGTCTGGCATTGTTTGATTGTAAAAAACATCTCTATAACCGTTTATTATATATGTCATAGGATTTATTTTTAAAATCCAAGCAAATGCTTCTGGTATAGTATCTGCTGCATATACAATTGGTGTTCCGTAAAACAATAATTGTAAAAAGATTCCAATGAAGTGTTGTAAATCTCTAATATATACACAAATGCTTGATACGATAAACGAAATTGCTAATAATAACAAATATTGTGCTAAAAATATAATAGGATAAAATATAATATACTTACTAATTCCCATCCCACTTCCTAACACAAATGCTAAAATAATAATAGTAGAAATTAAAAAGTTTACAGCTTCACTGGTAACAACAGAAATTGGTAATATTTCTCTTGGAAAATATACTTTTTTTAGAATATTTCCATTTTCTATCATGGTTGATGCAGATCTTGTAATAGCAGTTGCAAAAAAGGTCCATGGTATTAATCCACAACATAAAAATATAACATAGTTTTCTTGTGTATTTCTTAAAATCAAAGGAAACACAAGAGCATATACAGCAATTTGTAGCAATGGATTTAAAAATGACCATAATACTCCTAAAAATGAATTTTTATATTTTCCTCTTATTTCTTTTTTTACATTTGTTTTTAGCAATTCACGATAATTATATAAATTCTTAAAAACGTTAAACATTATTTTTCTCCTTTAGTTTTTCCTAATTTTTCTTAAAATTGTTTTAATTGTTTCATATAAATGTAATTTTTTAGCTATTGCTATGATTTTTAGTCTAATTTTCCCTCTTGTTGTTTCAAAATAATCATATCCATCATTAATATTATTGTTTCTTACTTGATTAAAATATTCGGCATTTACTTCATCACATAACCACGCATATTCTCCAGTTGTTGTTACGAAACTTTTAACAATTAATTCTTTGCAAACATCTTTTACTTTTGCTAAAGCCTTTCCATTTTCTATTTTTTCTTGATTTTTATATTTTACTCTTTCTTCTAGTTGTTTTTCCATATTATTTATCATATGATCAATTGTAAATCCATTTAATATTCTTTTTCTACAATTTGATTTATAATATTCTAAATTATTTAAAACTTTTTGTATTGCATCTACATAAAAATCAATTTCTTCTTCTGTATAATGAAAATTCATGATTTCTGTTTCTTTTTGTAAACATGGGACAACTACACCTACTTCTTCATTTATCAATTCTGCTTGTCCTCCTACTTTACTTGTAATAACAGGAACTCCCATTGCTAATGATTCATAAGAAGTTAGTGCTAAACCTTCTTTAATAGAACAATTTAAAGTAACATCACTTATTTTATAAATTTTTCCTGTTTCTGTTATATTCCCTAATATTTTTACACAATCTGTTAATTTATATCGTTTTATTTCTGTTTTAATTTTATTTAATAATGGTCCATCTCCTGCTATTAAACAAATAAAATCTTGTCTTTTCATTATTAATTTTTTTAATACTTCCATTAATAACATTGGTCTTTTTTGAACATCAATTCTGCAAATATAACTTAAAATATATTGATTTTCTTTTTTTTGTATTTCTAATTCTTTTAAAATATCTTCTTTGTTATATTGTTCAGGAGCAAATTTTTGCTCATCTACACCAATATAAACAGTATCAACTTCTTCTGGGTTTCTTTCAAAATGATTTATTAATATTTTTTGACTATTCTGATTACATACTAAGGTTTTATCAATACAAGAAGATACCAAGCTAGAATCTCTTGAATATCCACCACAACGATTATACCATTCCTCCATATGAACATAGTCCATAATTGGTATTTCTGGATATGTTGCTTTTAAGTAAGGAATCATTGAATAACCAATAAAACTATTTGTGTTAAATATAATATTAATTCTATATTGTTTTATTAAATTATTTATAAAAGCTAGCCAATATTTTTTGTCTAAAAAAGTAGTTAAATCATATACTGTTGCTTGTTCTTCAAAAGATTGTCTCCAACTATTTACATTAGGCTGTGTTGATACAACAATTATATTAAACTTTTCCTTATCAATTCTTGTAAGTAAGTCTAAATTAAATTTATCAGCACCTCCTGTTACCATCCAAGGAATTATCATTAAAATATTGATTTTGTTATTTTCTTTTATTTTATATGTTTTACATATTTCGCAATTTTCTGGTATAAGTTCCCAATTATAATCTTGTTTTGGATATTGGATTGCTTCTACTTTTTCTTTTACTTGTTTTCCTGTTTTATTAATAATTTCTAATGCTCTTTTTTTATTTTCTTGTGATCGTTGTAATTCACTTCCCTCTTCTTTTCTTCTATACCAAAAACCATCAAAATTCATTCTAACTGGTTTTTTCCCTTTTGCTAAAAATTTCAACCATAAATTCCAGTCTTCATTAACTGCTTTTTCTCTTAATTCATAACCATTTACTTCTAAAAAATCATTTTTTCGTATAAGTGCTGTGGCTGTTAATAAATTTTCCTTTTTTTCTATTTCTGAATCAAACCATTTTATCCATTTATACTGCATTCCTTGAAAATTAACAACATCTGTATATGCCCATGTTGCTTCTGGATGAGTTTGTAATGTCCAATATGCACACTCTAAATAAGTTTTATGAATTAAATCATCATCATCTAAAAAGATTAAATATTTTGAATTTTTATGTGCCAAATTTGCTCCATAATCTCTTGTTGCCGCTAATCCAGAATTTTCTTTATTAACTACTTTAATTCTTTTATCTATCTTTTTGATTTCTTCTAATTTTTCTATACTTTCTGATTTTGTGGAGCCATCATTTACAATAATCCATTCCCAACAAGGAAAGGTTTGATTTAAAACTGAATTTATAGTTTGATCTATATATTTATCTCCATTGTAATAAGCTGTTATAATTGTTATCTCAGGTGTATCATATTCTTTTTCTTCAAACATTAATTCCTCTTTTTTTCTTCCTGGTTGTAATTGATAGTAAAACATTTTATTCTCCTTTTTTTCTTCATTTATTTCTTAGTTTTCTTATTTTTTCTATAAGTTGCCATCCTTTTGATTGATATATATTATCTAATTCTTGATTTTTATCTACAAAGGCTTTTTTTAGTTTATCATAGTCATCAGCTAAATGCTTATACTTTTGCTCATATTCTTTTAATTCTTTTAATTCTTTTAATTCTTTTTCATATTGCATATATTTTTCTTTACTTTCATAAATATTTGCTTTTGCTTTTTTTCTAATATCTTCATGTAATTGTTGATACCATTTTAATTTTTCTGCATATTTTTTATATTCTTCTATCTCTGGTAATTCATTATTATCTATTTTTTCCTGTTCGCAAATTTCTATAAATTTTTCACAAGCATTTTCTAGTTTATTACTAATATCTTTATATTCATTTGAATTATTCTTTGGTTTTTCTAGTATTTCTTTTATATCAATTTTTTCAAATTCTTTATCACTAAAAGATGTTACATATTTTAGATAAGTTCCCAAACGATCTGATTCAAAATGTTCTTTATGAACTAATATTACTGGCACTCCTAAAGCTAAACAAGGTAATGCTACATGCAATCTATTGGTTAATACTAAATGAGCAGCTTGATATGTTTTTAATAGTTTTTCTACATCTTGCATTCTTTGTTCAAAACTTTTTTTCTTTATTTCTTCTGGATCAACATCATGTGTAATTTCTTTAATAACACGATTTGTATTTTCTTTTACTATTTTAGTAGATTTTTCATCTAAATCGACTACACAAATATATTCTTGTTTCTTTATATTTTTAAACGGCTGAATAGTTAATGTCATACATCCAGAAAAATAATTTTCAATATTATTTTTTGTTAATCGTTTTTGTGTTTCTATATCTCTAGCACCAATTGGCTGATGCTGTCTTAAATAATCTCCACCTAATCCTTGTAGGTATTTTTCTCCTACATCTATTTTGTCTTGACAAGTAAAATGCATTGATAATAATAACGGTTTGATATAAGGTGATGGTGGCCAAGCTGCTTTATTATGTAAAAACCATCCATTCATAATCATAGCTACTTGTTCTTTTTCTTTTGGCATAAAGCAGTTTAAGTCTTCTCTATCAATACAATAATCAATTTGTGGTAAAAATCGTCTTGCTGTATAAGTTTGGATATCATCTCCTATATTGTCAGTTTCTTTGTAATACATAATTCCGTATTTCATACTAATTCTCCCATCTTAATTACTTGTATAGTTACAAATTTCTATATTTCTTTTAATTTTCTTTCCTATCTAGTAGCTTTTATATATTCTTCCACTACTTTATTGGTTTCTCCATCCATTTTGATTTTTCCATCACATAACCATATTGTTCTATCACATAATTCTTTTACTGTTGACATACTGTGTGTGACAAATACCATTGTTTTTCCTTGTTTTTTCAATTCTCTCATTTTATCATAGCACTTATTTTGAAAATGTTCATCTCCTACTGATAAAATTTCATCTATTAATAAAATGTCAGCATCTACATTGATTGCAACAGAAAAGGCTAATCTCATATACATTCCAGAAGAATATGTTCTAACTGGATTATCTATGAAATTTTTTAATTCTGAAAATTCTATAATAGATTCTAATCTTTCATCAATTTCCTGTCTTGTCAATCCAAAAATAGAAGCATTAAAATAAATATTTTCTCTTCCTGAAAAATCAGGATGAAATCCTGCTCCTAATTCTAATAATGATGTTAATTTCCCTTTTGTTTCAATTTTTCCTTTGTTAGGATATATAATTTTAGTTAATAATTTTAACAAAGTAGATTTTCCGCTACCATTTGTTCCTATTAAAGCAACAACTTCTCCTTTTTTTATTTTTGCATTTACACCTTGTAATACTTGTCTTGTTTCTTTTCTATTTCTTGAAAAAAGAAACAATATTTTTTCTTTTATTGTATTTGCTTTATCTAAATATACTTTAAATGTCTTATAGACATCATCTATGATAATGCTATATTCTTCTGCTTCTTTCATGCTTTGTTACATTCCTTTCATTTTTTTCTTATTATATCATAAATTAGCATTTTGTAAATACTTATGTTGTTTTAAGTTTATTAACAACTAAGCTATTTCTTATTAAGTTAAATATAATGAGATTTTATAATTCCTGGTAAAAATAGAAAAACATATAAGATTTTGTTTATAATATTTTTTATACTTTTTATATTATATTGTTTAGTTAAATAACTAAATAATATATAATGTTTTATTACATACAAACGTTTTTTCCAACTAACACCTTTCATGTCTTTTTCTAGTATCTCTTTAAAATATTCATAATATCCATATGGATTCTCTTTAAATTGTTTCATTATATTTTTGGTATAACCATCTTTTTGATATTCACAAATCATAATTGGCTTATTGATTGTAATAATTTTATACTTTTCATCCATTTTGTGAAACATTCTAGCTTCTGTTGAAAAAGTTTCTTTTTTTTCCATTTGATACTGATATTGTTGTCTTATTTTACGGTAAAACACTAAAGCTTTTTCTCCATTTTCCCCTTCTTTGAAATACAAATCAAACATGGTCGTTTCTTTTTTTTGAAATTCTTTTCCCATATTGTTTCCTTGTGTATCATATTTCAAAAAACAAAAAGCATAAATATCTTTTCTTGTTTTGTTTTCTTCCCAAGCTTGTTCTATTAATGAGAATGCATCTGGTGTAAAATAATCATCTGAATCACATTCTAAAACAACATCTCCTGTTGCTTTTGGCATAATTTGATTGATTGCTATCATTTTCCCTTTATTCTCTTGTTTTTCATATTGTATTTCTATCTGTCCTTCTTTTTGCCATTTTTCTACTATTTCTCTTGTATCATCTTCAGAACCGTCATCCATAATAAGCCATTCAATTTCTCTATTTTCTTTTTTATTTTGTAAGATACTTTGGTATAATTGTTTTAGCAATTTTATTCTATTATAAGTAGGTGTCACTATTGATATTTTCATATAATCTACCCTTCCTTACGCTGTTTCTATTATTTCTTTTACTTTTTCTAAAATATATTCATTTTCATATTCTTCTTTTTTTATTTCTTCTTTTACTTTCTTTTTTTGTATTATTTCACGCAAAGCCGATAAAATTTCTTTTTCTTCATTTTTTACAACTTTACCATGAGAATAATTTTTCAAAGTCTCACGAGCAGCCGTATCTGTAATAATAATATCTTTCCCTAATATTCGCGCTTCTAACAATACCATAGGATATCCTTCATAATAAGAAAGTAGAGCAAAATAGTCTGCTTGTTTGATATATGGATATGGATTTTCTTTTTTTCCTAATAATATAAAACTGTTTTCTACCTTTTCTTCTTTTATTATCTTTTCCAACTTTTGTCTTTCTGGCCCTTCTCCTATGACATAAATTTTATGTTCAATTCCCTCTTTTATTAATTTACTATGTATTTTTATCAATCTATCAATTGCTTTTTGCTGTACTAATCTTGCTACTGTTAATATGTTTATAGTTTTTTTGTCAAATTCTATTGAAACTTTTTGATTAGCTTTTTCTTTTACTAATTCTTTTTTTATATAATTATAAATTACTTCTTTTTCATTTTTTATCTGATAGATTTTTTCAAATTTTTTCTTATTATCTTGACTTACAAAAATTATTTTTTGATATTTTTCATATACCTTTTTGTCTATCCATTTTTTTATTTTAGCCTTTACTCCTTTTCCAAAAACAGCTGATATATCATTATGCACCCATGCTATTTTTCTAGTTTCCTTATTCTCTGTACTAAATAATCTTGTTATTGGTCCTTCTAAGAAAGCAATTTCGACATCATAATCCCTTTTTATTTTGGTTTGATATATATGTTTTTTTCTCAACCATATTTTTAATGGCATGAAAACGTGTTTTTGTGCCTTTGTCAACATAGCAAAAGAAATAGGATATAAAGATTGTAACCTCACTTTAGGAGATAACTGCTTTTCCAATTCTCCTTTTGCATAAATCGTAAAAATTGTAATTTCATATTTCTCACATAATTCATTGGCTAAATCTACTAAAACTCTTTCTGCTCCACCTAATGTTAAACTTGTTATTCCAAATAAAATTTTCTTTTTTTCCACTTGTTTTATCTCCTTACTTTACCCCTTTTAATAAAGCAGTATATATTTGATATGTTATTTTATTAATCGATTTTATATAGAGATGTTTCATTCCTTTTCCTTTTTTCAAAATTGCATTTTGTTTCCAATTCGGAAATTTTTCATGAATGGTTTTCCAAGTTAAGTCTAATAAATCTTTTCTTGTTTTTTTGTCTTTTATTTTTGCCATTCGAAATAATGATCTGCATAATAAAGTTTTTACATATATATATTCCAAAGAGTCTTTATATTTCTCATAACATCCTTTATCTTGATAATATTTTAATACATGTTCTAAAACATCTAAAATTTCTTTTGTTCTCTCATTTTGTGAATTAGCTATTGAATTTTCTCTTTGTACATAATGAATTAATGGTCTATTTAGAAATGCGACTTTATTCAAATTCAAAATTAATTTATAAGTAAATTCTACATCTTCATATTGATATCCTTTTGGAAAAATAACACCTGATTGTTTTAATATATCTGTTTTTATTAATTTATTCCAGGCTTCCACTCTCCCATTTTGTATCATTTCTTTTTTATTTTTACAAATTGACATATCCCCTATTTTTTGTTTATTTGGATATTCCCAATAAAAATTACATTGTACCATATCACTATTCTCTTTTTTAGCTAATTCATACATCTCTTCATATGTGTTTAGTTCTACATAGTCATCAGAATCTAAAAAAGCAATATATTCTCCTTTTGCATAAGGTATCCCATAATTTCTAGCATCAGATAATCCTCCATTTTGTTTTTCTAAATAGATTATCTTTTCTGGATATTGTTTCAAAAAATCCTCTATGATATTTTTTGAATTATCAGTTGAACCATCATTTACAACAATTATTTCTATTTCTTGCAAAGTTTGTTTTACTAATGATGTCAAACATTTTTTTATATAATTTTCTACATTATAAACTGGTACAATTATACTTACTTTTGGCATATTTCACCTCATCTTGATATATAGTTTTGGATTTATTTTTAATAGTATTTTTTTTATCCATTGCTTCACATTTTGTGGTTTGATATTTTGTATCATGTTTCGTTTATTTATTTCTTTTATATAGTCTTCTAATTCTTGTTTTTTTAAGTCTTTGGCTTTTAACAAAATGGCATTTGTATAATATTGTTTTACCAATTCTTTAGCTGTTTTACTTATCTCATATTGTTGTATCGTTTCTATCATAGTATCATAGTGTTCTAATAAGTCTTTTGCTTTTTTTATATCTTTTTCATAACTATTATTTCTAGTTATGCTATCTTCTGTTTGTACATAATAATAGCCATATTCTTCTGCTGATAGAAACGTTTTTGCTTTCAATAAAATTAAAGAAGTTAAACCAAAATCCTCATGATAAGCTCCTTTTTTATAGGCAAATTTATTTGCTAAATAAAATTCTCTTCGATATAGGTATAAGCAAGCTGGGTCTATAAATTTATCTTTACCACATAATTTTTTAAATCCTTCTTCTCCTGTACAAACTCCAAAGGTTGGTCCTGTTGCTTTACAAATTTCCTCACCATTTTCTTTTACGATTTGCATTTTAAATTTTATGACATCGATTTTTTGTTCCATATATTTTTCTAAATTTGTATATAGATTTTCTTTTACATAGTCATCGGCATCAATAAAAGATAGATATTCCCCTGTAGCTTGCTTAACACCAAAGTTTCTTGCTTCTGATAATCCACTATTTTCCTTTTCTATGTAAACAATTTTTTCTGGATATTGTTTTTTAAATTTTTTAATTATTGCTTTTGAATTATCAGTTGAGCCATCATTCACAATGATAATCTCTAATTTTTCAAACAAAGTTTGTTTTATGAGTGAGTTTAAACATCTTTCTATCTGTTTTTCCATATTATAAACTGGTACAATTACACTTACAGTTGCCATCTTTTATTCCTTTCAAAAAATTTGCTCTAATTTTTTAATAATCTCTTCATTGTATTGATTTGCATCAAATTTTGTTTGCATGGTAAATCCTTTTTCAATAAAGGTCTTCATTGCTTCATAAATAGATTTTTCATTTTTTTCTGTTACAATTCCATATTGATTTTCTACTTCTTTATAATCTGATACCTTTGTTGTAATTATAGGTCTGTTTAAAATAAAACTTTCTAAAAACACTACTGGATATCCTTCGTACTCCGATGTTAATATCATGCAATCTGCTAGTTTAAAGTATGGATATGGATTTTTCTTTTTTCCTAAGAAAGAGATAACATCTTCTAATTTTTCCTTTTCTACCATTTTTTGATACTTTTGGTGGTCTGGTCCATCTCCAATTAATAAAATTTGAAATTGTTGCTTATTCTCTTTTAATTTTTTAGCTGCTCTTATTAATCTTGTCAATTTTTTTTGCCTTTCTTCATGTCTTCCAACATTTACAAAAGTTACTTTATTTTTATCTTTTTTCCAATCTACTGATTCTTCTGCCAACTCTTTTATTTTTTTGTATTCTATTAAATTGTTACACACAATAGTTCTTTCTTCCATTTTTGGAAATATTTTAATAAAAGCATTCTTTCCTTCTTGTGAAACAAATATAATATGCTTGAATTTTTGATATTTTTTTTCTTGAAAAAATTGTTTTACTTCTTTTATATTATTTTGATATAATGTTGTATAATCAGCATGTCCCCATAAAGCACTATTTTTAGATGCTGTTCTTGCAACAAAAGCCGCTACATTAGAATATGTAGCAAAACATGCTGAAAAATCAAATTTATTTTTATATTCTCTTATAAACTTAATTCTTTTAAATAAATTAGTTATTTTTCTTTTCAATTTATTTTTATTTTCACTGGGTCTATATTCTATTATTTGAATATTTTTGTTTAATTCTTCTAAAAATATTCCTTGTTTTTTCTCTAAAACAATTGTGATTTCATATTCTTTTTCTTGTAATTTATTTACTAATGTAACCAGTGCTTTTTCAATTCCTCCTAAGTCTAATGAATAGGCTGCAAATAATAATTTTTTCATTCTTAGTTTTTCTCCTTTATTCTCACTGATTTTATCATTTATTTCCTTTGGAATCAAGCATTCTGACAAAAAAATGCCAAAAAGGAATATTATTTCCTTTTGGCATTCTTTTATTTAAATTGATTATCAATTTCTTTTAAAATAACGTCATGAGCACTACCTTCAGCAATACTTACTTCTGATACTAAAGTTAGCCTTGCTTTTTCGTGAAATTCTGGAAGTGTTACACTTCCACAGTTACACATAGTTGATTTAATTTTTGCTACTGTAATAGCTAAATTGTCTTTTAAACTTCCAGCATATGGAATGTAAGAATCTACTCCTTCTTCAAATGAAAGTTTACTAGCTCCTCCCATATCATATCTTTGCCAGTTTCTAGCACGGTTTGAACCTTCTCCCCAATACTCTTTAACAAAAGCATTTCCTTTTTTTATTACTCTTGTTGGACTTTCGTCAAATCTAGCAAAATATCTTCCCATCATAACAAAGTCTGCACCTAGTGCTAAAGCAATAGTAATATGATGGTCATGTACTATTCCACCATCTGAACATACTGGTATATAGATTCCAGTTTCTTCAAAATATTCATCACGTGCTTTTACTACATCAATTAAAGCTGAGGCTTGTCCACGTCCAATTCCTTTGGTTTCACGTGTTATACAGATAGAGCCTCCACCTACACCAACTTTTATGAAGTCTGCTCCTGCTTCTGCTAAATAACGGAATCCTTCTTTATCTACTACATTTCCTGCTCCTATTTTTACAGTATCTCCATATTTTTCTCTTACAAAATCAATTGTATTTTTTTGCCAAATAGAATATCCGTCAGAAGAATCCATACAAATCATATCTACTCCTGCTTTTACTAATGCTGGTATTCTTTCTTCATAATCTCTTGTGTTGATTCCGGCTCCTACAATATATCTTTTATTTTCATCTAATAAAGATTCTGGGTTGTTTTTTCTTTCTTCATAATCTCTTCTAAATACTAAATATTTTAATTTTTCTTCATCGTCTAAGATTGGTAAACAAGCAATTTTGTTATCCCAAATCATGTCATTTGCTTCTGATAAACTTATTCCTTCATGTGCCCATACTACTTTTTCTTTTGGTGTCATAAATTTATCAATTGGTTCTTCAAAATTGTCTCTTGAAATTCTATAATCTTTGTCTGTTACTAGTCCAATGAATTTTCCATTTGCTGTTCCATCTTCTGTTATAATAACTGTTGAATGTCCTGTTTGTTGTACTAAATCAATAACTTCTTTTAGTGGTGTTCCTGATTTTACGTTAGAATCACTAATAACAAATCCTGCTTTATGTTTTTTTACATGTCTTACCATTTCTGCTTGTGATTCTATTGATTGTGAACCATAAATAAATGCTACTCCTCCTTCTCTCGCTAAAGCAATTCCCATTTCTTCTCCTGATACTGATTGCATAATAGCAGATACCATAGGTACATTTGCATAATATTTTGCTTCTTCTCCTTTTTTATATTTTACTAATGGTGTTCTTAATGATACTTTACTTGGAATGCATCTTTCATCTGTTAAGTTTGGTAATAATAAGAATTCGTTAAATGTTCTTGATATGTCTTCCATTATTTTTGCCATTTTATTTCCTCCTTTTTTAATAAAAATAAGATGTTTTTACATCTTTCTCTTGCTCTTAATTTTATCTATTATACTACATTTTCTGACATTTGTAAATAGCAATAAAATTTTTAAAAATTAAAAATACAAAAAATGAGACAGTTTGAACTGTCCCTTTTGTTTCATTATTGTTCTACTGGATAAACACTTACTTGTTTTTTATCTCTACCTTTTCTTTCAAATTTTACTGTTCCATCTGTTAATGCGTATAAAGTATCGTCACTACCTTTTCCAACATTAGTTCCTGGATGTATTTTTGTTCCTCTTTGTCTTACTAGGATGTTTCCTGCTAAAACAAATTGTCCATCAGCTCTTTTTACACCAAGACGTTTAGATTCACTCTCTCTACCGTTATGGCTACTACCTTGACCTTTTTTATGAGCCATGCTTTCTCACTCCTTTCGGTTTTCCTTAATGTTTATATTCGTTTTCTTTTTTTATAATGAATTAAGCTTCTACTTTTTCAGCTTCTTTTTTTGTTTCTGCTTTCTTAGCAGCTGTTTTGATTGCTGTAATTTCTACTTTTGTGTATGGTTGTCTGTGTCCTTGTTTTCTTCTATAGTTCTTTTTAGCTTTCATTTTGAAAACAATTATTTTTTTAGCTTTACCATGAGAAATTACTTTTCCTTCTACTTTGATACCTTTTACATAAGGATTTCCGATTTGTACTTTTCCTTCTTCAGATACTAGAACTACATTACTGAATGTAACTTTTTTACCTTCCTCTGCATCTAATTTTTCAAAAAATACTACATCTCCTTCTGCTACTTTGTATTGTTTTCCACAGCTTTCAATGATTGCGTACATTTAAAATGCACCTCCCTTATTTGTATACTCGCTAATCCTTATTTTTCAGGCAATTAACGTATAGTTAATGTTTATAAGCCTTGACTAAGCGGATTACAGTTATCAATTTTACCATACTTCAACTATTTTGTCAATTGTTTTTCTAAATTTTCTAATGCCTTTTTTCTATGGCTAACTTGATTTTTTTCTTCCTGTGTTAGTTCAGCATAAGTTTTTCCATTTTCTAGTTCAAAAATTTCGTCAAATCCAAAACCATTTTTACCTCTTGGGCTTGTACTTATTATCCCTTTCGTTTCTCCTTTTCCTATTATAATTTTTCCGTTGTTGTAATATGCTACTACACAAATTACACTTGCTTTTCTTTCTTCTTGTGGTAAGTCTTTCATTTTTGCTAAAATTGCTTCATTTCTTTGTCTTGGTGTTGTATTTTCTCCTAAAAATCTAGCAGTATATACTCCTGGCCATCCTTCAAAAGCATTAATACATAATCCACTATCATCTGCTATGCATGGTAGTCCTGTTATTTTTGCTATTTCTTTTGCTTTTTTCTTAGCATTTCCTTCAAAGCTTTCTTGGTCTTCTTCTACTTCGATTTCGCATTTTATGTCTTTTAGTGTTACTAATTCATAACCTTTTAATATTTCTTTGATTTCTTTAACTTTTCCTTGATTATTTGTTGCTACTACTATTTTTTTCATTTATTATTCTTCTCCTTGTCATAACGTTAATAACTTTTATCACTTTTTATATTATCAAAAAATATAAAAGTTGTAAAGAAAAGTAAATTTTAAGTTTCCAAAAAATTGCCATCCTACTATTGATATTTAAAACAATATACTATATAATAATTTTGTGATGAAAAATGATAATAAAAGTTGAACAAACAAAATCAAATTTGAAAAATAAATTTGAAATTAAAGTGAATAATGAATTGAAATATTTAGCAGGTTCTCCTTGGATGGATATGTCTGTTTCATTAGATATTGATAAAGTAAGACCTTGTATAATTACTAAAACGGACGAAACTATTTGTTATATAACTTCTTATAATATTATAGAAAATATTAAAAATACTGCTATTCCGATGAAATGGGTATTTACTGGGGAGCAAAAAAGCATTATTTATAATATATTTGATAATGAAAATAATATTTGTGGAAAATTTTATAAATTAACAAATGGATTCTTAGATACAAAGTATGTAATTGAATATGGAAATTATACATTGAAAAGTTATGACATATCTGTTGGCAAAACACGAAACATATTAATATATAAGGATGATTTGCAAATTGCAGAAATTATAAAGCCTTTGAGTGTATCAGATAATTTAGATTATTATTACATATTTCTACTTGATGAATATAGTAATTTAGAAACAATTCTTTCGTTTTTTACTATATTCTTTGACTATCAAATTTATTCTAATAGTGGACAAGTAGTAGCTCATAAAGAAGAGGTACAAATAATGCATACATATGATAAGAATAATAAATTTTATGATAAAAACTGGATATCTAATCATTTTAGCAAAGAAGATGTAGAGTTAATCAATAGTCAAATCCTACAAGATAGGAAGAATACTACTAATAGTATAAAAAAACAAGCTAAATATATAGTAGCTTTTGTATTTATTTTACTTCTTATTGGAGGAATAGTTGCTTTTGTTATTACTGGAAATACTGATAATGCTGATGAATATAAATTTGGAAATGATACAATAAAATCGATAGAAGCAGTAGTAGAAAAAACACAAGTGACTTCGTTATCTACAGAAGTGAGTAACGGAGTTACAACAAAGACAATAAGATATAAGTCAGATAATGTGCAAAAAGACTTATTAAAATATATTCAATATCTAAGAAATGAGGGTGGCTTTTCTTTAACTAAAGATATGGATTTAAACGTAATTCCATCAACAGTAGAATTGGCTAAAACATCTAGTGATACTGAAAATTTAATTATAATGACTATAGATTATAATTCATTTGAATACACAATTACTATCCAAAAAAAGGCAAAGGAACTTTAACTATATATTAAAATATTAAAATTTTACATATCATAACCACCCATAAAACGGGTGGTTTTCTATTAGCCTAGAAGGCTTTTGTTCTGGCACTTCAGGGCTTAAGCCCTACTGAATGATCTGTTTCTTTTATACTTATTTGATCTGTTCTTCAAAAGATTTAGATTTATCAACCTTATAATTATCTCTTTTTTATTTAAATAAAAAAGAGAGTAAGCGATTAAAGAAGAACATGGCAAAATTAAAATTATCTGAAAGTAATTACTTTAGATATCTAATTACGAATTATTAACCTAGAAAATTACCAGACCACGAAAGATTTTCTAAACTCATTGATGAGTTAAAACCAGTTGGAAAAATTTTAAATGAAGTTGCAAAAGTATCAAATAGATACGATTTTATAGATGTTAGAAATTATCAAAGAGCTATTGCAAAACTTGATGAAGTTGAAAAATTTTATTTATTGGTGTAATCTTGGAATAAATGTTGGAAGCGAACAAAATAAGTTAAGACCTGTTTTAGTATTAAAAACTTCCAAAAATTCTCCTATATGTACTATTCTTCCACTAACTACTAAAAGATTAAATGACCTATTTGGGTTTCATATTGATTTAGAAGAAATTGATTCTACTGTTTTAGTTGAGCAATTAAAAGTAGCTAGTAAATTAAGAATTACAGATACATATAGAAAAAAAGGAAAATTAGTTACTATTTCACAAAATGACTGGGACAAGATTAATTCACAACTTGAAAGTCTATATAGGTTAAGACCACTGAAAAATAAATGAAAATTTCAAATTTTGTTTGACTTTCTGCCATGGAATAGTTTATAATTAAATTAATAAAACATTAGTGTCCGTTCTGAAAAGAACATAAATCATTTTAATCCGATAGCTCAAAAGGCTATCGTTTTTTATTGCATAGAATTTAAAGTTATTCATATACTATTATTACATTAGTGTCCATAGCATTTGCTATGTAAGTCATTAATATAGGAGAAAATCTAAAATATTGATTTTCTCCATTTTGTTAGCTATTATTTAGTTCATCTAATTCTTCTTCTACATTTTCCCATGGATATACAGAAACTAAATTATAATTAATATTTAATTCATTGCACTTTTCTTTTGAAAGTTCTTTCATCTCATTAGTAGTCACTGCCCAAGTAGTAAAACATATATTTTTAACACTATCTTTGTAGGTATAATCTCTAGTCAAAGAAACATAAATTATTTTTACATCTTCTCCAAATTTTTCCTTTATCATTTTAATAGCAATATTAGCAGTTAGTTTCATGATTATGTTTTTATTGTATTGGTAACATATCTATAACATTAAACATATGAGAAAGTTTTATTGCTGGAATGCCACCTCCACGCACTATAGGTGCTATATATTTAATTGATATAGTATTAGCTTTTAAATAATTATTTACATCATTGTAAATTTGCTCGATAAATTTATCTATTCTTTCCCAAGAAATTAAATCTAAATCTTTTTTTGTATACATATATTCTTTGGTCTTTTTGTTTATCATAAACTTTAATTAGGTCTAATTCAAAGCTATTTAAAATATCTTCATTAGTAGAATTTTGCTCAAATTGTTTTAAGGTTGAAATTAAGTCATTATATTTATTTACTATATTAGCTGATGTTAAAATAGAGGTTTCAAATCCTACAAATTTAGATTGTTTAAAAATCATAAATTTAGTTTTGATGTCAAGAACTTCCTTACTGTTTTCGATTTCAAAATATATTACTGTATTTTTATTCATTTGTTGAAAATTTTAAGCATACTTACAAAAGTTTCATATGGGCAATTAAAATCTATTGGCTTTTTATTTATTATTCCTTGTTCTAGTAAATATATGTTTTTTACTGATTCTTTATCTCTAAAATCTATAAATATATCTTCCTGTATATTTAAGATTTTACAAATTAGATAATAACAATACATATAAATAAATGAAAATTAAATATTTTTGTATACTGATAGTATTTTTAAATAAAAAAATAGACTTATCAAAAACTCTAAAAGCATTGATAAATCTAATGGTGCAGATGGGAAAGTTCAAAATCTTTTACATAGCTATGTAAAAGTATTTTTATAGCTTAGTCCGTGCATATTGTGTGCAAAACATTTAATAATATATAATTCTATATATTGTTAAAAATTAATGAATAATTATTGTATGTGTTATATAAATTGTAAGTTGTAACTCTAAATATATAAATTTAATTATTTTTCCTTAAGTTCTCATATCCTGTTTCAAAGCCTTCTGGAGTTTCATAATAATTTCGATTGATATTCATATATTTAACTCTTTCAATAATATATGGTTTTATGACATCCAACTCTTCAAGTTTTTCAAATTCAATTTTTCCATCATTTTCACATTTAATTTTTAATTCTTTTGCAATTTCTGAAAAGTAAAGCCATATACAACTTTTTTTCTTTTTATACACTTTAAATTTAATTTTTGTAGGCCACTCGATGTAATATATTTCAGCATGGTCTGATAAATGTCGAAAATAAATATTACTTTTTTCTGCTCCACACTCTAAATATAATTTTTCTAAATATTTTCCAATTTTTTCTTCATCTTCGGTTAAAGGTTCTTGACCACATTCTTTTAATATCACACAAGCTTCATTGGCTATATCTATAAATTTTTTTAAATCATTAAAATCCTGTATGTCAGCCTTCCAATGAATTTGATTTTTATTTGTCTGAGCTAAAAATAATTCACTATCAATATATTTTTTTCTATATGAATTGAACATTGCAATTGTTATCCACTTTGTATCATCTACTTTGCTAATATGCACTCTAAGGAAATTATTGTTTCCATATATAAGAGATAAATATCTATCTGACCTTTGTTCTATTCTAAATAATGTGTCATCTTTACCTAGTTTTATTAATTCTTCAATAAAATAATTGCATACATCATATTCATTATAGTTTTCAACTTGGTTTTTAACTTCTTTTGTATCTTTCTCTATATTTTTTTTGTTTTTCTTAAAAATATTACTAAAAAACATATAAACAGCCCTCCAAATTACTAGTTTGTTATGATACTTATAGTATCATACATGAGTGCAATTATCAATAATTGATCTTATGTAATTAATTTTCTTTTAATACTTCTAACATCATTTTCACACCATCACAAAAACCTTTTTTATAAAATCTTTCATTATCATAAGCACTTAAACTATTTTCTCTTTCTAAATATTGTTCTAATTTTTCAATAATATTCTCTCTAGTATTATTAAAATGTGGTGGCAAGTTTTTTATTGCAATTAATAAATTTTCATAACTTGTTGGATTTTCCAAAAATATTTCTTTAATTTTTTCTTTATCATACTTGTTTTGATGATATAAACTTTCCTCTTTCTCTTTAAAAATTGAATCTAATATCGAATCATTAATCAAGCTTGTAAGTTCTATATTTTTATTCATATTTTCTCCTTTCTTTCTACACTTCATTATGGCTCTCATAATATATTAACATGAATTCCATGATAATATCAATAAAAATTGTAAATAATACATTAAAGGATGGAATTTTTATGAATAAATATAAAAATAAAAGTAATATTTCTGGAAAAATTATTCATGACAGTAGAATTGAACATAACTTGTCACTTGAGAAATTATCTAATAAACTCGAGTTATTAGGTGTAACATTATATCCAAATGATATTTATTTAATAGAAAAAGAACAAAGAATTGTAAAAGATTTTGAATTAATGGCTATTTGTAAAATTCTTGATATTGATGTAAAAGATATAAAAGAGAATTTATAAATATTCTAATTTAATAATACGCACAATTTCTTCAATTATATTTTTATTAGTAAAGTAGTAGCTATCGTATTCAAAACCAAATACCCTTTTAAAATTTTCTAATGCTTTATTTTCTATTCTTGTATTTAAAGCATAAGATATATCATTTTTAACTTGTTTTGGAGTTATATTGCCATATATTTTGGCAATTTTTTCATATATATCATTAATAACAACAATATCATTATCAGCCATTGTAATTATTTGAATTGCTTTATTAATATATTTAGTACCTCTATGACTTGTATTTAATCCAATTGAACGAAGAATATTAAATATTGTTATAACTTGTTTAGGATTAATTTTAGTCTTTTCTTTTAACCCTTTCATAAATTCCTCCAAAACTTCTATATATTCAATGATAAATAAATCTTTAAATTATTTGTAACATTAATATAACAAGCTTATTGCAACAAGTCAAAAAATTAAAACTTGCATGATATGCAATAAAATTTGCATGCAATGCAAGTTTTTTATGTAAAATGGTTGTTTTTTCATGAAAATATCACTAATTTAGTAGCAATTTTATTATTTTTTACAAAATATTGCATATAGTGCAAAAAAATACACGGAGAGTGAGCAACTCCCGTGTTTTAATGCTTTAAATCTTAATCTTTAAAGCTATAATTAACCTAAACTATTGCGATTAGTTTAGACTAACTAACTAAATTATAACTTAAATCTATATAAATTTCAATAATTCCTATAAAATTCGGGGGGAAATTTCTCCCCCCATTAGCTGAATGGCTATTTCTTGTTAGTGAAGATTATCCACCTGGACAACCGACCACCGTAGCACTCTAAATCTTTCATTTGCTCACTCTCCTGTATATGGATTCCTTATGTAAAAACTCAATGTATATAATACGAAAAGTAAGCAAAGCTAAAATCTCGTATTAAAAAAATCCAGGCAATCGCAATACCTGAATGTTAACATTGAACACCAAGCATTACGCTTGTGGAATGGATTGATTAATTAAGATTTCAAAGCCATTCTTTTTACTA
Organism: uncultured Clostridia bacterium; assembly: GCA_963559365.1. Taxonomy (GTDB): domain Bacteria; phylum Bacillota; class Clostridia; order TANB77; family CAG-508; genus CAG-269. The sequence goes on along the minus strand of CAUWKC010000001.1, from coordinate 13,475 downwards.
TAAAGTTATATTAATTATAACATTTCTTTATGTCAATTTCAAATTTTATTACTATATCAAGCTATTTGCCCATCACTTATGTTGAAAGCAATGTAAAGAAATGGTATAATTGAAGTATATATATTTATTAAAGGATGTGATTCTATGTCAGAATTTAATAAATCCGAATTTGGAGAGCGATTGAAAAAATTTAGAAAAATAAAAGGATTAAGTCAAGATAATCTAGCAATGACAATTGGAAAAAATGCGTCTACTATTGCTAGGTTTGAAAGTGGCGAACTTATTCCAAATGCCGAGCAAATATTCTTACTATGCAGAGAACTAGAAATCAATGAATCAGAATTATTTACTCTTAATAATAAATTTATAAATAAAGCAGAAAATAAAAATCCTTTTGAGACTAATACCTTATATATTTATTATAATGGATACTATCCTTCCTCAAAAAAATTTGATAAATGTAAATTTAAAATAAATCTAGTGACAAAATCAAATTATTGTGAATTAGAATTTGTTGATTATAAAACAGATAAAATATATATGACTGGATATATAGAAACAGATAATTTTATGGCATTTTTACACTTTAATAATTATAAACCTACTAGCCCTCGTCTTGAATGCACTCAAATAGATATTAACATAGCAAATGGTACAAATAGACTAATGAAAGGAATTTTATTTTGTACTAATGGTAAATATGAGCCTAGCAGTAGAAAATGCTTTATTTCTAAAAATGATTTAGAATTTACTGACGAAATGCTAGAAGACTTAAAAATAACAAATACAGAATTTGAAAAAATGCAAGAAGTAAATATTTGTTATTTAGATATTGAAAATAAAGAAGATTTTGAAGAATAAGTAAAAATATATAAAATACCTTTAATCGTACTAAATTAGTGCGTTTAAAGGTATTTTTTATGTTTGTACGTAAAATCAATTAAAAAATTGTTGAATATAATGGTTTTTATATACTTTCAAAGATTTTTGGAAGTGTATTTTTTCAGTTTTTTTATTCTTTTTTATGTTTCTTTATACTTTCTTTGTTTTTTTTGGGCTTTTTCTCTTTTTAATAATAAAACATCGTATCCTATAATCAGTTCGAACAACTATGATTTCTAGAAATCAAATTTATTTTAAAGGAGTTTTCAGAAAATGAAAAAAATTTCAAACGCAATTACAAATAAAAAATTTCTTAAAAAATCTGACAATTTATATACAAAAGATACAATTAGTTTAGATAATCCGAAAAACAGAAAATATTTAGATAATATAGCTTATCAAGAATATTTAAGAAAGATACAAAAAGAAAGTAGTGATTATAATGACCAATAACAAAATTATAATTATATATCAAAAAGTTGGTAAGCCTCCAGAACTAAAAAAAATAAACAATAATATTGTTCAATTTGAGGAATTAGTTGGACGGGAAATTTGATGTAATACCTTATGACGATATAGTTATTCTATGTAAGAATAATAGAAAATATCTAATACCTAATATATATATTAATCCAAAACTTTTGGGTATTGGCGAAACCATTCGTGGAGATATCATAATAGTTTGTAAAAATAATAAAAATTTTAAATCTCTAACGAAAGAACAATGTGTTAAATATATAAAATTTTTAAGAAGAGCTAGTTTTAATTATAACAATAAGTTTAATACTTCACGGTTCTCCTTATATGAGAAAAAAATTTTTAAATGGAAGAATTCTAGAAAAAGATTTAAGCTTATCAAATTATGATTTATCCAAACGCTATACAAATGATGATGTACTTCAAATGATTTTATCTATTCAAACAACAATACTAAGATTTATTAAAAACAATAAAAATTAGATACGAAAGGATTTTTAATATGGAAGAAATAAATAAAATGATAAATGAAATTAAAAATATAGAAACTAAAAATATAGTAATTGAAACAAAAGAATTTTTAACGCCAGAAGAAAGAATGGCAATAGATACCATTAGAAGAGTCAAGAATCCTTTTAGAATGATTAGCGTAAAAGATGTAATGAATGACTTGAATGTATGTGAAACAATCGCATATAGGATTTTTAAAAGAAATGATTTCCCCTCAATTAATATTGGAAAATCAAATCAAATAATGTTACTTTCCTACTTAATTTGGAAAATGAAAAGACGAGTTTAAAGGAGCAATATGTTATGAGTAATAAAAAAGAAAAAATTGGTAGTATCTATTACAGCAAAAAAGACAAAAAATGGCGATGTACTTATTATGTATATAATTTAGACACTTCAAAAGAAATACGAAAAACAAAATCATTTTCAACAGAAAAAGAAGCACAGGATTTTTTAACAAGTATTCAATATCAAAAAGGAAATGATTTATTTATTCAAAACAACGGTATTCCATTAAATAAACTTATGAGAGAAAATGCTATAAAAAAATTAGATATGAATTTAATTAGCGAAAGAACATACTCAAGAATAATAGAAACAATTAAAAAAATTGAAGAAAGTTCACTATCAGAAAAAAATATTAGTGATATCACAAGTGCAGAAATACAAAATTATCTTAATAGTTTAAAAAATTATAGTGATTCCACAATTAAGAAAATAAAAGAACAATTTTCTCAAATTTTCAGAGAATCTATTAATAAAGGCTATATTGTAAAAAATCCCATGAATGATGTTATACGACCAAGAAGTACTAAAAAACACAAAGTTGTACGAGCCCTAGAACTTGAAGAACAACAAAAATTAACTGATTATTTAATGAATGTTCCTATTACAGATGAACCATACAAGGTTGCATATTTAATTGAAATGTATTTAGGACTTCGTATTGGAGAAGTTTTGGCATTACGAAATACAGATATAAACTTACACAAAAATTTAATTTCAGTAAATAAAACTTTATCCACTGACAAAAATCATAAAGTAATAATGGGCGATTCAACAAAAACTTATGCTGGAATTAGAGAAGTCCCTATTCCTTCTTTTATACGAAACGAAATAATTAGTCAAATGAGATTAGCAGAGAATAATCGTGATAAACAATTATTTTTAACTCCTAATGGAGAATATGTGCGACCTAATAATGCAAATAGAAAGTTGAAAGAATTATTAGAGAAAATGAATATAACAGATATTACATCACATAGTTTAAGACATACCTATGGAACTAGATGTATTGAAGCCGGAATGCGAGCAGTTGCACTTCAAAGACTTATGGGGCATACTGATGTAGCAATAACTCTAAATACTTATACTTCTGTTTTCAATAAATATAAAGAATCAGAACTTGAAAAAGTCAATAACTACTATATGAATAATGATATTGTAAATATTGATACTTTATTAAGTGAAAATACAAAATTATTGAATAATCCAAAAGAACAAGAAAGATAAATTTGTAAAATTGATTAGATTTATCTAATTAATTTTACAAATACAGTGGGAAAGGTTTGGGAAACCGACGCAGGTTTCCCATAACAAGATTTTTCGAGTGACTTTTTTAATTTTCATTACTTAATAAAAGATATAAACAAATAAATGCAAATAATTTCAAAAAATCTTGTGTAGGGGTTTATTAAGGGGGTTTTCCCCTTAATCATACAGAACATTTTTAATGTTCTAGTATGTTAGAACACTACACTGAAGTGTATCTCTTTTTTTGATTAAATACTAAGCATTAAATATGAGTAAAGCTTCGTAGCACTACCCTAACAGGAAAGAAGGTAGAAAATATGAGTTATGCAATAATTAGAAATACAAATTATAAAATGAAAAATCTATCTGGAATATATAGACACAATGAAAGAAAAAATACTAATTATTCCAATAAAGATATCAATATTCAAAATTCAAGATTAAACTATTCAATAAAAGCCCCTGAATCTACTTATGAAAAAGTATTTAAAGATGTAAAATTAAAATATAGCTTACAAGGTATGATAAAAAAAGTTAGCAATGTAATGTGTGAATTTATAATTACATCTGATAAAGAATTTTTTAATAGTATTGGAGAAGAAGAAACAAAAAGATATTTTGAAACAGCATATAAATTTGTAGCAAATTATAATAATCTAGGAGAAGCTTTTATTGTATCAGCCAAAGTACATAATGATGAAAGCACTCCACACATGCACATTGTATTTATTCCAGTTGTTCATAAAAAAGATAAAAATGGAAAAGAAATAAGTAAAATTGCCTGTTCAGAATATTGGAAAGGTAAAGATAGTTATAAAAGATTACAAGATAATTTTTATAAATATATGATAAAATCTGGTTTCGATTTAGAACGAGGAAATACAATAAATAATGAACATATCCCAACAGCAACATTAAAAAAAGTTACAAATTATGAAATGCAAGAAATGTTCAAAGAAACTAAGCACCAAGAACAAGAAATAATAACTGATGACATTAAAATTATGAGAAATGAGTATAAACGAATAATAAAGAAATTTAATACTATTTCTAGTAGATATACAAGTATAAAAAACATAATTGAAGATACAATAAATAAAATCGAACGAGTAGAAGTAGAAAATTATAATTTACAACAGGAAAATACAAGATTAAAAGCTGAAAATTCAAAATTAAAAAACTATATAGACAAAACTTTTGAATATGTTAGCTTACTGTTTAGCTTTTCAAAAGAAAGACTTATTAGATTAGTAAATGATTTTATAAGTAAAATAAACGAAAGAGATAGATAGGATTGTTCTATGCAATTCTATCTTTTTTATTTTTCCGTGCAATTAAATAAAAAATTTTTTAGTTAAATTTCCTGTAATAATTCATTTTACTGCGAATATTGCATATTTATATATTTAAAATTTTCCGTGCACGAAATTTAAAAACATAATCTTTATAACTATTGATTTCAATATAGTTACATTGATTATTTTTCCGTGCAAATCGTCCGTGCATATTCCGTGCAATTATGAAAAAATAACGAATAATGACAAATAATTTTGAAAATAGGTTGAATAACGAAAAATCTTGAAAGCTTGTATTTTCAATACTTACAGATACTTTTGAATAAAAATAAAAACAGCTGAAATTGGTTAAATTTCAACTGTTTTGGTGCAGATGGCCGGAATCGAACCGGCACGGTTTATTCAACCGCAGGATTTTAAGTCCTGTGCGTCTACCAGTTCCGCCACATCTGCATTTATATTGAACTGGTTGTCTTAACGACATTAATTATTATAATATGTTGTTATTTTTTTGTCAATACATTTTGCAAATTTTTCTAAAATTTTTTTTTACTTTATAAAAGAGCATATTAAATTTAGATTTTTTCAAGATTTAATATGCCCTTTTTTATATTTTAATCATTTGTTCCTGTTCCATCAAATGGAATGAATTTGTTTACTACACTTTCTGGTTTTACTTCTTCTGCTCTGAACATCATGAAAGATGTATTGATTTTATTTTCTACTAATTGTTCTACTTCTTCTTGTGATGCATGTTCAGCTAAAACTAATTCGCTGACTAATATTTGTTTTGCATTGTTTAACATTTTCTTTTCTCCTGTGGATAATCCTTTTTCTTTTTGTTTGAAACTTAAATTTCTTACCACATCTGCTACTTCATATATATCTCCACTTTTCATTTTATCCATGTTGTCTCTATATCTTTTATTCCAGTTTTTGTCCATTTCTGTTTCATCTTTTTCTAAAATTTTAATTACTTTTTCAGCTGAACTTTTATCTATAATATTTCTTACTCCTACTGTTTCTGCCTTTGCTGTTGGTATCATTACTTTTACTTCTCCTGGCATTTTCAATATGTAGTAAGATTGTTTCTCTCCTAATATATCTTTTTCTTCTATTGAATCAATGACTCCTGCCCCATGCATTGGGTATACAATTTTATCTCCTACATTAAACATGTAAGTCAGCTCCTTTCAGTGTTTTATTATATTGTCAAAAAAATATAATAAAGTTATGTAAATAGTGTTTATATTTAAATAACTTTATTGGATTTTTTAACCATATTTATTATACAACAAAAAATGGTAAAAGTCAAAGCCCTTACCATTCATTTTTTATGTATATTTCTTCTATAAGTCGCTCTATTCTAAGCATAAATTTTTTTTATTTTTTTTTATTTATTTGTTTGTTGATCCAAACCCACCTACTCTTTCTCCTTGTGCTTCATCTTCGTCTACAACCATGTATTTTTGAAATATCGCTTGTCCTATTGCTTCTCCCTTTTTTATTGTAATGTCTTCTTCTTTGATATTATAAAATGCAAACATGATATGTCCATCATTGTCTGGATTTCCATAATAGTCTTTATCAATAACACCTACACTATTAGCTAGAATTAATCCTTTTTTCTTTGGATTTGAACTTCTATTATATAGTAGCATTAATTCATCATCTTGCATATAAGCTTTTAATCCTGTTTTTACCAAGGTAGGATTCATACCTTTTTTAAAACTTGGTATAGTTACATCTTCTGCTGCTTCAATATCATATCCTGCTGAATATTTAGTTTTTCTAATTGGTAAATTGATTTGTTTATCTTCAAATCCTTTGGCAATTTCAAATCCTCTTATTTTTTTCATTTTTTTCCTCTTTTCTTTGTTTATTTTTTCTTATTTTTTCATAAAATAAGAAACTTGTCAATAGTCACATTTATTTTTCGACAAAATATAATATAGTAACTATTTTTTTAAGGAGGCATATAATGACATTAAATGATTTACCTTTGTACACTAAAGGATATATAAAAAAATTAAATTGTATTGGCAATGTAAGGAGACGTTTATTAGATTTAGGATTTGTAGAAGGTGCATGTATTACACCTGTTTTAGTTAGTCCTTTGAAAGATCCTCGTGCTTTTTCTATTCGCGGTACTTTAATTGCTATTCGCCAAGAAGATGCTAATTATATAATATTAGATATATAAATATAAATAAGGAGGTTATTTATGGGACTTACAAAATCTTCTACTGGTACAAATTTATTGCTTAATGATTTTGAATTTTTAAAAAATAATTCTGATTTTGTTGTTGCTTTAGCAGGCAATCCTAATGTTGGAAAATCTACTATTTTTAATAATTTAACTGGTTTACATCAACATACAGGAAATTGGCCTCGGAAAAACTGTTAGCAATGCTACTGGTACTTGCGCTTACCAAAATAACAATTTTCTTTTTGTTGATATTCCTGGCACTTATTCTATTATGTCTAATTCAGATGAAGAAGAAATCGCTAGAGATTATATTTGTTTTGGTAAGCCTGATTGTACTGTAATTGTTGTAGATGCTACTTGTTTAGAAAGAAATTTAAATTTGGTTTTTCAAACTATGGAAATTACTAATCGTATTGTAGTTTGTGTTAATTTATTAGATGAAGCAAAAAAGAAAAAGATACATATCGATTTGAAACAATTATCTCAAGAGCTTGGTGTTCCTGTTGTTGGAACTATGGCAAGAAAGAAAAATACATTGCTTTCTCTTATGGATACTGTTTTTAAAGTATGTACTCATGAAATAAATCCAAACCCTCGAAAAGTTATTTATTCTCAATTGATTGAAAATAATTTATCTTTGTTGTCTGCTATGATAAAGAATGAATATTCTCTTTCTCTGGATTTAGCTCGTTGGATTGCTTTAAAAGTAATTGATGGTGAACAAAAAATATTAGAATCTATTAAGACAAATCTTTCTATTGATTTACTTAATAATTCTAACATTTTGGAATTATGTAATTCAATTCGTTCTAATTTGAAAGAAAATAATATTAATCAAAATAATTTTAAAGATTTTATTGTTACTGATATTATGCATAAATCAGAAGAAATTTGTAAAAAAGTCTGTACTTTTGAAGATATTAATTATAGTAAAAGAGATACGAAAATTGATAAAATTTTAACTTCTAAAACTTGGGGAATTCCTATTATGCTTTTATTTTTAGGAATTATCTTTTGGCTTACAATTGTGGGTAGCAATTATCCTTCTCAAGCTTTATTTAATATGTTTGCTTGGTTTCAAGAAAAATTAGTTTTGTTTGCTGGTTTTTTGCATTGTCCTAACTGGCTCTCTTCTATGCTAATTTCAGGCGTTTACCAAACTTTAACTTGGATTGTATCTGTTATGCTTCCACCTATGGCTATCTTTTTTCCTCTTTTTACTATTTTGGAAGACTTAGGTTATCTTCCTAGAATTGCTTTTAATATGGATGGTTTTTTTAAAAAATGCTGTTGTACTGGTAAACAGATGATTACCATGTGCATGGGATTTGGTTGTAACGCTGCTGGAGTTGTAGGATGTCGAATTATTAATTCCCCAAGAGAACGATTGATATCTATTTTGACTAATAATTTTGTACCTTGCAATCGGTAGATTCCCTTTTTTAATCGCAATTGCTACTATCTTTATAGCTGGTAATATGCAAGGAATTGGTGCTTCTATTATTTCTACTATTACTGTTATATTTGTTATTTTATTAGGAATTTTTTTTACTTTAATAATTTCTAAATTGTTGTCAAAAACTATCTTAAAAGGTATGCCTTCTTCTTTTGTATTAGAACTTCCACCCTATAGAAAACCTCAATTTGGAAAAATCTTAGTACGTTCCATTTTTGACCGAACTTTATTCGTATTAGGAAGAGCTATCTCTGTTGCTGCACCTGCTGGATTAGTAATTTGGTTATTAGCTAATATTGGCATACAAGGTGAAAGTTTGCTTACAATGGTAGCTAATTTTTTAAATCCTTTTGCTCAATTAATGGGATTAGATGGATATATTTTAACTGCATTTCTTCTTGGTATTCCAGCAAACGAAATTGTATTACCAATTATTTTGATGTGTTATCTTGGTAGTAACTCTTTAGTAGACTTAGAAGATACTTTTTCAATTGGTCAAATTTTAGTTTCAAATGGTTGGACTTTAATAACAGCAATTAATGTTATGTTATTTACAGTACTGCATTATCCTTGTGCTACAACTCTTTTAACTATAAAAAAAGAAACTGGTAGTTGGAAATGGACTTTTCTTAGTTTTATTCTTCCTACTATCTGTGGTATTATTGTTTGTATTTTTACTAATTTTGTTTATCATATTATTTTATAAAACTCCTAAAAAGGAGTTTTTTTATATTTTTTTGTTTCATTTATAAAATTTAGTGGTATAATTTTTATAATACATAAGAAAATAGGAGATGATTTTAATGAATAATGCTATGAAAGATGAAGTAAACATTGGTAAATTATATGGTTTACAAGCTACTTTATCTTCAAAAGATTTTATCCAAAAATATCAAGTAAAAGAAACTGGTCTCTCTTCTAAAGAAGCTGAAGATAGACTTCATAATTTAGGTTTAAATGAAATTAAACAAAGCAAATCAAAAAAATGGTATCACTATTTTTTTGAAAGTTTATTTAGCCCTTTTAACTGTATTTTATTAGGAATTGTTGTTATATTAATTTATACTGACATTTTTTTACCACCTACTCCTAGTTATGCTAATATTATTGTTATTGCAATTTTGGTTACAGCAAGTACGTTATTGGATTTTTTTGAAGAATATCGTTCAAATAAAGCTGCTGAAGAACTGAAAAAAATGGTAGCAACCACTACAACAGTTATTCGAGATGGAAAAGAAATCCAAATTCCAATTAATCAAGTACCCTTAGGTGATGTTATATCTCTTTCTTCTGGTAGTATGATACCAGCTGATTTACGAATTATAGAAGCAAAAGATTTATATGTTGGACAATCTTCTTTAACAGGTGAATCTGATAGTGTGAAAAAAAATGTTGAAAGTGAAATTTCTATTGAAAATATAGATAGTATAGCTGATTTGGATACTATTTGTTTTATGGGAACAAACGTTATTTCTGGAAGTGCTAAAGGTATTGTTATAAAAACAGGTGATTCTACTTATTTTGGTAAAGTTGCACATACATTGACAGCTGGAAAACCAAAAACTGCTTTTCAAAAAGGGATTGAAAGTATTAGTCGTTTATTAATTCGTTTCATGATAATTATTATTCCTATTGTTTTCCTATTAAATGTTTGGAAACATGATATAATAACTGCTTTTACTTTTGCTGTTGCAATTGCAATCACTATTACACCTCTTTTATTACCTGTAATTTTATCTTCAAGCTTGTCTAAAGGTGCTGTTAGAATGTCCAAGAAAAAAACTATCGTAAAAAAATTGGACTCTATTCAAAATTTTGGTGCTATGAACATTTTATGTACTGACAAAACAGGTACTTTAACAGAAGATAAAATTGTTTTAGAAAAATATTTAAATATTCATGGAGAAGAAGATATTAGAATTTTAAAACATGCTTTTCTAAATTCATATTTTCAAACTGGTTTAAAAGGAAATATTGATGAAGCAGTTATACAAAGAGGCTTAGAAAACAATTTAAATGAAATATTACAAACCTATCAAAAAATAGATGAAATTCCTTTTGATTTTTCACGTAGACGTTTATCTGTTATAGTTAGTGATGGTAATAAAAAACAATTAATTACTAAAGGTGCTGTTGAAGAAATTTTATCAATTTGTACTATGGTTGATGATAAAGGAGAAGTATCACCTATAACTAAAGGAATTAAAGAAAACATTATTAATATGAGTAAAAAGTTAAACTCTGAAGGACTGCGTGTAGTGGCTGTTTGCCAAAAAAATGATATTGATTCCATTGAAAATTTCAGTGTAACAGATGAAAAAAACATGATACTTTTAGGATTTATTGGATTTTTGGATCCACCAAAAGAAAGTGCAAAAGATTCTATTAAAAAATTAAATAATGCTGGTATTCGCGTTATTGTACTGACAGGAGATAATGCTGAAGTTACTCGTTGTATTTGTGACAAAGTAAATATACATTCAAAAAATATTGTTTTGGGAAATAAATTAGACAAACTATCAGATATGGGTGTTTTACGACTTTTAAGAAAAACTAATATTTTTGCTAAACTTTCTCCTATTCAAAAAGCTAGAATTGTTAGACTTCTAAGAGAATCTGGTAATATTGTTGGTTATATGGGTGATGGTATAAATGATAGCCCTTCTTTAACTAATTCTGATGTTGGAATTTCTGTTGATACTGCTGTTGATATTGCTAAAGAATCCGCAGATATTATTTTATTAGAAAAAGATTTAAATGTTTTATTAGATGGTGTAACAGAAGGAAGACGTACTTTTGTAAATCTTATGAAATACATCAAATTAGCTACTAGTTTTAACTTTGGAGAAGTAGTATCTGTTATTATTGCTAGCGTTTTATTACCATTTTTACCAGAAACTCCAATTCAATTATTAGTAGAAGGATTACTATACGATTTTGGCCAACTTACTTTACCTTTTGACCATGTAGACAAAGAAGCTTTACAAAAACCTAAATCTTTTTCAATAAAAAGCCTAAAACACTTCATGTTCTTTATGGGACCTCTTAGTTCTGCTTTTGATATACTGGTTTTTGCTTCTCTTTGGTTTATATTCCAAGTACGAGATGTTGCTACCTTCCAAACTATTTGGTTTAGCTATAGCATTACATCTAACCTAATTGGAATGCATATCATAAGAACAGCTAAAATGCCATTTATTCAAAGCAATGCTCATAAAGCTGTATATATTTCTTCATTATCATTAATTGCTATTGGCATTTTAATACCTTTTACTAATTTAGGAAATATTTTAGGTTTTGTACCAATTGCTATTCCTTATATTGTTTTGATTTTTATAATTACATTTCTTTACTGTATTGTTGCTATTTTTGCCAAAAAGTTTTATATTAAAAAATATGGAGAATGGATTTAATTTTTTGAAAAAACCCCTTTTAGGAGGGGTTTCTTCGTTTTTTCTTTAACAAAAATATTACTATTTCCGTTCTTTTAAAGCTACTTTTAATTGATGATTATATACATATGCATCTACTAAAGCATTGTATCTATTTATATCATCTGCTTTCAATTTACTATTTAAAAGATATGAATATCTTTTTTCCATTTCTTCATATAAAAATAGAACTTCTTCTTCTTTATTAGTAGCCATTTTCTTTAATAGTTTTCTTCCTGTTTCAGTATATTCACTCATAAACTCCCCTCCTTTCGGTTTTTTCTTTTGCCTCATATAACTGTGGCATTTGTACTTATTATACTTTTATATTATATTACGTTACATGATTTTTGTCAAAATATTCAGATTGAAATTCGGTTTTCACAGCATTCAGTTTTACATTATGTAAAGTGTGGGGCGGAAAGTCCCGTCTCTGCTGGCACTGCCAAAGTGGCTGTAACGTTTGCTAGCTATGTAGCGGCTGTACTTGTTGTAACCTTCTCCACGATAACCAAACGGACAGCTAGTATTATTTTTTTCTGCTACAAATTCCCAACAATTACCTTCTAAATCATATATGTTTTGCACTTTATCATTATTATTTTTTCCTGAATTTGCTTTACTTCCTGTATGTCTTGTTTCATCATACTTTGTTACATTAAATACTTTTCCTGTAGCATCATTTTTTCCATCAACAAAGTGCATTACCATATCCCATTGTATTCCTGAACTCATTGCACTTTTTACTATATTATTATTATACATTTTTGTTTTTGCTATTTCTTTAAACTCTGTTTGGGATTTACTTGTATATACTGTTGCATTTTGCTTACTTACTACTGTTGTTCCATCTGCATCTTTTCCTGCTTCATATCTTCCTATATAAAATCCATTATATTTTAACACACTTTCTCTTTCTGCATTTTCATTATTTTCTGCATTATCTTCTCCTTGATTTATTCCTTCTGGTAAATATCCTGTATCTGTAAAAGTATTTTTTGCAGTAGCTCTATAATCACTTGGATAACTTAAATCCCTTTGATAACTAGCTTCATCTTTTACTGGTATCCACACAAATTGATTATATTTTGTCTGTATATCTGGTACTCCATCAGCATTTGTATCTTCTGTCCAATTTGGTGTTACTCCTTTTGGTATATCATAAATAACTAATCCATTATCTATTATTTGCTCACTTGCAATTCCTGATACTGTAAATCCTCCTGGGATTGTTGCTGTAGCTGTTCCGTCTGAATAATTGTCTTTTTTAGTTTCTGTTGCAATTTCTCCTGGTTTTACTCCTTCATCTGCTGGTGGAACTACTCCTCCTGTACTTTCATATAATTCAGAATATAATATTTCATGATTTCCTTTTTTAGAAATAAAACTATTTTCTTTTACGTCTTTTACATATTCTTTTCCTGTTAAAATACTTTTTATAACACTATCATTTAAGTTTCCATCTCTTCCTTCTGTCATTTCTTTTGTTTGCCATCCTAAAATATCTACTTGTGCTCTTTCTTTTGCTTCTGCTATCTCTGTCTTAGTTTTTGATTCATTTGCTTGGCTTAATATTCCATTTTCTCCTGTTAGCATTGCTATTGTTACTCCTGCCAATATTAAAAGTACAATTATGTTTAGTATGTTATCGATGGTTAGGCTATAGAAAATCAGACTAGCAT